>CAZZLD010000004.1:0-220727 GCA_964655075.1 uncultured Candidatus Bathyarchaeia archaeon
CCTCGCTTGGTGTACACCCGACACGCCTTAGGTTTCTCGCCTAGGGACACCTGTGGCGGTTCTAGGTACGGACGCGATGGATCCATCCTAACATCCTTTTCATGGGCTCCAGGGATCAACTGAACCACCCTAAAACGGGCGGCTATTCCCGCCTTAGCCTGGTTCTCTCCATTACGGTACTCCCCAAGCTTGATGCGGTTAAACAAAGCGACAACTCTGTTCAATCTACCCCAAAGCGTCAGATGTTAGGCTTGCGTCGCCGCGTGTACCACCGCGGTACCGGAATTTTAACCGGTTTCCCTTTCGGCCATAACGGTTAAGCTAGGCCTTAGGACCGACTTACCCCCGGCTGACGACGCGTTGCCGGGGAACCCTTGCCCTTTCGGCGGAGGGGATTCTCACCCCTCTTTGCTGTTACTACCGCCGGGATATGCAATCCCGAACCGGTCCACTGGACCTCACGGCCCAGCTTCCGTCCAGTCGGGACGCCCCCCTACCGGATCACGGTCTGAACCGTGCCCTAGGGTATCGGCGGCTGGCTTAGCCCCGTCCATTTTTAGGGCCATGAGCCTCGGCGGGTGAGCTGTTACGCTTTCTTTGAAGGATGGCTGCTTCTAAGCCTACCTCCCCGCTGTCTGGGGCTGATGACGCCTTTCAGTTTAACACTTAGCCAGCACTTAGGGGCCTTAACCCCAGTTTGGGTTGTTCCCCTTTCGGCCTAGGGGCTTACCCTCTAGGGCCCGTCTCTCGAGGTCTACGGCGCCGCTGGATTCGGAGTTTGAAAGAGAGGCGGGGCCTTTCGACCCCTTACCTATCAATCAGTGCTCTACCCCATCGGCTTCCTTGCTCGAGGCTAGGCTGCGACCTACTTCGGGGGGAACTAGCTATCACCGAGCTAGATTGGTCTTTCGCCCCTAGCCCCAGGTCAGAGGAGCGAATTGCACGTCAGCTTCCTTTCGGGCCTCCATCAGGCTTTCGCCTGACTTCGCCCTACCCAGGGCTAGATCGCTCGGTTTCTAGTTTCGCGGCCATGACTTCGGGCCCTTTCAGACCCCGCACCTGGCCGGCTTGCGCCGGTTGCATGCTTGTTGGTTTCCCTTTGCTTGCAGGGTTTTTGCCTTTAGGCTTGCCTTGGCCGTGAACTCCCCGGCCCGTGTTTCTAGACGGAACGTGCAACCCTGGTCCTCCTCCTTCGTTTGCCGCGTTGCCGCGGTTTTCTTTTGGAGGGATCTACCCTTCCGGGCTGCACACGTCTTTAACCGTTTGGTTTCGGGCTCTTTTCATCTCCCTTTCGGGATACTTTTCAGTTTTCCGTCACCGTACTAGTGCGCTATCGGTCTTGAGGCGTATTTAGTCTTGGAAGTTGATGGCTTCCGTTTTTCCACACCCATACCGGGGTATGGTACTCGGGGACTTCAGCCCAGCTCTTTCCGGTTTGCGCTTACGGGGCTTTCACCCTTTTTAGCGGGCCGTTTCAGGCCACTTCGGCTTCGCTGGTTAAGAGGCGGCTGAGCCCATACTCCACATTCCTCACGGGTTTCCTCGTGGGGTTCGGTTTGGACTTTTCCCTTTTCGCTCGCCGTTACTGGGGGAATCCCGGGTTTGGTTTCTTTTCCTCCCCCTACTAAGATGCTTCAGTTCGGGGGGTTCCCGCTCCTTTCGGGGCTCCGCGGTTCCCGAGGGTTCCGCGGTGGGAAGTCCCATTCGGGTATCCTCGGATCTTAGACTGCATGCGTCTCCCCGAGGCTTATCGTAGCTTGTCACGCCCTTCTTCAGCGCTCAAGCCTGGCCGTCCGCCAAACGGCGTTGCATGTCGGGCTTATTTGGTAGTTGGTGTTTGATTCGCGTAGGGTTTTGGCCTTTGCTTGGTGGTCATGGTGAGCATAAGCTATGCTTTTGGCTCACTTTCACCCTTCGCCCTCAATGCTGTGTGCTTTGAGGGTTGCATGTTGTTTGCGCGCGCAACTCATGGTTTAAAATGAATTGCAAATAGTAGTCTTTGCGAGCTGAAATATAAACCTTTAGCGCTGTTGCGTAGACCCTCTACCCGGGGGGGAGGGGGGTATAAATACTTTTTATGTTTGTGCGCGTGATCTTTAACATATGGCACATGTTTCTGTTTCGAGGAATTTTTGTTCTAGTTTTTTCATTATTGAGTAGGGAGGGACGGGTTCGGTGCTTACGACCACGATTACGTCGCCCATCTTGAAGAACATTAGGGTTATTAGATCGAATCTGGCGCCGCAGCAGATTAGTTTTCCGCAGTTGTCGGTTAATTGGGATAGGGCGTCGAGAATTTTTGGAGCTGCCTCCTTGACCAGTTTGTCTTCGGCGTTCACTTGTTCTATTGTTAGCAGCCAGATGTCTTTCGCTTTTGACATGATGGAGTTGAAATTTTGGTTCAATATGGCTGCGTACCTTATCTTATCGTCGGTGGCTAAGATTTCGTCTAAAACTTTGTCCCAGTTCACTTTCTTCACCAGACGGTGAAACATATCTCAAGTTGATGTGACAATATAATGGTTATGAATTTAAAATATGAAGTCTCAATTCACTATTTTGGGTTTCTTGTGTGTTTTGAGAGAACCCTAACTGATGGCGAAATTAGACCCTATAGTTTTTATTGCCGCCACTAGAAGAACCAAATACACCCCGAATATGCCATTTTAAGCGTTAGGTTAAAGAATAAAAACAGGTTCAATCAAGATGAGAACATTTTTGTGAAGGAGACTGGGCTTATGAGGATTAGAAAAGTGACTTTGGATGATTTGAGTGAGATTGAAAGGTTTAATGAGTTGTGGTTGCGGGAAGAGAGAGACTACAGGCGATATTTGGAGGATGTTAACACGGTTTTTCTGGTCGCTGAAGATGGAGCGGGTCGGATGATAGGGTTTGCCAGTGCAACTTTCAATTCTTGGAACAATTCGGTGTGGCTGAACCAAATGGTTACCCATCCTAAACATAGAAGAAAAGGGCATGCTTCCAAGCTCTTGGCTAGAGTCAGAGACTTCGCAGAGGAGAAGCAAGCTAGGGTTATCCTAATTGAGTGTGGACTGGAAAACAAGGAGGCTCAACTGTTTTACTTGAAGAATAACGCTAGGATTTGTGGCTACAATGACAGGTACTACCCTGAAGATGTAGACAAAGGGACCGCAATTTTCTTCTCGATCGACCTCGTTTAGCATCAAGGGTGAAAATGAAAGCATACACGTTAAGACTCTGCTTTTCGTCCTGTTAACTCTCGAATAAGATTAATGACCTCTTTTATTGAATCAGCGTCCTTTGCTTCAACAGTTATATTGATAGTGTACGGTGAAATTCCCTGAACACCGCCACTTGGAGGAGTGGGCGGGGGAGTAGGTGGGATGGTAGGTGGAATAGTAGGCGTAGTAGGCGGAGTAGTAAGTGGAGTAGTAGGCGGGGGAACCCCAGATGGAAAAGAAATAGAATCTTCTTCATGGTTAAATGTTAGTAATCCTTTATTAGCGAAAAGGGTGCATAGACGTTTCCCTCCTTCCCTCAAATATCTTGTCCCCCATTTCACGTCTGCCAATTTTCTAAGGTGGTCTGCAAAGCCTATTGAGCTGCCACGTTTTCCTCCTTGGTCGCTTATGTATTTTTGCAGTTCTGAGTATAGGTTATGTGTTTTCAGAGCTTGTTGCCATGATTTTTGTGCTTTTTCTTTTCTACCTTCTTCTAAAGCGAGAGCTATGTCTCTACCTGTTTCAGATAGATTGAAACGGGATTTTTTTCCCTCAACAAGCCCAAGGTAGCTGAGAAATGAGGCTCCTCTGCCTACGCATTTATAGTCTCCAAGAGAGGAATCTTTTTGCACTATTTCTCTCGAATTTACTGTTTTTCCAACTTTGTACATGGCAAGTAAAATCTTATCGAGATACTCATCATAATCCACAGGAGAACAAAGATGTGGAATTTTAACTTTTGTTTGTTCTGACATGATTTAAAATTATATCCGCTTGTTATATAAATGTTAAGCTAATATAGAACATAATCCACTTTTGGACAAATTTTGAACAACTTTATCCAAGTCTAATGTTTTTTTCCATTTATTTTGTAGTGCATTTATCAAAGTTAGACTACTCAAGAGGGTGATCCCTCTCGACTCTGCCAAAGCAATAGCATCTTCATGGAAAAACGCACCTCGTTGGTTCGGAGGCTTTAGCCTGAAAGCATTTCCAACAAATATTAGCCTCTTGCCTTTAAATTCATGTTTTGATTGGGCTTTTGACAGCTGGTTAACATCATTCTCTCCGATCTGCTTCTTTTCACCTTTGGTTTCGATAACGGCTTCAAAGCCTGTTGTAGTAATTTTGATATCAGGGATTCCAGAAACTTTTTTCGGTAAGTTCTCGGCTTCAAATTCTAGTTCTGAAAATGCTTCCTTTACGATATCTCTGAATGGATGTCCAGTTTCATAATAGAGCGCTTTAAAACGTTCTATTCGTCGGCATTCATCAAAAAGAGGCAAGTCATAAACCCATAAAGGAACTTTGCTATGTCTTTTGATTGCCTTTCTGCCATTTGACGTTGGGACAACTTTTTCTTTTTGCACTTCTAATAATCCCGCTCGTGTAGAAAGGTTAATGAAAGTCTTATACATTGAACGTCTCTTTTTCTCGGGTATAGGAGAACCACATTCTAGAGATAGATTATTAAACACATTTTCTTCAGCCTCACCGACATTGAGGAGTTTTTGGAAGAGTGTGAAGTAATCAGATTGTACAAGACCAATAATAATCGTTTTTTCATCGCTGCCAAAAACGAATCGCCTTCCCAGAGGCGTTAAAACATTGTCGGAATCTGAAAAACCTAAAAATTTGAAAGTTTCAGTTATCGTTTGAAACTTGTTCTTTCGATAGGTATATTTCCAAACATTCCAATCAATTTTATCCCTACCTTTTCTATCCAGCAATCGTCTGAACCTCAAAATTTCATCATAAGAGACGGATGATGGAAACATCAATGGTGAACTCCCAAGGTTAATTTAACCACATAAGTTCTATAAGTTTTCCGCATCATCGTTCTACATTGCTAACTCCATTCCCATAGAGGATGTTTTGGTGGGTTTATTTTTGTAGGGTTTTTCTTATTTTGCGTAATTCTGCGAGGATTTGTTGGTTTGTGTCCTTTGAGGGTGTGATTTCGGCTTCTGCTTCTACGGCTGTCGGCTTCATTCCTTTGACGAAGTTGAGTATGATGTCTTTTATTTCTTCAAAGTTTTTTACTCCGAGGATCACTGCCTCTGCGACTCTAGTGCCGCTGCTGCTTGTCCCCGAGAAACCCGCGGTCTGTATAGAAAGGCTGCCTAAACCGAAACGCCTAGAAATCGGACCCTGATAGATGTTAATGTTGGTTATACGGTTGTAAGGCACAAAGCTCCTCGTCTTCCACCACACGCCCTTCGTGACCGTGATCTTATCATCCTCAAGCACATAAGATATTGAAGCATAAAACTTAGGGATCCAGTACAGGGCGATTCCAGCAGCGACGAGAAGCGGCACCAAAGACAACAAAGCAACTAATACTCCGACCCAAAACCCAACGTAAAGCACAACAACCACAACAACGGGAATCAGCCACCAAAGAAAACCGCCCAACACCACAACCGCCAAATAAACCCGATAAAGCCTCTTCAGCTCCGAATCAGCCCCAAACTCCCTCTCCACAGCCATACAAACACACACCTACCAAAAGATACATCCACTAAAACTTTAAACCTTTCCGCGCGCGAAATGTTAATAGAGGAAATAAGCGTTAGACTATTTTGTAGGTGACGAGGTTTGGTTGAGGTTTTCACCGACGAGGACAGAAAGAACCTTAAGACCTTAGCTGAGGAAGTTCCAAAACTCCGTTTACTAGTAGAAGAACTCACGGAAACCATAGAAATTCTAGGCGACACAGAACTCATGAAAAGCATCAAACAAAGCCAGAAGGACATCGAAGAAGGAAAACTAATCGGCTTCAGAGAACTCCTCAAAGAGCTGGACCTCGATGAACAGGAAATATAGGCTAATTTTCACCAGAGAATTTCTGAAACACCTGAGGAACATAGATAAACAAACCCAGATAAGAATCCTGAAAGCCTTGAAAACCCTAGAGGAAAAACCTCTTGCAGGCAAAAGACTAAGGGGACCCCTCGCTGGACTTTACTCTCTCCGAATCGGAAACTACAGGGTGATCTACCAACCCGCAGGACCCCAACTAATAATCAGAACAGTAGGACACCGCAAAACAATCTACAAAAAATAAACCAAACCCTCTTTTCTGCAATTCTTATCTCAGACGACTAGCCCAGTTTATTCTGGGTTGGTGGTTGAGCCGGTTCTGTTAACTTTCGTGGGGTAACTAAGTCTCTATATTGCTAAACGAGATTAAAGTATATTGAGAGTGTGCAAAATGAGTGAATTAACAGACTACACTAACCATTTATTGGAGAAAATTTGGAAGCCTTGTGGACTTGAAGAAGCATTGCGAAGGCAACTCCTAGAAAAACAATCCCATGAATTAAGAGAAGGGAGAAATTGGGAGCCTGAATTAGCAGAGTTCTCAGTTAAATACGCTACAAAAAAAGCGTTGGGTCATGCCAAGAAAAGGAAGAAAACTGAATGCTATTATCTCAATATGGCATTGAAAAACAAGTGGGCGATAAAATATTATAACGGTACATCTAAATGAGATTGCCAGACTTCCGTAATTTTTATCTTAGGCGACTAGCCCAGTCTATTTTGGGTTGGTGAGTTGGTGGATGGCTTTCGAGTGCTCCTCTGTGGGGTGCTTGAGGAAATTCCGCCCACCACGCATGTTTGCAGCGCCTGTAGAGGGCGCAGGGTGAGAACCCTGGCAACGGAGCAGAAACGAAACGCCCACCAAGTGAAATGACCATGATACGCTCATCCTAAGGCGTTGAGGACGCACGGTGGAAACGGTGAAACGGCCGACCTGCAAGGTGAAAGGGCAAATAGGCGTCTATGACTTGTGCATGAGGCGCGGGTAGCCCGTTAAGCTGAATGCCGTCTAAAACAAAAGGCGGATTACGGCCAACACACCAACCCACTGATGGCCCCTTGATGCTAAACGAAGTTCCTTGAAAGAATCATGAAGCTTAACTCAGAATGAAGACCTACTCTAAGTCATTAGCTTGATTTGCTAGCTTTTCTGCGCTGAACCATGATGCAAACTCCATATACGACATCGATCCCGTTATCATTGCAGAACAGGATAGCTTTCTCCGATTCGGAGCCGGGTTGCATCCAAACTTTCGTGATGCCCAATCCTTTGCAGGCCTTAACGACCTCTTCGGTGACTTTAGGCGGAACCACAAAGTTAACAACATCCGGTTTCACAGGTAAAGAGTTGAGATCCGGATAACACTTATCCCCCAGGACGTCTGCAGCGTTAGGGTTGACCGGATAAACTTTGTACCCAGCCTCTTTCAAATCCTTATAAACTTGGTGACCGTACTTTTCAGGGTTCCTACTCGCCCCAACAACCGCGATTACATTCTTCTTGTTAAGAAACTCTCTGACAACATCCGGTCTCATTTCTTCTCCTCTTCCTGTTCTATAGGGCCTAGACAAGCTTTAGAACTTATTTATCAACACAATTTCCTTCAAGGACTTCCTCGGACCAGGACCAGCGAACCCCTCGTCTTTAGGATACCCCAAAGGCGTAACCGCAACAACATTAAAATCTTCAGGTACGCCTAAAACCTCCTTAACCGCTTCGTTGCTGAAATCCCCAATCCAGCACGTGCCCAATCCCTCTGCCCTCGCCGCGAGAACCAAATGAGTGAAAGCTATGGAAACATCCACGAGCATGCTAAACTCCCTCATGTACCCTCCTCGGTCAGAGTGAATGTTACGCCCACAAGCCACAACCACCACAGGCGCCTCAGCGATAAAACCCTGATCCCCACAAACAGGCACTAACCGCCTCCTCAACCCTTCATCCTTCACAACTATGAACCTCCACGGTTGACGATTAGAACCTGACGGCGCAACCCTTACAGCCTCCAAGACCCTACTTAGAACCGCCTCAGGCACAGGGTCCGACCTATAAGACCGAATGCTCCTCCGAGTCCGCAACACCTCGTAAAACTCCATTCCCCGATCATCCCCACATAATAATACTTCAAACTGCTTAAAATATTAAATAGCACTTTATCCACAACCATTTTCCATGCCCACAGAAATAGAAATGGTCCTGAGACTCATCGTGGCCTTCGCCCTAAGCGGAATAGTCGGATTCGAAAGAGAAGTAAGATTCAAACCCGCCGGGCTCAGAACCCACATGATGGTCGGAGCAGGCTCCACCGTATTCACGGTGTTATCCCTATACGCTTTCCCAACTTCTGACCCAGCCAGAGTAGCCGCCTCCATCGCCGTGGGAATAGGCTTCATCGGAGCAGGCACAATCTACAAGTCAGAAAAGAAAGTCGTAGGACTCACAACCGCCTCAACCCTCTGGATCACCGCAGCAATGGGCATGGCAGTCGGAGTGGGGTACTTCCTCCTCGCCATCGTTATCGCCGTACTCGCAATCTTGTTCTTAGAACTCACATACGTGGTATCGCGCGTGGTTGGCGTAAAAATAAAAAAGCCTGAAGATTAAGGCGTAAGCCCCTACACAACGGTTCTTTTCAACCTACTGAGACATAAAGCCCCTCTGCAACTCAACAACTTCACGACTGTTCCTCGCCTCAGCGTAAGCCACCAAACGAGCCAAATTCAACTCCAAAAAAGAAGGCCCCCACTTAAACTTCGAAAGCAAAACCTCAGCCTCATCCCTAAAACCCACAACATAAAGCGCCGAAGCCAAAGCCTCCACCGTGCTGAGCTTACCGGGCTTGCCGAAATTCACAGGATTACCCGCAACCAAAAAAGGCAAACACCGCGAAACACCCCGCAAACGCAACCGAAAAACATCCTCAGCCTTAACCCAGCTGCAGTCGATAGCCACCAAACCCCGCTTAACAACCCTAACCCGATCAAGAGGAGAAAAAGCCACTTCGCTGAAAGGGTCTAAGACCACGGAACCCAACGGAATATCCCTGATGCGGTGAAGAACCTTGACTAAACCAAACCTGCCAAGCTTAAGCGCCGTACACTTCCTCGGGTCATCCTGCCCCAAATGATAAACAAACAGCCTAACAGCCATCGCTAACCGCTTCGCAACTCCCTATGCGCCATAGGACAATCCAAAACCTTAGGAATCCAATCCAGCAAGTCCGTAGGAACCATGTGGAAACCCTTCTCGCGCTGAACAAAATCCCCCGCAGCGCCGTTAACGAAAGCCCCAGCCGCAGCCGCCTCGAAAGCGTCAACCCCCTGGGCTAAAAGGGCGCCAACAACCCCGGAGAGAACGTCTCCAGTCCCGCCGACAGTCATCCCGGGGTTCCCCGTGAAATTAAGCTTAACCCGAGAACCATCAGAAACCACATCCACGTGCCCCTTAAGCAAAACAACAACCCCCAGCTCCTTAGCAGCCTTCCGCACCGCCTCCACCCGCCCCTCCAAGTCCCCAGGCAAACTCTTCTTTCCGACCAACAGCGCAAACTCGCCAGCATGAGGAGTCAAGACAGCAGGCGCCTTAAACTTCCACTTAAACTCAGCAAAAGCCTTAAGCCCATCCGCGTCAAGCAAAACCGGAATCCCGTCTTTCTCAGCAAGATGCAGAACCGCCTCAACCGTCTCCTTAGTGTCCTTGTGAAGACTCAAGCCGGGACCCACAGCAACCGCGTTTGCCACCTTCAAAAACCTTCGAACAACCGCCAAATTAGCAGGGTTAAGATGGTCTCCTTCAAGCTTCAGATTAATCAAATTAGGCGACATAGAAGACAGAGCGTAAGCCGTCCGCTCGGGAGCCGCAACATAAGCCAAGTCAACGCCTGTACGCAGCGCAGCTAAAGCCACAAGAGCAGGAGCGCCAGAGTAAACTTCGCTTCCACCGATGACTAAGAGACGCCCGAAATGGCCCTTATGCGCTTCAGCGGGACGAGGCTTAACCGCTAGCCCTACGTCGCCGGGACCCGCAAACCCCTCGAATTCGGAAGGTAAACCGATGTCCCTAACGACCAGCTCACCCACGTGCCTCTTCGCCTTAGCCACCAGCAGACCCGGCTTCACCTTATGAAAAGTAACCGTCAAATCCGCCTTCACAACAGCGCCTAAAACCCGCCCAGAGTCAGCGTCAAGACCCGTCGGAATGTCTACCGCCACGCGGAAAGCTTTCATCCCGTTAATCTTGTTAACTAGCTGCAGAACTGGCGGACGCAGATTGCCTTTCAAACCGATTCCAAGCAGGGCATCCACAACCACATCAGCCTTAACATCGGGAACCATAGCTGAATCATACACTTCATGCACAGGAACGACGGCTTTCAATGGTTCCAGTGCACACCAGTTTTTGCGTGCCTCCTCATCTGAGATAGATGCCGTTTTTCCAGCAACTACAACCTCCACCTTGAAGCCTAAACACGCAAGCTGACGTGCCGCCACGAAACCGTCTCCTCCGTTTCCGCCTAGCCCGCAGAAAACGGCGATTTTCGCCTTGTTCGGTTTGAACCTTGAGACTATTTCCTGCGCTATGTTGCGTCCAGCGTTTTCCATGAGCTGCAGCCTAGAAACGCCGAAGTATTCCGCGTTTATTTCTAAAGCGCGCATTTCTCTTTCGGTTATCACTTTTCCGCGCGACATTTCCTCATCCTCCATTACGGTAGAGAGCAAAAATATTTTAGGAGTATCAGCTTATGATAAACCGAAGGAGGGAAGTGTATTTATGCCTGTCGCTTTCGTGCTGATAAACACGGAAATAGGTGCCATGGAAGACGTTATCAAGGAGCTTAGGAAAATTGGAGGAGTGGAGGAAGCCTACAGCGTCTACGGGGTGTATGACGTAGTGGCGAAGATTAGAGCAAAGTCCATGGATCAACTCAAAGAAGTTGTGACGTGGAGCATACGCCGGATAAATCAGGTGCGATCTACTCTGACCATGATTGTCATCGAGGAAAAATAGCTCGCATCCTCTCTCTTTTCCTTCAGCGCTAACGAGATCAGAAGGCTTTCGATTCGTTTTTCAGTTAGCTCGTTCTTGATCCTTACGGGGCATGTGAGACGCAGCGGAAGAAGAGAGGGTTCATTAAGCTTCATATCGGATTTGATGACACTGACTCGCCTAGAATGGGCTGCACCACTTATGTGGATGCCCTGCTTGTTGCTAAGTTACAAGATTTAGAGGTCTCATTTCTTGATTATCCGAGCCTTGTTAGGCTTAATCCTAATGTTCCGTGGAAGACGCGGGGCAATGGGGCTCTTTGTCTGCGGATTCAATGTCCCGTGGAGCGCCTAGAAGAAATCATGGAGATCGTGGTTGACACGGTTGAGGAGAACTCGGATTTAGGTCATGCGGGAACAGATCCCGGCGTTGTTTTTCTTTTCAACGAGGTGCCTGAGGAGGTCAGGGTTTTCGCTAAGAACACCATTCAGGGTTTAGTTAAACTGGATGACGCCTTGAAGCTTCTTACTAAGTTTGGGGGTGAAGCCGTTGGTTTTAAGCGTGGTCGCGGCATCATCGGCGGTTTAGCGGCTGTTGGCGAAGCCCTAGAGGGCGACCACACCTTTGAGGTTATAGCCTATCGAACGCCCGAAAACCGCGGCACCCGCCGAAGACTAGACAACGCATCCATTGTGGAAATGAACGAAAAAACGGTTGGCCTCACTTTTAACAATGTGGACCCCGAGACTGGAAGAGTTCTCATAACGCCTAGAGGACCGGACCCCATTCTGTTCGGTATTAGAGGGGAGTCTCCGGAGGCGGTTAAACAGGCGTTTGCGATGGTTCGTCCAGAGGAGGAGGTTGAACGGTGGGTGATTTTTAGAACTAACCATGGGACGGACGCCCACTTGCGGACGATTAAGGCGATAAGCGAGATTCAGCCCTTTAACCCCGTCGTTGTATGGGGAACTGTAGATACCGAGCCGCGGGTTATCCCCGGGAGCCACGTTATCTTTTCGGTTAAGGACGAAACGGGGAGGGTTGACTGCGCGGCTTATGAGCCTACTGGAGACTTACGGAAAGTTGCGAAGAGCCTGATTACAGGGGATTCCGTGCAGGTTTATGGTGGTGTCCGTCCAGCTTCTTCGAAGAATCCGATTACGGTTAATCTTGAGAAACTGCGGGTGCTGAAACTTACTCCAAAGATCGTTTTCCATAATCCTGTGTGTTCTCAATGCGGTAAGCGGATGAAGTCCATGGGGAAAGGCCAGGGCTTTAGGTGTGATAAGTGTGGTTTCCGAGATTCGAAACTGAAGAAGTTAGCTGTTGAAAGCGAGAGGGCTCTAAAGAGAGGGCTTTATGTTACGCCTCCGCGGTCTCAGAGGCATTTGACGAAACCGCTCTGCAGGTATGGAAAAGAAAAGTCAGAGGCACCGAAGGGGATGATTGAAGGCTGGCATTTCCCCTGAAACCGCTCAGAAAAACTTGCTGTCTTCCCATTCGTGAAGGGCTTTCTCACACTGCTTCTTTACGGTGTCGTCTTTGCTTTTGTTTTTTAGCGCCTTTAGGAATTCTATGCCTTTTTCAATTGCGACTGTTTCTGCAGCGCCTCCGAAGTAGGGTTCGCCTTCTAGGTAGTCTTTCATCTGCTGCGCTTTTTGGATGAAGAAGTTGGCTGTGCCAAGGTGGTCGGCGGCGGCTTGGTTGTTCATCCAGATGGCGGCATCTGCTTCGCGGAGTTGGCTTAGCCCGTCGATTTCAACGATTTTTCGGATGTAGGTCCGCAGGAAGTCGTGGTATTCGGCGGTTTCGATTAGCTTCAAAGCGTTGTTTACGTTTTCTTTGAATTGGGGGCTTCCGTTCACTGTTAGGCGGTGTTTGTAGCCTTTTTTGATGAGATTCAGTGCTGCTTCAATTTCTTCGAGGGTAAACACTTCTTCGGGAAACTTCACTCGCCTCACGCCTGCTCTATCCATCTGTATTCAGCATATATTTGTTGATTTTGATGTAAAGCTTTTTTAAGGTTGAGCAAGATTCTTGGTAAGGAGAAGGGTTTTTGGATGCCCACAGTGAAGCCGAGGATCAGAATTGAAAATGTAGTGGCCTCCGCCGCTCTGAGACACGGCATCGACCTAAGTGCAGTGGTTCAGGCTTTCCCTGAAGTGGAGTACCGCCCGAAAGAGTTTCCCGGGCTTGTTTTCCGATTGAAAAAGCCGAAAACTGCAACTTTGATTTTTGCTTCAGGCAAGATGGTTTGTACTGGGGCGAGATCGGAGGGTGAGGCTAGAAGAGCACTCGTAAACGTGGTTAAAACACTTAAGAAGTCAGGCATAATCATCGTGGGCAGACAAGAAATAAAGATCCAGAATGTGGTCGCTTCCGCCAACCTCAGCGGATGGGTGGACCTCATGGGCTTATACGAAATTGAAAGAGACATGCGTGGGAGAATCCTCTACGAACCGGAACAGTTCCCCGGACTCATATACCGCATGAACGAACCGAAAGTAGTGCTCCTCCTCTTCGCGAGCGGAAAACTTGTTTGCACAGGCGCCAAAAAAGAAGAAGACGTTTACGAAGCAGTCGACAAAATCCAAAAAAGACTCGAAGAACAAGAACAAATACACTACACATAATTATATTGATAGCAGTCTGTTTTTATGTTTTTCTTGGCGTGCGCAATATTCCTTTGCAAAGTGCTCACCAAAGAATTTTACAAACGCGATAATGTTATCGGCTATGGAGGAAATATCGGGTAATTCAGAACCCGCAATCCTAACACATTCGGAAAAAATCTTTCTGTCCTTTGTTTCAAGAACTATGTCTGGTCTATCTAATAGAAACTTTGTAATCTCAAAAATATTGTCGCTAATTCCTTTGAGCCCGGGATATTTATCTTCATACTTCTTTTTTAGTGTCTTCAAATCTTCCCCCACTTTTTGCAAATCCCTACCCAAGCCCAACTTTGGTAGTGTTATGGTTCCATTTCGGGAAGATTTAATGGCACCAATGAATGGTAAGCTGTGCTCTATAATCTTATCTCTTGGCAGCTTCAGACTTCGTTCAAACCAATCTGTTTTATCCCTTATGTGACTGGCATACTCCTCATCAAGGCTGAAAGGGATATTCTCAGTCCTTAAGAAAAAATCTCTATGTTTTGAAAATGATCTGTCACTCGGGCCTCCGAAAAAGAAACTGGTTAGATAGGCGAGTTTATCCATTAAAATTTTTGCATAAATGAAAAAGGTCTCATAGTCTAGCTTCAAGTAGACCATATTCTGGAGGAGACTATCGAGAACTAAGTCATCTTGAGGTTCCAGTTCAACTTTTCCTTCCCCCTTCTTCATGTACTTCTCCATTATGGACAAATAGCTAGTATATAGATCAAAGTCCGCTATGATCCTCCTCCAGATTGCCTTTAAATATTTATAGTACTGAGAGCATTCGCTCACTGCGTTAGACAATGGTAATGTTTTTTCATCTCGAGGGTATTTCGTTAGATTCTCTTTGAGCTTCTGTAATGATTCTCTCCAGTCCTTGTTGGGCAGTCCGATCCTCTTCATACATTCACCTGTTACTTATTGAAAAGAATTGAAGGATTTAATTATATGCGCGTGCGGTTAATCCAATCGCAGTTTCAAGGCTGAAGGGCATAAGGTATTAAAGCCTTCGGCGGTAACCCTATTACGGGTGCAAAAGTTGGTTTTGCCTGGTAAGGTTTTCAAGCTTAGGGAAGCCGCAACATTCGGTGCCTTAACCGAGAAATTTCGGGGATACCGCGTTGTTGAGGACTTCGCTGAAGGCCAGCACAAGTTTGATCTAGTCACGGAGATAACCAACTTAAGCCAAGGCGAAAAAAGCCTGACGGGACTCTACTCCCATGATGCTGTCTCGTACGTTTATCACCGGGGCAAACGGGTGCCAATCCCCACCACTACTGAAGCGATGTTCAACTTCACCGCAAGAGAAAGCGACGTTCTCCTTTCGGTTCTGCAGGAGAAGTGGACAGCGGGCAGAATCGCCAACGAATTCAGCAAAATTCTATTCGAAAGGAAGGGACGAATCGCAGAAGCGGAGATTCCGCCTGACGCTTTGCGGTCTTTTCATGAGCAGAACCCGGCGGGTACTAAGGTTACATTCTTCGAAGGCATGGGCATCCCCAACTTGGATAAGCTTTCGCTGTATGGACCCGACCTGATTGAAACAGACCTCTTCGACGAGTACGCGTCTAGGGGCAACCTCTGGTACATCGTCATGACCTCCAAGAAACACGGGCACGTGGTCGGCATAACCCGAAACGCCATCGTAGTCATATTCAACAAGGTCACCCCGAAGGAGTACTTGGACTACGTCACCGACGAAGTCTTCCCGCTCATAGTGTAAAAGGAGACTTCCCTTACGCTCGCGTTCAAGCCTAACCTCGTGAAGATGGAGAAGGGAAACGTTATCTTCCGCTGCCTAGTAGCACACACATAAAAAAAGTCAAAGAAGGAGGGAAGTTGAATGGCGAAAGACCCTGTTTGTAGGATGAAAGTAGATGAGAAAACAGCCAAACATAAGACAGAACACATGGGAAAAACCTATTACTTCTGCAGCGCCGCTTGCAAAGAAGCCTTCGAAAAGAACCCTCATAAATACGTGAAAATGTAAACAGCTAAAACGATCATGACAACAAAGTATTGCGGAAGCGTCCGATGTGAAGCCGACGATACGGGTTACGAAGGCTGACGGAACCAAGCAGCCGTTTCAGCGAGAGAAGATTATCCGAACTTGTTTGAGGATGCATGCAAGCAGAAAGGTTGCTGAGGCCGTCGCGGACAAGGTTGAGCGCAGGGTTTATGATGGCATACCAACAAAGAAGCTCCTGCAAATGATTTTTCTTTACTTGAAAAAATACCGCCCGACTGTAAGACACCAGATTGACCTGCGAAAGGCAATCAGTATGCTCAGGCCTAAGCCTGACTTTGAACGGTTTGTGCAGTTGGTGTTACGAGAACACGGATATGAGGTTACGCCCAACCAGATTGTGCGAGGAAAATGCGTTGAGCACGAAATTGACGCCATTGCAAGCTTAGGCGGCGAGACTTTTCTAGTGGAGGTCAAGCACCATTACAATCACCACACATATACCGGTTTAGATATTTTCCGCGAGGCGCGGGCGACCTTCGAGGATTTAACTGAAGGCTACGGTCTCGGGCTAAATTCAATTAACTTCACTAAAGCCTTGGTAGTCTGCAACACAAAGTTCTCGAAACAAGCGTCGCAATACGCGAGGTGCAGGGGCATAAAGCACATCGGGTGGAAGGCGCCTCCTGAACGCGGTTTAGAACAACTAATTGAACAAGAGAAGCTTTATCCGATAACCTTCTTGAAGGGTCTAGATAAAGGAACCCGCGAGAAACTTGCAGACGACAAAGTGCTTCTCCTTAGGCAGTTAGTTGAAGGCAGAATCAGCAAGATAGAGAAAAGGACTGGAATCCAACGAAAACGCCTTATAGACCTTATAGAAAAAGCAAAAGAGATACTCTACACGTAAGATAGGCGCCTGCCAAAAAACCTGCGTGTTAGTTTAAAAATAGTTTAGCCAAGCAACAGACGGATAATATCACTCAGATTGATTATGCGTACATAAGAAGAAACCTTTTTAACAATCGTTTCATTTTCGGAGAGAAATATCCAGAAGGAAATCTGTGATGAAAACTAACCTCATTCAGTTTTTATCTAATGCAGCTATGATGGCTATTTCAATGTTCATTCCCAATTTAGCCAGCGATTTAGGTGCAGATAACAGCCAGATAGGAATTCTCACAGGCGTCTTTGCCATCGCTATGTTTTCCTCCTCGTATATCTTCGGTCGAGCTTCTGACCTGTACGGCCGTAGATTCTTTGTTCGGTTAGGGCTAGGAGCCTCCGCCGTTACTTTTTTCCTGCAAGTCTTGACAGACCCGAATTTTGTGGCTCCTTTGTGGTCAAATCTGCAGTTGTTAGCACTAAGTCTTGGTTTGGCGGGTTTTTCTTTTGGAATTTTTCCAGCAGCCCTTACTGTCTACGTGTATGAATCCACGGGTCCTATGGGGAAGTTCAGTTCTTTCGGCTCTTTAGGGTGGGCTGTCGGCACGTTTGTTGCGGGTTTAATACAGATTTATTGGGGTGTGTTCATCTGGTGTTCTCTCTGCTTGCTGCTGGCTTTCATAATTTCCCTAACTCTTGAGAACACGGAAATTTCACACCTTCAAGTTCCTCTTTTTCCAAGGCAGTTAATTAAAAAGAACTGGCGGGTCTACCTTCCCTTTTCGCTAAGGCACATAGGTGCCAATTTCATATGGGTCATTTACCCTCTTTTCATTATAAGCGTTGGAGGGGACAAATTTTGGATCGGGGTAATTTACACTGTTAACAGTATTTCGCAATTCATAGTTATGCAATTTCTCGATAGGTTTGAAGGAAAAAAGTTAATGGCTGCGGGACTCATACTATCCGCACTTACCTTTTTCGCATTTTCCTTTGCTCAACATTTCTCCCAACTGATTCCTATGCAAATTATGCTCGCTTTTTCTTGGTCGTGTCTCTATGTCGGTTCTCTAATTTATTTGATGAAAACCAATGTTGAGAAGGCAACAGCCACGGGACTCTTAGGTTCCACGACGAACCTTTCAAAGGTATTCGGTTCACTGCTGGGCGGCGTAATGTCTCAGTTTTTCGGTTTCAGGGCGACAATGTACGCCGCAACAGGATTAACAATTCTAGGATTCAGCTTGTCAAAACTACGCCTGCGGGAGATTACTGAAGTTTCCAGTAAGGCTCCAAGTTACTCTTAACTCTCTCCACAACTTTCACAGTTTCTTTCAGACCAAAGTCTTTCCGTAGCCATTTAGGAAAGGACACTGGTTCTTTCAGCTTCATATCAATTCTGGTTAGTCCACAGAGTATGGAAAGCCAGCCGTAGGGCAACACTATTGGATCATAGCCGCTACCTGGTAAGTCGACAACCTTACCCTCACAAACGTTGTTTGCTACGTCTCCAACTTTTTCTCCGATCATTCTGAAGCCCTCCAGAGTTAACCCTAGATTAGTTAATGGATCAGCGAAATGAGGGTCTGATCCTCCATTCCTGATGATTATTTCTGGTTCAAAAGCTTCGGCTAAGGGCTTAAAAAGAGAGTCTAGGGCGTATTCGTAAGCACCGTCGCTTGCCCCCGCTGGGAGCGGAATGTTTACTGTGTATCCTTTCCCTTCTTTTTCTCCTATCTCGTTGGCGAACCCTGTGCCGGGATAGAGGGTATCAGGGTCCTGGTGTAGGTCTATAAACAAAACATGAGGGTCTTCATAGAAGATTTTGGCTGTGCCGTCTCCCGCGTGGGCATCGGTGTCCAATATGAGAACCCTCTTTAATCCATACTTCGTTATCAAGTTCTTAGCACAGACAGCAACATCATTGTATATGCAGAAGCCTGCCTCGTGATTAGCCTTCGCATGGTGCATTCCGCCTCCCACACCCACAGCCACATTAAACTTTCCCTCTTCAACCAGTTCTCCTGCAAGCATAGAAGCCCCTACTATTAGCTTAGCTGCTTTATCCATTCCGGGATGAAGTGGAGTATCAACATCACGAGACTCTGATCTTTTTATTCGTTCGACGAATTGCTTATCGTGAACTAAAAGTAGATCTTCGTCTGTAGCATAATGTGGTTTAATCACTTTAAAATCTGCGTCTTCCCCAATTTTTTCCAAAAACAGTTTCATGAAATTCTCGTATCGATCGCTCCTGAAGGGATGCCCAGGCCCGAAATCGTAGGCCTTCATCTGCTCATCATAAATAATTGCTGTTTTCACATCGACCACATAAACTCGTATTCAAACCTGTTATTCGTATCCTCTGTGTCTTCTTAAAACATTTTGCGTGCGCCGATAAATATATAACGGCGTTATTTATTCAAGTTTAACCATGCAGAAACTTGTTTACTTAGATAATGCAACTACCACTAAGCTGGACCCAGAAGTCCGAAAGGCCATGGAACCCTATTTCGGTGAATCTTATGGGCTTCCAACCACCGAATATGGACATTCTTTCGGCTTGAAAGTGAAAGAGGCGCTGGAAGAAGCGAGAGAAACTATTGCAGAAAGCATCGGCGCTGAACCTGAGGAACTGATCTTCACTTCTGGAAGCGAAGAAAGCAACAACTTGGCGATAAAGGGTGCAGCTTGGGCAAGCAAAGAGAAAACTCATCTGGTAACGTCGAAGATCGAACGCATGTCCGTGCTCAACGTGATGAAAACTTTGGAGAAAACTGGAAACTTTAAGGCGAGTTACTTGGACGTCAATGGTGAAGGCTTCGTGGATTTGGAGCGGTTGAAAACCGCGATAAACAAGGAAACTTTGCTCGTTTCCGTTCAGCATGCGAATCAGGAAATAGGAACTATTCAGGACATATCGGAGATAGGTAAAGTCTGCCGTGACCGCGGGGTTCTGTTTCACGTGGACGCTGAACAGAGCTTCACCAAGCTTCCCATCGATGTAAAGAAAATGAACATAGACCTGCTCTCAATTTCAGCCCACCTGATTCACGGTCCGAAGGGAATCGGCGCCTTATACGTAAGGAAAGGTGTTAAACTCAAGCCTGTTCTTGAGGGTGCCTATCACGAGTCTGGATTAAGAGCCGGCGCTGAAAATATCCCTGGAGCCGTTGGTTTCGGGAAAGCAGTTGAGCTCGTAGAGGAAAAGCAAATAGCGCGAATGAAGCAACTGAGGGATCACTTAACCGAGGGCTTACTCAAGATGCCGAATTCGAGGCTGAATGGGCCCAAAGGCGCCAAGCGGCTCTGCAACAACGTGAACATAACCTTCAAGTACGTGGAAGGTGAAGCGGTATTACTGCACTTGGACATGAGGGGCATCATCGTAACCACAGGTTCAGCCTGCTTCAGCCGAACCTTAGAACCGAGCCACGTAATTTTGGCTTTAGGTCTAAAGCACGAGGACGCCCACGGCTCTGTGAGACTTTCACTCAGCAAATACAGCACCAGCGAGGAGATGGATTATGCGATTGAAAATGTGAGGGCGGTGGTGGAACAGCTTAGAAAAATGAGTCCTGTTGGGAGGTGATGTAGGACATGTCTTCTATTTATGAGAAAATGTATTCGCCTAAGCTTCTGGAGTTGTTTAAGAATCCGAAGAACGTCGGAGAAATGAAGGACCCTGACGCGAAGTCAACCGAGGGCAGTCTAGCCTGCGGCGACATGATAAGCATATTCCTGAAAATCGACAAGGACACGCATGTGATTACGGACATAAAGTTTCTTTCTTACGGTTGCGCGGCGAACATAGCCACGACCTCGCTTATGACGGAGATGGTGAAAGGCAAGACCCTTGAAGAGGCGAAGAACCTTACTTTCAAGGAAGTTGCGAAGGAGATCGGCGGTTTGCCCACAACGAAAATGCATTGTGCAGTGCTGTCTATCGATGGTTTGCAGTCTGCTATAAGGAACTATGAAGAGAAGCACGGCTTGGTGAAGATTCCGAAAGTGGACGAAAGCTTTGTTCGGAGCAGGTTGAGGCACGTAATGAACCCGAAGCTGGGCAGGGACATAGTTTCAACCGGCATGCTCGAAGAGATAAAGATAGAAAAAGGCAGAATAGAACTGGACCTCGATGTTTCCAGAGCCGGAGAATTCGAAAACTACATCGCCGAAGAAGTTAATGACCGCCTTAAAAACCTGCCAACCGTCAAAGAAGTGAAGATTAACATCCGAAAATAGCATGGTGAAGAAAACGTGGTAAAAGCCGACGTAGTTCTCGATGTCAGCGGCGAATTCTGCCCTGTGCCCCTCGTCAAGACCCGAAGAGCACTAGATAAAATGGAAAAGGACAGGACCCTTGAAGTAATTGGAACCGACGAAGAGGCAAAACTGGACATACTTTTGGCAGTGCGAGAGCTTAGAATGGAACTCATAAAAGAGGAAACCACCAAAGACGGAAAATGGCGCATTGTAATAAGAAAAACGTTGCCTTAAATAAAAACTCAGAGGTTCTTCATCTGAAAGCTCCTTAATTGCACGAATTCTGGGATAGCCGTAATTCTTATATAGGCTTATAACGTTGTTATAGAGTTGGTGGCATCATTGAGGGATCATGTTTGCCTGGCAAACTGACCTTTCATCAGCGATAAAACTAGTTCTCAAAGTTTTTAGATCCACCGATAAAGAACTTTATAAATCCCTAACGAACATTCAGTTTAGATTAGCCGGGATGGCCGAGTGGTTTAGGCAAGCGGCTGCAGACCGCTGTACGGGGGTTCAAATCCTCCTCCCGGCTCCAAAAATGGTGATTTAATATGATTGAAAAAGCTGTAGAAGAAACTTTTGCGGCCCTGTTCGCCTTAACCGACCTCAGGCAGATTTTCAGAGACACCAAGCCGACCTATGAGTTCAATGTTGAACAGAAGGAGAAGATCCAAAAGATCATTAAAAGAGTGAAAAAGAGCATCAGCGTCATCGAGGGAGAGCTGCTGAAGTGAGCCGCATACTTGACGATATAGAAACCAGATGCCGAGAGGAACTGTTCATAAACATTAATCCTATTCAGCCTGGGGGAAGACTCACCCCGGAAGCCATGAAGGCTGTAATCGCCTACGGAGACGGCTACTCAACCTGTGACTGGTGCATGAAGCCCTTTAGACTGGACAAGATTGCTAGACCACCGATACAAGATTTTCATGGTGAGCTGGCGGAGTTCTTAGGGATGGATGTTGCGAGGGTTGTACCAGGTGCCAGAAGAGGGTTTCAAGCCGTTGCTAACTCGCTTGTTGAGAAGGGGGATTCCGTGATAGTTTCCGCGTTGGCGCATTACACGGAGTTCTTGGCTGTAGAAGCCGCAGGAGGTGTAGTGAAGGAAGTTCCCCTGAATGAAAAAAACATTGTCACGGGAGAGAACACGGCGCAGAAGATAGAGCAGGTGAAAAGCGAAACGGGGAAACTTCCCAAATTGATTATGATTGACCACTTTGATTACTTGCTTGGCAACGAGCACGATGTCCGCGGAATCGCGAAGGTTGCAAAGGAATACGGCATTCCCTTTCTGTACAATGGTGCTTATACGGTAGGTGTTATGTCTGTGAATGGGAAGGAAATAGGGGCTGATTTTGTAGTCGGCTCAGGACACAAAAGCTTTGCCTCTCCGGCGCCTTCTGGGATTTTGGCTACCACTGAGGAGTGGGCGGGCAAGACGTTTAGGACGACTCAGATGGTGGGCGACGTGACGAAGCGTAGGTTCGGGATTAAAGAGGTTGAGATGATGGGCTGCACTCTGATGGGGGCTAATTTAATTGCTATGATGGCAAGTTTCCCCGCTGTTCAAGAGCGGGTTAAACACTGGGATGAAGAGGTCGAGAAGATTAACTATTTCGTAGGTGAGTTCTTGAAGATCGAAGGAAACAAGGTTGCGAGCGAACTGCCGAGAAAACACACGTTGACCAAGGTGGATACGACTGGGAGCTTCGACGTTGTTGCGCAGACGCATAAGAAGAGGGGTTTCTTCTTCAGCGATGAATTGAAGGAAAGGAAGATTATTGGCGAATTTTTTGGTGCCACGAGGGCTTGGAAGCTGAACACCTACGGGTTGACTTGGGACCAAGTAAAGTATCTCGCTCAAGCGTTTCAGGATATTGCGAAGAAATACGGGATAAACGTGGCTTGAAAGCTTTAGGCGTTTATTGCCGCCTTTGAGGCTGTTTGCAGTGTTTCTTGGGCGACTGCCTTAGCCTCTTCCTCGCCTGATACGCCTTTTATTAGCATTCTTCCGTTTTTGGACAGGGTTACTTCGACGCCGTTGGGGTTTTTGAAGACTAGGATGTAGGGGGTGTGCACGGTTATTTCGTAGCCAGTTTTTGCTTCGAAGAGTTTTTTGGCTTCCTCCATGTTGAAGCGGAGTTTTTGCTGGGTTTTAGCTTCGAAGGAGGTTTTTTCTGAGCAGAGCTTTATGAGTAAGGGTGGTGGAGTTGGTGGTTTCTGCTGTTTTTTCATGATGGGTTTCAACCGAGTTTTTCGATGAACGTATAGAGTGGATGAGTGAATATAAACGTGCTGAATGGAAACGTGTGCTTTTTTGGCTTATTTTTTCCTGTTAGACATGGCGGGACAATTCTTTCTAACCGTGTTCTTTATAAGTTATAACGTAGTTATAGGCTCGGAGATAAAAAATGCGTCCGCCTTGTGAACTTGTGGTTCGGTATGTTTTGCCTGCTTTCCGGTCTTTAGTGGCGAAGGAGCTCGTTGAGAAGTATAATTTTTCGCAGGTATCTGCGGCTGAGAAGCTGGGGACGACGCAGGCTGCTATTAGCTACTATTTGTATTCGAAGCGGGGTGACAAGAGGATAAAGGAGCTTAAGTCCATAGCCTCGGTGCAGTCTGCTGCTAGTGAAACGGCCAAGGACATGGCGAACGGAGAGGTTTCCCCTGATGATGCTTTGCTGCGGTTTTGTAAGTTGTGTGTAGCCCTTAGAGATCAGAATGTTTTATGCAAGCTTAATGGGGATTCCGCTTCTTCGAAGGCTCATAAGCCGCGTCGTGAAGGTTAACAGTTTAGTTTTGGCGGGTTTCCGTTTGGGGCATTTTGATTCTGTCATCATCCGTTACGGCGGAGAAATAGGGATTAAGGCTGATTGGACGCGGAGGGCCTACGAGCGGCGGCTTTTGGCGAACATCAGGAAGGTTTTGCGGCATGAAGAAGTTCCCTTTGAGGGAATAGTGCGGAAATACGGTAGGTTTTATTTGAAGACCGCGGCGACGGAGCAGGCGGTTTCGACGGTTTCTAAGGTCTTCGGCGTTTCTAGTGTTTCTGCTGCTTTGGAAACCACTTCGGAGCTTGAGGACATCGTTGCTAGCAGCCTAGAATTGGCGGGTTCAAAGCTTAAGCATGGTGACAGGTTTGCGGTTAGGTGCAGAAGAACGGGCGATCAGCCTTATTCTAGCGTTGAGGTTTGTCGAGTGGTTGGGCAGAGGATTTTGGATGGGTTTCCTGAATTAGACCTGAAGGTTGATTTGAAAAGTCCTGATTTTGTGTTGGGCGTCGAAGTTAGGGATGATAGGGCTTTTCTGTACTCGGATGTGGTTAGGGGTGTTGGTGGTATGCCTTTGGGCACTCAGCCTCGGCTTGTGGGTTTGTTGAGTGGGGGTTTGGATTCTGCTGTGGCTTGTTGGTTGGTTATGAAGCGGGGCTGCCCCGTGGTTCCCGTTTACTTTGACAATGTGCCCTTCACGGACGAACGAACCACACAAAGAGCGTTGGACACCGCAAAAGTGCTCTTCAACTGGGCAACAGGTTTCTCCACAAGGGTTTACGTGGTTCCCCACGGAGCTAACCTAGAAGAGTTCTTGCAGAAGTGCCCAAAGCGGTTGGTTTGTCTTTTGTGTAAGCGTATGATGTACCGCATAGCTGAGCGCATAGCTGACATGGAGCACGCTGAAGGCATTGTAACAGGAGAAGCTATTGGAGAACAAGCAAGCCAAACACTACGGAACCTGAGGGTTTTAGATTTAGTCTTAGAGAAGTATCCCGTTCACCGACCACTATTAGGCTTCGACAAGGCAGAAACCGAAAAAATAGCTCGGAAAATAGGAACCTATCCCGTGGCAAGCAGACAAGCCAAAGCCTGCTCAGCCGTTTCAAGCAGTCCCAGAACCGCAGCGAAGCTAGGAGAAGTGGAGGAAGCAGAAAGGAAACTCAGCATAGAGGCACTTATAGAGAAATCTCTGAATTCGCTTAAGAAGATCAGCCTGTGAGGAGGGATGAAAAATCAGCAAGGGTGTGAAGTTCTGTCCAAAATGCGGTTCAACTAATGTTTTTTGGGCTTCAGGTCTCCCTCAGCTTTGGTCAATTTGGCAATGCCGAGAATGCGGTTACCGTGGCGCCTTCATCCTTGAAAACGAGGAAATGGCAACAAAAATCAGAGAAAACTACCTAAAACATACAAAAACCGAAGAAAAAGGAAAAAAGAGTTAAAGCAGAATTTGAGCGGAAAACTTCGGAGCATACTTAAAGCCCGTTTGACCACAAATAAAACTATGGAGAAGGGTAGGTAAAAACCGTTAGGAATGGAATATTAGGGATTTACCTGATTAGACTGTAAAACGGGAGGCAGCTGTTCTAATATGCGATTAAAAAAGAGATGGTTTTCAGGTTATGCTTATCGTCATGCTTTTAAGCAGTATGGAACTAAATATAATTCGGCGATGTAATTGGTTCGTATATTTATTGCCCATAGTAGCGAAGATGAATGGTTAATTAATCCAATCGCTTCAAATTTAAGATTAATCCGTGTGGACCCTTATCTTGCAAAGTTAGAAGACCCCACGCCTTACCCCTTACCACAAAAACTTGATGGGGCAATAGAGTCTTCAACGGCTATGTTCGTCTTCTTAACTCATAATGTAGCGAACTTAAAGGACACACGGGACATTGTTAACTGGGAAATTTCGGCGGCTTACGCCAAGAAAAAGCCTATTTATGTTTTCGCAGAGAAAGGCGTAGATGTACCTTTGATGCTAAATTACATCACGGTTTACGCCAATTATGATCCAGTTAGCCAACAGTCTCTCGATAAAATGGTTAGGAAAGTGCAGCACATAGCCACTGCTCTCAAAGAAGTTGAAGATAAAGCTAAAGCGGCTTTCACTATCGTTGCATTGATTTTGGGAGGCATTTTGTTCTTCGGCGCATTATCTGGAGATTGATGTTGTTTTCGTGATTCTTATGTATACCCGTTAAGAGAAAAAGACTGGTTTAATAATCTGAGATTAGTTGCATAGCTTCGTTATTTCTCGGAGTATTCAATAAAAGGATTTACTCAGAGAATTGGAACCATACTGACCCGTTGAAATATTCGAGATACATTTTGTTTTCTGGCACATCACAGTAAACTATTTCAAACTCCAGAGCCCCAGCATAAAATGCAAAAACTGTTAAGTTTTGTTTGGGGGTTATGGAGGCTCTCAAGTTTACCTCGGCTCTAAATCTATATGCTTGGGGAAAAGTAGTATCTCGGATGGACTCTTGCAACGTGAGGTGATTCCATTCTTCAAGGTCGATATATTGTTCATATGGATAGAATTGGCTTATTATAAGAGTGAAATTTCCAGTATGCGGAGCATTTATCAGCACTTCAATATCTGCCACAGCCTGATATTGGTGTTCATACACCCAAATCCTGCCATTTACAAAACCACTTATTTGAGGTTCAAAATCGTAAAGGGCTTTTTGAATCTCATAGTTCTGGCGTTGAATTATATTGGCAGTTTCGCCTATCCTATTAGCACTCCAGCCTATCCAGAAGGCAATAACTATCTGGAATACAACCAATAATATATTAAGAGATTTATGTTCCTTTTTTATCCAGTTCCATCTATTTTTGATCCAGTGCCGAACACTCAAGAGTTTCACCAATCAGATAATAATAAGAAAACATTTAAAGATTTTTTTTAGCAAAAAACAGATCAGCAAACACACATTAAATTACGCGGTTATATTACCATGATACCCTTCTCAGAGCCATAATTGCGAAGTACAAATAGCTAGTTCTCTCTTTCCCTTTATATTTTCTCTTCTGAAAACCTATCGACATATTTGGGGTGTATTTGTTTCTTGTAGTGGCGGCAGTTAAGGTATAGGGGGTCTTTCCGCTGAGCAGTTTTCCCCTTTTAAAACCGCCTAACTAAGCCTGTTTCAAGCTCCTGACAACGTAAACAACCCACCCTAAACTCCTTTACTTAACAATAAATTTTTCTCAACCACAGCAAAACTAAGAGAAACGGAGGAAACAGAAAAAAGCTACATATATACGCACTAATAGAATATTCTCCCGCCTAGAACAACGTTTCTCATTCTCACTTTTAGGGTGCACATCACCGGGTTGGAACCACTTGGCGGGCTTCAAGCGACTTAACCACTATGACCCCCGCTGAACCGCCTAAGATTCCACCCACTACGTGTAATCCAGCGAAAAAGAAGATGCTTCCAGCCTTCAGGTTCATGAACAGGATGCCTATGATAAAACCCGCCACGGCTGCACACACAGCGGACAGTGATACCAGGCTCACCGCGCTTGATTTCAGTCCTCCAAAACAAACCTTGTAACCGACAAGCCTTGTCAAAACGTCGAAAACTACGGCCGCGGCAGCAAACCCTAGAAAGTGCAAGCCAGTTGGATTAAGATATACATTAATTGGGGTTGAAATCAATCCGATGATAGTTGCTGTTCCAAATTTTCTAGTCCACCAGACGCCTAGAATCAATGTTGAGAAGCCCAAAAGATCGCATAGGAAAGGAAGGTGGGTTACCCTCCAAAAAACGGGAGCAATCAACGCGTTAAGAACGCCCATCAAAGCAACGCACAGAGCGATTGCGCCTATATTACGACTGTTAAAGTAGGTCACGTCAGGTCGCCTCGATCAACTGTCAGTAACACTTTTTCATGGTTTAGTAACACCAGTAAGTATAAAAGCCTTTAGGGTTTACCACTCAGCGTAGAACAGGGTGATCCGATGCCCCAGAAAGAAAAAGTGAAACGTTTCAGTGTGTCACTTCCTCCAGCCTTAGTGGAAGAGCTGGATGAAACCTGCAGAAACATGCAGTATGAGAGCCGATCAAAGGCTATACACGATGCCTTGCGGAGCTTCATAACTGAGTTTGAGTGGATGCGTAAGAAGGACGGCTGGGTGACCGGCGCCATAGCAATGCTTCATTACCGCGACAAACCGAGTTTACTCGACGAAGTCACCGAAGTTCAACACAAGTTCAGGAGCATAATCTCCTCAACCATGCACATCCACTTAGAAGAAGACAAATGCCTGGAGATAATTGCCGTCAGCGGGTCAGTCAGCGAAGTTAAAAAACTAACTCAAAATCTAATGACGAAAAGAGGAGTAAAACAAGTAAAGGTCGCAGCTATAGCACCATAAAAAAACCTCTGAAGGAATCCGCATTGAAAAAGATGGTCTCACAGATTTTACTGAAGAAAGCGGTTAAGTTGCATGGGCACTTAGGCCCTTTCTTGGTTCTAGGCTTGAAAATGGGGCTCTTAGCTGAAGAGCTTTCAGGCGGAAAAATTCAGAGCTACGAGGTTGAGGCCATAGAAAAAAAACCCTATTTGTGTGTTGTAGACGGTTTGAAAGCCGTTTTAGGCGATAATGTCCCGGTGGGCGTAGAGAAGGGAACCGGGATAGCTGCCACGTTCCATAAACCAGGCGGTTCAGCCATTGTTGTAAGCGTGAAAAAGCACATCATAGACAAATATGCCGAGGTGCCTTGGGAGAAATGCGAAGAAAGCGCCCGCGAAGTTCTGCAGAAAGAAACAGAGAGCCTAATCGAGCACCGCACTGCTTAAAAGTGCTTTTTCAAAGCATCTTCTAACGGTCCCCGCCCAACCGCGCCAACAACCTTCTCCACAGGTTTTCCGTCTTTGAATATTATGAAAAGAGGTATACTCATGACCCCGTAGCGGCTTGCAGTTGCAGGGTTCTCATCTACGTTAAGCTTCGCGAAAACTGCTTTTTCCGCGTAATCGCGCGCTAACTCCTCCACCACAGGAGCCATCATTCTGCATGGAAAGCACCATTCAGCCCAGAAATCCACTAAAACGGGCAAACCAGCCGTCTTCAGCGTATCATCAAAGTTAGAATCATTCAAAACAACCACGCCCTCGGTTTTCTTTTCGCTGACCCGATGCATTAGCTCTTGACGCTTTTCTTCTCGTATTCGATCAAGTTCTTCATCCTTATCCAAGAGGGATACACCCCTGAAACTGTTCTTTTCCGTTACTCACCAGTTTTATATGCAAGCATCCTTTTTAAACGTAGACTGACCCTTCGGGTTCTGGTCTATCGGGCCTCGTAGGTCTTCTGGATTCGCCGCATTTTTGGCAGCTTTGGGTACAAATATTAAGGTAATCTTCTTCGCTGTTCATGATCGCCTTAGCTGCCTTTGCGCACAGACCACTCGGCTCTCCACAGCCAGCTTCTTTGCACAACTTAGAGATGAAGCCACAGCAGTCGCGAACATCTTCCTTGTTAAGCGTCGCCCTCTGGGTACGGACAAGAAGGCAGAGTTCCCTAGCGAGCACGCAGGTTCTAATGTATTTAAACCTGTCCATTGCCTGCTGGCGCATCTTTTGACGGCTGATTTCTAAAGCCATCGGTGTCACCTTGCCTTCTAGCATACTTCCGCCTGCTTATATATTTTAGGAACAAATGAATACTAATTCCTTCTTGTTTTAGGGCGATATTTTGATTTGAATAGTCTCGTCTCCCTCTATGGAGACGCCCTTCAACGAGGAAACCATGCCCAGAACAGAGTTGCGAATAACCTTTGACACGAAGGGTTGAATTGGGATTTCCGCGTCATTTACGATCAGCTTGGTTTTAAGTTCCGCCTTAAGCTTTAGGGGTAAGCAGTCGCTGAGCTTGGCTTTTCCCTCGTAAACGGCGATCGCTAACTGTTCACAGGAAGCATATCCGCATTTTTTGCAATCAAGCATGGGAAGCTGATCAAGTATCTTTGATACCTCTCCTTTCTTTTGAACGAACTTTAACGTTCGCCCAGCTAAAACCGGAAAGTCCTCTTTGATCTCAAGAATCGGAGGCTTCAGAGTTTCGAGAGAGCAAAAAGCTATTGCTTCGCCTCTCAATTTTTTGTGATAGTCCTCGTATTCCTGCCTGTTTTTGACGCACACTATTTTCCCAACTCTTTCATCATTCAAGGCCTTGCGGGAAAAGCCTTCAAGGAGCACAACGTCGATTTCAGGCAGAAACCTAAAAACTCCTTCTAAAGAAAAAGTCTTCTCGCCGTTCTTGATCACTATGGCGGTTTCTGTGTCTGAGATGCTGATCACGGGGTTCGCGCCTGCAGTCGCATGCCTCCAAGTGTCCTTCCCCTCAGTGTCCACTGAAAATCCTTTTATCGGAATATGTTTAGCAGTTGCCACTCGGTAGCCTTTTACCCGCAGTGTCCTAACCAGATTTTCTATGACAGTTGTTTTACCCGAATCTGTATGACCGACAACCGCTATAACCGGTACCTCCAAACGCATATGTCTGCAACTCCTCAACGGCAGTATTTTACGCTGAAAACCCGTAATAAACATTCAGCACTCGCACGAAAAGCGCCAATCATTCTAGAAGAATGAGCGAAAGCAGAACTAGAACCCCTAAGATGAAAACCAACAGCTCCAATGCAGATTTCAAAGGCTTAATCTTCTTGTGAAGCTCTGGAATCAAGTGGATGAAGGCGTCACCGAAAAGTGCCCTCGCGGAAAAACTACTAGGTACAGGGGAGTCTCTCTTAGTATGTTTTCTTGCACTGAAAAAGTCACGATTCCTATTAGAGAGATTAAGCTAACGATTGATACGTTGAGTAAACTGTAGAGTCACGTTTCGATTGGCATACGCCCACGAACACTCTTATTCTATGGTTACAAACAAAAGTCTTTGGTCTGAATGACAATTTGCGCGCAACAAAATCGGTGGCTTTAAATTGTTCCCCCCGCGTAATTATCATCAATCCTAGGAGAAGACGATCCATGGATATGTCAGTGCGAAGAGTTATAGGTTCGCTTATATTACTGTCAGGCTTAACCGCTCTCACCGTTGGACTGTACACGGGACAGTTGGAAAGAGTTCTGAGCATGGTCAAAGAAATCTTTGAAACAGCCCTCGCAGGCGTGCCCTAAACCCCAACAAAGACGGCTAAAATAAAAATTGTTTTATTGTGTTTTAACTAAATGATCCAGCTAAAGGCGTGGTTGGGAAGGTTGCATGCCTCGAAAATATAAGATTGTTGTTTTGCCGGGCGACGGCGTCGGTCGAGAGGTCATACCTGAAGCGGTTAAGGTGCTTAGGGCGGCGCAGGATTCCGTGACTGGGCTAAAGCTTGATTTCGCCGAGTTTGAGTGCGGTTTTGAATACTACAAAAAAAAGAGAAAACCTTGGCCCTCAGAGGCCTATCAAGCATGCCGTGATTCGGATGCCATCCTGTACGGCGCGGTGGGGTTACCCGGAGTTGAAGGCCTTGAACACGTCGTCTATGTTCATCGTACGCTGAGGCAGGACTTAGATTTGTATGCGAACGTTCGACCAGTTAAGTTAAGAGAGAACGTGGTCTGCCCCTTAACAGGAAAAAAGCCCGAAGACATCGATTTCGTCATTGTGCGGGAGAACACTGAAGACTTGTATACGCCGATTCGGGGCGTGCTCACACGAGCAGAAGTAACCGAGGTGGCGGTCGACGTAAAAATAGTTACTAGGAAAGGAGCCGAGCGGATAGCCAAATACGCCTTTGAATTGTGCAGAAAAAGGAGGAAGGGCGCACCTGCAGATGGGAAGTTGAGGGTCACATGTGTTGACAAAAGCACGGTTTTGAAGAGCTGCGCGCTTTTCAGGCAGGTCTACAACGAAGTGGCTGAGAATTATCCGGATGTTGAAAAGGACTATGCGCTAATAGACGCGTGGACGCAATGGATCCTAAAGCGTCCTGAATCTTACGATGTGGTCGTCACCACCAACCTTTTCGGCGACATCATCTCGGACATGACCGCTCAAATCCAAGGAGGTTTAGGGCTCGCTCCAAGCGCCGAAATCGGAGAGAAACACGCCATGTTTAGACCCATCCACGGAAGCGCCCCAAAATACTACGGCAAAAAAATAGCCAACCCCATAGCAGCAATTTTATCGGCTAGAATGCTCATGGACTGGTTGGCTGAAAAGCACGAGAATAAATCCGCCGTGGAAGCCGCGAACCGCATCGAAAAAGCTGTGAATGAGACGCTTAGGGAGGGAAAGACGTTGACGCCTGACCTTGGAGGGTCAGCTAAGACTTATGAGGTTGGCGACGCAGTGGCTCGAAAGATTTCTAAGCAGTAGAATAGGTGATCGAGATGGGGCTTGAAGCCTACCGTGAGAAGAGGGATTTTGAGAGGACAACTGAACCAGAGGGAGGAGAGAGCAGAAAGGGCGAGAACATTTACGTGATTCAGAAGCACGCCGCCACACATTTGCACTATGATCTGCGGTTGGAAATGGACGGGGTTCTAAAGAGTTGGGCTGTTCCCAAGCCGCCGCCGGAGGAAAAGGGCGTGAAACGGCTGGCAGTGCAGGTTGAAGATCACCCTGTTGAATATGCAAGTTTTGAAGGGACGATTCCTGAAGGCGAGTATGGAGCGGGAACCGTGGAAATCTGGGATAGAGGGAGCTACGTTTTAAAGGCGAAGAGCGAAAACAAAATTGTTTTTGAAATCCGAGGCAACAGACTCAAAGGCGACTACTGTTTAGTGCGGTTTAAAGGCAGAGAGAAAGAAGGAAAAAACTGGCTGTTCTTCAAAAAATAACTTCTTAATTAAAGCTTATTTAATGTAACAACGAAACGATTCTGTCTAAGATGCGCTGTCCATTTCGGGTCGGCGCTTTGTTTCTAGGCTTTTCTTGATGAGCCCTAGCCAACTGTTTTGTTCCTCTATGCCTACACCTGCTCTCTCAGCTGGTGTTTTACCTTCTGAAGATTGATGAGGTCTGACAAGTTTTGATGTGGAAGTTTGGGGAGAAAACAAAAATATAATATGACAGATGATTATCCAAGAGTCATTGAAATAGCTCACGCAGTTCGGTGACCCTAAGTGATTGACGCTGAAAATCTGACGAGGAAATTTGGCAAGCTTACTGCGGTAGAGGACCTAACTTTGCATGTTGATGAGGGTGAGGTTTTCGGTTTTCTCGGACCGAACGGAGCAGGAAAAACCACTACAGTGAGGATGCTTTGCTGCCTGATATCAAAAACCAGCGGCAAGGCCAAGATAGGTGATTATGAAGTCGGAAACAGCGCGGATTCGCAAAAGATCAGAAGAATCATCGGATTGCTACCTGAGAACGTCGGTCTATATGACGACCTGAGCGCTTACAAAAACCTCGATTTTTACGGGCGACTGTACAAGCGTACCAAAGAGCAGAGAAAAGAAAGGATAGAGTATTTCCTCAAGATGCTAGGGCTTTGGAACAAGAGGAACCTCGCGGCAGGGACCTTTTCCAAGGGCATGAAGCAAAAACTTGCCATAGCCCGCGCACTGATCCATGACCCTCAGGTCCTGTTCTTGGATGAGCCGACAGCAAGCTTGGACCCCGAGGCTTCAAAAACGGTGAGAGATTTTATCCTTGAGCTTAAGAAGGAGAAGAGAACTATTTTTCTTAACACTCATCTTCTAGACGAAGCGGAAAAAATCTGTGATAGAGTGGGGATATTGAAAACCAAACTGTTAGCGGTGGGTTCTCCAGAAAATCTGAGGGAATCGTTGTGGGGAAGAAAAACCGTAGTCCAACTTGAACGTGTTAACGATGCGATTGTAGCGGCAGTGAAAAAAGTTGGACCAAGGAATATCGAGGTAGTTGACAACAGACTTGTCATTGATGTGAGTAATCCTGAGAAGGAGAATCCCGACATCGTGGATGCGATTAGTGCTGCGGGCGGCCGCGTCCAGTTCGTCACCGAGGTCAGCCCAACTTTGGAGGATGTATACTTGAAATTGGTTAGGAGCTGAGAAGAAGATGGACTTAGGGAATGTATGGACGGTTGCAACGAAAGACTTTAGCATTTTCACTAAGAAGAAGAGCATTATGTATTCATTCATTCTTTTTCCACTTTTCGTCTCGATTGGTCTTCCTTTGGTTATCCGCTTCGTTGGCATGAAAAGTGGAGGCATTCCTACTGCAGCACTTCTACCACTGCTAAACGCATTTGCCTTCTTCTTCGTCATCGGAGCAGCAACCCTTCCCGTTGGGATTGCCTCCTACAGCCTAGTCGGCGAAAAGTTTGAGAAGAGCCTTGAACCTCTTCTTGCAACTCCCGTGACGGACAGCGAGATTCTGCTGGGAAAAAGCCTCGCCGCGTTTTTGCCATCCTTAGTTGCAACTTATGGGGGTTGTGCAATATTTATGGCCTTTATAGACAACCTGACCTTTAGCCAGTTGGGATATCTTTATTTTCCTAACTGGACCATGGGAGTTATTCTGTTAGTGGTCACACCGCTTGTGTGCCTACTAAGTGTTGAGATGAACGTGATCATATCTGCAAGAGTCAATGATGTACGGACTGCGCAGCAGTTCGGAGGAGTCATGGTTCTCCCGTTTGGAGGCATCTATGTCGCAGGTGAGATCGGGCTCATATCACTAGAAACCACGAATCTGCTTATCATTTCCGCAATTCTTCTTCTGGGTGATATATTCCTATTCTTCGTAAGCAGGTCCACCTTCCGTAGGGATGAGATACTGACAAAATGGAAGTAAATAGGGTACAGCAACTTAATATGCAGAGAATAGGCTAAATACGGATGGTGCAGATGCGTGACTTGTTATATGAGACACTTAAAGGAAGTCTTCGATGAAGCAGGCGTTCCATTCACAAAGGAAAACAAAAAACGAGCAGATCAGTTCTTTAAGAGCTGGCTCGGTAAAGATAACTGCCCAAATGTCTGGAAGGAGCTCAAAACTAGGCTGAATGATGCCTCAAAAAGGAAAGACCTGATTAAAAACCTACAGAAAACCTTTGCTTGAAGAAGCCTACGTCTCCTGATTTCTGGCTTTTTTGACGTAAACTGCCGCCATCATGGCAGCCCTAGCACCTTCTCCAACGGCGGTAGCTATTTGCATCCCGCCGCAAGTGCAGTCTCCCGCTGCGAAAACGCCCTCCATGTTTGTCCTTTGGCGGCGGTCAATTTTTATGCATCCCCTTTCATCCACTTCGATCCCAGATTTCTTTATCAACTGCGTCATAGGTATCCTCCCTAAAGAGACGAAAACTGCGTCAACCGGAATTTTCTGTTCCTTGTTGCTTTTAATATCGGCAGCTTTCACAGCCTTGACGATGATATCTCCCTCAATTGCCTTAACCTTAATATTTAACAGTAATTTCACGTTGCCCTTTTCATCTAGTTTCCGCCTCAAATTCTCCGCTATTGCCAACTCTTCCTTGTCCGTGATCAACAGCACCTTGTCTGCGAACTCTGCTAACATTAAGGCATCTTCTGCAGCTTCATTGCCAGAACCTATAACTGCTACAACTCTGCCTCGGAAGAGAGGACCATCACAAACTGCGCAATAGGAAACGCCACGACCCAAAAATTCCTCTTCGCCCGAGACTAAGAGTTTTTTTCGCTGCGTTCCTGTGGAGAGTATAAGAGCATGACTTAGATATTTAGCGGTCTTCGTGATTACAACTTTGTTCTTATTGTTTAAATCCATAGAGATAACTTCTGAAGACTTTATTTCTGCACCAAATTTCTCAGCTTGTTGAATCATCCTTTTTGCAAGCTCTTCCCCTGATATTCCCTCGGGGAATCCTGGAAAGTTTTCTATTGTATATGCCTCTAGGGCTCGCCCTCCGAGAAATTGGCTCTCGAGAATTAAGGTTCTTAATCCGATCCTAGCGGTGTAGATGCCAGCAGTTAGTCCTGCAGGTCCGCCTCCTATGATGATTACATCGTAAATTTTTTGGGCCATATGGTCATCCCACAATCACTAAGGTGATCTTAGTTTTAACTGTATTCTTAAAGGATTTGAGTAATAGCACATAGAACCATAAAGTCTAAAAGATTCCGAAGGACTAGTTTTGATGAGGAGAAGCGTTTGCCAAAGGAACCTTCTAAAGATAGGGCATTGGAGGCTCTAGACTTTGTTATAAACGTCCTTAAAGAGCATGAAAAGGATTTAGACCGTCTGATAGATCGACTGGGCAAAACAACTGTTTCATCTGAAAAAATTGGAAAAGTTGAGGAACGCATCACAACCATTCAAAACGAGATTACCAGTTTAATCAAACTTGTTTCAGCCCTAAGCGAAACCCCGTCCCGCGGCCAAGGAGCGACCGTTGTTTTCCAGTGCAAAAACTGGGATGAATTCAAAACTTTAGCAAAAAGTGCAGACGCCGTTTCCCTGAACTTCAGACCGGGAGAAAGGACTTTTCAATCTGACATCTTGAAGGGAGGTAAGGTTCTCACTTATACGGGAGAGCTTCCTAGAGGCGCGGCGCTGCTGAAGAAGTGGTTGGCCAACGAGTTAGAGGTTTCTGAAGACAAAGTTTTCGAAGGCACCTTGTCGGTAAAATAAGTGTTCATCTAAAGCTCGAAGTTTATTCGGCTGACTTCCTTTTTCATCCTCTGCAATTCCTCAGTTACATCTCGAAACCGATTACACACATCTGCTATATTCAACTGCCTTCTTCTTTCCTGAATTAAACCTGCAGCTAAAAGAACATAGCCCAGAGGATCAGTAAGCGGATCAGGAGACACGATCAGCATTATTCCAAGTTTAACCAGCCTTGAATGGCCATCTCTCGGACCGGGTTTACCAATCAAGCGTTTTATAGAACGCGACTCGACTACAATTTCATTCATTAGCTCCGCTGTTTCTTTAGCGCTTAACCCCAGTTCCCGAGCATACGAAGCAACCATACGCTGATAGGCTTTAGGTTCCACGATTATCCCCTTTAATCAATAATGACAGCCTTTTTTATGCGTCCTCGTAATAAAAAGGTTTAAAGCATCAAAAACCTCGAAACGATCTCCTTTCAAGAGTTAAGAGAGGAAAAACTTGAAACAAACAGCCAAAAAAACGCGTTCCCAATCACAGCTTTTGAAAGAAAGAGTGGAAAATTAGGTTATGCCTATGACGTTGGTTCCCGCGATTCTGTCGGTGTATTTCTGGTGCGGGTCTCCCTGAGTGATCAATCCACCGAGAATATCTAGGAGCGGCAGTAGGATGAATATTTTGCTTATGTTCCTGATGAAAGCCGCCGCAAGGTCGGGTCTCCTTCCGCCAACTGTGACAACCTGAAACCCCATAACTTTTTTGCCTAAAGTATATCCATAGACCGCTTCCGTGAAAGAAGAATATAAAATAAAAATTAAACCCCAAACTAAAAGGAACTGCCATCCCCTAAACCATGGAAATCCAATTGCAAAGGGAAACAACAGGGTTGTCAAAGCGGCTATTGCCGATACGATGCCGTCAATGATGAATGCGATGCCCCTTCTGAACCAGTGTTCTTGAAGCCGCGGGTCAGATCCGATCATGTCTAAACCGGTTCTTGGAGACGTTGGTCTGGCTGGAATTTGGGCTTTTGCGGCAGGGAGTAGTGGTGCTCCGCAGTTTGGACAAAACTTCGCCTTCTCAGAAACTTTGGCCCCGCATTTAGAACAGAAAGGCACTCGTAGTCACCGAGAACCCTTTTTTGTAAAGTTCAGTTTAAAAGTCTAATTGTCTATAATCGCGGTTCCAAGGTGGAAGGCTCAAATTCTATACCGCACAAGCGTCTCTTGATCGTAATGCTTATTTGTGGACAAAACTAACTATTGTTGCTGGTGTCCAAGATTCCTTCTCTTGAGATAATTGCCCGCGACATGGAAGCTGTGAGAAGGCAGAAACAAGCCTTAGACAACTTGTTGAAAGAGAAGAAGATTTCACATTTAACGTATGAAAAACTCGCCAAGCAAATCGAAGTTAACATTTCTGAAGTTGAGAAGAGAAGAGCAGCTTCAATTAACAAAGTGCAAGACCAAATTGAAAAATTAAAGCAGTTGGTTAGTTTGTTGGAGCGTTGCTCAACTGACGCCCGGGTTCGGTATACCACCAGCAAAATTGATAAAGAACCTCTTAAAAATGAGGTAATAACATTTAATTTAGGGCTTAAATCTATAAGGAGAGAAATACAAAATCTGGAACGTGCTTCAAAAGGGATGAATGTGAAAATGAAAAGAGAAGTGTTGAAGCCGGAAGAAGGCTTTTACTTCTATGCGAGTGTCGGTAAACCATTGAACGAAGTAGCCCTCAGCCTGCAGGACTTTACGGAGAAAGTTAAGGTGATCCCCCTCGATTCCGTTGAATTCCACCAAATGCGAGGAGACTTTTCCAAATGGATTCGGAACATTCTGGGAGACGCTCAGTTAGCCGACGCCGTCGAGAAAGCTGGAGGGAAAGGCGAAGAACTCAGGAACCACGTCATAGAAGCTTTGAACCAGAGACTCAGTGAACCAGAATGGGTCAGCGCTAATGTGGCTAAATGCCCAGAATGCGGAGCTAAAGCCAGTCCAGTGAAGACTTGGAAGATGACAGGAAGACCCAGCAAGACAGGCGAAAAACTGCAGCTCACAATAGGATACTATGAATGCCCCAGCTGCCACAAAAAATTCAGAGAAGTAATCGGGAAAAAGAAAATCAAAGCATAGCGACACCCGCTCGAAGTCAACAGAAACCCAACCGAAACCAGAAAACATAGCGTTTGCCATATGATTTGATGTTTCTCTTCATAGCGGATTATATGTTCTTTTCAACCCTTACCAGAAATCTACATCTACGGTTCACAAAGGCTTTCATCTACAACTGCCTAAAGCTAGGCTTATGACCTCTAAGGAAAAAACATCAGAGACTGACAGCAAGGTCAAAGAGATCGATGAGAAGGAGCTTGCAAAAATAGAGCGGGACATCTCAGTCATAGAGAGGGAAATAGAGAGAATTATTTTAGAACAGCAAATCCTCGCCCGCAGTGCAAAAACAATGAAAGAAAAAGAATTTAACTAAAATAGGGTTGTGAATCAATCCGCACAAGTTCTATTGTTCTCTTTTTCCATGGATGAATGCTTCAAACTGTTGTTCAGCGGTCGCTAGGGATACAAGCTTATGCGGATGCTTAAACGCGTAGGCTGATATGCTCTGTATTGAACCACTTAGTTCTCGATCAAGGGCAACCTTAACCCCTCGGATAACATCGAACAACACTGCCCCCGCGTTAGGGGCATCAACAGTGCTAAGCCTTATGTCCAACCGCATGGGGATACCTCCAAAATAATTTCCTTCAACCCAGAAGTAGCTGTCCCGCCGGTTTTGCATGAAATCCACGTAGTCTGTGGACCCTGCTACAACCGAAGCCTTGTAAGGCAGAGCGGACTCCACCGACCTCGTTTTCACGGACCTTTTTACCTCCCTCACCCTCTCAAGCGTGTTAAGAGATTCGGTTCCTCCTCCTACATCCAGTTGATAGGTTTGAGAAACCCGCACACCCCGCTTAGCCAACGTCTTCAACAGAGTCTTATGAAGGATAGTAGCGCCCACTTGATCAACCAGGTCGTCGCCGACAACTGGTAACTCAGCCTCTTCAAAACGCCTGCTCCAAACCGCATCGCTTGCAATGAACGTGGGTGTTGTGTTTACAAAGGCACATCCTGCCTTAATCGCCTCCTGCGCGTACCACTGCGAGGCTTTCACGGCCCCGCTGGGCAGAAGATTAATGGCTATCTCTGCTTCGCTGTTCCTGAGACTCTTAGCCACATCAACTTCGCGAGTTTCGTCGACTTTAATTATGTTCTTCAGAAATTCTCCTATTCCATCCAATGGGGGTCCTTTTAGAACCGGTATGTTTAACTTTGGGACATCAGCGAATTTTGTAGTGTTGTTGGGCGGGGAGAAAACGGCTTCCGAGAGGTCTTTTCCAACTTTTCTGGCGTCAACATCAAATGCGGAAACGAATTCTATGTCTCGCGGGTGGTAACCGTCGAGGAAAAGGCGTCCAAGCCCTATGGCTTCACCCTCAGTTTTTGTATCTTTATAATGATAGACGCCTTGAACCAAGGCAGCTGCGCAGTTCCCAACTCCGATCAACGCGACCTTAATTTTAGACACGGCACACAGCCTCTAGTTGATTATAGGAAAGAACGTCTCTGTCTGTATATGGTTTTTACGGTTTCGGCGTGTTGAAACCAGTGTATAGGTATTCAAAGTAGAATAAGATTTATTTATAACTCTGTTATACAATTTCTCTCTCGGACCTTCTATGCGAAAAATGACCTGAGAAAAATCGCTGAACCAACCATAACCGAATAAAAGCTTGCTAAGTTATGTTCCGTTGGAGTTGATAATTTCGTATTTCAACCTGTTTCCATTACGGTCGAACACTGCCAAGTTTTGTTCCGACTGGTATGGATAGGCAGTTATAATCATTATTTTTCCGTAAAAATGGTTCAAATCTCCGATGGACGGTTTCAGGACGCCTGAAGGGTGAGAATGGGCGGTTCCTACAATGGAGAAATCAATCGGAAGCATATGTAACGGAAAGTTGGAAAAGCTCGCTCCGTGGGTTGCAAGCGGCGGTATCTGCAAATCATCAATTATGATTCGTCGTTTCTCCGCTTTGCCATGCAGGAGGAGAATCGCTTCTTTAGGATAATGCATCTGAGCATAACTGAGGATGCCGTCTAGGACAAACCGCTTAATCGCAACAGCCTTTTCCAATTCCATCCCTTAACCGCTGAAACATTTTCTCAAACATTTAATGAAACATGAATATAAACGATAACGTTTGCTTTATATTCTGTAACACCTTAGGGTTTGTAAACGTTGCATCCTGCGCAGAGTGATAGATCATGAAGCCCGACAAGTTTGAGATTATCAGCGAGTTAGCAAAACGCCGAGGTTTCTTTTGGCCTTCCTACGAAATCTACGGAGGCGTAAGCGGCTTCCTAACCTTCGGTCCTTTAGGCGCTGTCCTTAAGCGGAAGATTGAAGATGAACTCCGAGATTTTTTCATCCGCCGCCTCGGATTCTTTGAAATGGAATCTTCAGTAATCGTGCCTGGAACAGTGTTTGAGGCTTCGGGTCACGTGGACCACTTCAAAGAACCTATGGTTGGATGCAAAAAATGCAAACGCAAGTTTAGAGCAGACCATCTACTTCAGGAGTTCGCAGGGATGAGCGACACAGAAACCGAGAAGCTCGATCTTAAGGAGCTGATGAAGCAAATCCAGAAGCGAAGAATCCCATGTCCTGAGTGCGGCGGCGAACTGGTTGACCCTCAACAGTTCCTAACCATGTTTGTGACTACCATCGGACCCTACTCTGAAACAGTCGGATACGGACGCCCAGAAGCCGCCCAAGGCATATTCGTGGAATTCAAGCGCCTATACGAGCTTGCGCGGAATAAACTTCCATTTGCCGTAGCTCAGCTTGGCCACGCTTTAAGAAATGAAATTTCGCCTAGACAGGGTCCTGTGAGGCTCAGAGAGTTCACAATTATGGACCTCGAGTTCTTCTTCGATCCTGAGGAGCCCAGTTGCCCCTTCATTAAGGATGTTGGAAAGGAGACTTTGAGGCTTCTGTTGGCGGAAACTAAACTTAAAGGGAAGGATAAACTGGTTGAGGTCACGATGGAGGAGGCTCTAAGGAAAGGCTACATAAAGTTGGAGTGGCAGGCTTTTTTCATGGCGCTCGCTAAACGGTTTTTAGTTAAGCTGGGGATACCTGAAGACGAGCAGCGCTTCATCGAGAAACTGGATTGGGAGAGAGCCCACTATTCTCTGCAAGGGTTCGACCAAGAGGTTTACTTAGACAGGTGGGGCTGGACGGAAATATCAGGCCACAACAACAGAACGTCCTACGACCTGAGACGGCACATGGAATTCAGCGGCGTTGACCTGCAGGGGTATAAGGAACTTGAAAAGCCGCAAACCGTAGAGAAAGTTACCGTTAGACCCATCATGTCTAAACTTGGCCCCGCCTTCAAAGGTGACGCTCAAAAAGTTGCTGAACTACTCTCAGCCGCAGACCCAAAAAAAGTTAAGAGTTCCTTCGAGACGAAGGGTTTCTACGCTGTTGATTTGTTCAAGGTTCTGCCTGAGCACGTTGAAATTGTCCGCGAAAAGATGGAGGAGAAAGGTAGGCGCTTCATTCCTCATGTGGTTGAGCCGAGTTTCGGGTTAGATCGACTGGTTTACGCCGTCTTAGAATATGCTTACCGAACGAAGGCAGGCAGAACTTTGCTGATGTTCCCCCGTGAAGTTGCGCCAATACAGGTAGGCGTTTTCCCCTTGATGAGCAAAGACGGGTTGCCTGAAAAAGCGGAAGAAGTCTATCGAAGGCTGATAGATGAAGGCTTTAGGGTGGAATATGACGAGTCGGGGTCTATAGGGAGGAGGTATGCGCGGGCAGATGAGGTGGGTACGCCTGTGGGGGTGACGGTTGATTATCAGACCCTCGAGAACCACACGGTGACACTGCGTGATCGTGACACTTGGAAGCAGGTCAGAAGCAAAATTGAGGATTTTCCGTCGTTGTTGCGGGGTTATTTCAGTTACAAATTGGATTTTAAAGAGTTAGGAAAACCAATCAAAAGTGGCTAATCTGCGTCCGTTAAAAACGGAAATAGGAAACGTCGATTTCGCTCACGCTAGGTTTTTAAAGCTTTACAACGTATCTTATACTCTGTACAAATAAATGTTCAGACAGGGGCAGAGATATAAGCATGGTCTTTCCGGTTGAAAGTGAGGAGCGGGTGAGACGAAGAGCACTCAGCATCTGCCAAGACCATCTGAGAAAGGTGTTGGAGGTAGCCCGAAAACTCACGCAGGTAGTTGACAGTTTTGTAAAGGGCGACAAAGAATCGGCAAAGCAGCACTTCTCCCAAATTTTGAAAATGGAAGAGGAGGCTAACTTGGCTAGGCGCATAGTTGCAGAGGAACTTGCTAAGATAGGGGGACTTTTAACGAGTCGCGAAGACTTTCTCCGTTTCACTAATGAAACAAGTGAAATTGCAGACTTCTGTAAGGGTATAGGTTTTCGTCTCTTGGAGATTATGGAAAGAGGATGGACGGTTTCCTCGGATATAAAGGACGGATTAGTTAAGCTCTCAGGTGGGACGTTTGACGCTGTTACAAAGCTCAGGGAAACCGCTATGACGCTGAATTACAGTTCATCAAAGGCGTTAGAGAAAGCCCGGGAAGTAGAAGTGGCTGAGCGAGTGGTGGACGACCTTTACCGCGATTTGGAAATGAAGGTTCTGAACAGCAAAATGGAAGTTCCCGCCATGCTTCTCTTCAGGGACATAGCTCAGATGCTGGAGGACGTCTCGGATAAGGCAGAAGATGCTTCTGACGCTGCGCGTATTTTGGCCTTCGCTATGTAAGAAGGTAGTGCAGATAGAATGCCTGAAAAAGTTGAAGCTGAGTTTATAGAAAATTTTCTGATTGTTTGGGATTCAGAGAAGGGCTCTGAGCTCTATCAAAGCGGCTTCTACGGAAAGCCCGTGGGCATCCCTAAGCCTAAGGAACCGGAATTCGATGTTCCGCTTATCTTGGATCTTATGGAGAGCCTCTATTTGATGGAGAAAGGACTGCTTACTGTGTTTGAGGGCCCTGAACGAGTTAAAGTTGGTCTTAGGAAACTTCGGGGCAGAGCGAGGAGGCTTTATGACGAATTTGACTTAAAGTTCGCGGTTTACCGTGACCTCCGCGACCACGGGCTCATTGTCACCCCGGGAATAAAATACGGCTGCGACTTCGCGGTTTACAAACATGGACCCGGCGTCGAACACGCCCCCTACATGGTCTCCGTGAAAAAATGGGATGAGACGATTACTGCTACGGACATAGTGAAGGCGGGGAGGCTTGCAACAACCGTGAGAAAAAGGTTCATAATCGCCACACTCAGCCCACAAGCAACAGATCAGACCCGATATTTAATCTTCAAATGGTTCAAAGCATAATCAAGTTTATTTTTCGGGCTTAATCTTGTATCGGTCAGTGACGTTCGCCTCGTCTCCGTTTTCGAAGGCGTAAATCTCCTTAAGGTCCTTTTTCCACGCTCTTTCATACATGTACGGATCGTCTATTCTTTTTTCCGAGGGATCCACGTGGACCCACCTGTTTTCTCTATCGCTCCAAACCTCGGTCCAAACGTGGTCAGACATGTCAAGGACTATTCGTGCCCTGTAGCCTTTAGCCAAGCAAGCCGCCGTGAATAGGATGCTGAATTCTCCACATCTACCTCTTCCGTAGGTGAGTATGTCAACCGGATTATCGTGTCTAGTGATCTCTCCTTTGGACCATTTTAAAGCGGTGTGTAGCCAATTGAGCAGTTCCTCAAGCGAATGTGGTTCTTCGGGGATCAGCTTCCTCAGTTGAGAAATCAGATGTGGGTTTGCTATCGTCTTACTTATTTTCTGGTATTTCCCTATTACTTTCCGGTCTAAGGAGACCATTTACTTTCTAAACCCTTCTTGCATCTCTTCATTTAGGGAGACTTAACGGTTCTCAAGATACTGCTCTAGTTTATTCAACCCTGCTGAAATGTTCTCTATAGAGTTCGCATAAGAAAACCGTATGTAGCCTTCTGCGTTGCTGCCGAAGTCGATTCCAGGCGTAACCCCAACACCTGCCTCCTCTAAAACCTCAAAAGCGAACTTTAGGGAATCGTTTGTGAACTTCTTAGCGTTAGCGAAAACATAAAAGGCGCCGGTAGGCTCGACCGCTATGCCGAAGCCAATCTCCCTCAAACGTTTGATTATAAATTTCCTCCGTTTGTCGAAGGTTCTTACCATTCGTTGGACATCAGGCGCAGCTTCGCGGAGGGCAGCGATTCCAGCATGTTGGCTGATCGTGTTCGCGGAAATAAAGAAGCTCTGCATGAGTTTTCGTATGATCGGCGCGTAATTCTTTGGGGATATGACATAACCTAAGCGCCAGCCTGTCATGGCGAACTGCTTAGAGAAGCCGCTGACAACAAAGGCGTTGTCTGTAAACTCCAAAATAGAGTGCTCCTCCCCTTCGTAGATAAGCCCATTATAAATCTCATCTGAAACCACGGTTAAACCGAGCTCAGCGATTCCACGCATGGTTTGAGCGTCAAGCACGTGCCCCGTTGGATTATTTGGCGAGTTAATCATAATTGCCTTTGTCTTAGAGCTGATTCGTTCATTTATATCATCAAGTTCGTATCTGAATCCATCACTTTCATTTACCTTTACAAGTATCGGTAATCCATCTAAGAACCCGACCAGATTGGGGTAACACGGGTAACTCGGATTAGAAACTATCACTTCATCTCCTACCTCAAGTAAAGCAGAAAAAGCCAACAATAAACCCGGCGAAGATCCGTTTGTAACCACCATTTGATCAGGGGAAACAGAAACACCATATCTTTCACTGTAATACTCAGCGATGGCTTCCCGCAACTCAGGAAGCCCAACGCTGGCAGTGTAGCGAACTATCCCTTCACTCATAGCCTTTGTCGCGGCTTTTAGGATGCAGTTGGGCGTCGGAAAATCAGGCTCTCCTACTTCGAGGTGGATTATCGACCGTCCTTGGCGCTCAAGCTCTTTTGCCCTTTCGAGCACTTCCATAACATAGAAGGGGGACATGGCGACTGCAGTCTTGCGCATATTCGAATTCCTCCGCTTCCCATGAACGTTCTTTAAAGTGCCATTGCATAAAAGCAGAAGGAACTTTAAAACTTATCTGTGCGGTAATCGGGGAGATGCTGTTAACGTTTTGAAGCATTCAACCGTACTTTTGATTTGGTTTTTAGTTCCAGACAAGGAATATGGATTTTAAGTCCACAAGGTTAAACTTGAAGCTTTTTGAGAGAATAAACCGGGTTAACATGCGGTTCAACTTAAAGTCCCTGGACAGGTTCATGGGAAGCAGGGTAAACCTCCATCTCAGAGACGGATCCGTCATAGTTAATGTCATCCTAACTCGATTGCAAAACCAAGGGAATGCACATCTTCTCGGCTATAAGGTTCACGAGCAAACAGGCTCAAAGACATTCCAAGTTGCCGTGAAAGAAATAGACTGGATGGAAAAGGTACCGAAGGAACTTCTAATCTAGAAACAGTTATTGAAAAACGTAGCTGATTAAGTAAGGCGTTTGGAAAGCTTTCTTCAGAAACTGGAAGGCCCGACTAAGCTATTTATCGAGAGAGAGAAAACCTACTAAGCGGATTTTGCCGCCGCAACGATTGCAGAGGATAAGGATTTCTTCTAGGCAGTTATCTTTGACTTTTGTCTCCAAAATATTGTAAACCTCATCTGACTCGTCCTCAGGCGAAATCCTAGTCCCGCAGCTTGGACAGGGGAAATCTCCTTCACCAGCGATCGTGGTTAGATCAATCGTATACACAACAGACCTCTTCATGTAAACTTCACCAACTATAGCACGTGTCATCAAAAATAATAATAACTTTTATGAATCCAGAATCCATTTTTGCCAAAAGCCTTAACGGTAGCGAACTAGGAAATTCTTTTCAAGACCTCTTCAGGCTCGAATTCTCCACGAGATCGCACAGAAGCTTCTTCGACGTAAAGTTGAACTGCGTATTTGAGGGCGTCATCACTGACCGGGATGTAATCTAGGCTTGACTGAAAATAGTTTAGTAGGGAGGCGGCGCAGGCAAATCGAATGGCGCGGTCTTCTAACCGCGCTGAAAACCTTACAAACTCCTTTGGAATCTGTTCAAGAATAGCCTCTCTGGCGCGCTTCACCACATTATACGACTGAGAAGTAATCATCACAGGCTTTTTGGAGAACCGTCCTTTAACAAGCGGATGTTCGGTTTCAATGGCGTAAACGAGCGTCAGGTGGTCCCGAATTTTCTGGGCGCCCTTTTCAATGTCGATCTCACCGAAAGCTAACCTCATCTGGCTCTCCGCTATTTCAACAAACCGCTCTTTTGTTAGCCTATGCAGTCGGCAGAGCATCCGGTCCTCAATGGCGTTGAAGTTCGGGTCCTGAACGGTCACAGCGTATCCTCTACCTGAGGTTTCCACGTTGTAGTTAACGCTGAAGAAGGAGCGGAAAAGGTATGGACCAACGACCTCCCGGTGGGTCTCATATCTCAGCTCCCCCCGCTCCATAGCTAACTTCAAAGGTTCCACCATACCGGAGTATTTGAACCAGTCATTAAACTCCGGAACAACAAAGTTGAACGTGCGCTCACTGTAAGCCTGTCCTATTCTGACGAAGCGGGCGGGCGTTATCCCTCCGCAATAACGGTTTCTACCGGGGACCCCGTGGGGGTGAACCCCCGCATCCAGTTTGCCCAAAATCATGTCTCTGGTCGAAAAGCTTTTCCCGGTGCCGGGTTCACCGAAAAGCGCCAGCGACCAGCCTGTCCGCATCCCAGTTTTACCGTGCTCATGAACGATCTCCGTGTCGGACATTCCGCATTGTTGGATGATGCTGAGTAGACTGTCGAAAAATAGGATGGGCCCGAAGAGTTCTTGGAGGTAGTTGGCTAGAGAAGCAACTGAAAATGTTTTACCGAACTCAAGGGTTTGATCTAATCGAAGCTTGATTAAGCCGTTTAGATAATCATCAAGCTCCTTATCCATCCGCTGGACCCTTTGGCTCTCGACCAAAACGTAATCCACCTTCTGCATCTTCCCCGACGGAGCCGTGGGTAAAACCACCTTCAGCGGAGTCGGAGGACCCATTTTAAGCTCTGACTGTACAAGCGGAGAAACTTCCTCTAAGATTTCCCATTCTTGATATCGGTCTCCCCTGTAAGAGGTGACAATTACCTTCAATCGTTCAAGTTCCGCTAAAATTGGAAGCGGATCGACATCCTTTTTCAGTTTTGCTTTGATTTCCTTTAGACTACAGCTTCCAGCGGTTTGCACCAAGGTCTTCAAGACAGCAACGCCAGCTTCCCCAAACTTCTTTTTCGCTTGATGAATGTTAGCTTGAAGCCTCTCCCATGAACCGCTTAAGGTTAGCGTGCCATCTTCGAAACTGTAGTTTCGGCCTCTGAAAACTGTCCATGCACGGGGTTCATATTCGCTCAGAATCTCCTCAAGTTGAGTGTCGTCTATGTTTAAGGCTATCTCAAGCGCTGCATCGTCTTCGTCGATGTCCCACATTCCCATGAAACGGTCGAAGTAATCAATGTTTAAGCTTCTGCCAATCTTGAACAGTTTAGTCCGAGGGAAAACACGCTTCAACAGAAGCTTTCTTTCCACCACCTGATCATCAACTAACATTTGCATCTCTCCCGCCATAACCTCAGGTTTCATTTATGGACGCGTAAGCTTTCAAAATTGAAGCTCTCTCCTCCGATTTTACCCAGCCTTCCTTTTCCAGTTCTTCCATTCCCTCAGCTAAGGTTTGCGTAAAGTCAGAGCTCCTGAGAAGATCATTTGAGCATCCCAGCGTATACACGAGTTTTTCAAGGGACTCGTTTTCCCGTGTTTTTTCAGCAAAAACTGAAGTTAACATTTCCTTCAATGCTTTTGACCTTGAGTGCAGGAGGAGATTGATTCGATATTCGAGGCTGAAACTTAGAATGGCTTTCTTAATTTTCTTTATTATGCCCCCGTAGTCTTCTGCCACGGTCGGCGGTTGCACATCGTACCTTGATTTCCCCTCGGTTTCATACCGAATCAAATAGAAGGGCATGCAAATCAGAGTTACGCATTCTCCTTTCCAAGAAATCGTGAGCTCCTCAAGCTCGGAAGCATGTGAGATTTTTTGCTCCATGAGCTGTTCAATCTGTTTTGTTATGGAGGCAGTTTCTGAGCGAAGGTCCTCGATCTCTTCTCTTTTTGCTGCTGTTTCGGAGTCCCGTGAGGCTTCGATGTCCGAAATTCGTTCTGTTTCCTGATCAACTGCTGTTTGGTAGCGCTCATTTAACTCCTTAACCTCATCATCAAACTGCTTACGAGTGCGTTCCATAAGTTCTAGGAGAGACCGAGTTTGCCTTTCAACCTCAGAAATCTTCTTTTCACAGGACTTTGCCCTGCGGCTCCATAAGGATGCGCCCCATTTGTCACCTTTACGTTTACGAGCGTCCCTTCTCTGTTGATAACCGTCTCTCGTAAGCTCTAGTTTTTGCAGTCTTCGTTCATACACGTCTCTCTCTTTCACTATCGCCTTCAATTCTTTCTCAGCAGACTTGTCGAGACTCCTGATTTTATCATCCCGCTCTTTCATCAAGTCCTCGATTCTCTCTTCTACAACGGGCTTAAGGGCAAGAATCTGCTTTTTATGTTCTTCTTGTATTTGTTCAACCTCGCGAAGAACTCTCTGAACATGAAACTGTGTTTCCTTATCTAAGAGGCCCACGGCGTAATTTAAGCCCTTAATCTCCGACTGTATTCGTCTCCAGTAATCTATCAGTTGTTCCTCCATATTTTTCGCAGTTTTTTCATCCAGCCTTGGCGGGATCACGACCAAAGGACTCGGCGGCTCCTTTTTCCCAGCTAAACTCTGCTTAATAAACTCAGAGAGCGCAAACAACAGGCTTTCATTCGCTATGATGGCGCCCACGGAAATTTCAGCAGACGAGGTGAAACTCTTAAAAGTTTGAGCATTTCTTTTTAAGACACTTCGATATAGTTCGCGAACTGGCGTGTTCTTTTTAACGTCTTCAGTGAAGGCTTCGATATCTGGCGGCTTCATGTAATCAACAGTATGCGAGAGGAAACCTAAACCGTCTACAATTAAGGATTCTTCATCCCATGGAACTGTCCAAAATGGATAGTGCAGTTTTGAAATAAACGAGATTTTTTCGGCGGAACCTAGAATCCCTCCTTTTTTCCTTCTAGCCTCCGCCGAACAAACAGCGGCAGCTACTTCCATACTGCGCCCAAACGGCTTCTTTCTATCCGAGTCCTCAACAGCATAAGGCAGAATCAAACCCATGCGTGGCGTAACCAACCTTTAAGCACTAAAAATAAATTAACTCCTAAAGTTACTTAAGACTATGGCTTACCTAAAGCCCGCTGATTCACGCGCGGTTCACTTTTCACAAAGATGTAGCCAACTAAAAGTCATTCAAACAAATAGGACAGAGAATCCTCAACAAGTCTAGGATTCAGTTTTTCATAAGCCTCTGTGCTGCCAATATCATACCAAAACGCGTCTGAAAGATAGCCACACACCAACTTACCGCTTTTTATAAGGTACGGCACCACATCCCTCATCAAGTCTAACTCCGCCTTCTTCTCTTTTAGCTGCTCCATATCCTTGAGCGTTTTACCATCGAAAACCAATATTCCAACGCTCACAGGCTTCTCCAACGTAGGCTTTTCCACAAAGCCTCTGATTCGGCCTTTTTCATCGACATCGGCTAGGCCTACCTTTACCGTGAAGCCTGAAGCTAGAGCAACGGTCGCCGATGCTTGTTGTTTTACGTGATGTTTCAACAAACCTTTCAGATTCATGTTTGTAAGAATGTCTCCGTAATACACAAGCAAAGTGCTTTTCAGATCAATTAGGCCCTGCGTGTAGGCGTTAAGCACTGAACCCGCGGTTCCCTTCAGCTTCGGGTCATCTCGGATATAAGAAACCTTCACGCCGAACCTGCCACCGTCGTCAAAATAATTCATAATTTGTTCAGCCTTGTAATCAACCAAGAAAGTTAGGTCCGTAACCCCGTGAAACCTGAAAAGCCGAACCACATATTCCAACAGAGGCTTCTGCTTCAGCCCGACAGGAATCATCACTTTTTGGAAATAATAGGTGATGGGCCTAAGCCTTGTGCCGGGCCCTCCACAAAGAATCAAACCCTTAACTTTACTCATGTGGAGCTCAACACTTACGAAACTGGTAGGAAAGAAGAAACTACTTTTTCTTCTTTTCCTCAGTTTTCACTTCTTCAGTGGGCTCCGGTTTTTCTTCAGCTTCTATTTCCTCAAGCGGTTTCGGCGGCGGGGTTGTAGCCATAGTCCAGCCGATCCAAGCTCCGATAGCCAAGACGGCGACGAACGCTACAAGCACAGGGATTGCAACTAACCAGTATTGAATGTCGGCTTTCTCTATAGATAGGGGACTAAGTATCTTTGATGCCCATCCTGGAAAGATCATTCCAATGATGTAGCCTATTGCGACTACTAAACAGACTATAAAGATTACAGCGCCGATTGCTTGATCCTTACTTGCCATTATGTCATCACCACACTACGATGTAGCCTTGTTTTATTTGTAACCCTATTATAAGTTTTGCCATATTGCGAACGGGTATACGCGTGTTTTTAGCGCTGTTATACTGTTCCAGACTCCCAAGTTGACAAATATTTCTTCTGCTCATCCGTTAACTCGTCTATTTCCACGCCCATTCCCCGTAACTTGAGGTTTGCCACGGACCCGTCGATTTCCTTAGGCACCCGATAGACGTTCGGCTCCATCTTTTCCTTTTTCACCAAGTATTCAGCGCATAGGGCTTGATTCGCGAAAGACATATCCATAACTTCGCTTGGGTGGCCCTCCGCCGCGGCGAGGTTTATCAACCTGCCTTCGGCCAGCATGTGAAGTTTTCTGCCGTCTTCAAGCGTATATTCCTCCAAGTTGGGGCGCATTGTTCTTTTGGAGGATGAGATGCTTTCCAGGTCCGGTATTTTTATTTCCACGTTGAAGTGTCCGCTGTTGGCAAGGATAGCGCCGTCCTTCATTTTAAGCATGTGTTCCTTTCGGATGACACTGGTGTCTCCTGTGGCTGTTACAAATATGTCTCCGGTTTCTGCTGCTTGGCTGAGGGGCATCACGCGGAAGCCGTCCATAACCGCCTCCAGCGCCCTCACAGGCTCCACCTCGACAACAATCACGTTTGCGCCCATGCCTCTAGCTCGGAAAGCGATTCCTCGACCACACCAGCCGTACCCGCAGACCACGAAGTTCTTTCCAGCCAACAGAACGCTTGTGGCGCGAAGGATCCCGTCTATGGTGCTTTGTCCTGTGCCGTAGCGGTTGTCAAAAAGGTACTTCGTGTAAGCATCATTCACCGCTATTATAGGATACTTGAGGTTCTGCGCCTTAGCCATCGCCCGCAGGCGAATAACTCCCGTTGTGGTTTCCTCAGTGCCGCCCTTCACGTTTTTCAGCGCCTCTTTTCTTTTCATGTGGATTGTGCTGACTAGGTCAGCGCCGTCATCCAATGTGATAAGCGGTTTATGGTCGATAACTTTGTTGACACACCAATAATATTCCTCGCTGGTTTCGCCGCGCCACGCGTAAACGTAGATGCCTTCCTCTGCGAGAGCCGCTGCCACTTCGTCTTGAGTTGACAGCGGATTAGACCCGCATAAAGCCACTTCAGCTCCGCCTGCCATAAGTGCCTTCACGAGCACCGCGGTTTCCTTTGTCACGTGTAAGCACGCGCCTATTTTGACGCCAGCAAGGGGCTTTTCCTGTTTGAACTTTCGGCTGATCTGGTTTAAAACAGGCATGCGTCCAGAAGCCCATTCTACAAGGAGCTTTCCTTGGGGCGCGAGGTTGAGGTCTTTAACCTTGTTGTTCGCCATGAACTGTCACCTTACTTGTTCCTCGTGGTTTTACGCATTAAAATAACTTGCTGAAATGCGGCGTGTTTATGTTTTTTCTTGGGCGAGACGGCGCAGCAGGTTTTTCTTTGTTTTCTCCGCCGTTTCAAGAACTTTATGAACATTCACTGTTTTGACCTCCCTGTTTTCCATGACAACTTTGCCATTAATCAAAACGGTTTCAACGTCAGTCGCCTTCACTGCGTAAACAAGGTGGCTAACCTCGTTGAATAATGGCCATAAGTGAGGCTTCTTGAAATTGACTATCACCAAGTCAGCCTTTTTACCGATTTCGATGGATCCTATTTGCTGATTCCACAGGAGCGCCTTTGCCCCTTCGATTGTTCCCATTTTTAAAACCTGTTCAGCCGACAGAAGCGTCGGGTCATTGCAAACGCCCTTGTATATGAGAGCTGTTACCTTCATGACTTCAAACATGTCTGAACTGTTGTTTGAACATGGACTGTCGGTGCCTAAGGCTACGGTGACTCCAGATTTTAATAGTTCGGGCACGGGGCTGACGCCAGAAGCTAACTTAAGATTGGAAACTGGATTATGAGAGACCTTGACGCCCCGCTTCTTAAGGATCGTTACGTCCTCGGGGGCGAGTGCCACGCAGTGGGCAGCAACAATATCGCTTCCCAACACGCCCAACGAGTCCAGATATTCTACCACGCTTCCCTTGAAGGATAATTTGAACACTCGCTTAGTCTTTTCCGCTTCGTCGCTGGTTTCGGCGACATGGATGTGCCGCATTATAGGCGAATCGGGCGAACCGTACTTGTCGTTGAGCTCCGCGGTTATTGCCCTCAGTTCTTTCATGTAATCTGGATCAACCGTGTAGACGGCATGCGGGTCCACGCTCGTTCGGATGAGACCGTCGGCTTTGTTGTGCCAGGTTTGAACTAATGCCTTTAACGCCTTCTTGTCTTCGTCTTTCCTCCATGAGAAGCAAACGTGTCCGATTACGCCGCGGAGACCTGCTTCAGCGAAGGCTTGAGCTTCGTTCCCGTCTTTGGCGTAGTGGTACATGGTGTTGACGGTTGTTATTCCGCCCATTATTGACTCCACGGCGGTTAGAAGCGCGCCCACGTAGATGTCGCGCCCCGTCATGTGTTTTTCCATGGGCCAAATCCAGTTTTCCAACCACTCTTGGAGGGGAAGATCATCCGCGTAGCCTCTGAGCAGACTCATCCCCGCGTGCTGATGCGTGTTCACAAGACCTGGAATAACCACTTTAGCTTTGGCGTCGATCTTATCATAGCCGCGATACCTGTTCTTCAACTCTCTGCTTTTGCCAACATCGACAATGCGGTCGTCCTCTATGACAACGATGCCGTCCCGGAGTGTCCCTTTAGAACCCACGGTTACGACGGTTCCGCCTTCGATGATCAGGTTCATAAGCTGCGTGCCTCCCGCTGTTGTGTTTGAGGTTAAAGGATTATATTGAGCCTAAAAGCTTGATTACTTTTTTCTCTATTTCATCTCTGATTTGGCGATATTCTTCTAGCGGTTTCCCTTTCGGATCGTCTAAGTCCCAGTCTACGGCTCTTTCCGTGAACAGAGGCAGAGGACAAGCTTTTTCCATGTCACAGCCCATCGTTATGACCATGTCGGCTTTCTCTGCTTCCTCCAAGTTGATCATTTTGGGGCGCTGGTGAGAGATGTCTATTCCTTTTTCTGCCATAACAGCGACAGCTTTCGGGTCCACTCGGTCCGCGGGCTGGGTTCCTGCCGAAGCAAGTTCAATCTTGCCTTCTCCTAGGTGACGAGCGAAGCCCTCAGCCATTTGGCTTCGCGCTGCGTTAGCGACACAAACGAATAAAATCTTTTTAGGTGTTTCTGCGGTCTCGGTCATTTCTTGAACCTCTAAGGACTTACCTGTAAGGTTCACTTCTATGATATTAAGAGGAGAAAGACTGGAGGTTAAATATTTTTATGTGTTTTTTGATGTCACGATATGTTTGTTTCTCGGGAAGTATCGTTTCGTTCGTAGACCGAGCTTTACTAAGGCAAGCATAAGGGGGACCTCCATGAGGGGTCCTATCACTGTAGCTAGGGCAGCGCCAGAGCCGATACCGTATAGCGTTGTAGCTACTGCTATTGCAACTTCGAAGTGGCTACTGCTTCCTATGAGAGTAGCGTCTATCGCCGTTTCATATGCCCAGCCCGCAAAATATCCGAGGAGATAGGTCCAAGTGATCATTGTGGCATAATGCAGCAGATTAGGGGCTGCAAGATATGCAACTAGGAGAGGATCGTTGAGAATTGTTTGTCCTTCAAAGGAGAACAAAACTATCAATGTTGTCAACAATGCAACGATGGATATCTTTCCTACAATCGGAGTGTAAGTATTGTTGAACCAGCTCTCGCCCTTTTTCTTTAGTATAAGTTTTCGAGAAATCGCGCCTGATGCCACTGGCAGGGCTATGAAAACTATGACACTGATTGCAATAAGGTCCCACGGTACGGGTATGCTGCTCACGCCTAAGTATAAGCCTGCGAGCGGAGCGTACAGGATGAGCATTAACAAAGCATTAATTGCAGTATTAATGAGACCTTGGGCCATATCACCCTTTGCAAGGAACATCCACCACATGACCATAGCTGTACACGGAGAAAGCCCCAGCAGTATGACTCCTGCAATGTACTGTGGGTTTCCAGCCAGAATCGTGTTCGCGTAAAGCGTCATCAGAGGTGGAGCTATCACCCAGTTTGCGATGATTGTGACAAGCAACGGTTTAGGTCGAGCTGCTGCCTTCTTTATATCGCGGAATCTTATTCCCACAACCGTTGGGTACATCATGAAGAATAGCAGAATGCCTATTGGAATCGACAACTGCCTAAATTTTAGCGAATCCATGAACTCGCCGAACTGAGGTAGAAATCTTCCAACTAACAATCCGATGACTATGCAAATAGCTATCCATAACGTCAGATATTTTTCGAACAGTCCCAGAGAGGCTTTCCTTTCGGTCAAACCGTTTTTCTCCGTCTGTGCGGAGAGAGTAGATAGATCAAAATATTTAAATTTGTTGTTACGTCTTTATGGCGTCTATAAAATACCCACTTTCTGCATAGTTTTTATCAGCTCGGGGTTTGCAATGCTGTAGAAGACCCATTTTCCTTCTTTTCTGTCCTTCACTAGACCCGCGTTTTGTAGGATGTTCAGGTGGTGGGATGCTGTGGGTTGAGTCAGATCCATCGCGACCATGATTTCGCAGACGCACATTTCCCTCACAGCAAGAAGTTTAAGAATTCGAAGCCTCGTCTCTTCGCTTAGAGCCTTGAAAATTCTGCTCTGCTTGGCAACTGAGACTCTGTCGGCAACTTCATCCGCTAATTGCTTTAGTTCACTGACGTATTTTGATGCGTCTTCAGCAGGGCAAATTCCCGAACTGATTAGGTGTCTCAATCGTTTGCTGATCCGCGGTTTCAACGCCGTTCATTCCCGCTACATAACACGTCGCTGTTCCATTTTTACTTTACTCACCAAGTAGGACTCCATCTGCTTTATGTTGAATTCTTCAGCGTCCAGGACGTTGGTTGAAGACTTTCCGTCTTTTTTCGGTTTTCATGTCCGGATAGTAGAGCGGGTGCGTTACGACTAAGCTACTGAAGGCGGGAAAGGGAGCGATTACCTTTAGTATTTCCTTCTCGTCGCGTGCGCAGAATTTTTTTCCTCTTAAAGGATTATTTGTTAAGATGCGAGACACTACGTAATGTCTGCATGTCCTTTAGTCTAAATTAACTGAAAACAAAATATTTAGATGGAAGCAACAAAGATATCATTTAATGGTGACATTATGAAAAGAGCGGCTCTGCGCACGCAATAACCCAGAATTGCCTCAGGATGAGAACATATGAAGACACCAGAGGCTAAGGTTCGCGGTACTGCTTCAAAGAAAATGCTCCCGACGGTGCAGAGGCAAGTCGTGGAGGCTCTGATGAAGCCAGACGCGTATCACGAAGAGACAGGTCAAATTGAACTTATCCAGACCCACATATCCTTCGTCTTTCTAACCAGAAACTTTGTCTATAAGGTGAAGAAGGCTGTGCATCTCGGATTCCTAGACTTCACAACTCTTGAAAGGAGACGTTTCTTCTGCGAAAAAGAGCTAGAGCTCAATAGACGGTTGTGCAGGGACATGTACCTCGAGGTTGTTCCCATAAACAGATCAAATGTTATCAAAATAAAAGGTGAAGGCGAAACCATTGAATATGCTGTGAAGATGAAGAAGATGCCTCAAGAAAAGATGATGAGCAAGCTTCTCGAAGAGAACAAGGTGGAAAACACGCTCATTGACAGGATAGCAAAGATCATCGCGGAATTTCATTCAAAGGCGGAAACGAATAGGAGGATAAGCGAGTTCGGCTCGTTGGCGACCGTGGAAACCAATTGGAGGGAAAATTTCGAGCAAACCCAACAATTCATTGGTAAAACGATATCCGCTAAAGATTTTAAACTGATCCGTGAAGGAATCGGCGATTTCATGAAGAGAAAAGTATCCCTTTTTGAGAAAAGGGTGGCTGAGGGGCGGGTCAGAGATTGCCATGGAGACATTCATTCGGGAAACATCTTTGTTACAGATAAAATCTACATTTTTGACGCGATAGAATTCAACGAAAGATTTAGATATTCTGATACTACCTCCGACGTCGCCTTCTTAGCTATGGACTTGGACTTCAAAGAACGAACCAGTCTGTCTGACTTATTTATCAAAAGTTATGTACGATATTCTGGAGACGGGGAGATGATGAGACTTTTACCCTTCTACAAATGTTACCGAGCCTACGTGCGAGGGAAAGTCATCAGTTTCAAACTTGAAGACCCAAACGCAAGTAGTGAGGAAAAGAGTGCAGCGGCGAAAGAAGCAAAGGCATACTTCAAACTAGCCTCCACCTACATAAACAGTCTATAGTCAAGAAATTCACTCTAAAGCAAATTGCTCAGCTACAAACTCCGGAACTTTCACAGTCCCCATGAGGATCGGCTTTTGATGGCAATCGCTTCCTCCAGTCATGATCAGACCATGTTTTTCGGCAAACTTTACGTATCGGTTAGTTGTTAGAGCGTCATTTCTAGAGTGCCAGCACTCTACTCCATCAATATGTTCCAAAATTGACTCCTCTATTATCTCCATCTGCTTGTCTAACGATGTAGTCAAACTTACAAGTGAAGTACCATGCGGATCGTTAGGATGCGCTAAGACTATTATCCCTCCAGCATCCCTTACAAGTCTAGATGCCTCTTCAAGATAAAGAGGATACTTTGGGACATTACACTTTACAAGATATTTATCAAAAGCTTCTTGTATGGTGTTTACGATTCCTTTTATCACCAAATAGTTTGCTATATGAGGCCTGCCGAGTACTCCGTCAACGCTAGCCCGAATCGCCATCAAATCATTCTTCGTTAACCCTTCAATTCCTTCTTTTTCAAATTCTGCATTTATTTTTTCCAATATCATTGTAGCTCTTTTCTCTCGATATTCTCCAATTTGTTGAAGTTTATTTTTTAGTTTTTTATTTCTTATGTTGAATTGATAACCCAAAAAATCTAACGATGTTGGTTTACCCTCGCGGTATCCTGGGTGCGAGAAGGTTACGTTCAACTCAACTCCAGAAATATAAAGTATTCCACTTTTTCTTGCCAAAGCCATGGCTCTCTCTTGACAGCCGATCGAGTCGTGATCGGTAATGGACATTAACCCGATGTTTCTGATGTTAGCTTCCTTAACAATTTCTTCTACAGTTAGGTTTCCATCTGAACAACTTTTTGAATGTATGTGTAAATCTATGATCAATTACCTTTTTTCCATCCCGATTATGTACCAATCTTCAGGAGGATCATACTCTGTGTCTACTGTTAATTGCAGTATTTTGAGTTGAGGGTGTCTCTTCTTCAAATCATCCAAGTCAACAGGTTCAAACATTTTCTTGTTGTTAAGGTAGGCTTGCCTAGTTAAGGCGTTTGATTCATATTTCTGTTTAGTTCTTCTCAGAATTCTCGCGATGGACACTTCTTCAGGGCAGTGAGTCTTGAGGATGACAAAAGTCACATTGTGCTTCGCAGCAATCGCAGCGGCGCGTCTCCGTAATTTCTTGGTAACAAAAGTAGCATCTAGTATTACCCCGTCGCTTTTCTGAATAAGATCTTCTGCTTGGCGAAACATCTCATCGTAGACCCACTCTCGTTTACTCATATTTGAGGCAACTTTTTCGTCAAAGATGTCTTCGTTCTTGAGGGTTTCCAGACGTATCAAATCGGTTCGAAGAATCGCATATCCCTTGATTTTCGAGATTTCCTGAGCTGTCTCCGTTTTCCAAGTTCCTGGAAGCCCACATGTAATTAGTAAAGTGCCGGGTTTTAGCTCAGTTTCAACAACCTTGGCAAAGGGCTCCTTCAACTGCGTACATCCTCCTTTCTTTGGTAATTGCCTTGAGTTGAACAATAAAAAAAACTTTTCTGTTGCCTATTTCTCTCTCGCGCGAGGTCCTGATTAAGAGAGGATGTACTACTTATACTTAGCCAGTATCTTTCTAAATGGGGTTACTTGTTTTGAGCCTGAGGATTTTCCTATCCCGACCAAAAGTGGTTTGATTTCTTGACGAAATTTTCTTAGTAGACTCAGTCGATACATCAATCCGAATGTTCCAATGAAGAATGTGAAAAAAATGATGAGTGGTATAGAAGCCATCCATTTGGGCACGTTAGTCCATGGAACCACACCGCCTCCTATTATATATATTGATAGAAAGGTAGGGAGCGCTGCGAGAAACATAGCGGGAAAAATTTCGCGTCCCATTTCTTCTGTTGATTTGAACCCGACTCTAAGGTTTTCGCCAATAGAAACTGCTCGAATGCAAAAAAATGGGCCCTTAGGATGTTTGAATATCAAGTCACTGCCTTTAATATTAATAGCAGGCGACTTGTCAGTCAATTGAAAATCTCTCTTTTCCATTTCTTCAGTTACGCGATTAAGGTAATCTTGCCTTTTACTTCCAAGACCTTGAAACGTACAAATATTCCAATCACTAGTCTTAAAACTAAACATGGCTCGTCTTCCAGTGGCTAGGGTCTTCCAATCTGGTTGTAGAATGGCCCTGTTCCCTGAACGCCAAATAACATATAACATCACTCCAAGCAAGATTATGAAAGGACTGCTGATCGGTATTGGAGTGGAAAGGAAATCAAAGGATCCGTGACCGATTATGAAGGCTGAGATGAACATCGAGGAAACACCTATAATAATGACGAGGAAAGGCCATATAGGGCTCTCAACTTCTGCTTTCTTAAGCTCCTCATCCACAAAGTGTCCCTCAACTAACGAAATGTTTCCTCACTTGTCTATACAGAAAAGATAATAATAATTTTTCTAATTACGCCAGAAAAGAATAGAACGTTAAGCTGAGAAAATTCTAGAGGCGCTTGCGAAGGTTTTTTCAACATCCTGATACTATTCAAGTCGTGGAGTAACGAAAACGTTGACGGATCTCGAAGCGTCTAAGATTCTGGTCACAGGAGGAGCCGGTTTCATCGGGAGCCACCTTGTCGATCGCTTAATGAAGCTGAACTGCGAGGTCACAGTTCTCGATAATCTGAGCCAGGGAAGCCTAAAGAACCTTGAGCAGTGGTTGAAGAATCCGCGTTTCCGTTTCATTAGGGCTGATCTAAAGGATCGCCGCGAGGCTGTTAGAGGCGTTAAAGGCGTGGAGGCGATTTTTCATATGGCGGCTAATCCCGAGGTTCGCGTGGGCGAAACCGATCCGGCGATTCACTTCCGCGAGAACCTGACAGCGACCTTCAACCTTCTCGAGGCAATGAGGGAGAGCAGGTCGGCGAAGACGTTGGTTTTCGCTTCTACTTCTACGGTTTATGGCGAAGCTGAGGTTCTTCCGACCCGTGAGGATTATGGGCCTATGGTTCCCATTTCGACTTACGGCGCGTCGAAGCTCGGCTGCGAAGCTCTGGTTTGCAGTTATGCTTACACGTTTGGTTTGCGGGTTTTGATCTTGCGTGTAGCCAACGTCGTGGGTTCTAGGTCGAATCACGGCGTCGTCTACGATTTCATTAGGAAGCTTGAGGCTGACCCGAAGAGGCTTGAAATCCTCGGGGATGGAACTCAGAGGAAATCTTATTTGCACGTGGGGGACTTTGTTGATGCCACGCTTCACTTAATGGGCCGCTTCCTGAATTCGGAGAGCAGGGTGGACATGTATAACGTGGGTTCAGCTGACCAAGTTGGAGTTGGGAAGATTGCTGAAATCGTGGCGGAGGAGGCGGGTCTCAGCGGGGTCAAGTTTGTTTTCACGGGCGGAATTGAAGGTCGCGGTTGGCCCGGAGACGTGAAGATTATGCATCTTTCCGTGGATAAGCTGCTTAAGGCGGGGTGGAAACCGAGGTACAACAGCGCAGAGGCTGTAAGACTGGCGGCAAAAGAGCTTCTGAAAGAAAGAGCGCACTGACGGCGAAAAAGGACCCTAAAGTTTTATTTGCAGTAAAATAGGCTGGTTTCGAGTGGTGGGCCCGAAGGGATTTGAACCCTTGACCAACAGGTGTCTCCTGGCGGGATTATGAGCCTGCCGCTCTAACCTAGCTGAGCTACGGGCCCGCGCCACTTATTTCAATATGCCTTGTGATTTAAGGCTTTTTTCCCGTTCGTTATGAAAGCGAGAAAGCTTTAATACCATAGGAAATGAGGAGTAGTTCAAACTTTGGAGAGGTTAAGATGGAGAAAATGATTGCGTATTGTGGGTTAGTGTGTTCGGATTGTCCGGCTTTCATTGCTACTCAGAAGGACGACGATGAGGAGAGGAGGAAGGTTGCCGAGTTGTGGTCTAAGCAATTTGGCAAAGAGTTCAGGGTAGAGGACATTAACTGCGACGGTTGCTTGACAGAGGGCCCGCGGGTTATCGGTTACTGCAACGTGTGTGAAATAAGAAAGTGTGGACAGAAAAAGAACGTTAAGAACTGCGCCTACTGCGAGGAGTACGCGTGTGAAAGGCTTTCTGAATTCTTCGCTGCAGTACCGAACGCTAAAGAAAATCTTGATACGATAAGAGCCGCACGCCCCAAAAAAAGATAGCGACAGCCCAACTTCCAATTTTGGATGCAACGTAAAAGGCAATTAAACCTTAAATATCGCTGGGATTAGCAAATTAGCTGTGCCGCCGAAATTGGCGAGCCGCTGTGCATGCTCTCAAGCCTACAGAGAGCGTGGACGAAAGCTCAGCTAGGTAGAGCAGCGGACCCAAGTGGTGAGCGATTGGCGCTTACGTTGGGGCTGACGCTGTTAACCCGTTGGTCGTAGGTTCGAATCCTACCGGCGGCGCCACAATGATATTTTGGAATAAACCGGCGACACTTTTCATTTGCGCTTTCTGAACAGCTTAGCGTCTTCAACGTCACAGACATATTCAAAGCCTGCCTCCACTAGCACTCTCGCTTCGTCGATTGTTTTAGCCACTTTGGAAACGTATTCGTCTTCGCCCGGGTTAACTAGTTGCGTGTAACGTAACGTGTTCTTGATGCTCTTGTGGCCTAGAACCTTCATGACATATAGGATGTCCTTTGTTTTGTGGTACTCCATCGTGGCTTTCCAATGGCGGAAGGTGTGGAAGCTTATTTTCAGTATTCTGGGGTTAGCCGTTTTATGTGCGATTCTCTTGCGTTGACGTTCAAAAACCCGTCGCATGCTAGCCGTTGAAACATAGTTGAACACTCTTTCAGACATTGGATTTTGAGCGTTCCGCAGATTGTTGAGCATAGCCATGAGCTTGAATGAAGCTTTAAACTGTCTGGGTTTACTTCGTTTCTCAGGTTTGTTTAGTGTTATGATGTTGTTGGCAAAGTCTATGTCCGTCCATTCAAGACGCCAAGCTTCTCCTGCACGCCACGCTGATTCTTTCAAAAGCTGCAAGTAACAGCTGATTCTTAGGCTACAACCAGATATTAGATCGTCAAGCTCGCGTTCTAGGGGAATGAAAGGCAACTTTTCTTCGGGTTCGTATCTTGGAGGTCGCCATTTTCCGCCTAACCATTTGAGAAAGCCCGTGTAAGCGTATACTGCGTTTGACTTTCGACCTTCGCTCCATTTTTCTTGTTTTGCAATTATGTCCTTGACGGTTTCTGGATCGTAAAGGTTAGCTTTGAGTTTGATGAGCCTTTGAAGAAGCTGAGATCGTCCAACGATAGTTGATTCTGAGTATCCCTGCTTTTTGAGGTACCATAAGTATTCAACAATCTTGCCCTTGATGCCCGCTTCGCTTAGCTTTGTGGCCCCCGCAGCCTGCTTTTCAGTTCGGGATTCCACTTCGGCCAAGTTTTTCGCCCCCGTTGGCTGGGTAGCGCAGATTTGGCGATTTAGAGATAAGGCGGAAGCCCTATTTAATGACCCGTATGGAGCCTCTTGTAATGGTTTCGAGGGGGCGCTGAACCTTCTTCCGCAGTCTCGACAGACGTAGCGTTGGACCTTGCCGTATTTAGTGGGCCTTACTCCATCAAGCCAGACTCGTTGCGAGGCACAGGAGGGACATTGAACAGGTTTCATGGAGAAGCCAGCGCGCCTTTGCTCTGTTTCTGGAATTTTCGCTTCTACCACAGAATGCATTGATTTATTCTTCTAGAGAATAGGCAGAGAGGTGCATGAGAGCCAACAGTTTTAAAAGCGCTGAAGGTAATGCAGAGAACTCTTTTAGAATTATTATTTTTAATGTCAATTGTAACCATAGGGCTACACCTCCTTGTCAAACTCATCCATGATGGCATCCCTCTGGATTGGATACCGTTTTCTGAGGCGCTCCACGAGTTTGGGATCCCAGATAATACACACTCGCCTTCGATACATTGCCTTCTTGAAGCCCAAGCGAGACGTGATGTAGCCGACTGATTGACTTGAAAGTTGTTCCCGTTCTGGTAGGCTGAAGTTGACGCAGTTTGTTATGTCTTGAATTGATACTTTTCCTTCTTTCGCATGTTCTTGGTATGCTTCTACTACTGCGTTAAAGACGATGGCTTCAACTCCGGCTTGCTCTTCCTGCTCTCGACTTTTCATCGTGTCCTCTGCCGCTTCTATTATCTGCTGCTCGATGTCTTCAGGCGCGACGGTGATTAATGGTATGAAAAGCTCCTTCACCCTGCCGCTTACACTTGAGTCCTCTGAAAACTGATAGTTCTCACTCACCTCTCTGCCTGAAAGCTGATTGAACCTATACATTAAGAGCTTTGACCTCAGCTCTTCGGCTTTCTCTGGGTCTATTTCCATCTTTACTGGGCGTGTTGCCTTGGTCATGTTGAAGACTATGCTTCGGCTTCTCAGGGTTTCAGCGAATTCTTTAGTGCCCGCCAAGGCTTTGAACCCAAAGACCTTGAAGAATTGAAGGTTTCTTTTACCTGATCTATCTGGCTCGCCTGTTCTTATAGTGTGCTGACCTTTTCTATAGCCTGCGTTGAGGAGATGTAGAATTGCAGCTTTGTCTTCTTTGAGATATATCTCGGTTTCGTCCAGAAATACTGTTGGTCTCCAAGTGTCGCATAGGCGGAAGAGGACTGATGGTGTAACAGAGGGCGAGAGCAGACCGCGCAAGCATATTGACGCCAAAACTTCGAGCGCCCAGGTTTTGCCGCTTCCGGCGGGCCCATAAAAGAACAGATAGGGGACGCTCCTCCATTTTTCAGGAACCCAGCTTGCTAGCACCCATGCAGTCAGCAAGTCATAACCTTCCGATGCATCAACGTGGTCATAGATGAACTGCTTGACCTCATTCCACAGTTCCTTTAGGCTTCCATAACTTTGAGGATGATTTGACAATGGCCATAGACTTGGGTCTATCGGAGTATAGATTTTTCCTTTGGTTATTATGGATGTGCGCTTGCTTATTGTTCCAGTCTTTTTGTCTAAAGCTACATATTCGCCCGTTCTTATTTGCTCAAAGATAATCTCGTCTAGGTCTTCGCCGGGGCTAGCGATTTTTTCTGTTTTGGGTTCAATGAATTTATAGGCATATGGTTTCTCGCGTTTATAGGCTGACTTTACTTTTTCCTCAATGACGTTGTCGGGTAAAGGCGGATTGTTAAGCCGGTTCCATTCCAGCATGAGTCCCAGCGTCTCTTCAGCGGTTTTCCCTTGACGTCTGTACCAAGTAGCTAAGCGTATAGCACTCTCGTCCCTCTCCCCTTCCAGAACGCCAGTTAAGATTTGTGAGATGTTGAAAGGTTCGGGTTTTATCTTGAACACTTTATGGATTATCTCTTGCAGTTCGAAATCGAAATCGCCACCCCAATGTGCTATTGGTCTTTGAAGAACGAATTCGTAGGTTAAGCCGTCCTCTATCCTTGATGGTGGAGCCACAACATAGGAGCCTTCTCCCTGAATGTCTATTTTAAGCTGACTGATCCTCGATTTTCTGATGGGAAAATCCGTTCTGTAGTATAGTTGTCTATTATCGTGCGCGGTTTTGATCGTTAATGTTTCAGGTAGGTACTTTTTGACCTTGTTGAAAACTTCCATGTTATCAAAATCCAGAACCACAAGGTTGTTGCTGATTCTGCCACACACGATGCCGACATTGACGCCTTCGGTAAAATATCTGCGGATCTCTGTGTCTGTTAATTTCCGCTCTTGGAGTCCTCTCCATGGTAACAAAGGTTCTTTTGAGTTAGGTTTGATGGGGATAACATTAAGGCCAAGAGCTTGGTAGAAACTGACTAGTTCTCCCAATGGACTATCCCCTCTTTGTCGATCTGCATGAGAGCGCTTCTTTCAGAAGGAGGCAAAGCTGCATTGATACACTGCAGGTCTACGCATAGCTTGGTTATTTCCGGTTCTTTCCCATGAAATGCTAGAACAACTACGCCGTCATAAGTTTTCTTGAAAGTATTCAGAGGGTGTCTTTCTAAGTTCTCATCGAAATTCTGTTTTCTAAATAGGACTACTAACCAGTCTTTCCTTCTTTTCTTTTTTACTTTTTTCATTAAATTTCCTCTTAATTTTTTCGACTCAAATGGAAAGTGCGAAAAACTTTTCTGCTTTATGCAGCAAAGCTACGAAACGATTGTTTACCGTAGTTGCGAGATTGCAAATGATGGAAAATCGGAAAGTTTCCCATAAAACAAGGCTTAGTGCTGACGCCAAGCTGATTATAGCGTTGTTGAGAAAGCAACCTCAAACGAAGGATAGTCTCTGCAAAAACGCGGGAATTCACTTGTCAACGTTCTATCGCGTTCTCCCCTTATTGAGAGACCGAGGGATCATCAAAGAAACTGAGGATGGATTTGCTCTTTGGACATACATTGAATTGGAAAAGGCTGTGGAAAACGCTTTGGATAAACTGCAGGAGAGCGATTCCACATTGACTTTCCATCAGATTGCCAGCGAAGTTGGAGCCCATCCATCCGAGATTGAGCCCATAATTTACCGGATAGCAAAGAAACGTGGAATGGAAGTACGCCTTCTCAAAGGAGAAAAAGTGATTACTGAAAAAACAGAAGGCGCAGTTTTGTTTTAGATGCCATTTTACAATCATATCTTATGCCAAAGCCGAGATCTTAGGACAAAGTAGAAGTTGCAAATCTCGCTGAATGCGAGAAATACACGCCAACAAAGAGAAAGATTGCATGACCCACTGTTCATTCAGAAACTCAGCAAATGCGATCTGAAAAGTACGTTAACCGGAAAGAGTATGAAACGCAGGCGAAACCAACGAGTTGCCGCGCTATAGAAAACCGAATTTTTCAAGATTTTTCAGACTGCCGGAGGTATGCTGTTTGGTCACCGCCTGGGTTTGAAAACAGAGGGTCTCCCGTTAAGAGTTCGCGCTCCCCCCTTTGAACAGAATCCTAATTGAACACCATGTTTGATTAGAACTTGATTTCGCCTTTTTCAATTAGTTTCTTAATCTTCATCACGGAGTATTGAACTGCATGACTTCTGTCCGCGAAATGTCCTATTTTAACTTGGTCGTCGATCCACCTAACAAGTTCAGGCAGAATGCTAACGGTGAGCCTCACTTTTACCACTATTCTTCCCGATTATCAACGCATACTAAGTCCACGCTTCTTAGAACTTATCAGCATTAGTAAGCAATTGTAAGCAAACGTTATATTAATTAGTGTTGAAAATAATGTCGGTGTCTGTTTTGGAAGAGGAGGACTTTGAAGAGCCACGCAGTCGGGTGCTCCTTGTTGATAACGAAGTCTTCACGCTGTACGAGTATCAGAGGGAAGAGGAGTTGGAGCGTAGGGTTTGCAAATTGGCTGAGTTTGTGTTCGGGCCTGAAACTATCTACTTTGACATCCGGCAGAGGGTGGCGTCAAAGGCTAGGAAAATCAATGTGACTGACGGCGTTTTGTTGGAGTTAAAGAAGGGAGGCGACGGATCTAAGCTGTGGCTTGTTGAGCATGAATTAAGCTCCCATGATTTGTACAGCCACGTTCAGCCTCAAATAATGGGGTTTATCCGGTCGCTGAGAAATCCGCAAACTTTAAGGCAGGTTCAACTTGCCCTCTATGATGAGATTAGAGCGGATGCGAGCAAGGAAAAAATTTTCCGAGAGTTTCTCGAACAGGACGAAGACGCATTTTATTTTTTAGACAGCGTTCTACATCAAACGTGTGGAGTCGTTATCGTTATCGACGAAATTAATCCGCAGTTGACGGAAATCTGTAGCGATTTCAAGCGTTATGCCGAAGTTAAGGTGATAGAGTTTAAGACGTATCAAAGGGATAATCGGGAGATTTATCACTTTAACCCATTCGTAGTTGAAGAAGAGGAAATGGGCAAAGCAGAGGCGCGCCCACCATACGTCAAAAGTTGGGAAGAACGATTAAAATGGGTTAACGCAGACACCAGAGCCCTCGTTTTTGAACTCATAAAAAGGCTTGAAAGTGAACTGCCCAGAATAGCCCATATTCCAAAATACCGATGGCATTATTTCTACAAAAGCAAGTCCCAAAAACGTGAATCCTTCTTTGCGGTGCTGCTCATAGCGAAACAGTCAATAAGCATCCGCATTCGCACTGATCCAAGCAGATTTGACGATAGATTGGGCGTTACTAAAAGATATAAGGGATGGTTTTTCAAGACCGGAGAAAGAGGATTTTCAATTAAGAAACATGATCAGCTAAACTATGCCTTGGAACTAATAAAACAAGCCTACGACCATGCACAAGGTTAGCGCGTTAAATGAAGGCTGGTTTTCTTGAATCGACGGGAGTTTCAGTTTATTGTGTTAATCGCCATAATTTTCTGCTCTATGGCTCTCTACTCAAACGTAAAAATTGTGTTATCCTTTGACGGCTCTTTGCCTTCGATGGTGAATTGTTTTGTTTCAACAGTAAATGCGATGGGCGTTGTCGTTGCGACCGTTCTATTGCTTAACATGTTGATTAAGAGCTTACAGGATGAGAATTATTGGAATGAGGAAAACTGAAAATGAGACTGTCTGTTCTACTTCATCGCTTTCAATTCTACCATAGTCCTATTGAAACATCTCTGGAACGCCTATCTACTTGAACGCTGAAATCTTTCAATTCTACCATAGTCCTATTGAAACATTATCTTACGTGTAGTGGTGTTTGCATGAGCAAGCCTTTCAATTCTACCATAGTCCTATTGAAACTCGCTGAAACGGGAAACAAAACCGTGACCATGGTCAACTTTCAATTCTACCATAGTCCTATTGAAACGCGGCGTTAAGTTCTCGACTGGACTGAAGCTTCAAGCTTTCAATTCTACCATAGTCCTATTGAAACCCGCTTCAGGCGCCAAAGCATATCTCACAGCGAATTTCGCTTTCAATTCTACCATAGTCCTATTGAAACACGAGGTCATAAGCGTTAGTTGTGGCTACTACTTTAACTTTCAATTCTACCATAGTCCTATTGAAACAGTGATGTATGTTGACAGAAGAGGCAAAATTGATAACTTTCAATTCTACCATAGTCCTATTGAAACCGTCAAATAACCTTGAAATCTACTATGAAGGGTAACCTTTCAATTCTACCATAGTCCTATTGAAACCGTGTAATAGACATGGATTAACACATCACTTCTTCATCTTTCAATTCTACCATAGTCCTATTGAAACTGCTCAAGCTACTTTACACGGGAAACTATTACACGCCTTTCAATTCTACCATAGTCCTATTGAAACCACTGCGGTGTGTGAGGGCTGTCCTCTGCGGCGGAGCTTTCAATTCTACCATAGTCCTATTGAAACTTAAATAGCGTTACATTAAAGGTAGTGCTGGCTCATCTTTCAATTCTACCATAGTCCTATTGAAACTGGAGTCACGGCAATGTGCGTGTTGTTCGTGACGCTCCTTTCAATTCTACCATAGTCCTATTGAAACACGACTGGAACAGCCACTATGGCGCTTCAATATTGGACTTTCAATTCTACCATAGTCCTATTGAAACTATCACAGGATTCTCTTCTATGTAGCTGAATATTTCCTTTCAATTCTACCATAGTCCTATTGAAACCTGAAACAGAAAACAAAACAGTGAACATGATCAACTTTCAATTCTACCATAGTCCTATTGAAACTTCGATGTTCAGAGTGTAGGCGTCGCCGACTTTGAGAACTTTCAATTCTACCATAGTCCTATTGAAACATCGACCGTAAAGCTCCATGGGCCTGCTTTGTCATGCCTTTCAATTCTACCATAGTCCTATTGAAACAGCGATTCCAGCGTCCACTAGCGAAGTAGCGGACTTCTTTCAATTCTACCATAGTCCTATTGAAACAAGATCAGAAAAGTTACCTCATTCAAGACGTTAACGGGCTTTCAATTCTACCATAGTCCTATTGAAACTCTTATACCTTGACGGTTCGGGATGTCCTTGAGGTGATCTTTCAATTCTACCATAGTCCTATTGAAACACCAGTCAATAACGGAGCCCTCATCAGGAATGACATCTTTCAATTCTACCATAGTCCTATTGAAACCCTTTTTGTCGGCGAAGGGCAACACGTTGATAGGGTTCTTTCAATTCTACCATAGTCCTATTGAAACTTTTCCACGATGTTCATAATGAGGCCTAGCTTCTCGTCTTTCAATTCTACCATAGTCCTATTGAAACGAGTACCACGTTCAAGACGCTTTGAAGGACCGGGACCTTTCAATTCTACCATAGTCCTATTGAAACTAGGTAGAAAGCGCTATGGCCATAGCGGTTAAACGCCTTTCAATTCTACCATAGTCCTATTGAAACGCGCTCAACCTTCCGACGCCTCACGAGGTTCACGACTTTCAATTCTACCATAGTCCTATTGAAACAAGGAGTGTGATGTGTAGATGAATGTTGAAAAAGAACTTTCAATTCTACCATAGTCCTATTGAAACAAGTGAGAACGCAGTAAGCCTTCCATGAAAGTCTGTCTTTCAATTCTACCATAGTCCTATTGAAACGGCTGGTGCTATGGCTTCCTTGTACACCTTCTCGGCCTTTCAATTCTACCATAGTCCTATTGAAACATGCCTTTGACTTTGCCTTTTAGGTTGGGGTATCCGACTTTCAATTCTACCATAGTCCTATTGAAACATTCCCGACGTGCAGTTTTGTCTCTCGAGCTAATTTACTTTCAATTCTACCATAGTCCTATTGAAACAGCCCCCTTTTTTACCTTATTTTTATTAGCGGAGAATAGATTTAACTCTTTTTACGGGGGTTAAAAAGTTGACCCCCGGTGTTGTATTTCATTTATAAAGGTTGACTAGATAATGCTTGAAATCTCGCTCTTCTCAACGCCCATGGATTCTTTGTTAATCCACTTCTGGCTTGACGCTTTATAGAATAGGATGGAGTCCTCATCTTCCTTTATGATTCGCTTTAGTCCAAGTTTGATCTTCTGAAACTCGCCCTTTGTTACCTCTCCCTCAAAGGCTGAGTTTTGAACCCAATTCAGATGCTGCTTCAAGTAATTCCGTACATTGTTAATCCGTTCCACCGAAACGTCGTAGACTATTACTAGATACAAATTTTACCACCAAGCCTTGAAACCATCATACTTTCCTTCACCGATCAAATGCTTAACAAGTTTGTAACATTCTAATCGGATCAGCCTTTGATAGGAAACCTTTCTTCTCAAGGTTTTATGCATCACGGTTGTCTTTAGCTTCTTATCGTATTCTGAAATGAAGACCCTCCTTCCAGCGTCATTGAGATAACAGAAATTAAGTTCCTTCAGGAATTGGTTTAGCTTTATCTTTCTGTTGTTGATGAGACTGAAGATCACCCTGTCAACGATTATCGGTTTGAACACGTCACTCAAATCTAGGCTCAGGGAAAACCGTCTCTCGCCGGGTTCATGCAAATAGCTTATGGTCGGGTTCAACTGACTACGATAGATCTCCGACAACACCGTAGAGTATAGAAGGGAGTTCCCGAAGGAGATCAGACAGTTCACCATGTTGTCGGGGGGTCTCTTAACCCTTTTCTCGAGGGTGAAGCCTTCCCTTAGAATCTCGTTAAAGCTTCCATAATACTGGTCTCTTATTCTTCCTTCAACGCTCATAACCTCAGGAACCGTGTTTACCGTTTCAAGCTCTTTTAGGTACTCTTCAATTTTTTCGATGTTTTCAGCAACGTCTTTTCCATGTTTCCTGTAGTACACCAAGTTTTTCAAGATGTTGTGGCTCGCTGAATTGACGAATTCCTTAGCGATGTCCAACCTTCTCTTCTTGTTAAGATAGTGCTCAACCTGTTTCACTAGGAGGAAACCTGATTTCAGGTACTCTCGGGGGTAGAAGGAGCCGGAGTAGAAGCCGTAGTAGTTGAAGAAGTGTATGGGTATCTTATTTTGGGAGAGGAAGTTGAGTAGCTTAGAGTTGACATCTAACTCGCCGAAGGCGTAGAGGGCGTTGACATCGTTTATTGGTATAGCCTTCTTCATCTCCACGTTTTCGAAGTAAACCGTGTTCTGCTTCCTTCTCAGTCTTCCACTCCTCAAAATATAATAATTCTTAACCATTTTCAACACCAGCAAAGCTCAAAATAACTGCACTTTCCACAGTAAGACTTTCTGATTCCACTCGGAGGCTTATCTTGTGAGAGAATGCCTGCGATGTCAGTTAAAACTTCTTCCATTTCCCTCTCTTTTTCAGCGGTCAGCTCTATTTCCACTCTCCTTTTTAACAGGGGGTAGTTTAGAACTCCTTTGGCTTTCACGCCAAGCCTTTTCAAGTAATAGAGGTAATAGAGGAGCTGAAAGACGTGAGCCTTCTCTATTCGCCTAGAACGCTTAACCTCGTGAATCTCGCAGCCTCTCTCTAAGAAGTCGATCTTGATTCGCCCGATGGATATCTCCTTGAACTTCCTCTTATAGCCCCTTTCGTGGAGAAGCTTACCTAATAAGACGAGGTCGGATTCCATCTCCATCTCAAGATCATGAGAGAAGAGCCAAAGCTTACGCTTACAAACAAAAAAATAATTAATCTGAGTACCAGTAAACCTTAAGTCCCCAGACAAAAAGGCAGGTTTTGAATTATTCTTTCTTTTCAAGAGATAACCTTTCCTTCAGATTATTGCGGCATTTTGTTCCGGAATACAAAATCCCGTGTCAAGCTTGTACCAATTACTTAATTCGTTCCTAGGTACATATCTAAAGTACTCATCCATGAGATAAGGCAGAGAAGTTATGCTTTCAGCCTTTTTTGAATACCTCACTGAAATAGTATTCTCATTTATTCTCTTTCTCATCCTCAGAAGGCTCTCCCGCTTTCTGAACCCCTTTTCTAAAGTTAACACCCTTTCAATTTGCTCTCTTGTCCTTTCAGCCTCTTTATCAATTTCAATGAATATTGATAATGTAGGGTACTCTTCCTCGATCAATCTAAATTCGGTCGTGTCAGCGAAGTTCAACTTTCTTAGGTGATCTAAAATCGCTTCAGACCTATCAGGGCTTTCCCTCTCTTTTAATAATCTATAATACTTGTCCGTTGCTTTAATGACAAATTCTCTCTCAGATGCCTTCTTCCCAAAGTCTTGAATTATTTCTTTTGTTGCGTCTATAAGGACCCGGTCGTAAATATAATCGCAGAAATTTCGGCCATTTTCATCCTTTAAGAGGACAACGTTAACCACGCCTTTCTTTTCATCGTTTCTATTGCATCTTCCTGCTGATTGGATTATGCAATCTAGTGGAGCCATATCCCTATAGATAATGTCAACGCTGATGTCAACGCCTGCCTCAATTAACTGTGTGGTGATGACGACTTTTCTCTTGTTTTTCTTCTTTACTCTATCGATTCTATTCAATCTGAAAGATGGTAAAACATTGGTTGAGAGATTGATGAGTTCAAAATCGGGAAAATTGCAGACTCCGTCACTGTCGAGGGTTTGTTCCGCGCTTAGATTGTAACAGGTGGATAACTCTTTCTTCAAATGTTTATAGAGTTTCTTAGAAGACTCGATAGTGTCCAGAACAACCATCAAGTCTTTGTCTCTATTGTTAACGACCTCGGCGAAAACCTCATCTGCAAACAAGTCAAAACTTCTTTCATTGAAATTCCCATTTCCATCAAGATCGAAGTTAAAGTTAATTCTGTCAAAGAAGTCAAAGTATTGTTCTCTGTCTTTTATTAAGTCCTTTATTTCCCTGTTTTTTTCAAAAATTAGAGGCTGTGTGGCTGTCATTAGTATGATCCAACAATTGAATTTTGCAGCCAGATATTTCAAGGTCTTGTTGACCAAAAGCCAATATTTGTGGGGTATCGACTGAACCTCATCTAGTATTATGATTGAGTTCAATATGTTGTGGAATTTTCTGGTAGCTCGATTTCTATTGGTGATCAGACTATGAAAAAGTTGTACAAAAGTTGTTATGACTATCTCTGAGTTCCATCCTTCCATGAGAAGCAAAGACTTGTTGAGGTCTTTGACAGGATACAGCTCGCCATCTCTCACTTCTCTATATTTAATATCGGCGAGATGGTGGTGTTTCAAAAAAAGGTTTGATGGAATTTCATTGTAGCCGCCGCCTCTCATAAGAACTTCTTCAATTACTTTACCATTTTGGTCTATGATGCTCAAGAACGGTAAACTGTATATTATTCGTGGAGTGAAGCCCAGTTCTTTTGCTATTCGTTCTCGTAATCCCAAAGAGAAAGATAATCCCGTAAGTGTCTTGCCCATTCCGGTTGGGAGATTAATAGACAGAATTCTTTCTTTTTCTAGGTCTAGGCTCTGGAGCGTGTTATTGACTTGTTCATAAGCATTTTCTCTAACTTGATCAATGGGCTTCCCATTCGAGCTAAATTTGACTAGTTTATATTTATCTATGATGGCTCTCTTGATATTCTTGATTCTAGCGGGGATTATTGTTTCTGAAGCGTCTAGTTTATCAGCATCTAGAAGAACAGAATAAAAGAACATGATGTAAAAGTAGTGTTCTATGTTTTTTTCCCTGCAAATTTTTACTAGGCCCTTGCGTATTTCTCCTGTAAATTCATCTAAACCTTTGATTCTATCGATGAATTGTTGAAAATCGAAATCTCCTAAGATTTCTTTATAAATTTCCTTGACTTCAAGTATATTGTTGGCCAGTATATCTTGTATTTGTTTCTCGATAATCTCCTTCTCATTCGGATCGTTTAACGTAGATGCCTCTGCGTCCAAAGGTCCTCTGAGGTTGTGAATGTTACCGTGATGCCTCTTTATTACGATCCACGCTATTGCTGGAATATGCCAGAACTCTTCCAGTCTGTGGATGCTGCAGAGATAGTTTCTGGTGAGATGATACCCTAATAATGAAGAGACATAACTGTGTCTAGCATACTTTGTCTTCTTTTCACTTTCCAGCATATTCTGGAAAAAGGTAGTTGCTTTCCCAAAATCGTGAGATATGCCAATTAAATAGGCCAAGTCAGAAAGAATAGTCTTATGTTCAATGTGCTTAGAACTTACTATGTCCTTGGATAATCCGCCAACATTTCTAAGATGATCAATTAACAGTTTATCTGGATGAGACTTTAACTTAAAGGAAGACGACATTTTCGTTTCCTACTGCATAAAATTCACCATCTGCAATTTTCAGAGGTTGAGCGTTTACTTCAAGGAAAACGTCAGCATACTCCTGAACAACCCTGTGCTTATCCATAAAGATAGGAATCCTTTCTAGTGCGAATCTCTTTTCTTTCTCTACAATTAATTTAGCTCGGTCCTTTCTGATCACACTATGAATTGTTTCAGGCCCCGCTGCTTTTTTTGGAGCCTCTACTTTGTATTCATTGTTATATCCAAAGTTGGCAATAAGTTCAGAAATACCAAAGTATGGAGTATAAAAACTCTGATGCCTCTCAAGATACTTTTTCAGTTTCCGATAAAGTTCTTCATGTTCTGTCCAAAAATAGATCCTATATTTTGGTTGTTTGACAAACTCAAAGGGTATGAGCGTGCGAGGGTTCTCCTTGATATCCCATAGAAAGAAACCTCGCTTGGTGTCTATCAGACTCAGGTTTATTCTAGTCTTTTTAATTGGCTCAAGTATTCTTATCGCAATTCTTGTATGTTCGGGATGGAATAACTCGTAATACGAATCTCTTTCTAATCCAACAATTGCTGATATGATTCCGGACAATGCTGTTCCTGTTGGGATAGAGTAAGTTAAGGGGGAGGTTGTTGTTTCTATCTTTCTGAAATGGGAATAGTCCCCCCAAATGTCAAAGACTAGTACTCTATCCATACTCGTCAAAGTTATCCTCTGCGCTGCAATTAACTTTTGCTTTGCTTCGATTTTAATTCTAGATTAAGATGTTCCACTTCAATGCCTACTTTGGATATACTGTCTTGGATGTTGTTGCCTTTAACTTCGGTGCCATCAACCAAAAATACTACATCATAGTTTACTTCACACTGTACTTTTTCAATCCTCTGTTTATTTGCTTCGAGTTCCTTCATCAGACCTGTGACATCTAGTTTGAGTTCCGATATGTTCCTTATTTCTACGCCTTCTTTTGCAGATTTTAGACTTATCTTCTTATCTAGGTCGCCCACATGGTAATTCTCTTCTTTGTAGATTACTCTTAAAAGGAATCGTGGCATTTGACCGATTTTAGATCTTGTAATGAGATTCTTGGTTCCATTCCAAATTCCATCCAAGAGAAGATCCACATCGGATTTGGTGAGATTTGTCGTTTTCGCAGCATTCTCATTAACAAGACCATAGAAACATATTAAAGAATACGGAAGAATCTGTGTTTCAATAAAAGTACCTTGTGTTACTTGTTCCCTTGACGGCATCACACTTGTACCTTTAATTGTTACGGGCTCTACTTTATGCAGAGACCTACCAAATCTGAATTGAACAGGGCCTATCCACGTTATAGACCTGCCCTTTGCTCTTTTTTCTTCGGCTGCCAGCGCAATTGTCGCGCCGAACAATCTTAAGTCAACATATTTTGCAAGTAACTTCTGTTCATCATCTCTAGTCTTGATTTCCAGATCCCTGATTCTCTCTTCCCTGGTTTTTTGTGTTCCGTCTTCTTTGATATCTTCTATCACGAAGATATCTTTGTCTCTGAAATTGTGTAAATAGTCTCTGATTGTTCTTTTCAATCGAACATCTGTTACAATGTTTATCCCTGTTTCCTCGTCAATCCTTGGTTTGTTCTCATCCATAGGGTCTCCATTTGGGTTTGCGTCCTTTATATCGTACAAGAATACGATTTCAGATCTATTATTTATGCTATGCATTCTTCATCCTCGCTCTTTATTTAAATACCCTTCCTAAATTTAATCCTAACGCAAAGTAGTAACTTATTTCATCCTTTGACAAACTCCAACCATGTTCTTCCGCTTTTATAAGATATCTTGAGGTCGCTTCCTCCAGCCAAGGATAGACGATTCTATATTCTCTGAACTTCTCTATGATTTTGGGGAACAGTCTTTTCAGCCTTTTTTCATCAAGTCTTAATCCGTAGAGTTTTGATTTGAATGGTGTCGATTGACGATTTGCATATTGTACGTCCAAGAGAAATTGGGTTAAGATGCCTTCAAGAAATGCCGCCTTCTTGTCCGGGGTGTCAAAAGCGTTTCCATGGTCTGCGAGAAACCTTTCGATTTCTTTAGCCCTCGTATTTTCGGTTACTTCATTTTCTTTCATTCTGATCACCTTAATAGTTCCAACTCCTCTAAGAATAGAAGTAACATCAGAGATTTTAACGAAAGCATTTTCTCTTGCCACGTTTTCTCTTCAATATGCTTGTTTCGCATTTCTCTCACAAAAGCTTTTATCAACAAACTTCTATCAATTGGCCTCTGTGCTAAGATGTCCCCAACGATGCCAATGAAGTATTTGTCAAATATTCCCGTGTATTTTGAGCTCGGAAAAAAAGTTCGAACCAACCCACCTATAGTGCTGTCTCTTTTCTTTACATCTCCAACCCATTTTTCACCTAATATCTTCTTAAGAGACTCTTCTTTGAACAAAGAGAGAGACGAAACTTTTTCAATAGCCTTATACAGCCTTCTTATCCAAGAAGGGGGAACATCCTCAACATACTGAACTATATCAAAGAAGTCTTTTTGCTTAGGTTTGATGAACATAAAAATCAGGTTCAGTATATCTTCTTTCTCTCTCACAAAGTCTGAAATGTCATCCTCTTTGCATAGAAGACAATTGTCATACCTTCTTTCACGTTCACTATCGGTTATATCCCTGATAATCTCTTCATGAACGTCTCCAAAAACGAATTTTGGTATGACGTAAAAGCTAAATCCATAGAACCTTTTCAAAAGGTAATTGTCAAGGAACTCTTTGCCTGCCGTCAGAGAAATTGCACAGCCAGCACATAGCGGTAACCGTTTCCACGCATCTTCTTGCAAAAAGTCTGGTGCAAACCCTTTTTTGTCAAGGGTGTAAAAAGAAAAGGGAGATGCAAACCCCCAAACTTCCATGGTCTTTCCGCAAAGACAACATACACCAGTTCCTTTTGACTCCACCTTATACTTATAGAAAAACTTCGTTAACGATTCCTCTTTAAAAATATCCCTAAAAATACTGTAGTCTCCGAGATACTTCTGCTCCCCCTCCTTCTTTATTACAACTGTAAACAACAGATTCCTTTTCTCCTCTTTACTTAACGAATTGTATTCTTTAGAAACTTCGTCAAATATCTCATCCTTTTTCGCGGATATTTCGCTATTTAAAGCTTGAATTAGCGGTTTTTTCCCATACTTCTCAGAATACATACTGAACCAGAGAAGGAATCGTTTCTTAACCTTATCCGGCGAAGTCATCCTTGTGGTGGGCGTTACATCATAACGACCATGGCGAAACGTCCTATACAGATACTTCACCGATTTGGATTCGCTATAATTCTCCAGATGGACATTGTCATAGATGATCTTATCATCCTTCTGTTCAAAAACTACGCAGATTACCTTCTTAACATCCCTCAATTTAGCTCTTTGCACAAAAACCTCCCCATCACTCAGTCCTTTCTTTTGAATAGCGTAGTCTCCTAGGCTTTTAATAGCGTATAACATTCTTCTTTCCTCATTCTCTCACGGACTCTAATCCGAGCTTCATTTATTTCACCGTGTTCATGAATCCGAATCCTAGGCTGTTGAGTTCTCCAAATCCGCAGTCTAGTCCGAACTGTATTATTCTCCGTTGCTCTTCACTTAAATAGTTAAAGACGAACTCCCAGTTGGACCCGAAGACCTTAACCTCCCTTCCATCGATTATTATGTGATTGCACACCTGCTTCTTAAAAATAAACTGCTCAAACAACGGAACATTATCCAAGCTCACCCCGTAAAACTCATTATACTTCTTAACTAGGTTGTCCTCCAACTGCTTAACAAAGGCGTTAAACGGATAATTCTTCCTCCAATACAAGTAACTGTAATCCTTCGGCGGGTTAATACCGTATTTACCATAGTTCTCCCGCGGGATCCTGATAATTATCGGCGTGCCTGTGATCAAAGTGCAGGCCCCAGCCACCTTTGGTCTAAGCACAGACACGCCTCTTATAGAAAAAGACATCTCGCCAACATTCATCCGCTTCAGCTGACTCAACTTATCCTTAAACACGCCGAGAAGACTCTTGTCAGGAGAAGAAATCAAAAAGTGCCTAATATCGCCCCGCTTAAAGTCCTGTGGAGGAAAAACATTCGAAAAACAAAAAAACTTACATCTTCTCTCATCATGCAAACTTTGATACGAGGTATCCTTCAACAAACCATAGATAAAACCCTGCAACTTATGATAATACTTAACATCATACACGCAATTGCTTAATCCCTCTAATTCAACGAGAAGCCTCATACCCTTCCACAAACCGCTTCACATAGACAACATATAAAGAATTTAACCATTACATTTAAAAAACTAACGACGCAAAAATACAATACGGGTAAAACATTAAAAAGCAAGGCGCAAAAAGAAAGGGGGTTTTGCGGGGGATATCACCACTCGTTGCGGGTTCGAATCCTACCGGCGGCGCCACAACTAATGCATCACGATTGACTTGGCTCTAATCAGAAGGGTCTCTGCAAAATGCAGATTCTCCTTCGACTCCTCGCTGCTGAAAGTCCTACTGGGCTGATACCAAGCCATATGAAGCTTCGTTGCCAAAATACTATAGACCTCGATAAGAGAATGATTTCCATAGCTGACACTCAAAATCGTTATTATCGGCTTAAATTCGAATTTCCCTTCTCAGTTGGCTCTTTTCTTCATCCAATCATGCGCAAAGATTTCAGCTTCTCCGCTTTGTATACCCTCGAGTATCTTCTGCGCTACATACTCTGCTGTATCAGCAGGAAATTGGGCGGCGCCTTCTTCCTCTCTCTTATCAGGGATGAAATCTTTAATTGTGTTTTTCTCGAAATCCGTAAGCGTAATGAACGGGTACACCACGCTGACGATGATATTATCATTCTTTAATTCTTCTCGTGCAGTCAGGCTAATGTCGGCCAGCGCATGTTTTAGAGCCGAATATCCACCCATGTTCGGCAAATGCATCAGTGCGGTACCGGAACTAATGTTAATAATCGTTCCTACGCCTTGCTTTCTCATTATCGGAATAACATGCTGCATGGCGACGAGCGGGCCGACCACGTCTAGATCGAAAATGTAATGTAAAGTGTTGATATTAGTTTTTTCCACAGGAGCATCATATCCTTGGCCAGCACTGTTAATCAGGATATCAATTCTCCCGAAATGCTCTTCCGTTTGTTTAATCATCCTTTCGATTTCAAGGATTTTTGTCATATCGGCGGGAACCGCCAATGAATTGGGAAGCTTTCTTGAAAGTTTCTCCAACTTATCCTTTGAACGAGAGACAAGAGCGAGTTTCGCACCCTTTTTAGAAAGAAGTCTTGCTGCCGCGAGGCCGATCCCTGAAGAAGCACCAGTGATAATAACGATTCTATCTTGAACGTCCATAACATCACTTTCCTATTTCAATAGCAATCTCATATTTTCTACATTCGCTGTATTTCAAGAGGATTTTGTTTCTCATTTGAGAACCTTATTTGCAATCTTCTTTATATCGATTTTTAGTAATGCAACGGTTATCACTATGGTCAAAATTATTGATACGACAATTATCATCTCTCCGCTTATTATTGGCGCCAAAAACTGTTGGCTAGCTCTTCCTAGGTAGGCTCCAAAGATGGTTATGGAGAGTTTGCCTGCGAAGAAGGCTAAATAAAACTTGAGTGGATTGTACTTCAAGAAACCTAACGGTATAACCACCGGCTCATCAGGAACGGGCGTTGCAGCCGCCACGAAAAGCGCGAGGAAAGCCCAACGCCTCACCTTTGATGCAGTCACATCGAGCCGTCTTCTGCGTTCTTCTCCTAAGTGTTCGCCAACGAAGAAACTAACCAAGTAATGGATAAGCTTCGCTGAGGCTGAGCCGAAAGCTACAAAGAAACCTATAACCAGCGGGTCGGCTTTGACTAATAACGCTGCGTTGGAAGCTATCAGAAGGTTTGAGGGACCAGCGAAGGGTATAAGGTTTAAACCAAACGAAGTCAACAGAATGCCCAAGAATTCATATAATAATTCCAATGCTAGGATGCCGACCTTCACGTGTTATGTGAACAAGTGGGCACAGAGCGGATATATATTTCTTGATCTTTTCTAGCTGCGGCGCTACAACGTTATGTGTGTGCGGTGTTAAATTAGTCCAAACTTCGTTGATGGAATGTCTCCTTTTATGACTGAGCCAGTTGCGCCGTCTAACAAGACACTAAAGCGTTCGCGCTTGTACTCGTAAACTATGAACCAGATAGGGGCGTGCAGATAAACTGCGTCGCCTATTTCAAAATCGGTCTTCATCTCAACGATTTTGTCCACATCCTGCTTCGCCAAAAACTGATGGAGATTCTCAATTTGTTGTTTAGCCGCTTCCACGGCTTCGTCACGTTCGATTTCGCTGTTTAACACCTTGGCGAAGCCCTCGATCTTTCTGAAGTCGTACGGAATTTTTCCCTCCAACGGCACCTCATATTCTTGTGTTGGAAAGTCTGTGGCTTTCCTAGCTAAAACTAGCCAATCGTATTTTTTCTCGATTTTGCCTTCCTTCACAACCGGCGGAGTTAGACGTTCAAAAATGCCCTTGTAGGCGCTCGAAGCTGCGACGGAGACAACCCAAAACGGAAGGTATGTTAAGTTTTTCTCCAGAATCTTAGATGATCTTGCCAAGTCGCCTGGTTTCAGGAAGCCGCCCCGCATCCAATCGTGCACGAGACCGTCTATTTGCTCTGGTTTGTACTCGTTGAGAATCACGGAATGTTCCAACTCGAACGCTTGTCCAGTCTCGATAACCTGAGTGAAGCCGCAATAACTGCAGGTTGCAACGATCTCTCCTGGGCTGAACTGAAGCGGGGCGCCGCAGTGAGAACAACGGATCTCCTCAACTATCGACATGATGGTGCACCAGTATGCAGTATTCTTCGAGGTTAAACTTCAGTCTTTCCTAACCGACTAGTTAAGGTTAATCATAAAGAAGAAAGGTTAGAAAGCGCCCTGATAAAAATAAATACTTGAGTCGCAAAAAGAACGTAAGACGAATAGAGTTAACAGACACCGCGTCAGAGAAGGTGAAGACAAGTTGGCCTCTTTAGCTCAACTGAAAGTCGCTATGGTTGTTCCCATATTGTTAGTGGGCATAATATTCGCGGCTTTCTTGACCATAATAATGTATATTCTTCAGCTATCGTTTATCTGGGCTTTCGTTCTAGCCATAATTTTCATATTAATTCAGTATCTGATAGGCCCAGTCATAGTCAGGGCGTCAACGGGACTGCGCTACTTAAAGGCTGGCGAGAACCCTTGGTTGGAGTCCACGGTGAAAGACTTAGCTCAGAAGAGCGGAATCCCAACGCCCAAGCTGGCTGTCGTTCCCAATCCGACACCTAACGCCTTTGTTTTTGGAAGAACCAGCGGAGACGCCACGCTGGCGGTTCATGAAGGCTTACTTCGAAACTTGAACGAAGAGGAGGTGAGAGGCGTAATAGGACACGAACTGGGACACATCAGACACAAAGATTTTCTCGTGATGACCGCGTTGTCCGCCGTGCCACTCTTGGCTTACCTCATTGCGCGAGGAACATTTGAAGCCGCTTGGATTAGCGGAAGAAGTGCGCGAAAGAAGGATGGGGGTGGACTCGGGGCTGCCCTCGTGGCGGTTGCCGCGGTCTCCTTCATTGTTTACATAGTTTCGCTCCTGCTTGTTATGAGGCTGAGCAGACTGAGGGAACATTATGCCGACGCCTATTCAGCGTACGTCACTAAGTCGCCCAGACAACTTGAAAGTGCCCTCACCAAGATAACTTACGGGCTGTCGCTCGCGCCTACTCCTCCCCACGGCGCCAGAACCCTCTACATATGCGATCAAGCCTTGGCAAGGCTAGAATGTCAGAACATCATAAGCCGCAAAGAAGAATATGACCTTGACCACGACGGTGTCTTGGACGAGAAGGAGCTGGAGCTTGCCATGGAGAAGGAGGCGAAATCCAGGTGGTTAACCTTTAACAGATGGTTTCAGACGCATCCCGCCACCTTTCAGCGCATTCTTTTATTGCGAGAAATTGAAAACGAAATGACTACGGGCAAATACTCTGAAGAGCGAGTTTACACTTACGTCTAGTCTCAGAGGCATGTTTATGAAGAAGTTCTGGCGTAGTAAGCGGTTCATTGCGATTCTTAGCATAATCGTTCTGGCTCCTACAGTGTTTTTGTTAGTTCTCAGAATTAACTTCGGCCACAGTGAGGACGCTGTTCTGAAGTACTTTTCTCAGCAGGAAGGCATGCCGGAGGCTTTCGCTAAGCTCGAGCAGCTGACGCCCGCTGATGCTGTTGTGCTTTGTTGGTGGGACTATGGGCGGGCGGTTAGGGAGTGGAGTCACCGAGAAGTAGTGGAGGCGTATCCGTCTAAGGACATAGGGTACACTGTTGGATCGAGCAGAAACCCGTGGAATAACTTTGAAGCTCAACTTTTCGGAACGTGGGGGTCCTCTGAAAAGATTCACGATTTAGCTAGGATGTTCATGTTGCCTGAGGAACAGTCTCTGCAGATCATGAAGAACTACAACTTGTCATATGCGCTGGTTTTCACGCCAGACGAACTGCAAAAGTTTTCTTGGATTGCCCAAATCGCAGGTTACAATGCAGCAGACTACCTAACAGTGGAAAACGGCACCTATCAGCCTACGGCGCTCGGCTCCCAAGTGACACTGCTGCGGCTCCTGTTCGACGAAACCCTGCATCCGAACAACTTCACTAAGCTTTACGACAACGGCAGAGGCAAAATATACCGCATCGACTATTCGTAGCTGGTGCAGGAGAGTTTTAGCGAAGCTGACTATTTTTGTTTTCGTAGGTTGTCCCAGTTGTTCACTATGCTCTGCATAAGTTCTGGTTGGATGTCGTAGAAGGTTTTGGTCTTTTTCTCTGGGAAGAACATTCTTATGGCGAAGCTTCTTCCAAGGCGGTCCATGGAGGACATGCTGAACTCGGGTTTTCTCGGTAGAATTTCCTTATATTTCTCATAGAACTTTTCGATGGCGGGGACTATGCATTTGCTGGTTATTTCCTCGTTGCTGATGTCGTGGGGGAACCCGACGGTAAAAGTGTAGTCGAACAAGTCTCCCGTTGAGTAGTTGAGGATTTGGCTGTCTAGGACCTTTCTGTTGGGGATTTCCATGAGGTTGTACGTCGGAGTGTAAATCTTAGTGTAGTTCACCGTTATCTCCCGAACCTGCCCCTCCACATCCCCTATCTTCACGTAATCGTTAACCAAGAAAGGCCTAGAAACCATGATGTACACGCCTGCGAGAAAGTTCCCCACGGTCTGGGTGGATGCAAACCCGATGGCGGCGCCAGTTAAAGCGGATACGCTTAAGAACCACGTGTCAGGCAGGTTGAACAATTGAAGAAGGGCAACCACGCCGACGGCGACGATCAATATCCTCGCTAACAACTTGAAGATGTTCTCAAGATGCCTCTGTAACTTCATCCGCCTAGAATACCGAGTAATCGCCCTGCGAACTAACCAATCGGCTATGATCACCGCGGCTGCTATGACTAATGCACTAATGATGTTAATGAGTAACTGGAACTGTTTGGGAGTGAGGTTTAGAAAAGCCATTCTTTTCAAACTCCAGGGAAGTTATCTTTTGAACGCAACACTTTCGTATAAATCTTCGTATAAGGAAACAACTCGTTTCTTAGAGTATTTTTCGAGAACCATGTTTCGCCCAGCCTTTCCCAACTTTTCTCTAAGCGCCGGATTCTCATGTAAGGTTAAGATCTTCTCAGCTATCTGCTTCGGTTTCCGAGGTGCCACAAGAAAACCGTTGACACCGTCTTCAACTATTTCAGGAACGCCCCCCACCTTTGCGGCAACCACGGGAACACTGCAACTCATTCCCTCAAGAAGAGTTAAGGGAGCGCTTTCCATTTCTGAAGGGATCACTAGCACATCGCTATAATTGAGGATTCTCGGTATGTCCCGCCTGAAACCCGTCAGAGTCACCTTACCCCTGAGTTTAAACCGTTCTATCAAGGCTGCAACCGCAGGTCTCTCAGGTCCATCCCCCACCAAAACCAGCTTACAATCCTCCGTCTTTTTCACCACAATCTTCATGGCGCGGACAAGGTCCTGAACCCGCTTAACTGGACGAAAATTAGAAATGTGAGTTATCACAGTTTCAATTTCCCCTCTTTCTTCAGACTTTTTCAGGGGTCTAAAAAGGTTAGAGTCAACAAAGTTGGGAATCTTCACGATTTCTCTTTGAAGCTTCATCTGTTTCTTCGCTTTATCAATCAGAAAATTTGAAGTAGCCGTGACTTTGTCAGCCTCTCTTAAGGACAATCGAGTAACATTCAGGTAAGCAGCATCTACTCCGAGAATAGAAACGTCCGAGCCGTGCAGAGTAACAATGTAGGGGACACCCTGTGCCTTCTTCACTAGGAAAGCAGAGGTTGATTGAGGTATAGCGTAATGAACATGAAGCAGATCCAACTCGGCTTCTTTGACGACATCTATCATCTGTGAACCTAGGGCGACAGTGTAAGGAACGTAGTTAAACAGGGGATACTCAACCACGTCCACCAGATGAACGTAAACGTTCTTGTAATCTCTATCTTGAAGCAAAAAAGGAGCCTCATACGTAATAAAATGTACTTCATGCCCCCTGTGTGCCAGCGCTATGCCTAGGCGGGTGGCTAAAATTCCGCTTCCCCCAACAGTCGGATAACACGAAATGCCAAGCTTCACGAAAACCACCTTTAATCGTTTCTATTCCGCTCTTGATCAGGAAGAGCCTCTATACGACTTACTTATCATTTGGAGCGTTGCTTATTGCTAAAAGCTGCTTGAGATCATTTTGGAGAAGCTTTCTCCAACCGCGTTCAAGGTGGAATGTAGCATCGTCGCTGATTAGCCTGACCTTGCAGGAGTAGCGGCCCTCGGAATACCCCTTGCAATCAGACTCTTTCTTGGGAATGAGGCCACACTTAGCTTGGCATAGGTAATCTATGCAACTCTGTATCGTGGCGTAAAGTGTTTCTAGTTTAAAGTAGGGCATGTACTTTTCTGAAACAAATTCGATGCCCTCCCGCCTCAGTTCTTCCTGTGCGGCGCTTGTGAAACTTCTGCCTATTAGAACCACTTTATCATAGTCCTCAAGCGGCAAGTCCTTACGTATATCCCTAATATTGTCTACTCCAACAACACCGGATTTTGACTTTGGTTCTGTTATAACACGCAACAACATTTTATCGTCTGACTCACCATGTGAAGCAATGAGGTCTATTCCGTCATCCCATCGTTGCCTTTCTTCATCCTCGTAGCCTCTGACAGCCATGACCAACTCTGCCTTTTCAATAAGCCCTTCACCGGTTGATTCGTAACTTGTTTTCAACATTCTCCTTTCAACTCTCAATGTATAATAGGGAATAGCTAAATATATATGTAGTCTTTACAATCCCTATACAGTGTGTAGACCTATGAAGGTGAAACCGATGTCTGGAGAGGAAGAGAAGGTCGAAGTGTTGGTAAACTTCAAGTTCCACAAGAATGTGGTTAAGGCCTTAGACAAGCTTGCGAGGAGCGGGCTTTACAAGACCAGGGTCGACGTGGTATTATCCGCGCTGAGGAGTTACGAACCCTTCAAAAGGGCTTGGGAAGAAGAAATCAGACTCCGTACAATGAAAGAAGGCGAAAAAGAAACACAACAATATTGCCATATTGAGCAATAACATAATTTAGAGGTTCCTGTTATGCCTTTGTTCATGTTGAAAAACAAGTATTTCGAGAATTTTGAGCGTGGCAAAACAGACGCCCTACTTAAAAATGTACGGTCTCAATGGAAAAACAGTAAGGTTGGGGACATAACGACTCTGCAGTCTGGGAGAAGGATTCTTAGAAAAAGGATAACGCGAATATGTCGGGGTTCATTGGCGCGAATCTTTTTGGAGTGCGACTACAAGAGGATTTTTCCAAATGCGACAACGGTTTTTGAGGCTGTAGAGATAATCAGGAAAATATACCCAAACAGCAAAGAATTTATGGCTTTTGAACTTGAGAACCTTTCTCAGTAACGTAAACGCGCAACGTTTTTAGAATACTATTGTATAAAACCCAATATTTATAAGATATGCTGAGAACATATACATAGAAAGAAGCGAGCCTCCATAAACTTTCACATGTTTTATCAAATATAGGATTGCTTCTACAAAAGGAGTGGTGGAAATGTATATAGGAATGGTTACTGGTGAGGATGTTTAGGTCAAGTCACATATGGCAGTCGAAAGACCCGCCTTCTCGTCAATGAGATTGAGCTAATGCTTGCACGCTACTTTCCTAGTGTCCTTTTAATTCCGTCTGTTGCAATTTTGTAGAGCTTCAGCTCGTCTTCATAAGAGAAGAAAAGTTGATTCAAGAAGAAATGAATCAAATAGGCGGACTGCAGAACGGTCGGAGACCCCTTGAACTCTTTAGACACCAATTCTGAAACCTTACGAGCAGAACACTTAATCGCGTCTAACGCGACGCCGTCAACTTCCTTCAAGTCAGGAGACCCCGGCGACACCTTGCCCCGTTTAGCCATTTTTTCACGGAGCTTTGCTTCACCTTCAGGTTGTAGTTGATAGAAACCGAACCTCACGTAATTCGAATCTTTTAACGTGTACTTGTTGAAATAGAAATCCTCTAACAGCTTTCTTCTAGCTAGACCCCTCGCACTTCGACTAACACTCTTCGCTACTCTTCGACCTGAAGACCTAGAAGACAGAAACACGTTCACAACTTTCCATTGCCCATACGAAGTGTCGTTCATCAAATTTACCCCTGTAAGTATATGGCAGAAACAGAATAAATAGTTTTTAATGATGTTCTAGGTTTTAGAACGCAGCGTTCTAAAGCATGGATTTTTAGGTTTTCCTGCGACTATGGAAGTTAAAAGGCGAATAGGGCTTCCGTGGAGGCAAAGAAAAAATGAAAAAACTGTTAGCGGCTGCTGTTCTGTTAATCGTTTTGGCAGTGGGCTCAGGGGCAGTTGTTTGGTTCAACTACGTGCAGATCACGACTTTGAAACATGAAACCGACCGTTGGGCAGTCATACAAGACGTAAACGGGAACCGCATAGCCGTGGAAACAACTGACGACAACGTGTGGACCCAACTAGTTCAACTGAACCAGAACGGAACGAGAATGTTCATCGGCAGCATCGTGGAAGCATACGGCAACAAATGGGGCTTCCGCTTCAAACCTGAAAATCTCACAATAGCCCAGGTCACCGCCGAAGGGCTACAAGCCACCATTAAATACATCAGCGAAAACTTAGACTATTGGCTGGGCGGATGGGCTTACGTCGGAGCAAAAGTCACCGCCATTCACACACCAGCCTGACCAAACCTAACAATCCCGCAGAAGACGCTTCCGTAACTCAGCAGCTAATAAGGTTCCAGCTTATCTATTCAATCTTCACCCATAACATGAAAACGCCGAAAATCATCAAAGCTATTCCGAAAATGAAGAAGAAAATGAAGCCGGGACCAATCAGTCCCGTGGTTTGGTAGTAGTAGAAACTTAGCAGGAAGCCGAAGACAATGAGGAGAATGCCGAAAATCTTCTCCATGATCTTTAATCCCACAGGCGCCTCTTCACTCATGTTAAATCCTCAACCGTGAATATGCTCTAGTCTAGAGCGTGACTGGTCTTATTTATTTTATTCCATTCGCGGGAGGGTCACGCGGTTTCTTTCAGTTTCGCCGGCAAGTACTCGTCAACAATGTAGGTTAAGCCATATCTGCTGAAAGCCTCTTGCTCCGCTTTCTTCCCGATCTTCAGGAACGTCTTAACCTCCCTCTGCCACAACTCGTCTTTGTACCGCGGGTCCTTTCGCAGTTCGTGGAGCCGCTTAATGTCAATATCCGTCAGTTTATCGCTCGGCAGCTTATAATCCACAATGTCGGAAGCCCAAACCCCGGACCACTTAGCATCAGGGGTAGTCAACTCCCTCAGATGCGCGGCGTTAGCGGAACCTGAAATGAGGACCATGGCGATGTGCATGCCCCAAGGGTCGCCGTCTGTGAAAATGAACACGGGAAGGTCCATTTCCTTGTTTAAGCGGTGGATGAAGTATCGAGTTGCTCGGGGTGCTTGCCCCGCTGTGTAAATCAGAATCGAATTGAACTTATTGTAAACTCCTTCCTCGACGAACCGCGTGAACATGGCGCCCTTCTCGATGACTATGACCTTGTCCGCGCTGGTTTTAACGAACTCGGAATACGTGAGCGCAGGACCTATCATCATTCCGTCTGGATGAGACGCTAAGTTCAACTGTCTTCCCTCGTACCCGGGAACCGTGTATTCTATGGTTAAGTCGCCGAAAACCGCGGACCGCTCCTCAGGGAACACGTTGAAGTCTTCTCTGGATGTGCCTGACACGGTTTCGAGGTCGGTTATGATGTTGTTTGATTCAGACTGGTCTTGGAAGGACATTTCGTAAGCTTGCGCTGAATAGTACACGTCCCTCAGCGTGCTGGTTTTACGTTTCTGCGTAAGCTCATGGGCGAAGTATGCAGTCCAAACCAGCTGAGTGAAGGGTCGGATGTGGCGGATGTTCCTAGCGGTTCTGCGCACAGTTTTTTCGCCTAAAACATACTGGCGCGCTTCCGGACTGTAAAATATGTTCTCGGTGGATCGGCTCGGCATCTCAATCCATGGAAAAGAGCCCTTCTCCATCTGTCCGTAAAGCTGCGAACCGAGGTTTTCTAAATTCGTCAGGACCTCTTTTTTCCGCTCAACCGCGGAGCTTTTAACTGTCTCTTTCTTCAAATTTCTTCACGCTCTTTAACAATTTTTCAATATCTGGAGGCTGCTTCTTTCCAGCTAAATCTGTTGAGAACCTTGCGATTTTAGGCAGATACTTAGAAAACGTGCTCAGTCGCCTCTGCTGTTTTTCAACATGCTCCCGCTTGGATAAAAAGAGCTGCAGTCTGCGCGCGACTTCGCGGATTCCATTCAATATCTCCCGTCCAACTTCAGGTCTTCCCGCGATGAACTCTTTGCCCACTGTCTTGTAGGGAATCTTGGTGCTGCATACGTGGACTAGAAGAGCGATGGGCATATCTGCTGAGACTTTATATCTCCGCCAATTCATAGACTTGAGGATTCTGTATGAAACGTCGCTGGCTTCATCATACAACAAAGGAATCCGATTAGCAAACCGATACAAAATAATGTCGCCTTTTCTAGGAATCTCCCCGCCGTAAGCTATGGCGACCTCCACGATGAAGGGGTGGCCGGAATAAGTTGAGGGCTTGCGTTGACAAACCGCCGTGAACTCAGGCTTTAACTCCTTCAGGATCCCAGTCCTTAACAGGTCTTCGCCTAAGGGAGATAGGCAGCTGGCGTCTGGAGGGAGGAACCCGTCAAACTTCTTCAAATTCCGAACGAGCTTCACTATTTCTTTAGGTCCCATATTTTTCGGTCGCTTACTCGCAGGTATTTCGGCGAAATCCAGAAATTGGTGGGCGATTCTCTCTCCGACCCTGTGAAAATGGGTTTGCATGAACTCTAGCATGTTTCGGCTCTGGGTTACATACATAATGCGTTGAATGGTTTCCACGTCCACGCCGAAGGGGTGGGGCGAAATTTCTTTGGGTGGAAGCGGCATTTCTGTTGTAGCGCGGCTGAACCTGTATAACCGCCCCTTTGGATCAGCGAATGTAATGTTCGCGTAGGGGTTCACAACCGCTGTTTGTTTCAGGTACTCCAGCACTTTAGGCATGGCTCTGAGGTAGTCTCCCTCAAGACTGAATTCCACCACGGTTCCATGCCAATTCTCTTTGTTCACATGGGCTTTGTGGTTTAGAATTATAGGGCGGTTGTTCTGTATATCGATCATAATTTTATACCCGTAAATCCTTGCGGTTCCGGTGCTTGAGGCAATGTAAGCCGGTTCATGAGTGGTTATCTGCCCATATAGGATTGCCATGGTTCCTCCGAGACCAAAGGTGCCGCGGGTCTGCCTAAGCTTATATTTTGAGCCGAAGAGAACTTGACCGAAGGCTGACGGAATGTGGCGGGCTGGAACGCCTGAACCATTGTCCTCCACTCTGATCTGATAGGTCTCGACGTCTGAGCCGGTTCCGTCCTTTGAGGCTAATCGGATGTAAATGTTAGGGGGAATCCGCATCAAATCAGACGCATCAAGAGAATTTTCCACAAGTTCCCTTATTGTCGAGTAGACGGCCCTCGCAGGATTGGTGAAGCCCGCTATGTCTCGGTTGCGATAGAAGAAGTCTGCCGGGCTGATTTCCTTAAAAGCTTCTGCTATAGTTTAATCCTCCCTGATTGACGCCTCTGCAGGTTTTAACACCTTAAACCCGACGGAAACTGCCTTTTTCTGCAATTAACCGTTCTCCCAAAGGAATACTTAACTGCAGATAAAAAACCTTTTCAGCCTGAAAAAAACTACAAAACGCCTTAGCGGAAAAGTAGACAGTGAGCTATGATTCGAGTTCACAGCAAAGTAAAAATCTAAAACTTGTTATTTTAACATTTAGCCGGTAAATAAGGACGTGTTTTATTGTTATTCTGTAGTGTAGGTTATATAGGCTTGGAGAACTTTTATACCAAACAAGATCAACCTTTAGATACGGTGACGCTCTTGGACATTCCAGCACTAGTTCAATTGTGCAATGATTACGTTTCTGGAGTGAGACAATTTGTAGGCAAGCCTGAGGAAGAAACAAAGCAGATGCTTATCGAACCTTTTTTAGCCAACTTAGGTTGGTCAAGTACGCACGTACCCGAATATTACGATAGAGAGTATTTGGGTAAAGTTAAAGGAGTGGAATGGAAGGATATAGCATTAATAATCGATGACAAACCGAGAATCTTCATTGAAGCTAAGGCATGCACAGATAAAAACATCGACAAAAAATATGCCAAAGAACTTCTCAACTATCTTAAGAATTATAATGCTGATAAGCCTGAGAACGAATGGGTCAGTTGGGGGATACTGACAAATTTTACTGAGACATATTTATATCACTGGTCAGAGCCCATACGCGACCCTAAACCTTTTCATAAGTTAAGTCATCAACAACTGCAAGAAACATTCCAGAACCTAAAGGACATACTATCTCCAGAGGGGGTAAGAAATAATCGACTTTTGAACAGGTTCTACGAAAGCCCAGGACATAAACTTGATGAAGAATTTCTTAAAGACTTGAAAAAATGGCGAAAGATCATAGCTAATGCCTTTTATTTGGAAAATCCAAGATTGACAATAGAACAGATTTCAGAAATTTCACATGTATTCTTAAGTAGACTCATCTTTCTTAGGAGACTTGAAGCGATAGGAGTACTCAAGCCGAGATGGGTCAGATCGCAATATGAAGCTTGGAAAGAAGGAAAAACGATACCTACAGCTACCCTTTCAGACTATATCCGATTGTTATTTGATGGCTTTTGGAGATTCTACGACACAGAACTATTTGAACAACAAGAATGTGACAAATTTAATTTTGACGGTCAGTTCTTTGAAGAATTGTTGAAAGATGTTAATACAGCGCAGCAAAAAGTGCGGGAGGTAGTGGGCATACAAGAGCCCCAAGATAAAGGCCTTTACGGTTATAATTTCATGGAATTATCTCTTGATATACTTGGTACTGTTTATGAAAAATACCTTGCTCATACTCTTGGCTTTAAACAATTGAATAATGGAAAAAAAGTCATTACAATCGAAGAGACTCCTGAACTGAGGCAAAAAGAAGGTGCATATTTTACACCCACTCACATTGTTAAGTTTATCCTCTCACACACATTAGAACCTCGACTTTCTGCAATATTCACAACTGCAATTCAACTGTTGAAACAAGGAAAGATGGATGAATCCAAAAGAAAAATTCTAGAAATTGGAAAAATAAGAGTACTTGATCCTTCGTGTGGGAGCGGTTCTTTTCTTATAGAGACTTTTAAAACGATTACCTTGTACTACTCCCGCTACAATGCAGCTTTGTACGAAGAATACAGAGGAGCAAAACTTCATGAGCAGAAAATAGCGGAATACTACATAGACAAGATCGGTGAGCGAGTACTCCTTGAAAATATCTACGGAGTTGACTTAGACACCAAAGCCGTTGAATTGACCAAACTTAATCTATGGTTACATCACATTGATCTGAATCGTACCGCCTATTACTACTCTGGTGGCGCCACGAAGAGGAAATTGTTACCCCCTTTAGATCTTAACATTCAATGGGGTAATTCAATGGTTTGCCATGACGAAAGCAACATTGTGACATATAACGCTAAGTTGGATAGTATAAAAGCAATAAGAAATGATCTTCGACAAATTAGAAGTCAAATTTCATTAAACACAGACGAAAAGGAGGTTCTCAGTCTTCAGAAGCGTGATAAAGAACTTTCTGGAGAACTCAAGAATCTTATTATGGAAATTGAGAATGCTATTGAAACTTCATTGCCGCAATATCTGGTTGATGAACAAGATTATGAAGACTTCAAAGGGCCATTCGATTGGCATGTGAACTTTCCTGAGGTATTCGATGACGGAGGATTTGACGTTTATGTTGGTAATCCTCCTTATATTAACCTCTATAAATTCGGTGGTCGACTTAGGGACTACCTAGAGAAAAAAGACCGAGAAATATTCTCGAATAAGAATGACATACTATACCATTTCTATAAAAAAGGAATTGCACTTCTTAAGGAAGACGGTTCACTTGGGTACATTACATCTCGATACTTTCTTGAGGCAGAAAATGCGGATAAGCTAAGAGAATGGTTGCCAAAAAATGCAAAGATTAGGATTTTGATTGACTGGGGAAATGTTGAACTTTTTCAAGGAATAAATACTCGATGCGTTGTTATGGTCCTCAAGAAATCAACTGACTTGAGACAAAACCTTGATAACACGATTGACGTTGCAAAGATAAAGAATTGGAAGAACAAACACAGCCTACTGACTGACATAATTGCTGAACGTATCGGGACTGAATTTTATCAACTTCCAAATCTTGCGATTTTTCCTATGTCTCAATCTGAACTTTCAAACGAACCTTGGAGACTACTTTATGCTGCCGAAAAGCAGTTCAGAGCAATGATCGAAGAGAACGCTTGGCCACTAGGTGGGTCAGTTGGACTTTGTGACATTGGAATGGGCATGCAAACAGGACTAGATAAGGCTTTTCGGGTCACCAAAAACCAAATGGATTCAGAAAAAATTCCTCATGAGTTTGTAAGAAAATTAGTTAGAAATGGAGATATTCGAAGATATACAATCTACGATAGAAACGAATTTTGGATTTACACAGAGGACATTGATGTTGATAAACTTTCAGATGACCATCCTGTAAAAAAGCACCTTCTAAAATACTATGACAAGCTAATTCAGCGATATCCATGTAGAGTGACTGAGGAACAACCGATTCCTAAACGAAGTTGGTATCAATATACTGTGCCTAACATCAAGGAACTTTTTGCGCTTGAAGAGAAGATCGTTGTCCCGTATAAAGCACCTAGTAACAGATTTGCAATGGATAACGAAAGAAGAATAAGCTCCATGGATGTTTACGTTCTCGCTATTAAAAACGAATATCGGTCTACTGTTAGCGCATGGTATTTACTTGCTATCCTGAACTCAAGTCTGATGGATTACGCATACATTACATTTTACGGCAGAAGAAAAAAATCTGAATTTGAATATTACACAGGACTGATCGAGAGAGTTCCAATTAAGAAACCCACTAAAGATGACCACAATCGCTTATCCGAATTAGCCAAAGAAATGACTAACCTAAATCGAATGAGAATAGCTGCGCTAGAGTCGTTTGAAAAATTGACTGAAGCAGAAACTCATGAAGAAGTCAAATTTGAATCTTATTACGATAATGCAATAGCATATCAAATCTCTGACAAAAGGGTTCACTTCAAGGAACCACAAAAAGAAAATAAGCCAAAGTACGAAGTATACCGAATTGGGATTGAAGAAACTGACTCCAAATTGCTATTTGAAGCGGACTTTAGAAAGGACAAAGAACGAACCAGACAAAAAATATTAGAAATAACAATTAACAACACATCGATACGAAAGTTTCTACTCCTCTCAGTTAGATCATTCATCGAAAGAAATCGCAGCAAAAAAATTCTTGGCAAGAACGAACCCTTAGAGGTTATCCTAAAAAATATTCGGATACCAAAGTTCAAGACAAACATAGGCGAAAATGTCACCAAAATCTCGAATTTGATGGATGAATTTGACTCCAAACACATCATCGACCAGAGTCTCTCTGAAGTTGAAAGGAAAATATTGCACAATGCACAGAAGATAGATGAAATAGTGGTAAGCCTTTACGGACTTAACGAAGACCAACAGCAAATGATCTTTGAGTTCTATAAAGTGGAATCGGTTTCTGAATACTTTGATAGGCTTGAGGAATATGTGGGACTCGAGGATGTACAGCTAGAGGAATAACAGTCTCAGTCTAGACTCCAAATCCCGAAGTCATCTCAGTCGGCTTCGGCACACCCATAAAGAATCATACATCCATAAGGTTGCGTTCAGAATGTAATATGTTTTGTCTTTCTCCCTTGTACTAGTCTCATTAAGCATAAACCCTACAAACCCCAAACAATTAACCTAGAAAACCAAACTTTCAAATAAGCGTTGTTAATCAGCCACCAAAACAACCCAACCTAAACCCCTTTATGATTCCAAAACTTTTCCCAAAAAAATAATGCCCCCCCGTATAGGTTCTACACAAACAAACTCTATTCGCTTTATTGTTATTCTGTTGGCGGTCGGGTTTCCCAGAGCTCCATTCTCTTTTTCTTCAGTTCGCTCCGTTTTCTTTGCAGAAACTGGTAAACCGTGCGGTGTTGGCTCCCCCTAAGCAACATGCGAACCGCCTCGCTTGCTATGCTGACTTGGTCCGTGTTTCCTAGGATGGAAACCGTGTGACCGTAAACCGATATCGACGCCTCAGACAGTTCCTCTATGATTCGCCTGGTTTTTCCATTTTTCCCGATGATTCGACCCTTCAACCGCTTAAGGTCTGAGGGTGATCTGCCTACAGTTTCTCGGAGATCGAAAACTTCTAACGACGCTTCGTTGTCCCTGATCAGCGTAAACGCCCGTCTAGGCGAGAAACCTTTGCCTATGGCTGTAACCACCTCTCGAGCTCGAAACATGAGGGAGGGGTCCTGAGCGTTAGATTTGAGTATTATGTCTACGTTGCCGCTTTCGCTGTCTATATTGAGGTCTACCGAAAGCTTCTCCTCTATCCTTTGCTTCACGCGACCTTCAGGTCCTATGAGAGCGCCGATACGTTCTCTAGGGATTTTAACAAACGTTTCAGCTCTTGCCTCCAGTAACCGTTTCGCACAGTTCATCTATCTGCTGAACCTTTACGCCCAGTTTCTCGAAATAGCGGTTTAGGTTCTCTAGGTCCCTACGCAAGAATTGTTGAGCCATGGGATGTTTAAGCGAAACCGCCTGCGAAACATCAAACAGCACAGGTTTGCCCTCCCAAACCATAATATTGTACTCGCTAAGGTCAGCATGCACAATCTCAGCCTTCTGATAGAGCTTCTTGATGTAGGTTATGAGTTGAAGATATGTTCTTTCAGGCTTAGTTAAAGAGACTTCCTTCAGCAGGGGCGCGGGGACACCGTTCTCACCAACAAAGCGCATAACCAACACGTTTTTGCTAACTGCAATCGGTTTAGGAACCGTGACGCTGACCTCATACGCGCGCTGAAGGTTCTTGAATTCCTTCTGAGCCCAAACGTAAACCAGCGAACGCGTATCCCGCTTAACGTGGGCAAACCGTGGATCGCCCTCGATGTAAGGGAGCATACCTTTCCTGAATTCTGAGGAAACCGTTAAGTAAATTTTGATGGCTAACTCGGTTCCGTCTGAACCTAACCCCCAATAAATTTTGGATTCCTTGCCAGCTTTCACAGAGCCGTGGATTTCAGCGATTGTTCCTTTGTTCAAAAACTCATAAACGGTCATGAGTGTGGAGCGGTCGAAAACTTCCTCCAGAACCTCGTATTCTTCGCTTCTTTTCTCCCTCATCAGCCGTTCAGTTTCATACCGCTTTTCTCTGCGTAACAGCCTTTTCTCTGCTTTCCTGCGAGAAGACACTGTGAGCCTCCTTATTGAAGGGTGAGGTAGCCTTTTCTCTTGAGCCATTCAGCCTGATTTTTGGTGTAGCGCCAGATGACGTCTCCGCGGCTGTCGGACTGGAAGTCCCAAGGGGAAACCAGAACGATGTCGCCTTGCCGTATCCAAACTCTCCGTTTCATTTTACCTCGAATTCTGCAAACGCGTTCTTTGCCGTCTTGACATTTAACTCCAACCCGGTCGAACCCGAGCAATTTTGTCACTACGCCGAACACATCTGTCGTAGCAGGCAACACCATGTTCTTCATCTCGTCTTCGCTGCGGATTCTCTTTTTCTTCTTCAAAGGAACTCGTTCCTAACGGTCATTGTCTACAAGAGAAAATGGAACTCCCTTAAATACCTTGACGGAAACCGTCACATTTTAACGATCTGCGCGTGAGGAACACCAGATATGTTTAGAACCGCTTCTGGGTGAACCAGCCCCTTAGCTATCGCCTTTTTGACGGTTTGACGCCCAACCATGTTGACTATGTTGGAGGTTTCCACGAGGGCGATGGCTTCCTCCACGCTCATCCTTGAGCCTTTGTAGAAGGCTTCACTTACCTTGAAAACTATTTTTCCTTCGCATAGAACCTGCCCCAGCAGTTCAGCGTCGCAGATCGCGAGCACCACGTATCGTCCCCGTTTCTGCACGTTCGCGTAAACTGCCGCCGTCTCAGTTGATTGCTGTCTCTTGGCCCTAGCCATTTTGGGGCGCTTCCTCGTTTGTTCCTTAAGTATATTATGTCTGAATTCTTTAATAACATTAGTGTAATAGAAGAGTAGAACAGATGACAATATTAAAAGGTAAGTGAAAAACATAGTTTCGGCGGCGGGTTTAAGATGGACATGGAAACAAAGCTGGAGCTGATAAGGCAGGTCGGCGAAGAAATCATCACAGAAAAAGAACTCAGGGAGCTTCTAGAAACAAAGGAACACCCGATAGCTTATGACGGTTTCGAACCTTCCGGCATGGCACCTCTTCACTTCGCGATCTACAGAGCTATCAACTTGGAAGACTTGTTGAAGGCAGGCCTGAAAATAAAACTTTGGTTAGCAGATTGGTTCGCGTGGATCAACAACAAAATGGGTGGCGATTTGGAAAAAATCCACAAAATCGGGGAGTATTTCTTGGAATCATGGAAGGCTTCAGGAATAGATACAAAAAAGGTAGAAGTTCTGTGGGCCAGCGAAAACATGGACCAAGAATACTGGAAACGAGTCATCCTCATCGCGAAGAACACAACCTTGACGAGAATGTTCCGCTGCTTAACCATAATGGGAAGGAAAAAAGGCGAGTTACAGGAAACCGCGCAACTGTTTTATCCAGCCATGCAAGTTTCAGACATCTTCCAACTGAAATGCGACATCTGCCAGCTAGGCCTAGACCAACGCAGAGCCAACATTTTAGCGAGAGAAGTTGGACCGAAAATCGGCTTATGGAAACCCGTTTGTGTTCATCACCACATGTTAATGGGGTTGGAAGGACCTCAGAAACCGGGCGGATTCGAAACGAAAAAAGACTTGGATGTGGCCATAAGCTCTAAAATGAGTAAGTCTAAACCTGAAACGTGCATTTACGTTCACGACTCGAAGGAGGAAATAAAACGGAAGCTTCACAGCGCCTTTTGCCCACCAAAGGTCATTGAGGATAACCCGCTTCTGGATTATTCAAAGTACATCATCTTCAGAAAATTTGACAGCTTGGAGATAAAAAGACCGTCTAAATACGGCGGACCCCTCGAAGTTCAAAGCTACGATGAATTGGAGAGGAAATACGAGAAAGGGCAGATTCATCCCTTAGATTTGAAGAACGCGGTCGCTGAAAGACTTGACGAGCTGATAAAACCGGTGAGAGAACACTTCGTTAAAAACAAGAGAGCTAAGGAACTGTATGAAATAGTTAAACAACAAGAAATTACAAGATAATCCACGCAAGGAAAAGGTTATGTCAACTAATCTAGAGAAGACAACGGAGAGGGTGCTAGAGCTTTTAGATCGCCTTGTAGTCGAGTCGGTTAAGGACACTTTGATAGTTGTGGAGGGGCGGAAGGATGTAACCACGCTGCGTAAGCTAGGGATAGGAGGAAAGGTGCTCGCGGTTAAAACTCGGGGGAAATCAGTTCTGGATGTTTTGGGTGAAGTTGAGAAGCTTGGAAGCCGAGAGGTTGTTGTGTTGATGGATTTTGACAGGCGGGGCAGAGAGTTGACTAAACGTTTAGTGCAGGGTCTCGAGAGAATGCGGATAAAGCCTAACTTAGTTTTTTGGAGGGAGCTTCGGAGGCTTGTAGGGCGAGAGGTCAAAGACATTGAGGGTCTGGCAAGCTACATAGAAACATTAAAAAGGAAGGGTGAAAATACCGTTTTGGGTTGATTAACCTCTAACGGGTTAATTCTTTAAAACTAAATAAATCATCGAGGTGACGATTAATGGGTTCATCCCAAGCTGAGACAGTAAAATATATTATAAACTGTGAATTTGAGGTTGACGGAGTCGTCGAAAAACCGGATGTTATAGGCGCAGTTTTCGGACAAACAGAAGGCTTGTTCGGCGCTGAATTGGACCTCCGTGAACTTCAGAAATCCGGGAGAATAGGAAGAATAGAAATTAAGCTTACATCAAAGAAGGACAAAACAACAGGTACCATACTCATACCGACGAGCCTAGATAGAGTCTCCACAGCCATCATTGCGGCGAGCATAGAAACCATAAACCGCGTAGGACCATGCGTAGCAGAGATCACCCTAGCGAAAATTGAGGACGTACGGGACGCTAGGCGGAAAGTAATTATAGAAAGATCAAAGGAAATCCTCAGGGACTGGGCTATAGAAACATTCCCAAACACAGACGAGGTTTTCAGAGAAGTATCAGAGACATTGCGGTTGGCCAGAGTTGAAAGCTATGGACCGGAGAACCTAACGTCTGGACCAGACATTACCAACGCCAAAGACATAATAATCGTGGAAGGAAGAGCAGACGTAACGAACCTTCTGAAATGCGGCATACAGAACGTCATCGCCGTTGAAGGCGCAAAAATACCTCAAACTATAATAAAATTGACTAAAGAAAAGGAAGCAACCGCGTTCCTTGACGGAGACCGCGGAGGCGACCTCATCCTCAAAGAGCTGAATCAAGTAGCAAACATCAAATACGTTGCTAGGGCGCCAAAAGGCAAGGAAGTAGAAGATTTAAGTCCACAAGAGATATGGGACGCCCTCCAGAAAAAAGTGTCTTTGCAGAAGCCTAAGGAAAAACCGGCAAGGAAAAAAGGCAAGGTTCTCGTTCCTAAACAGATTATTGCCAGCATAAAGGGATTGAAGGGCACCTTAGAGGCTGTTTTGTTAAACGAGAAGATGGAGAACGTGGAGCAGTTGCCCGTGAGTAAACTCGCGGAGAAACTTCAGGAAGCAAAAGGCATCGACACAGTGGTTTTTGACGGTGTCATAACCCAAAGGCTCATGGACATCGCGAGTAATAAAAACATTAAATATCTTGTGGCTGCCCGCGTGTCAAAAGCGGTAAAACAGCCGTTGAACGTGAACATACTGACGTTCGAAGACATAGAACGCTAGGCTGGCTTAACCCCCAGTAAATTTTAGAAGTGCCCCTTGCGGCTTTAACTATGAGCGACTAGGAAACAGCAGGTTTTAATGCTTTTCAGCGCGCATAATGATTGAAATATGAGGGGGCGATTCGCGTGAAGATTCTGAAGATGAACTTGAAAAAAGGATTCGTGAAGGTCCTACCGGAAACTTTGGACGATCTTTGGCATCTCTACAACATTATCTATAAAAACGACGAAGTTCACGCGCGGACCACCCGAGAAGTCAAAGTTGAGAAGGATTTAGGTCGCCCGAAGGAGGGAAAGAGGGTCTCAGTTTTTTTGGGCGTCAAAGTTGACAAAGTGATCTGGGACAGAAGTTTAAACCGGCTGAGGATTCAAGGAATCGTATGCGAAGCCCCTGAAAAAGTCAGCGTTAAGGGGTCCCACCATACCATAAACATAAGCGTAGACAAGCCTGTGACCATCGTAAAGGTGAAATGGCCGAAACATCACGTTGACCGCCTGAAAAGAGCCAGCGAGGCTACGGCGCCGCCGATCCTCATACTGTCAATCGACGACGAAGAATACTGCGTGGCAGTTCTAAGGCAGTACGGCGTAGACGTCAAAGCGCAGAAAAAAACGAGGCTCCCGGGAAAACTGGAGGCGGAAAAAAGGGAAAAGGCTACGAGCGAGTACTTCAAGGATGCCCTCAAAGCCTTGCGAGATGAATGGGCGAGAACCCGCAGTTCCATCGTTGTTCTCGGCCCCGGATTTGTAAAAAACAATTTCGTTAAACACGTGAAGCACACCGCCTCAGATGTGGCTCAGAACATCGTCGACGTGAAAGGTGTGAACAGCGCAGGCGTATCGGGGATAAAGGAGGCGCTGCGTTCTGGGATTTTAGCTAAAACCTTGAAGCAGCTACGGATAGTTGAGGAAAACAAAGTTATGGAGGAGGCTCTCGCGCGGTTGGGGAGAGGCAGCGGCGACGTAACTTACGGATTCGACGAGGTTAGAAAAGCTGACGCTTTTGGCGCTGTGGACAAACTGCTTTTGGCGGATGTAACTTTGCGGGAGGCACCAGACGAGAAAAGGCTGGAACTAGAGGAGCTTATGAGGAAAATTGAGGAAAAACGGGGAGAAATAATGGTCCTAAGCGCAGAGAACGAGGCGGGAGAAAAACTTCTCGGACTTGGAGGAATCGCAGCGCTTCTTCGTTTCCCGCTTAGTTAAAGCCGCTGTCAATTGAGGAAGGTTCACGAGATGGTTTCTGCCGTCATCTTCGACTTTGATGGAACGTTGGCGGACAGCTTAGATGCGCACATCAGGTCTTGGAGGAAGGCTTTCGAGGATTTGGGCGTTGAGTTAAGGGAAGAGGAAGTAAGGAAGAGGTTCGGGAAGCCCTCTGCGACCATACTTTCAGAGGTTCTACCGCCTAGGCTTCACGGGAAAATAGCGGAGTTAACTAAGAGAAAGCAACAGTATTTCGTGAAACAGCTGACGTCTTTGAGGCTGTATTCTGGCGTGGAAGAGGTGTTGAAGAAACTGAAAGAAATGGGCATTCCTATGGCGGTGGCCACCTCTATGAACAGGGAAAGCCTACGCTCCACCCTTCAGGCTTTAGGGATTGAGAAGTATTTTTTCGTTATCGTAACAGCGGACGACGTAGCTGAGGGCAAGCCGAATCCGGAGATGCTGCTAAGAGCCGCCGAAAAATTAAGAGTAAAACCTGTAAACTGCTTAGTGGTTGGAGACTCTCTGTACGACGTGCTCGCCGCGGAAAGGGCGAGCATACCCATCGTGGTGGTTGCCAATAATTCTTACCAAATTGAGCAGATCAGGGAAAAAGGCGTGAAAGTCTTAGAGAACATAACAGGGATTCTGGATTTGCTAGACTGATTATTTACCGTAGAGCTTAAGACGACGGCGGACTGCAGGATTCTGATCGGCGAGTTTCTTAAGGACGCCTTCGAACGTTTCATGGGGTGACAGCTCCTTCTCTAGAAAGACTCCGGTTCTGCCAACTTCGTCGCGGTGCACAAGCGCCCGAACCCGATCGAACACCGTTTCAAGAGATACGCCTAACAGGTGGGCAACTGCCTCCTCGCTTCCAACCACTGCGCTTTCCACGTGGCCCTTCGAGGTTGGTTCGATCAGCATTAACCGTTTGTCCACGCCAAGAATCCGCACATCTCTTTCTAGCACAGAAAGCGAAGCTTCACCGCCAAATTTATAGAAGCCTCTTTCAACAGGTCTGAGTTTCACAAGAGGAAAGGAAACGCTTTGTTGTTTGTCTATTTCGATGTGCCCTTTAATGGCATATAGGGGCGTCGCCTGCACGATCACCCGGCGGTTAACAGGGATGCTTGCGCGTTCAAGGGCGGTTTCAATTAGGAAGGACGACGACGGGTCTGGCAGAAACACGTCTATGTCGCTTTTTTCGGTTATATCTCCTCGAGCGATGCTCCCGTGCACGACAGAGTTTAAGTGAGACTGAGTTAGGGCTTCCATTATTCGAACAGCCTCAGCTCTAAGCTTCTCTAATAGTTTCCAGCGTTTCTCGTCGTAGATGACTTCGAGGCGTTCAGCCCGTTTCACAGGTTTCTTAGCCACGTTTTTTCACCGGTTTCAGGCAGGCGTCTAACCAGTTTAGATAAGACTGGGAACCAGCCATTATAGGAATGGCTATGATCTCTGGCACTTGGTAGCTGTGCAGTTCCTTCACTCGTTGTGAAAGCCTCTGGAAGAGTTCTTCGCGGGACTTCATAACCACCAGAAACTCGGTTGCTTCATCGATCTTGTCTTCCCACCAGAATAGAGAGGAAACATGATCCACTATGTTGGCGCAGGCGATCAACCGGTCGTCAAGCAGCCGGCGGACAATCTTCAACGCTTCCTCCTTGCTCGGCGTGGTCACCATAACGATGATGTGAGACATTTGCGGTGCTCCTCCATGCAGGTATAGAATTGGTGAAGGATTCTTTTATATTTGAGATGTTGTTAGTAAAAGGTTAAGTTCAGTGGTTCATGCGGAGAAAAGAGAAGCAATGATTCCTATCCAGGTGTTCCTCATAGGCCTCGTCGCGTTTTGGGCGGTAATCTATGCATTGGGCCGTGTTTTGCACTTGGAAAAGTATGGTTTCGAGGTGGGCCCAGCTTATTTCATGTTCAAGTCTAAAAGGATGAAGGGTTTTGTAGACGCGGTTTCTGAGAAGCGCAGTGGTTTTTGGAAGACGCTTGCTAACATCGGTTTAGTCTTAGGCTTCGGATTGATGATTTACGGCCTCTTCTTCCTCGCAAGCAACCTGCTGAAGTTCGCACAGCCAAGCGGAGGAGGAACCACCCCAATTTTTCTCCTTATTCCAGGAGTCACCTTCCGCCTCTTTTGGCTCCCCTTCTTTATAGTAGCGGGAATGATAATTGTCTTAACGCACGAGTTGGCGCACGGCGTCTCCGCCCGATTGGACAAAATTCCCATAGACTCAGCAGGAGTCATCTTAGCCTTGTTTTTTCCAGGGGCGTTTGTGGAGCCAAACGAAAAGAAGTTTGAAGAAGCCCCTCTGCTCCCGAAGCTTAGAATGCTCGCAGCGGGGTCCGCGACAAACTTGGTTACGGGACTCCTCGCATTTTTGTTGTTGACCGCCCTTTTCACTCCAGCTGGAATCGTGATCCTCGAAACTTCAAGAGGAGGACCAGTTGAAACGGCTGGTCTTAGGCAGTGGGATGTTATTTACAGCATAAACGGAACCAAAATCGCGAACACTACTGCGCTCACAAATTACATGGCTAATGTATCGGTAAATAGCCTTCTGATTCTTGAAACAAGTAGAGGAATCAAAAATGTCACTGCAGTGGAGGGACCTAACGGTCGGGCGATAATCGGTCTGACATATTTTTTGAACTATTTTCAGGGCAGGCTGTCGCTTGGACATATAGCGGACATTTATGCCTACTTGACTTTGAGCTGGCTTCTCCTGCTGGGGGTAGCGATAGGAGTTTTCAACATGTTGCCTGCTTTTCCGTTTGACGGAGACAAGGTCCTCTATTATTCTCTCAAAAAAGTGGCGAAGAGGGAACTCCGTGAAGTTCGCATAGTGATCAGCCTCGCCTGTTTCGGGCTAATGGCCGCAAACCTCATTTTAAGCATCGTAAACTTCGGTTTTTTTGCGCTTTAGGACGGAAACGGCATGTCGCTTTGCACCCTGTGTGAGAGGAAAGACGCTGTTTTTATGCGCCCTTACTCCGGAGAAAGGCTGTGTAAGCAGTGTTTCTACGCGTCGATTGAGGACGGGGTGCGGACCACCGTTTCCAAGTACGGCATGTTGGAGTTCAACGACAAGATTATGGTGGCGGTTTCCGGCGGAAAAGACAGCGTCACCCTTCTTCATGTGCTTACGAAGATTGAGAAGCGTTTTCCAGAAGCGGAACTGTGCGCGGTTACGGTTGACGAGGGGATAGAGGGCTACCGAGACGAAGCGTTGAAGTTTGCTGTGAAGAACTGCCGAGAGCTAGGCATAAAACACATAGTTACTAGCTTCAAGGAACTGTACGGCTATAAACTGGACGAAATTGTCACCATGACGCGAGGAGGAGAACTGTCGCCTTGCTCTTACTGCGGGGTGCTGAGGAGACGGGCCTTAAACACCGCCGCTCGAGAAGCCAACGTGGACAAATTGGCTACAGCGCATAATCTAGACGACGAAGTGCAAACAATCTTTCTAAACATAATCCGCGGAGACGCTGCAAGAATCGCTCGGGTAAAACCTGTTCTCGACTATGTCCACCCGAAACTCGTCCGACGGATAAAGCCTCTCTGCGAAGTGCCAGAAAGAGAGATCAGCCTCTACGCCTATTTGAAACAAATCGAGTTCCAAAGCATTCCTTGCCCGTATGCTAGAACCTCGCTGAGAAGCGATATACGAATCATGTTGAACCGAATGGAAGAAAAACATCCGAGCACAAAATTCACCATATTCAGGTCCATAGAAAAGATTAGACCTGCCCTAGAAATCGCGGCGGAAAAGGCGAACATACAAGAATGCAAATCTTGCGGAGAACCAACCAGCGGAGAAAAATGCAAAGCCTGCCAGATGTTAGAGGAACTGGCGATACTATGAAAGGAAGCGGCGGGTCACTAAGGCTCGTCGTCCAGGGTTCACCAAGTCCTCCAGCCTCTTTACTCGTACCCGCACCCCCTCGAGCGCTGAACGCCCAAGTTTAGGTTGCTCCCTCCCGGGCCTGGCCAGATTCGCCTGGTGAACGCAGTTAACGGCTTCACTACGGAAGCCGCTCCGCGACCGCCAGCCCCGAAGGACGGATATTCACAGCGAGAGGGGTGAAGGCCATTGATGATCTTTGACGCCTCACCTCAGATTTCAGCCCGTCATATAGAGGGTTTACGGTTCAGAGGACCCCTAGCCCCCCGCCTAGACCCGCCAAGGATATTTGAGCGTAGGGAGAGCTATAAAAGTTTGTAGCCCGTCAACCGCCGTTTACGGCGTTATCATCATGGCCAGACCACACGCGAGGGGCACAGTCAGGTTATCGCTAACCGGCAGAGGAAGGCTTTCGGCGAGCATACCTACAAAAGCGCCAATTAACGCCTTTGTCGGGTTTACGAAAAATAGGGCGCCCATTAAAGCGAAGAAGAAACCGAAGATCGAGCCTTCCAGTTTTTTTCCCTTGTTGAAGGGAAGCATGGTTTTTCCCAAAGTTTTCCCTGCGATGCCGGCGAAGCTGTCGCCTAACGTGAGCACCGCGATAGACGCGTAGCTTATGCGTTCAGGGAAAAGGATGAGGGTGAGGGTTATGCCTAAGGCGAAGAAGATTGGGTCAACTGCGAATCCGTAGAGTTCAGGGTTGATTGCCGCCCGCTTAGTTATCGCGGAGAGTATGGGGAAGCCTGTTCCTTCCAGTCTGGAGAGTTCAGATGCGACGTATAACAGGGCGAATAGGAAGATTATGAGCGCCATAAGATAGCGGTTTAGAAAATAGGTGCAGACAAAGGTCACGGAGAAGCTGCCTATGTGAATTGCCTCGCGGAGGACTTCACGCCTTGAAATCCTAGGATGAGGCGCCTCTGCTGTGTCTTCTGTTAAAAACGGCAGGATTTCAGAAAGGCTTCCCTTGACAACGTAGTCAGATTTTGCGGTTAAAAGAAAATCGGGGTTGTAGCCGATCCTCACTGCGCAGAGCGGAAACACGGGCAGGTTGTTCCGGTCGTCAGCAACCACGACGCAGCATTGGGGAGACAGCCCCTCAGCATTCATAATTTCTTTTAAAACGAGGGCTTTACCGTTGGGCTTCAATACGTCGCCGCTTATTTCGCCGGTTAGCTGTCCGCGGGTTTCCTCCAGCTCTAGACCTTGGGCATAGTCAGCGCCTAACCTGTCCGCTAAGTCTTTAACAGAGGAAGTGGGAATGCCTGAGCTGATCAAGGCGGTTTTATAGCCTGCCTCCTTTAGTTTCTTGAAAACTTCTTCAGTTTCAGGCATTAAAGGCAACATTTTGTATAGTCGGAAAAGCTCATCAACCGTTAATCCTCGGAAAAACCGGAAAATCCTCCTGAGAGCGGAGTCAAGCGATATTAAACCGAGTTCGTAGAGAAAGCCTATAGCGGCAACCTGCAAGTACCGCCATAGACTAAGCTCCTTCGCCGCTGCGAGAAGCAGATAGCGCCTCTTAGGAATTAATACGCCCTCCACATCGAAAACTATTAGACGGAGGGATTTGCGCTTATTCGCTTTCGCGGCGACCAAGCAGTACACAGCCTCACTCTGAGTAAAAATAGGTTGGTTTATTACATTTTCTCATGTTAAAATAGAGTTGGCGCCGGGGAATAGATAATAAGCTTGGTTTAAATGATGATTTTTTGTCTATATTTCCTGATAAGAATCATTATTAGAAGATGCAAACCCTATTATTCTTGGGAAAAGTGTGTAATATAGAGTTTAATTGGCAATTCACGCCGTTATATAAATGGGAGTAAGAACTATGTATGATCTAAACCTCGACATTCGACCTATACACATGGATGAGTGGTTGCCGGATCGATGCCTCGGAGGTGGTAGCCCAATTGATCCCAAAGTCCTAGCGCCCAGTTCAGGATGTGATAGTCTTGGTTTGTTCTATACGCACGGGAGCCGTGAGAAACTCGTGGAAATCTATCGGGAAGCGATTGAGAAATATGGGGGTTGCGGCTTCGTGGCGTGGCTCGACGACAAAATTGTTGGATACCACAACTTCTTCCCTCGCGAGATGGCACGCAAGATAAGGTTCTTTGGATGGGGAAAACCCGAGGACATGACAGCTTACACACTAGTCCACAATTGCATTACACACGTCCGTGGAGATTACTGTCGGAAGAAGATTGGAACACTTCTCGTCAAACGATCTCTTGCTTGGGGAAAAGAAAATGGTTGGAAACGGTTCGAAGCCCATCTTGTTCTACCTGATATAGAAGACGGTTTCAGAAGCGAGCAGAAGTCGTGTCGTACCTTCTGGGAGAAACTCGGTTTGACGGTCTACCATACGGAGCCAGCTTCAGAGGGCACAAGGAAGACCTACGGTGTCGACGTAAGGTACTCGATGGCTGTCGATCTCGAGAATTGGTCTATGTAGGGTACTCAACCATAGAAAAAGTCAGAACAGGCTTCAATAAAATAGACCAGAAAAATGGTTTTCATTGGGTGGCGCCGGGTGTGGGATTTGAACCCACGAGGCCACGAGGGCCACAGACTTAGCAGGCTTAGGCTATCTTGTTCAGGTTCTGCCCCCTACCAGACTAGGGTAACCCGGCAATTATACCCTAACTCTCATTCTGACGTTTTCAGAGAGTAAACTTGTAGGAAATATGGTTAAATGAGCTATTAAGTTTGCGCGCGCGAAAACAGAAAGATAGGGAAGTAAGCGAAGTGAAAGTGAAACTCATCAAAAACATTACCCGTTCTGTAGTGCAGAACCCTACAAGTTTGAAACTCAGTCGCTTAACGGGTATACTGTATAAGTGTCATGGTGATACTAACAGTCACTTTCGCGAATTTACATGGCTCCCCTGTTTTACGTGATAATAAGGTTGTGAGAGTTGTAGTTGTTAATTGGTATTTGATGGGTAGACAAGTATTCCTTTCTAAGTATTCATATCCACCTATTGACACTTGAACGCGTAAGAGTTCGTCTTTCATGACTGTGGTAAAATTGCATGATGATAGGTCTACCTTAAAGGTGTCGTATCTACCAGCGGTAACACTGATTTTTCCCATCCATGTGATCGTGTTGTTGATGATCCCAGTCATGTTCATTTCTTTCGTAGTCATGTTTATCGGTATGTACCAGCTATCTCCAACTTTGGACTCGTTTTTGGAGAAGTAGGATCCAAATCCATGCAAGCCAGTAAAAGACGAAAAGACATTTTGTGTCTGTGTAGGTGTGTTCTCGCCTGAGAGTGAGAGAACCTGACCGTTATCGTTTATTGTGGCCGTTATATTAACGGTGGTTTCATTCAGCCCCAGATCGCGAGCTTGCGTTTGGGTCATAGTTAATGTATAGCATATTGTATAGGTTCCATTCTCAACATCTAGGACCTCCATGGTGAGGTTTGCTGGTTTAGTCCACATCATTCCATATTCTCTCGCTAAGCCACCCCATATGTTAGTCTTCGTCGACATCTTGATTGCATACGTCAGCTTTTCACCTTTGGTATACTGCACATTAAGCGGCAGGATTCCACTGGTTCTAGGAAACATGAGCCATATGCTGGCGGCCACAACACTCAAGACGATAACTATACCAATCACTACATACTTCTTTTGTTTAAGTTTCGTCCCCAAGACTTCTGGTTGAACTTCAGGTTCTACCGAAGTTCCCGTCAAATAAAACCCACTCTTTTCTGATCAGAATACTCTACGTTCACCTTAATATATTTTGATTGTTCCCCTTAAAACAGAAAGATAGCCAGTGCACATTAATAGACGTAGCTACACATTAGCGATAGATCAAGTGGGTTTTCGCCAGAAGAGATGGAGAATGGGCTCTGTGGGGATGGCGAGCTTTCGGTCTTAACCCTGTGCGAGAATTCGCGTGCAGGCGCTTTCTGCTAAGTCTCCGTTTCAATGAGGAATTCGCAATATGGGTCGCCTTTGCACATGCATTTGGTTTCGGTGCACCTAGTTTCTTTTTCTAAAATCTTGGAGGTTACGCCTTTCCAGTATCCTTTGAGATAAAGGCACATAGGTTCCTCTGCTTTTCCCCAAGCCGTTGCGAGGGGGTTGTTCTTGACTCTGATGATCATCCTTCTTTCTTTTTCGTTGTACTCATGGAGCTCAGGTGCCCCCCAACCGGCAATTCTGTTTTGATACAAAATGGATTCAATTATCTGGTTGTTAGTGAAGACTATTTCTTGCGCCTTCAGGTCGTTCATTTTCTCTGAAACGTCATGGCGCCCTTTTTTCTCCCCCATCAGAAAGCGCATTGTAGAGCCTGCGGTGCCGAACACAGCGCCTAACACCTTCATCATGGCGACGAAGGCTTCGGGTGTAATCATCATAACACGTTCTTGACGATTAAGGTTAACTTTTACTGCTTCGCCTTTCACGAGGTCTAACCTTACATTATGTTTTTTCTCCATTCTTATCATCCCGCCTACGTGCGTTTGGACTTTCCGCCTTTGTTTTGAGGCTTTTCTTTGCTCTTTGTTTTTTGCTCGCTTTCTGGTAAGTCAAGCCCAGCTAACATTCCCGTGAGCCCAATTTCAAGTTTTTTCTCGTCTGTTGCTTTGAGTGTTTTTATGTTGTAAACCTGCCCTAGTGAACTGAAGTCGCCATCTTTGGACAAGTCAATTAAGATTGCCTCAGTTGGATTTGTGTCCATTTTCTTCCCCATAAGGGACACAACGTCTTTCGTGTCTCCGACCGTGGAGAGGTCAATTGCTAAACGAGTGTTATTCTTTTCCGCTACGATATCGAACAAATGTTTGACACCTGAGGCCCCTAACAAACTGGTTTGAAGCCGTACTTTGTAGCCATTCTTCTGCAGAACGCTACTAATTGTTTCAAGGACGGACGAATCTTTCCCGAACTCATCTAATGTTTTATCAGTTATTTTGTACTTATATATTTTAACATAGTTTCCCTCTCGAGGTGTAAAGTTTCTTTTGCATTGTTGGCAGAAGTGAACGATTTCTGGCGCATCAAAACGGTATCCACATTTTTCGCATAGGTAACAGTTTCCTATTGTACGACATTTTGTTTGCTCAGGATACAGGTCACTGACCTTGCTGCTTCCATTTTCGTTGATCAGAGTTTTACATCCTGGGCAGACAAGAGACGAGCCTTCTGTGAACTTGTCCTTTGAGCCGATATACCCACATTTCATATGTTCCATGAGCTCAGTGTATTCCACGTTGAACGAATGGCATCTTGGGCATGCATATTTCGAGTAGACTTCAGGTGACCCGCAGTCGGAACATGTCAGAACGCGGTCGAGAACATCGGCCTCAACAGCTCCTTTTTTCTCCAAGTTTTTAAGAATGGTCATTACCTGAGTTGGACTGACATCGCTTAGATTTTCTTCAACGTCAACGTAATGAACGCCGACCTTACTCAAAGTTGGTTTGAGCTCTGTAATGCCCCTTTTAACTAGTTTACCCAGAAGCTCCCGATTTTTTTCGTTTTTTTGCTTCGGCTCCAACGATTGACTCATTTTTTTGTTTCTCCTAGATGCTTGACAGGTTAAAGAAAGCTAATGTGACGATAGATAGAACTACCGAGTGCCGTAGACCAGTGGACAATGTTCCATCACCGATCTTTCCCGCTACTAGACCACCGAAAATTGATTCAAGGATCGATGCCCAAAAAAGGATTGAAACGTAATAATTGATGTCGAGGATTCCACGTAGCATAGAGGATGCCTCCGTGGTAACGCTCAGTGAAGTTTCATATAATGGGGCTAAAAACTGGTGTAACACAATGTAAGCTATGACGAGGAATACGAGCGTCGCCATGTAGATTATCATGGTATACGGTTTAACTTCGGAGTAGCGTTCCTCCCGATATTCGTCAAGGCTTGAAAAGAGGCTGACGCTCGATTCGAGGACCTCGATCATTTTGCCTCCCGTCTGATAGGCCTCGATTAGTATGGTGGCTAACCTTAGGGCGCTTGGTCTTCTAAGGCGACGGGCAAAGGACGTAAGGGCGTCTTCCCAACTCGTCTCCAAGATAAACATGGAAATTGCGTGTTCAAGTTCTTTTGAAATCGGTCCATAATCTCTTGTGGAAGCGTCCTCGAAGGCTCTTGGAAGCGTCACCCCAGATTTAACGGCCTCCGTGAGGTCTCGGAGAAGCTTTGGGATGTTTTTGTCTACTTGACGACCCCATCGGTAATTATTGTATTCCACTATTGCTGGAAAGAAGAATGTGATGATTAAGCCGAGAGCCATGGTATTGTTTACTTTTTTGCTCAGTGGAATTATGTAAGGCCCAGTGGGAACGTAGATGCCTTGAAGGATTGGAAGCAATAATATTAAAACACCTACCGAAATCGAAACTGTCCAAACAGCGACTTGATATTTACGTTTGAAGTACACAGTCTATTCCTCCTCCGGCAGGATTGTGTCTAATATTATTACAAAGACAACTGCCATTACTGGGATTCCCATGAAGACCAGAAGGTTCAACTGAGCCACGGGAGAAAGACCGAACGCGGAACCTCCAAGTATCGACAGGATAGTCAACATGATTATAACGACTATCGGAGACACGATCATAGCGGTAACATAGATCTCTCCAATGTACGTTAGAGTCCCCAAGGTCCTTTTAAGCTGCTCTCTTTTAATCTGAAGAAGCCTCGTAACTTCAAACGCCAGTAAGCCCTTCAGGTCTCCGCTTGTTTTTATCGTGTTTACTATTCCAGTTAGAAGCCTTGAGAAGATTTCCGAGGGACTGTGGATTGTGACATCCATCAGGGATGAGCTTATGTCTAAACCAAACATCTTAATGTTTCTAATGGCCCTAACGGACAAATCTCTGATGGGCGGATGCTTCTCCACCTCGGTTACACGTTCGAGAATTCTTTCGATGGATAAACCTCCGGCGGATAGAACCCCCATATATCCGGCTGTGTAAACAAGATTTGCGTCGATTTTTTTGGCTCTTTGACTTCGTTTGTAAAGCGGGTAAAGGATTAATATTATTAAGGCAATTAATGAGGCGGTCCATGATGAAGATAGCACCGCTAGAATGAATTGGGATAAGGTTAGGCTGAACAAAATAGAGTGTAAAAAGGCAGCTATTGTGGCTGAGAAAACAAAGACAAGAATTGAAACGAGAAACATTTGAGACAGGTATAGCTCATACGCCATGAAGATTCCGCTCGTCTGATAGATCTGTTTAAAAGCTTTAAACTCGGGCATAAACCTCATGAATAAGCTGTAGCTCATGCTTGTTAGAAACGTGGTTCCCTTTCGTTTCACCATCCGATGTCAAGCCTCGCTCTGTTGTAAACATCATTAGGGTGGATGTAGTACCTTCGCACCACACCAGCGACATCCTCATAGCTTCTGATGCCCTTTTTGGCCATCCATTTCAAGATCTCCTCTCGTCTCTTCAGCTCATTCAGAAGGTCCTCTATCGGAATATGCTTAGACTCCGAGATTTTCTGGATAATATATGAGTCCATTACTCCACTAGAACTGTTGGTGCAGATAAAGGAGTCCGTCAAAGCATCCCAATCGTACACCTTCTTTAATACTACCTTTTCTGCTGAGTCGTCAATGCCGGTGATTTCGGAAACAGCGTAAACACGGCGAACTACGGTATTTTGGTACTTTACCCTGCCGATTAAGACAATCACGTTCATCAGAGGAATTAACATCTCAGGGATGTCCATCGGCCTTGTCAAGAGCCTTTTAATCACCGCTTCTGTGTCATCCGCGTGAATTGTGCAGAGACCGCCGTGTCCTACTGCGATGCTTTGAAATAACGTGTAGGCTTCTTCGCCTCTAACTTCGCCTACTATTATGTAGTCTGGGCGTTGTCTCAGGGATGACTTCAACAGGTCGAAGAGAGTTATCTCTTGCACTCCAGGTTGGAATGAAGGTCGGGTCACCATGGGTATCCAGTTTTCGTGGAGTTTAAGCTCACGGACTTCCTCGATGGTTACGACTTTCATTTCGGGTCTTATGAACGTGGCGATTGAGTTCAAGAGGGCAGTTTTTCCCGAAGCGGTTGCGCCGCAGAGCAGGATGGACCGCAGGTTTTCTACGAGAACCCAGAAGTAAGCCGCCATGTGAGGAGATACTGTTCCGAATTTTATCAAATCGACGATTGTGAAGGGATTAGCCCTAATCTTCCTTATAGTGAAGGTGTGTCCGCGTTTTGATATTTCCTCTAATGTTAGGTGCACTCTGAACCCTTCTGGGAGTGTTCCCTCGAGGATGGGGCGTGAAACGGATATTTGATGCCCTGTTTTGTAAGCTAGACGCGTTATCAGAGAACCCAATTCTTCCCTTGACGTGTAAATCACGTTTGTTGCGAGTGATTCGTAGTTTCTGTGCCAGACGTAAATTGGGGTGCCTGATCCGTTGCAGCTGATGTCTTCGATGTTTTGGTCGCGGATAAGAATGTCAATGAGGCCGTATCCGAGAAAGTCCCGTTTCATGTAGTAAATGAATTTGTCTATGGATTCTTCTGGGACTTTAAGTTTGAAGACTTTTATGATACGTTTAATTTTATTTATCAGGTGCTCCTTCATGAGGTTTTCATCTTTCAGAACTGACAAAGGGACATTAGCTTCTTCTCTAATGATCGCCTTGAGTCTAGCGAGGATTTTCCGTTCTTCTTCCGTCATTGTGGGTTCAATAGTCACATACTGGAGCTTCCCTGTTTCCTCGTCAATTTGGATTCCAACATATCCGTAAGGGGCGTTGACCGGATAGAAATCCTTGAAGGTTAAGGGCGAATTCTCTTTGATTTCTTCAGCTTGTAGCTCGGTCTCTTCCTCAGGTTCTATTAGCGCATGTGCTTCAATTTCTTCTTGAGCCTCTTCCGTTTCGCTCATCAAGGCGCCTCCTGAGTTATGGTTTTCTGACCAACCACGCTTCCAACAACTGCATACAGAACAAAAGTTTCCGAAGCGTCGTTGGTAGATTTCATTTCTAACTGATATTCTCCGTCGGCGTTCAGGCGAACCCACGCTGGATTTGGAATAGAGGTCTGATCACTTGCATTTCGAAGAGTGATGTTCGTTCCGTTTGTGTAGACAGAGGCGTAAGCGTAGGGGATCGGGTCGCCGTCTGCTGTGGTTGCTGTTATTGTGTACCATTGCCAACTGTTGTATGGTACGCTGTTGCCAGAGGATGAGTATGTGAGGTTTAGTTCTATCCAATCGATTTTCATTAGGAACTGGGTGCTTGTCGTCTTGACGCCTTTGATCTTGACTGCCCAGTGTCCAGTCGAGTTCTTGAAGTCGTCGGGATTAGAAGTTATTGTTTGCGACTTTAACTCGTCGGTGTTCGGAGTTGCATCTGAAACGTAGTTGACGTATCCGTTTCCGCTGGGCGCGTAGTCGCCGAGGGTGTAGTTGTAAAATTGGATTGTCGTGTTGACTTCACCTATGTCCCAACAGCTGTCGATCTGCCAGACAAGCCTAGTCCAATCTGCCGTATTGCCCGAACCTGTGAATTCGACCTCTGCTGTGTATTCATCGGTTGTAGTCCAGACGTGCAAGAGCGTTGCGTCTATGTTCCAGCTGTCTTGCGTAGTGTCGCCAGTTTCATCGTTGCCGTTGAACCTTATTGTGAATGTTGACGAGGTTAGGTATGGAGAAACTGAGACGTTGTTCCATCCACTTGATAGATCAGTGAACAGGTTTTGCCAAGCTGAACCGGTCCAGACATCAACTCGAATATTTTCGGAACCCATTGTTCCACCATATATGCAGAGCATTTCGTTGGCCTCATTATAGTCTGCATTTGTCCACTGAACTCCCAAATCCAACTGGTAGTTATCATTGCTCTGTTCCTTTATGATTCGCACGTCGTCAACCCAAACGTTCTCTCCCCCGCTGAGGGTAGCGTCAAACCTTATCCTAAAATTGGACACGAAATACCGGCTGTCTGTTACCTTTTGGGTATAATGTAGCCATGTGTTATCAGCGCCATTGTCGTCAAGCTCGTCAATTAGGTTATAACCGCTTCCATCGTAATAATAGAGGGTAAAATCTGTGAATTCAGTACGCTGCTTCCTGAACCAGAAATCCACGTAGATGGCGCTGGCACCGCTTGCGTTTAAGTTGTCACAGGTAAAGGTGCCTTCATAACCGTTGGATGCCCAAGCTGAAGCTGAACCATTATGTGCCAGAAAATTATCTCTCCGCCAATTATGGAATATGTTATCCCAATTGGCATCCCAAACAAACGCTTCAAAACCATCATTAAGCAAGGTAGAATTTGAAGCCCCCCCGCCTGTGTTCTCCTCTGTCAAGGTGTCGTAAATTGAGTCTGGACCAGCTTGTTGCGCTGAGAAATCGCTGTGGGTTCCTTTTGAGGAAGGAAGGTATGAGTCACATGTTTCGTCTACAAAATCGGTTATGTCGGTGTTTGTGCCACTGAGGTAGGAACGAAAAACTGCGTAGTTACCATCATTACTGGTCAGATTAGAGGCTGAACCGCTAACATTTGTAGTTGATCCGAGTAGATTCCACTGCGATGGATTGTATTCTGCGGTGCAGTTCACGCCGGTGATTGTTACGCCCGCTTGTCCGCTGGCCTCTTCGCTTTGTGGATAGCTGTAACTGAAGGTGTTTCCCAGTTCTGTGACTAGTTGTATGACGTAGGTGTCTTCCTTGTTTACTGTAATGTTTGAACCGACGTTTGGTAACGTTTCAGCTGGATTAACGTATTCATCTAATTCATGATATTCTTGAGTGTCTGGCGTAGCAGTCTTGTTAAAGACCCCTAGCCAAATAAGATGAGATTGAAGAGAGCCGTCATTCTTCACGGTTACGTTCAACTTGCTGGAGCCCGTCACCGAAACCGATTCAAACGTGATTTTCTCTTGACCCCGCTTCCAGTCCAACTCGTCTATTTCCTGTAGGGTTTTTCTGTAATTGTTGTTGGCGTTCACGTTCAACATGTAAAACGAAAAACCTGACATTAGAATTAGGACTAGGAATGCGATTCCTATTATGGAGCCTGCGCCCTTTCTGCTACGCTTCAGCCTTCCAAGTGTCCACATTTCTACTCCCTCGCTCAGTAACGACAGTTATCTCGTAGGCCTGCCCATTCTGGATTGCCACAGGCGACGTGAAGTTGATGTATCCAAGTTTGTCCGTTGTGATGGTTACTCCTTGTCCGCTGGAAAAAGCTGTAACCGGTGTTCCGTCAATGTAAATGGCATCGACGGCGAGATCGATTTTTCCGTAGTTCAGAACTGTCACGTTCAGCTGGTTGCCTGTGTCTCGCCACCAAACAGCCACTATAACGAGTCTCTCTCGAGCTCTTTCTTGTCCGCGATCCATTTGAAGTTGAAAGGAAGTTCCTGTGGAGGAAAAGGTGGTTAGGCTGTAGGCATACAGTATCGCTCCAGCCGCAGCCACGATCAGGATCATCATGAGACTTGCGACGACTTCGCTGACACCACGTTTGTCACGTAACAGAGAGCCTAACAATCTCTTTTCCATCCTGTTTTCAACTTAACAAATGGAGGGGAAGGATTAACCTATGCTGATTGAAAGCTACGCTACAGCGCTTCCGCTTTTTCGTTGAACACCAGCGAGGTGCCGTCGCTACACGTTAGTTTCACTTCGTAGGTTGTTCCAGCTGTCAAGCCGCTGCTGACACTGATGGTTACCGTTCCAGTCGCCCCGGGTGCGATGGTTACGTCTGTAACGTCTATTTGAGTGTTGCTGACATAGGCGTACTCTATGGTGCATGATACGCCGCCGACGTTTCTCACGTAAGCCGTTATAACGTTGGATGTTGCGTTAGCCACTGCGTAGTCAAGCGACAGCTCTCCCTGCTGAGTGGATGATCCTTTGGTGGCGCCTCCAAGCCAGCCCATAACGTAAGCGTAGACAACGACGCCGCTAGCAACTGCGAGAAGCAAAAGCATCAAAGTGGCGATCACGGGCGAAATAGCCTTCACTGACTTTGTAAACTTCTTCAGCTGTCTAACAATTCCTTTCATTTCTTTTCTCACCACGGTTTCCTTTGCTCCAGACTAAGCCGTGGCTCTATCTAAAGCTGGTGTAACCGCTATCACCAAGGCTTTAGTGACAAACAAAACTTCTTTTTATATTACCAACCGTGAACAACTTAGATGCGCACATATTTGAGACTCATTAAGAATGCAGCCTTTCAAAAACCATTCTGGGTGTCTGCGTCTCTGGACTATGTTCGCTCGACCAAAACTAGCGATTCTTCTCTTGCACACCGTCTACTGCATACATCAGAATGTTATCGCCGCCGTCTTTCAAAGTCAAAACGAAAGGCGTTTTCTTTGTCACACCGATCAGCTTGGCAACTTCCATGGGTATGAGTAAATAGAGACTTTTTCGAAGCTGAATAGGTTTCAGTTTTATACCTGCCATTATATGCCAGCCCTTTAGACTGTCTATGCACACATGCTCTAGACTAAACCACTGAGTTATCTAAAGCTGGTGTAACCGTCCACCAAAAAAAGGCAGTGACAAAAATGCATGATCAATATCCGAAGTAAATGTGCACTAAAAATATTTATTGATGCTGAAGCTCATATGTGCGGGAGGGCCGGTCGTCTAGCATGGTTAGGACGTTGCCCTTACAAGGCAAAGGTCGCAAGTTCAAGTCTTGCCCGGCCCACCAAAAAATAATGCCAAACAGGGCAGTGAAAACAAAACCCCAGTCATCGTATTTCCATTGTAACAATTCTATACAAAGGATATGTACTTTTTCGTTTCTTCAGATAGAAGGGGTTCTATTTCTTTGTACTCCTTCATCCTCATTTCTTTGAACTGTTTTGAATAAGCCACAAATTGGACTAATGTTATTAAATTAAAAGTCTTTTTCAAGAGATTAAACCATAAATCAGAAGAACTGCTAATGTATCTGGGGACATTGTCTCTACCTTTCTGTAAATCATATACGTCCATTGCAGTGTTATGAACAAATGCACACAATTCATCATGAAGATTCTGCATTTTATTCGTTAGATCGATTTTGTCTGCTGTAACGAACTCGTCTCTGCTAAAAAGAGATTCTAAAAGCCCCTTCCATGAAGGAGACCTTCTTTCACCTTTTTTCCATTGCTCATATTTAGACCCTTTATATCTGAAATTGCGGCTGTAATAAATGCCGTCTAAAGTAATCTCGAACCAACTTCTAAGACACATTAATCCTTGCCTATAATAACCTCCTAACACGAGGTAAATTGAGGCGTGCAAATCAGTGTTTGTTTCAAGCCAAAGTTCTGAACTAGGATGTTTAGATCCTAATTTATTGAATAGATGGAAATTAACGATAGAATCAGCGTGAATTATTGACTTGACCACTTTCAATTTTTCTAACTCATTTTTGAGTGTGTAATACCTTACGGATTCTGCTTTGTAACCATCTGAAAAACCTAGGTCAAACGCATAATATATTTCTTCGAAGTCTTTTCTTTTCAATTTAAGCTCTCCATATAGGATAAATAAAATTACTGTATAAAAAGATGGCATTTCTTTTTTAGATCGGGTCTTACATGGAGAGTTTCATATATTTACATTCGTGTGGAAGTAAAGGTAATGAAAGAAAATCATTGATAAGCCTTAAAAGTTCCTCATGGTTCTTTTGTAATTGTTTCATCTCATTTAATAACCTCATAAAATTTTTGACATACAAAGATGTTGATAACTCGGCTAAAAACTCTTTTATTACTACCCTTGCTTTATTCGTTTCACCTTCCGTTCCATAAGCTAACCCATTGCCCACACACCATAATTCCCACCGTTTTTCTCTTTTCTCAATCTTGAATTCGGTTTTAAGGTAATATTGGTCACGTCCAAAGGCTACATGATAAAGGTCCAAAAAAATTACCTCTATCAGATTTTTTGAAAAGCCGTGAAGTTCTTTTCCCCATGTTGAAGTATAGGGTAATCCAATTTTTGTCTTTATATCCTTCAAAATTTTTTGAGTAAAGGAAAAACGTTTCTTATTATATAAATAAAGAAGCTGGTTATAACTATCCCACGCTTGCAATAGGTTTGAACTTGAAGGAACATGATTTTTTAAATCTGAGAACAGATACTCCTCCTCAACTGGGACTTTCTGGAGAGTTGGGTCTATCATTAATGGTTTGTCTGGATCAGGAATAGGTGGCACTTCATTTTTCCAACGTTCCACTAATTTCTTTAACTCATCTGAATGTCTCTCTAGAATTTTTAGTTTCTTTTCCCTTCGTAATGCAAAAAAATAGCTCAACGATAAGGAGACAACCAGCACGCAAATAGCTACTACAAGAGGATGACCCAGTATCTCTAACAAGTATTCAAGCCAAGTGTTCATAATTAGTCAAATCGTCTTTCTCACTCAAAAATCTGTTGTTATTAAATAAAAAGGGGTCTTATCTGAGCCTTCGTAGCCCAGTCTATTTCTTTTTCTGTAGAAATGTATGGAAGCGTCTCCTCTTGGTAGTAGGGCTTAAACTCATAATCGAAGCCATGAAACTTCAGCCAATCTTGATAGGCATAGAGAACCTTGTTCTTGTAGGCATTAGTCCACGAAGCATCCTGAACATAATTTTCCACTGCTTTGCTGTCCCAAAGGTCAACCTCTCTTCTGAGCCGTTTAATCGACTTCACTTTAGTTTCAATTGTTGACTCGGCTATTCTCTTCTCTCTTTTGAGCCAAATAATCCAATTAATCAATTGTGCAGGGGACTCATCTGTGGTGCGGGGGACGGGACTTGAACCCGCGCAGCCCTATGGCAACAGGTCCTAAGCCTGTCTCCTTTGACCAGACTCGGACACCCCCGCAGACAAACAAAACATGCCTTATTCTCAATATAAAGATAAACTCTTCCAACGAAACCTTTTAGAGCCAAATTGGACGTAACACAACTGAAATGCCAAAAGCCTCGGTGGCTCAGCCTGGTAGAGCATCGCCTTGGTAAGGCGGTGGTCGCGGGTCCAAATCCCGCCCGAGGCTCCAAGCAGTATTTCAAACTAAGCGCGCGACGAGTTTCCTTACTTTCTTTATAATTGGATCTTGGGCTGTCTTTTCCGTCGAGCATACTAAGGAAATTTCGTTCAGGGGCATTATGAAAGCATTATAATGTTCACAATGAAATGCAAACAACTCCAGAGACCCTACACGCGTACAGAACCCACGTACCAACTCATAAACCATTTGCACTCTAGTAAGTGCAGTTTTTTCAATTTCGTCCTTTGAAAAAACGGGAGACTCAGCGTTAGTTTTCCAGTACAAAATATCGCCGTCAATATTAAAGAAAAAGACAGTTCTTATGTCCTTTAACTCAAGAACCTTGGTGCATACATTGTCTAATTCAGCCTTACTCAACATCTCTCCAAACATACCGATAACACCAAAACGGGTTATGTATAAAACCCCACAAATAAAACATGAACCCGCATTAAACCCACAAAAAAAGGATGACACCGCAAAACATATAAACTATAACAAAAAGTCATGTGAGAGTGCCACAAAAATGCAGGAAGATACCATCTCCTTTCCTAGGGCAGGCGCGGACAAGTTTAAGTTCCCGTTCTTCCTGCATTGTGACAGCACCCGCCGGAAGAACACTTTCCCCTGCTTTTAAGCATCACAAAAAGAAGCTGAAAAATAACCTAGAAATAGAACAACGCAAATGTTGCACCTTGCAGAGCTAGAGTTTCTTTTTGCATAACACCTATAATTCAGTTTTTTCCAATGTTTGTTTTCTCCGAGTTTAACCATCCGAGATCCTTCAGAAAATAGACAAGAGACGCCCGCATCACATCCGCCTTAGTCGCGAAAAGCCCAGCATCAACCACTTTATCCAAAAGTTCATTCAACCCTTTAGGAACCACAACTCTCAACTCAGGCACTCACTAACTCCCTAATTTCCTTAATTAGAGAAAAGCGCGCATATAAATGTGCGCAAACCCCTAGCGTGGAGATTCACTAACACAAGCATTTATTTAGATACGCCTGCATGAACACAACATGTTCTTATGCCCAAAAGTTGAAGCATCGCCGAGCCCCAGACAAAACCCAAGCATTATCTAAGGCTGTAAGAAGGTTCCATAAACTTTTAATTCGAGAAACAACCTACCCTAATCTAGAGATTCGAGTAAAATATTTTCTGTTCAGCTGGAGAGCGATAAAGTGAAAAGAGAGAGAAAAATAGTTGGGACGCCAAAAAAGACCCTCTTAGAATTGACGCTACTGCTCTCGCTAACGGTAATTCTGCCTTCTGTGACCCCAGTTTCAGCTTCTTCCACCATCTGGACAACCGTTTACCTGTCACCATCAAGTGTCGACGCCCCACCTCCAAATGTCGGTGAAACTTTCACGTTGGACATAAACGTCGACAACGTCACGGACCTCTATGCGTGGAGCATCGGCTTAACTTGGAACTCGTCGGTTCTGAACTGCAAAAGCTTCACCTACGACTACAGCTTCTTCGGTCCATCAGGCGATGTCTTAACCATTGCCGGAGCGATAAATAATACAAGGGGCCAGATTGATCCGCCTTACGCTGCTACCCTAACCACCGTAGCAGGAGTAACTGGCAGCGGAACCCTCGCAGAAGCCGAATTCCTAGTTAAGAACACCGGAATAAGCTGGATAAACTTAACTATCGAGGCGATTGTGAACTCGACAGAAGACCCAATTCCCTATAACGCTGTCAACAGCTCTTTCACTCTAATAGCCCACGGACCAACCGCAGTGAAAACGCACACACCATTAATCCCGGATGTGTATGGAACCGTGATTTTCAATGCATCTGATTCAGAGCCAGGGTTTAACGGCGCGGCGGAGGTGCCCATCGCCAGTTACACTTGGGACTTCGGCGACGGAAACACGACCACGGTCTCGAACCCCGTAATCAACCACATATACAGAGCGGTCGGCACACATTTGGTGAATTTGACCGTCACGTGCCAATATGATGCTGTGCTCGCAGCTAAAGGCCTATTGTCCGATACAGTGACACAAAATGTGACTGTTATTATGCCTCCTTATCCGGTGACGATAAGGGTGCCACGGGATTATCCTACGATACAGGCGGCAATAAATGCAGCAAGAGACAACGACACCATTTTGGTGGCTTCAGGAACGTATTACGAGAATGTAGTTGTGGACAAGTCGGTGACGCTTGTAGGAGAAGGAAGCAGCGACACTATAATTGATGGAGACAAAAATTGGCATGTTGTTACTATAACCGCTGACAATGTGGAACTAAGTGGTTTCACCGTACAGAATGGGCTGGTTGAACCGGGGTGGGGATACCAGGGCATATTGTTGCAGAATGTTCAAGGCTGCGTTATCCGTTACAACAGCGTAGTCAACAACCTCGTAGGAATCAAGCTCACCTATTCTAACGGAAACACCATTGAAGATAATTTGATAATGGACAACGAATACGGCATACGACTCGACTACTCTAATGACAACACTATCGTGGCAAACACTGTAAAATCAAATACAGTTTACGGCGTTTTCCTGCGTGATTCCAACGGAAACGATGTTTACCATAACAACTTCATTGACAATCTACCTCAGGCTTACGATAACACGGCAAATGCGTGGGACGATGGCTCAAAAGGAAACTACTGGAGCGACTACGCAGGGCAGGACTTGAACAATAACGGAATAGGCGACACACCATACATCATCGACAGCAACAGCAGGGACAGATACCCATTAATGAAAATATGGGGCCATGACCTAGCGATAATTAACATCACAGTCTCCAGAAAAATAGCTTTCTTGGGATATCCTGTGTATATTCAAGTGACTCTTGAGAATCAGGGCAACTACACAACGGAAACCACTAACGTCACTCTTTACTACGGCAACACCGTCATAGAAAAGCGAACGGTAACGCTAACCGCGGGAACAAGAAGAACCTACCAGTTCACTTGGATTCCAACAAGCACCCCAAAAGCAGACTATACAATAAATGCCACTTTACAGGCACTTATAGGAGAAACCGACACTGCAGACAACACGTATGTGGGCGGCAGTATTAGAGTCACGATTCCTGGAGACGCTGACGGAGACTGGTTTGTCGGTATAAAAGACCTAACGATACTCGCTAAAGCCTGGTACGCGACAGTAGGTAAGCCTAATTACAACCCACAAGCAGACTTTGACTTGAATGGGCGCATAGATATCCATGACTTAGCGCTGCTAGCAAAACACTGGTACAAAGACCCATAGACGAGAGAGAAACAACATACTCAAGCTTGGCAAGAGCGGATAAGGGAGCGGTTAATCTGCCTCCCACAATTTGTTTCAATCGCCTCTTAGAACAAGGTTAACTAGATGGTTTCAAGTTTTTCAATGGAACTTCTAAACCTTTTCTATTCATGCCTTTCCGTCTGATGTTGATGCCAGTGCATTGATAGGGTTTATCCTTATATGGACATCCTTGACAGGTTGAAGGACCCCATACTTGGACACGCCAACATTCATCTGTTAGATCGTCCTGGATAATCCATCTCGCATTTAGCTTCAGTATTTTTTCCTGTTTCGTCGCCCCAACCCTCTAATGCTTAAAACTGACTTTATAGCTGAGTTGAACCATATAAAACATATTTCCTCATTAGATGTATCTATTAAAGATATGGAAGTTGGAATATGGATTCTGACTTCACAATTGTTTTGTTTATAGACTTTTCAAAAGTTCTTTGGAGCTATGTTAAAATGAGCTTCGAAGACGCCAGCAAAACCTTGGAAAGAATCAGACGTTTGATAGCGGAGATGAAAGAAGACCTGAAAAAGATGGAAAAGAAAGAGCAGCATAGAAGAATGCTGGAAAGTTTTCTGAAGATTCTGAAGAGAAGCGAAGTTGATTATATTATCTGAGCACTTGTTATTCCGAACGAATAGGTAGTGTTTAGCCTTTTAATAATTCTGTGATTCTGAGTCCCTTAACGGTTTTTGATGAAAAAATATGGTGCGGCTTTAGTTTAGGCATGTTTTCTGCGCATTAGGTAGACAGCAACAAGGATTATGATGACAACCAGAGACGCGCCGATTGCAATCCAAAGCCACGGCAGTTGTGTAGGCTGCTTTACTCTGTACCAAGAGAGAGTGGTTTCATCAAAGTTCCCCGCTGAGTCATTAGCAAATATTTTGTAGCTTACGTAGGTGTCGGCGGCTTGACCAGGAATCTGGGCGGTGTAGTTGTTTCCGCTAGAGAGCGTCATGGTCACGTTGGTGAAGGTAGAATTATCTGTGCTGTATCTGAGTAGTACAGTTTGGACGCCCCAGCCTATGTCAGTCACAGTAGCGGTGACGGTGACATTCTCGTTTGCGTCAACTTCAGTTTTGGTGGGATTTTGGGCAACATTGGAAATCGTTGGGGATGTGGTGTCAGGCGCGCGGGTAACCGTTATGTTTTGTGACGTGGTGTCGGATAATAGGTCTTTAGCCGCGAGCACAGCGTCATACTGGCACGTGACGGTTAGAGTTACAGTGTAGTTATTAGCCGTTGTGTAGTTGTGCTCGATTATTGGGTCCGAGACCATGGGCGTGTTTCCGTCGCCGAAGTCCCAAGTGTAACTGGCGATTTTCACTTCTGCTGACCCGTTGAACCCAGACTCAGAGGCAGAGGCGTTAAACGTTACTGGTGACTCTGTATATATTATGGAGCTTGGTTCATGCGTTTTCACAGCGGTTGGCCCATAAGGTAATGTAAAGGAACCATTAACAACACTAAATGGAATGGAAACCTCGCTGGAATTCATGAGATCAAGTAGGGTGAAGCTTATTGAAGTTGTTCCATACGCCACTGCCATAAATTTGACTTCTGCGAGGGTTCCGCTGCCAGTTACTCCGCCAGTGGTGCTGGCGAGCGCGTATGGTGGATATACTTCGCCTACAATGTTGTTTATGTTGCCTGGTACTTCTAAGCCTGTGATGAAGGTGTCGTTATACGTGAAGTTTATGCATTCTAGAACTGTTGGGTTCCATTCCATGCCGATGCTCCACGCATAGAGGTCCGTGACGTTGTCGACGTTTATGTCCAACGTGAAAGTTTCACCGACATTTGGAGGTGGTCCGACGACGCTCACGGGAGACAGATAGACTGTGGCTGTTGTTGTTTCTTTAATGTTTTCTTCTATTTTGGGTGAGACAACATACGCCGTCGCAAGGATTACACCGAGGATAAGCATACAAACGCTCATTACATGAAAAGTGGTTTTCTTTTTCAAAATTACCACCTTGACCTTATTACTCTTGTCAACATATATTTGAAATTTTCGCCATAATAAGTAAATATTTTAAATAATATTTGAAATTTTTAACAGTCGATGAACAAACTCTTATTTGAACAGTCCATCAGAGAAGCCCAGAAAACAGACAGAATGGAAGCTTAGATGCCCTTTAGAGGGTCTGATACCAGTGTTTAGCCAATATGACCAAATCGTTCAGGTTTACAGCGTTGTCGTTGTTGAAGTCTGCTCGGGGGTCCCACTTCGGGTTTCCAGGTTGCGAATACCAAGCTTTGGCGAGTATCATTAGGTCTTTTAGATTTACTTTTCCGTCTCCGTTCGCGTCACCTGGCAGCGTAAGCAGAAATGTGGTGGTTTTATCGTCATGTAACTCTTGGTAACTTGAGCTCACATAAACATTATATGTGCCCGCCTCAGCGCTTGGGGGAAGTTTAAAAGTCAAGTTATAGCTTCCTAGCGTGCTCATTAGACTTTCAATGATTGGTTCCTGTGATTCTAGGGATGTTGTACCTCCGACAATTTGATAGGTTGCTGACTTCTCGGGACAGTGGGCGACGCCGCCAGCTTGCGGGCTGTCGGTGAAGACGCAGGCGTAAACAGCGCCAGTGCCACTGGAGACCCAAGTGGGAATGGGTATGCTTACAGTCCACGTGGTTGGGCCTTGGCCTACTGGACCTGTAATTGAGGCTATTCCGAAAGGACGGTTATTGGCGTCGTAAGTGTTGAGGGTCATCATGGCGTACTGCTCAATTCCATTGTTGTTTATACTTACCTTGAAGTATGCTAAAGTGTCCCTGTAAAAGTTGTTTTTTGGGTTGCTGGCCCCGTCTTCTGAAACCACGTCTACGATAGATATGTTTCCAACTGGTGGGGAGGAGCCTGTGGACAGCGTTCTATATATAAGCTTATCACCGCTTGGATTAGATATTTGTAGAGCGATCAGTCCGTCTACGGGCGATCCGTCGTTTGTGAGGCTTCCGTAAACCTGAACAATTTGCTGAGGCGTGTAGGTTTGTTTGCCTGTTGCTACAGTGATGTTTAAGGCTTTTAGAGTGGGGGAAGCTTGTACGAACGATGATGTAAACATTGTTGCAAGAAAGATTAAGAAAGTACAGATGACGACTGAGAATGATCTGCGAGAATTTTTCATTTTTTTGTCCACCTCAATTCTATGACCACATTATTTTGTTATTTTTAAACGAGGTTATCATTTCTTGTGCTAGTCTAGGGGTCCTTTGTACCAGTATTTCGCCAGCTTAACTAGGTCCTGCAATTTGACCTCGCCGTTCAAGTCAAAGTCAGCTTGTGGGTTGTAATTAGGATTACCTACTGTCGTGTACCAAGCTTTGGCGAGCTTAACCAAGTCAGGCAACCTGACATAACCGTTGCCATCTGCGTCGCCAGGCCACTTCACCAGCAAGGTGTCGTCGCTTACAAGTTTGTTATTGGCTGGGTTGATTTCGTCGGGGATCAGGCTCGTGTTTGCAAATATTATGTATTCGGGGTAGGGCCACGCTTGGCTCTTATTATTAGGATAACCTGGTAGGTAAGGTTGCCAGTTGAACGTTAGAGTTTCGTTCTCGCCTGGGGCTAGGTTTGTGACAGATTGGGTTCCGATGGTGTAGTTACCTGTAACATTCCCATAATAAGCAGACACAGTGAAGGTTTCAATCTCGGTTCCGATGTTTCGGAGAGTGACGTTTATCTTAATCGGATTTAACCAGGTCGGATAAGCCTCGTCTAAATATAATACCACAGCAGGGTAGTTCTGTGGTCTCGCTGCCAGAGTGACGCTGGTGATGGTTATATCATGCTGTATGGTTACGTTTGACACCGCTACCGTTTTTGACGTGAGGTTCCACAATCCTTGCTGATCGGTTACGTTCAAAATGACGGTATAGTTACCCATACTGGTGTATTTGTGATAAACCACAGGAGCGGAAACCGTGGTGACGTTCAAATCGCCGAAATCCCACTCATAACTAACAATGGGCACAGTCTCTCCGTTCCACCCCGGCTCCGAATCACCCGCATTAAATTCAGTTGTGCCATTGACGAAAGGTATGGATGGAAAGGTATAGAAACTGGCTATGGGTCCGCGGCCGAGCTTCACCTCTATCGCTTTCGACGTGACGTTCCATAAACCCTGCTGGTCCGTTACATTCAATGTGACAGTGTAATTACCTACACCGGTGTATTTGTGATAAACCACAGGAGCGGAAACCGTGGTGACGTTCAAATCGCCGAAATCCCACTCATAACTAACAATGGGCACAGTCTCTCCGTTCCACCCCGGCTCCGAATCACCCGCATCAAAACTGATTGTCATGTTGATGTATGCGTCGGTGGGCGTGTATGTGAATGAGGCTGTGGGGCCGTAGGCGGCTAGAACGGTTATTGGTTTTGATGTGGTGCACCATAATCCTTCGCTGTCGGTTACGTTTAAGGTTACAATGTATGTGTTCACCGCTGCGTAGGCGTGGTAAATTATTGGACTAGTTACTGCGGTGATGTTTCCGTCGCCGAAGTTCCATTTGTAGCTAATGATGGAGTCACCGTAGCCTTCGGCTGATGAGGCTGAGGCGTCGAATGTTACGGTTCGCCCAGTCATTACTGGAGAGGGAGGCGTGTACGTGAAGGAAGCTTGAGGGGGGTAGGCCGTATCGGCGACATCGAACGTTGTGCTCTTAAGGGTTAATTGTATTTGGTATTTTGAGCTGAGGTATACGCTATATTGTCCTGGTCTTGGTGCAGGCGGCAGTCTGAAGGTTACGCTGTAGGCTCCTGAGACTCCTGTTATACCGCTACCGGTGAGGGAGGCGTCGCTTGTTTGTTCTTCTAGGGCTGTTACCATGGCGCCCCTAACGATCTCGAATGACGCGGATTTTTCTTGGCAGTATGGAGTTCCGCCGTCTCGCGGGTTGTCGGTGAAGGCGCTGGCGTATACGGTACCGGTGCCGAGGTAAGCCCAAGTTGGGAGGTTTACAGACAGGTATAAGGTCGAGGTTAAGCCTGCGGGTATCGTGCTTGTTGCGGTTCCTGATCCTAGAGGGATGTTGGTGCCGTCGTAAACGTTTACACATAGTGTTACGCTTTTTGAGGCCGTATAGTTGTTCTTCACGGTGGCCTTAAACCAAGCTGTTGTTCCTAGTTCAAATTTGTCTGTGGGGACGTAAACAAATAGTTCGGTTTCTATGCATGGAATTACACTAATGATGTTTACTTGATAGTTCTCTGAGGTGTAGCCTCCTGTTTGCACGGTTCTGAATACTAGTGGGTTTTGTGGATCATGTACTTCTAGAGCGATGAGGCTGTCGACGGGTGAGCCTCCACTTGTGAGGTTTCCGTGAATGTTGACGTTTTCTCTGAGGTAGTATGATTGCTTATTTGTTGATGCTGTGATGTTTAAGGCTTTTAGAGTGGGGGAAGCTTGTACGAACGATGATGTAAACATTGTTGCAAGAAAGATTAAGAAAGTACAGGTGACGACCGAAAATTTATAGGTTTTCATCTATTTTATTCACCTGAGCTAAGTATTGCCATATGGAATCATGTCTTTTAAACGTTATTTCGAAATGAAGATTTCAAAAAAGGGGAAAAAGGGAGGTTAAGGAATTTTTGGTTCCTGCCTCTCGGTTGCTTATGGCACCACGATGGAGAAGGTGGTCTCCACTGACTCACACCATGGAACTCCGCAGTTGGATGGCAGTGCGGTGTATGCGCTGACGCGGACTTTTGCATTTGGTCCGACGTAGGCCCACTTGGGTATGCTTATGCAGTCAAGGTGAAGGACTACTACGTTGGGGTTGCAGAATTCGCCTCCTTCTACTGAGGTTACGTATATGACGTAACCGATTGGTACTCCTAGGTCGTCGTACACAACGACGACTATGGTTGCGTTGCGCGGAAGCTGGGCTATGTTCATCAGCGTGATGGTGAAGTTCATGTGTTCACCCTCTGGGATACCGATCTTCCACGAGGGTGCTGTTTCAACGCTTAGGAGGTCAATGTAGTCGCCTACGCTGAACCACAGTGTATCATTGACTGGTTCTTTAGCTATGTCTGTCTTGGCGAGGGCTTTCCATTTGCCCCAAGCGGCTTCTCTGTTACCGCAGATGGTTGCTATTCTGAAGGTTATGTTGGCGATGCCTGAAGCATTTGTCTTGGTCGTATCAACTAGGACTAAGTCTCCTTTACCGTTCCATACTTGCCAAGCGACAAGGCGCTCCTGCAGTGGCCAGTCGTTGTGCGTTACGACAGCGAACAGTGTGACGTTTTCGTCTACCTGGTATTCGTCAGCAGTCTGGTTCAGACCCTCACCGGTTGAGCCTGCGAGGTAGCCGAAGGCGCGTTCAATCTCAGTGAAGGCATCGATGACGTCGCCTAGAGGTTTCGCTATCACGTTCTTTGTGGCTGTCTTCCAAGCTTGCCTACCTACAGCGTCAGTGACGGTTAAGTTTACAGTGTAGATACCTGGGAGGATGTACATGTGTGTTGGGTTCTGGAGGGTGCTGGTGTTGCCGTCGCCGAAGTCCCAGAACCAGCTGACTATGGGCACTATGTTGGTGCCGTTGTTGCCGGCTACTGAGGTGTCAGTGAAGGAGATGGTTGTTATATTTGCGTAGTAAGGCCCAGGCGTTTCTGCGAAGCTGGCTGTAGGACCAACTGCCTCAGGTGTAGGAAGCCTGAAGTACGCGTTCTTTATCGGCATAGTTATGTCCTTATTATTTGTGTAGTCTACCAGTCCGTCGACGTAGAGGGCTATCCACGTCTTAGCACCTAAGGTGCTGGTTTGCACTCTGAAGGTAACTTGGGCCAGCCATCCGTCACCGGATATTCCGCCTACAGTTGCATTTGTTTGGGTGGCGGCGTAGGGCGGGTCAATTCGTCCAGCTGTGTTGTTTATTGTTCCTGAAACGGTTATCATATCTGATGATGGTCCGAAGAAGCTGAAGTTGTAGGTCCAACCTAAGCAGGTTAGAATCGTTGGATCCCAAGACAGGCCCATGGCGTAACTGCCGACATCCTGGAAGTCCTCAACGGCTATAGCGAGAGTGAACGTGTCGAGGTAGCCATAGTCGCCTTCTAGGTTCTCCTTGCCCGTTGCAACATCAATCAGATGGATCTTTGCGTTCTCTGACATATCCATTCTGAGGTTCTTATCGGCTACCACTGCGCTGTGGTCTGGTGTGGTTACTCCGTTCGGAATCTCATCAGCCAAGTCGCCACCACCAACGCCCTCACCTGGAGTCCCAGGAGCATCGGGATCAAAGGTGTGGAGCCAATTGCCTGATGGCCCAGAAGGCTCGCCTGGCTTGAACGAGAACACGGAGACGCTCACAAACGAGCTGTCGAGACCAGTCATGCCGGTTGCTGAACGATCAATGGCGAACTCGAAGACGCCGAGGGTAATGTTCTCAGCGATCCATAAACCGCTGGAAGCACCACCACGGTTCCAGTAAGCCAAAGTGCTACCTGAACTGTCAATAACCGCTCCGTAGCTTCCATCAAAGTAAAGCATCTTCTCCCAACCAATCGCACTGATGTCGCAAGCATTCAGACCAGCTGAAGCCCCAGTTGTATGATCGTCATCAGTGTCGAAGTACATTTGGTACATGGAAGCATTCCCAGCGCCGTAGTACCAGCCGTCATACAGACCCATCACATCAAGCCTTATGGAAATGTTGCCAGAATCTTGCAACCACATGTAGAGAGCCTTAAGATCTCTAGCCTTATCATTATAAGGAATGGCCGCGAGAGCATCCGCCTTACTTTGTGGAGATAATCCTGTAGTTAAAATCGACGCGTTAGTGGACCAGGGTTCAGTATCCCCAGTTGTCTCCAGTACGCCTGCACCAGGAACACTAAGCGGCTGTATAGCATCCCAGTCAGATATGTTCCCGTCAACAACGATTGGAGGCCAACCGGGAGGAACATAAAACGTTACTCCTGGAACAAGAGGCACGCTCGCCATGACCATCGAAAAAGCCATAAGCGTAACGAGGAAGATGGACAATGATTTACTTCCTTTCATTGTGTCACCTCCCTTGCGGCTCTTTAGAAGAAACTCTGAAGTGCACTCAGCCTTTCTCCTTTCTCTCTATTTCTCAACTTTTTCAACTGCACATACCCAATTCAGATACATTATATAACATATCCGCTATGGGTATACGCAAACTAATAATCCACTCTCGTTAATTTAAGCTTTTCTTCAATATATTATAGAACAAAACTATAGAACAAAGTTTCATATCCACAACCCGCACTCGACCGAAAAAAGGCGTTCCTCGCCAACAACGAGACAACGCTACAAAAGGCTTTAAATCCTCAAAACATAACTTTATCCATGAGACTAGTAAGAAGTTGGAAGCCGTTCGGAGGCCGATTCTTACTTATATTTATATAAAACATGGGAAAACTTGAATTTGCTGAGGGAGCCGTTGTGGAGGGTTATTGGCTGTACGTAGCAGTTGTAGCAGTAGCCCTTTCAGCAGTTCTAATACTGTTTTTTGCCATGCGCTCCAGAAAGGAAAAAAGAAAGGGGGCTCCAGAACCCGAGGTCAAGATAAGACCACCTTTAGGCGGGGAACACAGCATTACGCAAACCGAAGCAAAAAGAGCCCAAGAAGAGCTTAGAACAATGGAAGTTGAGCGGGAAATTCTCAGCTACGCCATCCGCCGCCTCTACGAAGCTGAAGCTGAAGGAAAAATAAACGAGGAGGAACGGGAACGCCTAGGGAAAATATACAAAGAGAGAATGGCGGAAATCAAGGACACAATAGGTCGAAATGAATCATTAGTTGCATTACATGAGCTGGAGGGAATGCAAGAGGACCTACTCAAGCTTTTCAGCGAAAGGCTTGATGATCTAAACCAGAAAATCGAAGACCTCAGGTCACACCTCCAAATCGAAAAAGTGAAAGAAGCGCCGCTTCCTTCGCCGCTGCCAACTCCAGCCGCAGCTCCTGCAAAGAGAGAAGCAAAAAGACGAGCACGCCCATCAGCACCCCGCAAGACTGAGGCTGAAGAAAGAATCGAAAAGATCAGGGCGGAAATAGAGAAAGTCCTAGAAAGACTGGGGCAAATCGAAACAGAGGCATAGGATAATGGCTTGGAGGGAAAAGGCCAAGGAAAGAACAGCCGCAGAAGCTGTGAAGCTAGTCGAAGACGGCTTTGTCATCGGATTGGGCAGCGGAAGCACAGTTGCCTATGCTATTCGAGAAATAGGGAGAAAAATTAAAACAGAAAAACTCCGAGTCTCGGGAGTGCCGACCTCCCACCAAGCCTTAATTCTGGCTGTGAAAAGCAGGGTTCCATTGACGACCTTAGATGAGAATCCTCAGCTCGATCTGGCAATAGACGGAGCAGACCAAATCGACGAAAAGCTGGACTTGATTAAGGGCATGGGCGGAGCCCTAACGCGTGAAAAGATCGTGGCCTCAGCGGCGAAGAAGTTTGTGATAGTGGCAGATGAAACAAAGCTAACTGAAAATCTGGGGGGAAATCAGCCTGTGCCTGTTGAAGTGCTTCCTTTTGCCCTTACCGCAGTTACAACGGAAATACGCAAGATCGGGGGTAAACCGGTGTTACGGGAGTCGAAGGGAAAAGTGGGTCCGGTGGTAACCGACAACGGCAACTTCATAGTCGACGTGGATTTCGGCTTAATCAAAGCGCCTAAACAGCTTGACTTACAGATAAAGACGATACCGGGTGTCATCGAAACAGGATTATTTATTGAAATGGCGGACATCGCTTACATAGGCACTCAAACCACTGTTAAAAAACGTGAAAGAACCTCCTAGGAACTGTTCAGTTGCCCCTACCTTTCGTAAATAAATTAGCATGATAGATACTTATTCGACCTTGCGAGCAGTATGTATGCTTATCGGTTGATGGTTCCTAGAGCGTTACGGTTTTTCAGTGACCACTTCGGCGAACCCAAGAATTTCTTTCAGCGCTTCCCTTTCCTTTTTGAGCTGCTCCACTTCGCTCTCTAAGGACTCGACTTTTTCGTCGGCTTTTTGTCTAAGTTCAGTTACCTCTTCTAAAAGACTGGCTCTTTCACTTTCTAAGGACTCGATTCTTTTCCTCAGGCTCTTTAAGAGGACCATAAAATCTTCCCTGATATTTTCTATTCCTTCCTCCATGCTTTTAACACTTTCCTAGTCGTAACCGACCTGTATCAAATTTTTCAACAGGCAACAAGCCTGCATGCAGTCAGCACTACTAATATAAATTAATTCTAAATTTAAAATAAGCGCTAAAATATTTGCATTAAACCGAAAAATAAAGGGTTAAATTTACGCTGCGTAAACTATAGTGGCAAGCCGGGGTAGCCTAGCCTGGTTAGGGCGCCAGACCCTTCAGGGGGTGCGACTCATAATCTGGAGGTCGCGGGATCAAATCCCGCCCCCGGCACCTATTGAAACGGCAGAGTTTTTCTATAACTAAGTTACTTAATTATGCGGGTTGACGGATATGCTGCTCAAAGTGTTGGTGGTCCTGTGGATTTCGCTTTGGGTAATCTTAACTGCCGTGTTCTTCGCTCTGGGATTTTTTCCCCTTGTCGGTGTTTTTAGTGTGATCATGCAGGTAAACACTGAAGTAACTGCCAACGTCATAACTAAAGTTGTTTTTTCATTAATCGAAGGAGCTGCGTGGTCAAGCATCATCATCTCCATCGTTGGGATTGCAGTGAAAGTGGCGAAATCCTTGGTGGACTAGCGCCCGCGAGATTCATTCTCCCAGTATTTGCACGATTATTTCCCTGTTTCTGCTTCTCGTGTCGAGTTCCACGAAGACGATTTGCTGCCAAGTTCCCAGCGTCAGCCTCCGATTCTTAAACGGCACTGTGAGGCTTGGACCGATCAACGACGCTCTAACGTGGGAATGCCCATTTCCGTCATGCCACCGCATTTCATGCTCATAATACATTTTCTTGGGAGCCAATCTTTCAAGCATTGCAGGGAAATCATGCAGCAACCCAGGCTCATACTCTATGGTGGTGATGGCGCCGGTTGCCCCAGCGACAAACACCGTGACGATTCCGTCTCTGACATCGGACGAATCTAAAGCCCTTTGCACATCGTCTGTCAAATCGATCATGGTGCCCTCATTTCTGCTTGAGATGCTAATCCGCTTTTGAACAACCTTCATCTTCTAACCCTCTGAGGTTCTATGCGGGTTAAACCATAAATTAACGTTTTTGAAGCGCGGCATCGCCGCTTCATCATAGCCCTTCGACAGGGGTAAGCTTAAATCGGTAATTCTAGAATCACAGTCAATGTAGGGCAAAACAGAGGTTTTGAAGCGTCTAATGAAGACCGTTGGCTTCATCGTTAACCCCATTGCTGGAATGGGAGGAGCAGTCGGGCTGAAAGGCACCGACGGAAAAGCAATTTTAGAAAGGGCCATAAGCCTCGGAGCTAAGCCTGTAGCTCCTTTGAGGGCGGAAGAATTTTTGTCCGAGTTAGCGGCTGTGAAGAACCAGATTCGGTTAATCACGGGGGCTGGGAAGCTGGGTGCGGATGAAGCTTGTGGCTGCGGTTTCAACTTTACTGTTTTAGGCGAGAGGAAGAAGGAAACTACGGCTGAAGACACTAAAGAGGCAGCGAAAGGAATTAAGGATGCAGGCGTGGATCTCATCGTCTTCTGCGGCGGAGACGGAACCGCGCGAGATGTGCTGGACGCCGTCGGCGCCGAAGTTCCTGTGTTAGGCGTTCCAACCGGGGTGAAGATGCACAGCGCAGTGTTTGCGGTTGGTCCTCAGGCGGCTGCGCGGATAGTCATGGAGTTCCTTTGGGAGGAGTTGCCTTTGAAGGAGACGGAGGTCATGGATGTTGACGAGGAGGCTTTCAGAGGCGGGAGGCTTTCAGCTCGGCTTTACGGTCACGTACTGACTCCCTACGAGCCTAGTTTGATTCAGGGGGCGAAGGTGGCGAGTGCGATGACGGAGGGCGAGTTGCGCAACCAAGCGGCCTTGGCGGTTTACATCATCGAAGGGATGCAGCCCGATGTTGTTTACATCGTCGGCCCGGGAACGACCACCCGCACCGTCGTAGACCTCCTAGAAGAGGAGAAGACGCTTTTAGGCGTGGACCTGCTCTGTAATAAGAAGCTCATAGCTAAGGACGTGAATGAGAAACAAATCTTGAAAGCGATAAAAGGCAAAAGTGCCAAAATCGTCGTCACGCCGATAGGAGGGCAAGGCTTCATATTTGGGAGAGGCAACCAGCAGATAAGTCCAGCAGTGATCCGCCAAGTCGGCTTAGATAACATAATTGTAATCGCGACGAAGCATAAGATGTTGGGCTTGAAAACCTTGAGGGTCGACACAGGCGACTCTAGTCTTGACCGGGAACTCCGCGGACAAATCAAAGTCATAATTGATTATAAGGAAGCAGTCTTGGCACCTGTGGAATGATATTAGTCCTAGCGTCGTTAAAGGCTCAGAACCTTGAACAAAGTTTTAAAGTCTAAATGCATCTCGAAAAAGGTGTTGTGCCTCGGTGGCTCAGTGGCTAGAGCAACGGCCTTGTATTTAACGAAGGAAAGCCGTCGGTCGCGGGTTCAAATCCCGCCCGAGGCTCCAATTGCAGAAACGTTGATTTGAAATATTGTTTGTGGGTCCATAACGGTTTAATAACTCAGTGTAGAACCTTCAACGTTCGCATTCGAGAAGGCGTTGGTTTAGATGCGCCAATCTACTATTGAGACTTCACCGGGGATTTTGGTAGACTTAACTGAGGAAGAGCAGATTCAGGTTTTGCTTGTGGATGATGAATCTAGCTCATTGAAGGTTGCTAAACAATGCTTGGAAATGGAGGGCAACTTCCAAGTGGACACCGCGTCGTCCGTTGAAGAAGCCATGAAAAAGCTGGAGAAAAAAACGTATGACGCTGTTGTTTCTGATCATCAGATGCCGGGAAAAGACGGCTTAGAATTTTTGAAGGAGTTGAGAGATAAAGGGAACGCTGTTCCGTTCATTGTATTCACTGGGAAAGGCAGGGAAGAAGTAGCGATTAAAGCGTTGAACTTGGGCGCAGATCAATACCTCAACAAGGCTGGCGACCCTGAGACAGTGTACGGCGAACTTGCACATAGCATACGCAACGCTGTGGAGAGAAGTAGAGCAGAGGAAAGGCTTAGGGAGTCAGAAGAGAAATTTAGAAGCATGTTTGAGAACGCTAATGACGCTATGATACATTTAGATGGATCTGGAAGAATTCTTGAGGTTAATAGAAAAGCCGAAGAAGTTTTCGGTGGGTCAAAAAAAGAAGTGTTGGGAAAGCATTTCACGAAGATAGGCATATTCTCTATCAAAGACATACCGCGGCTTATGAGAGGCTTTGCGAATGGTTTTACTGGTAAAAAAGTCACTCTTAACTTACGCATCAAGAACCAAAGAGGGCAAGAGATACTCTTGGAATGTTCAGCTTCTCCAATTAGATTAGGTAAAAAAGCAGTTGGTAGGTTAGTTGTTGCGAGGGACGTTACGGAACGCAAGAAAACTGAAGAAGCTGAAGAGAGAATTCGGGCATCAGAAGAAAGGTATAGAAGTTTGGTTGAACTGACTCCTGACAGCATAGTAACTTTTGACTTGAAGGGCGTAATTACATCATGCAACACCGCTTCAACAAAAATGACGGGCTATTCCAAAGACGAAATCGTTGGCAAACATTTTTCAAAGTTGAGGTTCTTACGGGCGAGAGACATTCCAAAACACCTAAAGTTGCTAAGTTCTGCTGCGAGAGGAAAAGTACCCGAGTCGCTTGAGATTAATTGCATCCGTAAGGATGGAACGCCCTATTTGGTCGAGGTTTGTTTTAGTTTGCTGAAAGAAGGCGGCAAGACAATAGGTTTTCAGGTAATCGGCAGAGACATCACGGAACGCAAGCGGGCGGAGGAGAGACTGCGGGAAGGCGAGGAGAAATTCAGGAACCTTGCAGAACAGTCGCCGAGCATGATTTTCATTAACAAGAATGGCAAAATAGTGTATGCCAACGAGAAATGCGAAGAGATTATGGGATACAAAAGGGATGAGTTTTACTCTCCAGACTTCAACTTCTTCACTTTGATCGCGCCAGAATCTAGAGACAGAATAAAGGCAAGTTTCAGCAGACACACTCAGGGTAAAGAGGTTGCGCCATACGAGTATACAATTGTCACCAAAGAAGGAAGAACGATGAATGCAATATTAACGACGAAGTTGATAAGATATGAGGGGAAACAAGCCATTCTCGGAACGGTGACCGACGTCACGGAATACAAGAGGGCAGAGAAAGCGTTAAAGGATACGCTGAAGAAGCTGGAGATGCTGAATGAGAAATTAAGTGTTGTCGGCGGTTTCACTCGACATGACGTTCGAAACAAGCTCTTCGAGGTGACAGGTAACGTTTATTTGGCGAGGAATATAACGGAGGACCCCAGAATCCGAGCGCGTTTGAATGACATTGAATCAGCTTGTAGAGAAGCAGTAAGAATGTTTGATTTCGCAAGAACCTACGAGATGCTGGGCGTTGAAGAATTAGTGTACATGGATGTAGAGGAAAGTTTTGAAGGAGCGGTTTCGCTGTTTACAGGCTTGCGCGGCGTAAGGGTGACTGATGATTGTCAGGTATTAGTGCTGGCGGATTCACTTCTAGTCCAGCTCTTCTACAATTTGGTGGACAATTCGTTGAAGCACGGCGGAAACATCAGCCAGATCAGATTGTGCTGCAAAAAGGCGGGAAAGGATCATCTGAAACTGGTTTACGAAGATGACGGCGTAGGCATACCAGAGGCAAAAAAAGAACTGATTTTTAAGGAAGGCTACGGAAAAGGCACAGGCCACGGGCTGTATCTAATAAAGAAAATATGCGAAGTGTACGGTTGGACCATCCAAGAAACAGGCAAGCAAGGCAAAGGCGCAAGATTCACCATGCTCATACCTAAAATGAGCGAAGACGGAAAAATGAATTATCGCCTTGATTAGTTCTAGTATCAAAGCGAAAAACACGGATTGTTAAAGTTTGACTCATTCACAATTATTATGAACCAAAGCATGTGAGTGACCCGAATTCTCAACCCTATAAAGACCAAAATGGCTCCGCCTATGACTTCGTATTTCCCGAAAAACCGACTGGACTTGCCTAAAAACGGAGACCGAAAGGGTTATCGCTACACAAAAAAAGTATAAGGGAAGCCCCTAAAAATAGTTTAAACCCTCGGAGGGGCCGTCGGCTAGCATGGTCTAGGCTTGATGGCTTGGGCCCATCAGACCCCGGTTCAAATCCGGGCGGCCCCACCAAATCTAAATTCGTGGTTTTCCTCTTTCACACGCTCATCCGCCAATGTAGTTTGTTAAGCCTTTGAGGATGTAGCCTACAGCTATGGCTGCGATGAACATAGCTAAGATCCGCGCGATCGCCGTGGAACCAGTTTTTCCGAGAAACTTGTAGATGGGTTCAATGTAGCGCAGAATTACCCAGACTATTCCAAAGGTAATGATCACTGCCGCCAGCGTTACGAGTAAGCCTGAGACCTGAAGAGTCAAAATCGTGGTCGTTATTGCCCCAGGTCCAACCAGCAGAGGGATACCTATGGGAACAGCGCCGATGCTTTCAGCCGAGACCTCGACTTCTTTCAATCCGCCGGAAATCAGAAGCCTTATGGCTATAATTAACAGTAGGATTCCGCCTGCTATCATGAAACTGTAAAGTGTTATTCCGAAAAATGCGAATATCCCGTTGCCTGCCACGGCGAAGCATAAAAGCAGAATTAAACCGACCAGAGTCGCCGTGTGAAAGGTTTTCCTCCTCTCTTTTCGGCTCATTTTCTCAGTTAAACCCATGAAAACCGGGAAGTTCCCTAGAGGGTCCACGACAATGAACAGGGCGATTACCCCCCTCAGTATCTCTGTGGCAACATCTCCAGCCAAAGGTGAAACCCCCTCAATTTTAAGCTGATTATTTCAGTTCTTTCATGGCTTCTTTTACATCATAGCCTTCATGGACGATTTTCGCTATTGCCCTCGTCATTTTCGTCGGATCTGGAGCTTGGAAGATATTCCGCCCTATCGAGGCACCGGCTCCTCCAGCCTGTACAGCCTCCCAGACCATTTGCAGGACCTCTCTGCTGGTTCCCATTTTTGGGCCTCCGGCGACCACCACAGGAGCAGGACACCCATTTACGACCTCCTTGAAGGAGTCTATGTCGCCCGTGTAGTTTGTTTTAACAATGTCCGCGCCTAGTTCAGCGCCCACCCGCGCAGCCAGCTTCACCGCCTCCACAGCGTGCTCTGACTTTACCTTTCTCCCTCGAGGATACATCATGGCGATGAGGGGCATGCCCCACTTCATACAGTCTTTGGAGACGGAGCCCAGAGTTTTGAACATTTCAGATTCGTTGTCCGCTCCAATGTTTATGTGGATGCTCACGGCGTCGGCGCCCATTGTTAATGCTTCCTCAACAGTCATCACGAGGACTTTGTTGTTTGGGTCCGGGCTGAGAATGGAGCTTCCGGAGAGATGTAGGATTAAGCCGATGTCTCTGCCGTATCTTCTGTGCCCGTACATCGGAAGCCCCCTGTGACCGAGAACAGCGTTGGCGCCTCCCTCCGCGACTTTATCCACCATTTCGGATAGGTTGATTAGGCCTTGTATGGGACCGACTGAAACCCCGTGGTCCATAGGCACTATGACCGTCTTCTTGGTCTCACGGTTCATTACCCTCTCAAGTCTCACTGATTTCCCGATCAGACTCATTTTCATCCCTTCTCTGGTTTATTATTCTAAAAGATGCCCTGATTTAAACACTTATCCTAACTGCTGACGCAGAAGACCCCTATAGGTTTATTTGCGGTCAAATAGGCTCCAAATATGCCTGCTCAGCGTTAGAGTTATATACTCAGGATGCCCTTTAGGACAGACCATTGGGGAGCTGGGGGTACCCGGCTGAGAGGACGGTTGGATCGCCGTCGACCCTTAGAACCTGATCCAGATAATGCTGGCGGAGGGATGAAACAAATGAATAAGAGTAAAACTAGCTTTGAAACAAAAACGCTTGCGGAAATTGTTGTTTTTGCCGCACTTTCAGGCACCCTATACATTATACGGCCTTTCTCGCTTCCATACGGTGGTTCTGTGACTCTGGGCAGCATGGTCCCTGTAATGTGGTTATCCCTGAGGAGAGGTGTACGCGTAGGATTCGTTGCCGGAGCAATTTTCGGGCTTCTGGCACTTCTCATCGATGTTATGCTTCTTCCATATTCACCTATAACAAATCCTGTGCAGGTGATCCTTGAGTATCCCATAGCTTTCGGAGTGCTTGGATTAACGGGATTGTTTCACAGGAAAACCGCGCCCTTTGCAGTGGTTGGAGCGGCCATCAGCGTGTTAGTCAAGTTCCTCTTACACTTTACTGCCGGACTTATCTTTTGGACTTACACCTTTCCAGAAGGCTGGAATCCCGTGGTTTGGTCAGCGGTTTACAACGGGAGCTTCTTGTTGCCAGAATTCATCATCAGCGCCATACTATTATATGTACTTGTAGAAACGGGGGCACTGAAATATCGGCTTTGAGGGGCTCGCGTGACTAAACTAAAAACTGGAATAAAGGGGCTTGATGAATTAATAGGAGGGGGAATCAAAGCAGGCTCTCGAAATATCCTTTACGGTCCTCCAGGCACTGGCAAAACAGTCTTTGCTATGCAGTTTCTTTGGCAAGGATTAAAAGAAGGGGAGACCGTCGCGTTCGATGTTATGGATAAACCGTTCCCGCGTTTAAGGGCTTATTTCAAATCCTTTGGCTGGAACATAGAACCCTACGAAGAACAGGGGAAGTTTATCTCGATACAAGCCTTTCCTCATTTCGAGCCTTATTCATGGGATCCCAAAGTACTATACTTTAGTTTGGATGATTTTGAGGAGATGAAACGTATTGACAGAATGCTTTCTGAGAAACGGGTCACGCGGTTTGCAGCAGGAGACTTCAGCGAACAACTGTTTTCCCTATACGATTTGGAATATATGGAGTCTGTGGAAAATTGGACCATTAATTGGTGTCACTTCGACAACATTGTTAACATTGACATCATGACAGCTGCCACTCAAAAGGACTTGGTAACTCAGCGAGCTACAGATTTAGACTTAAACAAGGCGCATAACATCTTCTTTTTCCGATTTAATGAGGAGACGCATCAGAGAGAACTACGTATAGTTAAGATGGAAGGCTGTTCGCATCCTCTTAAATGGATTCCTTTCAAAATAACACGTAAGGGCATTGAACTATTAAAGGCGTAACGAGGGTTCCGCGTAGAATGGGAAAACTCTCCACAGAAGACCTTGAGAAACTGCTTAGCTACGTTAAGAAACATGCCAGAGTTGTTGTTCCGCCGCGACCGGGATTCGACTCAGGAGTTCACCTAATAGACGACAATAAATACATGGTTGTCTCCACCGACCCCTGCCTTGGGGCTCCTGAGAAATGGTTCGGATGGCTTTTAATTCATTACGCAGCCTCTGATGTGGCACTGTTTGGGGCGAAACCAGAGTTCTGCACAATTAACCTCTTGGGTCCTCCTAGAACCCCGCCTGAAACGTATTATGAAATCATGAAGCAAGTATGCGAGGCTACAGATGAACTTGCAATGGCGGTTGTAACTGGGCACACAGGAACTTACTCTGGACTGTCAACTTTGGTTGGAGTATGCACTGCTTATGGAATGGTCAACAAGGAAAAGTTGATAACGCCTGGCGGTGCAAAGCCTGGAGACTACGTTTTTTGCGTTAAGCCTGTGGGTCTCGAAACGGTTGTTAATTTCACACTGACAAAGAAGAGTTTAGCCAAGAAACTCTTTGGTGCCCAGCAAGCACAGGAGCTTGAAAAACTTGTTAAGTTGCAGAGCTGCGTGAGGGAGGCGTTGCTGTTAGCTGAAGTCGGCAGCGTGCATGCTATGCATGATGCTACAGAGGGAGGGTTAACAGCGGCTTTAAACGAGATGGCTATCGCTTCCAGAGTGGGATTTAACATCGAGTTCGAAAAGCTCCCCCTTTCCCGAGAAACGCTAATTTTGCAAAAACATTTCCGCTTATCGAATGAACAACTACTATCCATTTCTTCTACGGGTACGCTTCTAGCAGCGGTATCTAAAGAGGCAGAAAACAAGGTTAAGGCAGAACTACGTCAGCATGGCATTGAAGTAAACGTAATAGGTGTTTTCACAGAAGACACGAATCGGTTCTTAATGAAAAACGGGAAGAAAACAGTTTTCCCACAGAAAGCTGATGACCCCTATGAAAAGATAATTGTCGAATAGATTGCCTTTTTTACCTTTAGAAGTGGCGGTTTGTGCGTCTTTGTTCCTGCAGTTTTCTGTGGAGTTGCTCCACTGTTTTTCTGTCGATGTAGCCTTTGTGGGGGCGGAAGCCTCCTGAAAACCCGTGCGGAATGTGCAGTAGCTCGTGGATTATTGTTTTTTCTTTTTCTGTTTCTGGCAGTTTGTCGTAGAACTCCGAGATGACCTCGATCACGTAGGCGGGTGGAAGCCTCAGGGCTTCTTGCCAGATCTTTCCTAGGCTGTGGATGCGGGCGACGGTGCTCCTAGACTTGGAGCCTCGGCTGCGGAAGCAGAATACGAATTGGGGGACGATGTGGAACAGGTTCAGGTTTTCCGTAATCTCGTTGACGAGTTTCTTTACGTCTGGAGCATCAGCGTACTCAAGCACCATTATTTATCAACGCCTCCGAATCGTGACCCGCGTTAAGAAAAATAGTTCGCCGTGTTTATATTTGGTCGTGTTCTTTGAACATTTTGTTTTGGGTTTCATCGTTTTTTCTCAGCCATTCGACGAGCATGGCGACGTGTTCTTTTTCTTCGTCCATGTTGTGTTGGAGCAGTTTTCTCAGGGATTCGTCCTGTGTGGATTCTATTCTTTCTTGATACCAGTTTATAGCCTGCAGCTCCTCAACGAGGGACTGCCTAGCCATAGCCAAGTCTTTACTCTTAACCATGTTAAACCATCTCTTCCTCACATAATGCCTCTAACCTCAAATAAAAATATGCCACTCCTCTCCAGCCTCACTTAACTGAAAAGTTGACTTTCAGTACAGATTTTTGATCCATAAGGGCTTTTGGCTACAGATTTCACCTAGAAATTGATGAAATTTCGCTGGCTAGAAGGATGAGAGAAGCTATTTCTGACGAAAACAGGCGGTTTCAAAGCGGCTTAGGTTTCTTTCAGGGAAACCTCGCGGTTATCGCAGTGAGCGGCGCGACCAAGAGCTTCGGAGGGGGACTTATAAGTGCTTACGTTTCCCTCTATTTCGTTGAACTCGGCGGAAACCCCGTGACACTCGGGTTGATGACGGCGACAGCGTCAGTGATCGGAGGCATCATGCCTTTTCTAGGAGGCTTCATGGCGGACCACTACGGCAGAAGAAAAATCATGGTTCTAGCAGCTTTTTACAGCGTGTTCTTTCCCTTGCTTTATGCGGTTACGCAGGATTGGCGCCTCTTCGCTGCTTTAAGCGTAGCCGCCGCATTCGGTTCCATATCTAATTCAGCCACCCACGCCCTGATGGTAGATTCGCTTCCCCCTGAAAAACGAACCACTGGAATAGCCTCGATCCAAGTGATCTCCTCCCTTCCGGTAACCGCAGCGCCCCTGATCGGGGGATGGTTTATTCAGAGCTATGGCTTGCTGGACGGCTTCAGATTAGCATGCACTTACACTGCGACCGCCGCTTTCATTTCGGCTTTCATTATCTTCCTTTTTCTGAGAGAGACGTTAAAACGTGAGGATACAGCGAATTCAAATTATTCGGATTCTAGCAGTCTGCGAGATGCCATAAGGTTTCCTCGTCCGCTGTCCACCAGCCTGAAAGCGCTGATGACTTCATATGCCTTCATAGCGTTTGCCAACGGAGCGGTAGGAGCCTATTATGTTCTCTACGCGACTGGCGTTATTGGGCTTACGGCTATGGAGTGGGCGCTAATTGCTAGTTTGCAGTTTCTCGGTGTTGCCTTAAAGATCCCTGGAGGGTGGCTCAGCGACAAGTTTGGAAAAAGAAAAGTTATGATATGCTCGGTTTTAACTTGCGCTCCTTGCACCATACTGTTCACGCTGGCTCATTCTTTCTTTCAAGCCTTAACCGTTGCCGTTCTTCTCACGGTCACAGGAATCTATTATGCGCCAGCCTACGCGGCGCTTCAGGCTGATTTAACGCCTAGAACAGTGAGGGGACGAATAGTGGCTCTCTGGCAACTAAGCGGCAGCCTCTCAACAGCGTTAGGCACACTCGCAGGAGGGTTCCTATTTCAAACAGTTAACCCAGCGTCGCCGTTTTACCTATTTACCGCCGCAGAACTCGCAGCAGCGCTCTTCCTGATCACCCTCGTAAAGGAACCCCAGAAAAAAGAAACCTGAACTGCGGTAATGCCCCACTCGCCTTATCTTTAGCGGCACCTAGGTTTCTAGTGTTCGCCGACTGCTTTTGGGTAGCCTTCGTCCTCCAGCTGAATAGTGGTTGTTTTAGGAGGGGTTTCCGCGGTTCTCTTCATAGAAGCAGTTGAGGGCGTTAAGCAGGTCGTTGATAGTCTTTTCAGCGGACGGGTTCATTTATCTGGCGGCTTTCGAGCTGATCCCCGAACTGCAGAAGGAGAAAAGCTTCAAGAGGCCCACAGTCCAGTTCGTCATGTTCATCCTCGGCTTAGTGCTCATATGGTCTCTAGGCGTCATTTTCCCAGAATAAATTACCAGATCATCAAGGAGACTGTTCAAAAAGCAATTAGGCAACGAGTTCTGGATCACGCTTCTTCAGGAACACCTTTGCTTTCTTTCTAGTCTTCGGGCTCTCGCAGTTCAGTTGTTCCTTAACAAACTCGAGTATCTTCTGTTTGTTCTCGGCTTCTTCGAAGTATTCGTCGAATGCTTCTATAGCGCCAGCTTTTATTAGGTCCTTGTGTTTTTGTTTGGTCTTGTCTATGTTCAATAGCTTGTCTGTTATCTCGGTCTGAAGCCGCGGTTTTGCCTTAGCGATCTTTCCAGAATTAGCGGTAAGGTGTCCAGCTACAATTACGCTGTCATTCAATAGATCATAATACTTGTCGAATGTTCCCTCAAACTTGTTTTCCGTATCAGCCCGTGTGAGGTTTGCTATTATGCGGACCGCGATTAACTTATGGTAAGCGTTATCACTGTCAATCAAGTCTGCGAAGAAATCCCATTCAGGGTATAAAACTTCAGGATACTCCTCGCTTACGAGCAACAAGACCTTAAAACTGCTGTACCTTGTTTCATCCTTTTTAGACAAGAGCCCTTCCAATAATTCAGAAAGCAGTTTCCTGTCCTTGACAGCTTCCTTCGCCAATCTCTCAGTATCTGTTTTACGCATGTTTAACTCGTATTCTCTGGCAATTTATTAGGCTTTATAGTAATTATGCGTGCGCTTAGTGTTTCTCTTTTAAGGCTTCGCCCAAGAACAGGACAGTTATTGCAATTGCTCCGCCGAGCAAAGCGCCAATAGCTTGATATCCTCCGGGACCAGGCTGGTGTTCCAATAAAGCTCCTATTACCCAGCCTATCATCACCGCAAGGAGTATTCCCGCGATTGCAAATTCAATCTTCAAAGCTTATACCTCCTAAGTTTTCTTCACTACCTTCAACAGTTTCACAATTTTCTTTTTGTCGATCTCCTGCAGAGAATAAATCTTGATGTGCTTCATTGTTTTCCCGCCGCCTTCAAAAAGTTCCTTTTCTTTCTCCGATAAACCCTTTATTGAAAAGCCAAGGTTAACGTGGTCTTTAAGCGCAACAAGGTAATACTTCCCTTCATACCACGGCACACCTAACTTCATCTCCTCCTTGATGCCGGGAAAAGTCTCCAAAATAATTTTCCTCAGTTCCTGAATAATCTCCTTCTGCGGCGATTTCTGTTTTTCTATGTAATTATTAACTCCCTCATCCATTTAACCACACCTCAGCACTGTGAATCTCTATTTACAGCCTTTAAAACCACTACGCAGAGCCTTCAGTGCACTTCAATTTCAGTGTACATTGGCTTTTCAACTAAGAATGCTCCCATTCTGTGGGCATTGTCGTATCTCAGATTGACAAAACCGGTCTTCTTTAACAGTGTGATCCATTTATCCTTGGGTAAGAGAAGCCAAACAAAGAAGGGTGTCCACGTCAAGGAATTCCGTAGATCACGCAAAGGCTCTAACAAGAGAAATTTGCCGCTAGGTCGTAGGACTCTGAATATCTCTTCAAGGGCCTGAAGCTTCTTCAAGTCGCCATTAAGGTTGTTTATAACACTGCTACTGGTCACAATATCAAACGAATTGTCAGAGAATGGAATCGAGAGGACATTGCCAGTCTTGAATTCAACCTTGTCACTTACACCCTCGATCTCGGCGTTGGCATAGGCACGTTCTGGCGAGTTTCCGGGAATCTCTATCTTGTCCCAAATATCAATTCCGATAACTTTCCCTCTGTGTAGATGCTTTGCTACACCTATGGCTGTCCTCCCAAGCCCGCAGCCGACATCCAACACTTTCTCATCGCCCTTTAGCTCCAGTAGAGCTACCACTGACGCTTCTTCCCCTTCTTTATGTCTGCCCAAGCCCATCATAATTCCATAGGTCAGCATGAAATAGAGCCCCAGCCCAATTATGATGAAGCCGGCCAACCACCACACTAAGATGGTAACAAGTATGCCTGCGACGATGATGATGGCTGACAAAATAGTGAAGATGGGTAAAGCATAATATCCATAGTATGGCCTTCTAGCGCTTCCTTCCATAATTTCAGTCTTCCTCGTCGGAATGGAACTTTTTTCTGATTTCTTCTTTCACGGCTCTTCTACTTTCTTCACTGACAGCTCCTAAGATTTTTAAGGCAAGTTCTTTCATAATGTCAGCTTTCACAATGACGATGCCCTTTTTTATGTGACCTGCGACAATTACTTTGTCCCCGGGCTTGATGTTGAATTGATCTCTCGCTTCTTTAGGTATTACTATTTGACCCCTTTCTCCCACGGTTACGATTCCGTATAGGTACTTCCCCTTAGCTAATTCAGTCATTTAAATCATTCCAATCATACTAAACATACTTTTCATATTATTTAACCCTTGCGGTTGCTACAGAGTCGATAAAGCGATCGTTATTTCTATTAAGGAACTTAAGTGCGGGGGGAGGGATTCGAACCCTCTCGTTAAGGGGTGCTAGACCCGCTTAATCTCGAACCCCTGTGGGACGGGGTCCTGAACCCCGCGCCTTTAACCTGGCTTGGCGACCCCCGCTCTAATCTAGTACAGATCAGTTTATTCTTTAAAAACTGTTACTTCACATTTAAAACCACACACAGTACAATATTTGCTAGAGGAAGCGTTCAAAGTTGGTTAACTGGCAAAGCTTGCTCATGGACTGCTCCAAGCGAATTAGAGCGGATGTTCTCAAGTTTTTCGGTACCCCCGAAGCGGGTTTAGGGTTCGGCGTAGGCGCCGGCGGAGACATCATGAAAAAAATCGATTTAGTGGCTGAAATAGCGTTAACCAAAGTCTTGGAGAAAAACGACGTTTCATACACGCTCATCAGCGAAGAAAGCGGCATCAAAAAAATCGGCGAAACCCCTGAAGGTTGCTACGTCACGGTTGACCCCGTGGACGGAAGCACCAACGCTGTGCGGGGACTTCCCTTCATAGCCACATCCATCGCGGTCTCTAAGAAACCGTTCCTTCAGGACGTAGAAGCAGCCATCGTAACTGACCTGTACCGCGACATCGCTTACACCGCGATGAAAGGCAAAGGCGCCCGCAGAAACGGAAAAAAGATTACGCCTTCTAAGAAAGCCTCGCTGGAAGAGGCAGTTGTCGGCGTAGACTTCAAAGCCCTCAAAACAAAACCGCACCTAGACCGGTTGGCGCCAATACTGGAAAAAGCAAAGCACATCCGCCACCTCGGAGCCAACGCACTGGAAATATGCTATGTAGCAGACGGAACCGAAGATGCATTCGTGGACGTAAGAGGAAAACTGAGGGCCACCGACGCAGCCGCCGCCTGCCTTATACTGAAGGAATCAGGAGGACTCATGGTTACGCCTGAAGGAAAGGAAATAGATGTGCCTTTAGTGCCAACTCAGGGAATTTCCTTTATTGCTGCTGGAAACAAGCCGCTGTACGAAAAAATTGCGAAACTGTTAACTGTTTAAGCCTAAGCGTCGGGGAACAAGTGTCATCTCTTCGTTTTCGCGCCTAATCGGTGATCGCCTCTAGAAGGCTCATCACGTTCCACAGTCGCACCCTCGTGTAGGGTGGCATGTTAGGGTCCTGCAGAATTTCGTCAAGGATTGAAACCGCGTTAGACGCCCTTACTGCATGAGTGTACTCTTTTAGAGTAAGCGCGTCCATCGCCTCCTTCGCAGCTCTCCTGATGTTGCGGGGAGTTGTGCCGTCCTCTGAAACCTGCCCAAGAACCACCAGAGCCTGTTTGACCCTGTCCTCGTACTCCTTCAACTTCTTTTTGCTCACCATCAACGGCCCCTCCGACATGACCATCATCAAACTCGATTGGTGAGCAGTTCTATTGTTTAATCGCCAATTTATAGTCTTTGGCACCGAGGAGTTAATTAGTCGTTAACCGATAATTTTCTTTGAGGATTCCTGAAATGGCTAAGAGATCAAAGGACCTCAAAAACATGGCAGACCTACTCCGCAGCGGAGCCACCCTCACGGACCGCGTCTGTCCCGCGTGCTCTTCCCCTCTGTTTAAACTGAAAAGTGGAGACTTATGGTGCGCCCAATGTGAAAAACGCGTCATCGTAGTAGGAGAAGGCACTCAGCCTATGGAGGCAACCAGCCCCCTGCTTATGGGCACCTTAGAGGCAACGATACTTACGAAGATACAGGATGTGGAACGAAGGATCAGCGAGGAAACGGATGTTGAACAACTGCAGAAGCTGAACGCTGTGCTGTCTGCGCTCTTGGAGAACCTCCAGAGAATAAGGAAGATGAAAAAACCGTGAGCCGCCGCCCGCTTGGACAATACGAAAACTTCCCTGAAAACGTTCACGCCACCGACCAGTTCGCCCATGAAAACACTGCAACAGCTGCCCTTCAACAAACAATCCTTCAAGCCCTTCGCAAGATAAACGAAGAAAACTGCAGCTTAACTGACGTAACGCTCTTCCCTTCGCAGGAGTGCCAAGTAAGCTTCGAAGTTGGAGTGGCGGAAGGTACAACCTTCAATTATGTGGACAGTCGAGAGGTTGAAAGAATCGGGAAAGCCGTCGATGAAAGGGAGTTGCCTTTGCTTGATTTTCTCTGCGTGGTTCGGTATCACGTTGCTAAGCAGCAGAAACAAAGCGCATTAAAGTTTGATTACTATCTGGTCCGTTTTATGTTTCAAGGAGAAACTTTGGAGTTGAAGGCTTTTCATGAACGAGGACCTAGACACACCTCTCCAAAAGAACTCCTAAACTTCTTGATGCAGCGCGTAAACAAGGAACTTCAACAGAACCAGCTGCAACCTTTAACCGCTAAAGAAACAGAAAGTCTCTAATTCTTCAAAACGCCGAGAGCCAAGACTAAAATTTCTCTGGAAACCACTTTTTTCGGTCGATTTCCGTCAACGAGCGCCAACCGTCCGTCAGCCACCAGCGCCAAGTAAACCTCGCGGACCTCCCGCTGAGTCTGCAGCGTCTCCATAACTGATCGGTGGCGCCTAATCCGCTTGACCACAATCTCCGGCGGAACGTCAATGTAAATCGCCAAGTCCGGAGTGACCGTCAACCTGTTGATCTCTTCAATCCAGTTTAGGTCCAGTCCAGCTGCACCTTGGTAGGCTAGAGAGGAGTAAACGTAGCGGTCTGAGACGATGATTTTTCCTTCGTCCAACGCAGGCTTAATTCTGGTTTCCATGTGGTCAACGCGGTCAACTGCGAAGAGGAGAGCCTCCACAACGGGTGGGATGCGGTTTCGCCTTTGAAGAACGCGTGCCCGGATGAAACGCCCGATTTCTCCTCGACTCGGCTCAGTGGTGTATTCAGCGTCGAATCCTCTGCTTTGCAGTGCCTTAACGAGGATGCGGGCTTGCGTGGTTTTTCCGCTGGCATCCAGCCCTTCAATACATATGAATCGGCCTTTTTTCCTCATCTGTAAGCCCGTCTCCATCTTGTAAAGACAAGAGCATATAACGTTTATAGTCAACTGGCGCCTTTAAATGACTAAGATATAGACAGATATCCAAAGCGACAAGAAACGAATTAACATCTTGATGTGGAAAATGCTGTCAGTCGCGAGGTGGCTTTCTGGCCTTAAAAAGGATAAATATTGGGATCCGCTTGGCTCTTTCGTATCGTCGTGGATCTAACGTTTTTCCCTTTGCTATCGGTTCGGGTTCTAAGAGCCTTTCAACCACAAAGCCTGCGGATATTAAGGCGTCAAAGTAATCTTGGATAGTCCGATGCTTGGACTTAGTCTCAAGGATTTTTCCGTCTATAGTTTGCCATGTAAGAGCGCTGATTGAGCGTTCGAAGTATTTATCTAAATTCCAGTGAAGCTTTCTGCCCTCAGCGTCTTTTTCCCACCATCCTCGACCGGGACCACCGATCGGATGACTTTCGCTAAATGTGAAGATGCCCTCAGCCTTTAACACTCTGAAAACCTCGGAAAAAGCTTTTTCAATGTTATCTAAATAGCCAACAACGATGCTCGAAGTAACCACATCAAAGGTGTCATTGTTAAACCTAGATAGATCTTGCATATCGCATACAAAAAACTCGCAGTGTACTGAAGCCTTGACTGCGTTTTCCTTGGCAAGTTTAACCATCTTTTTCGATATGTCTATCCCTGTTACTTTGGCTCCTTCTCGAGCAAAGAGGATCGAGTAGTACCCATGACCACAACCTGCATCAAGCACACGCTTACCACTAACATCACCAATAAGGCTTAACATTGCAGGAATCTCCACTAACTCATTGTAGGTGCCAATTCCTTTCTGAAGGACTGATAAGCCTCAGCCAATCTATCCCAGTCCTCTCTTGCTTTTTTGGCCAAGCTTCCTTCTGTCATACAGATGCCTCAAACCCACCAAATATAATAGAATAAATTAAAACTGGCATTTAATTTATTCCGGGCTTCCCCGTTGTATAGGGTGTCTACACAGAGCGTATTTTGACCTCTAAACTTAATAATGAATATTTAAACAAGAACGGTTAGGAGACACTTAACATGCGAAGGTATTGGGGTGAGATTAAAGATCCTGTGCATGGGTATGTTTACGTAACTGAGGCTGAAAAGAAGATTATTGATTGTTTTCCAGTTCAGAGGCTTCGCAGGTTGAGGCAGCTTGCAGGAGCAGAGTTTGTTTATCCCGGAGCCAACCACACTCGGTTTGAGCACTCCGTAGGCGTCATGCACTTGGCAGGCGTCTTAACGCAGAACTCTAACCTCTCCCAGTTCTTAACAAAGGACGAAGCCCAGAAGATCCGAATCGCCGCTTTGCTCCATGACGTTGGACACGGTCCCTTCTCGCATGTTTTTGAGCATCTCCTTGTGAAGTTTCTCAACAAAATCCATGAGGATATGACGGCTTGGATTATCCAAAAATCTGAACTTAAAGACGTTATTAGCGACGTTGGGCATGACCCGAAGGCTATAGGGAAGCTTGCTGTCGGCGACTTGCATGAACCCGGCAAAGCGTTTATGGATCAGACGGTGCACAGCTCGGTGGATGTGGATAAGCTTGACTTCATCGTTCGAGACACTTATCACACGGGCGCAGAATACGGCTACGTGGACATCTTCCGCCTGATCCACATGATGGATGTGCTCGGCGAAAACCTCGCATTGGACCTCGGAGCCCTCTCAGCCCTCGAATCCTTCATACTAGCCCGAATAGAATCCTTCAAAAGCATATATTTCCACCGGGTTGCCCGAGCCGCCCAGATAATGCTTGCCACGGCGATGGAAAAAGCGAAGGACGAGCTGGGCTTAGTGGAATTTAAAACCCCCGAAGAATACTTGGCCCTCGACGACTTCACCGTGTGGACCATGCTGAAGAAATGCGACAAATCGAAAGAAATCATCGACAACTTGGAGAGGCGGCAGATCCTCAAGTGTGCCTACGACAAGACATTCTACGTGCGGGACAAAGCCATATCAAGCATCTTCAGCGTCGAAGAAGTCCGAACGCAAATAAGAGACCAAATTGCCTCCGAAGCGGGCGTCAAGACAGAGTTGGTCTTCATCGACGTGCCCACTCTGCCGTCCGTGCCCTACAGCCACTCCATACTGTTGGAGCCCATGGAAATCCCCGTGTTCAGCAGAACACGGAACGGAGAGAAAATTCCTCAACGACTAAGCGACATTTCCGGAATCTTCGATGTGCTCAAAGGATTCATCAACATCCTAAGGGTTTACACGGAGCAGAAACACCGCAAAAAAGTGAGCACCGCCGCGGAAAAACTGCTCGGAAGCACTCCTTCGTCTATAAAGATATCCTATTGAAAGGGGCGAACTGAAGAGCATGGAGTTAAAAGGGCGCACTATTGTTTCGGGGCACTGTCGAGGACCAGCCCTAGTCTCTTTGAAGCCGATCAGCTTTCTTGGAGGCGTGGGTCCCGAAACGGGAAGAATCACTGAGAGAGACCACGATTTGCATGGAGAAACCCTGAACGGTCGGGTTCTCTGTTTTCCGCATGGTCACGGGTCCACAGTTGGCAGTTACGTCCTCTACTCGCTGGTTAAGAAGGGCTTAGGTCCTAAGGCGATCTTCAACGAATCGGCTGACCCCGTGGTTGTTGCTGGAGCGATTATCGCAGACATTCCAATGGTTGACAAAGTGGACATAAAGAGGATAAAAACAGGTGACGAAGTTGAAGTCAACGGCAACAAAGGAACAGTCACAATAATTAAAGGAAAATAAACTTTGGCGGATCTATTTGATTTGTTCTAGGTGCCGCGCCCACTTGCTGGCTTCATAGTTGTCTCTCCCTCTACGGAAACGTGTAAGGGTCTTGCCTCTGTTAGGGCTTGGGCGGTCTTTTTTCTCGCGCTCTGAAGAAGTCTCCAAACTGTTCCTCTTGAAACCCCCATTCTGACTCCGGCTTCTTCTTGGGAGAGACCTTCTAGGTCCACTAGCCTTAATGCCTCCAGTTCAGCGGGCTCAATGTAGACTGGTTCAGAATTCCTTCTTGGAACGGGGGCGAATTCGTTTACGGTCGGAACCTTTCCTATGCTAACAGGTTTGGGAAACCTTCCCCTCCTTCCGCGCCTGTGTCTCCATCCCATTTTTATCACTGAGTATTATAAACCGCAACTTTTATATATTTTTGTGCATTATCCCATAAATATAAAATGTGCATAAGCACAAAATAAAGATTCAGGAGGTGAAGATTCATGGGATGGAGAGGAAGAGGAGGCGGAGGCTGGTCTGGGCCTTGGCCCGGAAGAGGCCCCTTCAGTTATCTACCCCCTTGGCAGAGACCAGGATGGCTATACGGCAGAGGAGCATGCTGGTGGCTATTTGCACCATACCTGAGAAACACTGCCCCTGTGGTGCCTCCGGCAGAAGCCCCAACAACGCCCATCGTGCCAACGGTTCCTGCATTTACGAAGGAACAGGAGAAGCAGATGTTGGAGCAGCAAGTACAGGCTCTTGAAGCGCAGTTGGACGCCATTAGGAAGAGGCTGGAAGAGCTAAGCAGATAAGGAAGCCGTGAATTTCTGCGGTCGTAATGCCACATCTGCCATCGGGATAAAAATAGAAAATAGCCCACAAGTTGAAATCGTTGGGAGGTGAAACCGTGAAAAAAATAAAGCTGGCTATCCCAACAGAGGGAGAAAAGGGCGTTGAAGATGTTGTGTCGAATGTTTTCGGTAGGGCAAAGACGTTCACGTTGGTGGAGATCAGGGACGGCTCCATCACCAATGTACAAGTGGTAAAAAATCCAGCCGTAGAGTACAAGCATGGTGCTGGACCCATTGTGGTCAAAATGCTGGCGGATAGAGGAGTGACGGTGGTGGCGGCGAGGGAGTTTGGTCCGGGTGCTTCAGCGCTGCTTGAGCAACATAACATTGATATGTTCGAGGTTAAAGCGGGTGTTTCAGTAGGGGAAGCCGTGAAAAGTGTGCTAAGAAAGAAAGTTAATGTTTAAAGACGCGGGAAAACCTTGCGCCTGCAAGTAGCTTCCTATTTATGAAGAGAAAATTGTGAAGGATTGCTCTGGCAAGAAATCCAAGTCTTCCTTCAATCGGTATCCAGCTTCGTTCATTTCTTCTACAATAGTCTCTTTAGGGACATAGTGCCCAAATATTCTATGAAAACTGAAAAATCCGCTTCGTTTATACTCTATAATGGCGATTTTTCCCTCTGGTTTCAGTACTCTCTTCAATTTTCTGACGTATTCCACTCGATTCGTTAAATGATGGTACACATTTCGCATAAAAACCAAATCTAAACTTCTTTCAGGCAAAGGCAGGTCATTTTCTGTTACAAGGATTGTTTTAACGTTGTTTAGTCCTTTTTCCTCGGCACCGTTCTCGATAAACTCTAAGAACTCCGCATTTGTATCAACCGCGTATACTCGCCCTTTTCTGCCGACCGCATCGGCAAACCTCAGAGAAAAATAGCCGCCTCCAGCTCCAATATCGGCGATATTCTGTCCTTGTTTCAATGCTAAGGTTTGTAATATCTCATAAGGCTTGTTTTTTGGATTAGAAGCTTTCCTGTTAAACATCTCTGCCTTGGAATTTTTCATTTTTTCATCCCTTTCGTCATATCTATAGTTGGATTACATCACCGGTTCTTAAGGGTCTACAGTGGTCTCCAAAAGCTTCGGTCAGCTGACGCACAGTTTTGGATCCCGTGCAGTGACATGGAACAATAACTTCTGGACTAAATTGGAGAAGTTCCTTTATGGTTAACTTGATCCTTTCGTCGCTGGCTTTGGTCATGTGGAAACCTCCTACAACCGCGTAAATTTTATCGGTGTCTGTCACTTTTTGAGATTGTCTTATGGTGTTTATAATGCCCGCGTGAGCGCATCCGCATAAGATCACTAAACCTTTTTCTTTTATGTTAAATATTAATGCTTGGTCATCAGGCATGACATCCTCTTTGAATCTTTGTTCGTCTATCGTCCAGAAGCTTTCGACCTTCTCATAGGGTGTGTTCCGCTCTATTTCGCCACTGGTTGTAACTCCCTCCATTATTGCAACTGGATTTCGAGCTGTTAGAATAACTCCGCCGGAAACTTCCGCTTCAAACAGTTTGAAAGGAGAGCCGATGTATTTGAGGTTAGGGGCAATTTTCAGCTTCACATCAAAAACTTTTGGGTGGGCCACCACTGGAACCTTCTTACCTGCTTGTTTCAGTATGCCGACCAGACCGCCCATGTGGTCATGGTGGCCATGACTTAAGAAGATTAAATCTATTTTGCTCAAGTCTATACCCATAGCCTCGGCGTTGTGCAACAAGGCATCTGGAGAGGGACCAGTGTCCATCAGAAAGGAAAACTTTTTTCGGTCAACCTCTGCGAGGATGGAGAGGCCATGCTTAGCTACAAGATCCAACTTGGATGGGTTCGCTGAGTCGTCGATGAGCACTGTCAGCTTTAATCTCTTAACCATGTGATCAACTTCTCGATTGACTTAGTCTAAAGTGAGCCTTGATAGTAACTTGTTGCTGGGCATCCTACACACTTTTTCGACTGGTATCTTGTACACGGTTTGCAGTTGACATCACAGGGAGTAATGATCTTCTCCTTGTGCGTGAGGCGTTCTCTTACCGACAGGAACGGAGAATAGTGAATTTCCCCAATTGGATAGAACTCAGACCTGCGAACTCCTTTGCTGCTTCTTATGGAACATTTTTCCATGGATATACTTTCGAGGGTGTCTTGGTTCTCCGCTACCACAAGGGCTATGAGATTGTATCCACCTAAGCTCGTGAAAATGTTGATCACGCGTGGGCAGTCTCTAAAGCGTTTTAAAAGCTTCTTCATAGCTTCGGAGCTTTCCATCTCTAGCAGCATAACAGCTCCACAGAGGTTCAACGGTTTTATGTTAATCAGAGCAGAAACTTTGATGACTCCCCCTTCAAGGAGCTTCTTTACCCTCTTTTTAGCGCCCATGCTCGTGTAGCCAGTTAATTTTCCCAGCTCTTCAAAGGTCGTTCGCCCATCAAGTTGAAGTTGCGAAATTATCTTGCGGTCGACATCGTCCAAACTGTTCACCGTTAGTTTATTTTTTAAACAAAAGGTATTTATATTGTTTTTCTTCTAAACACCTAAATCTAGGTGCGAGTCATGGCAAAGATTAAGGCAACTGCAAGATTAATTGAAAACGTTCGCTCAATCGGTGACAATTCGAGGACGCATACTATTGTGTGTGATCTACCGACCACCTCTGGCGGAACTGACATGGGACCCACCGCGCTTGAAATAGCAATCATAGCATTGGCAGATTGCGCCGTAACTATATATGCTGACGCTGCGAAGAAAAGCGGAATTGAGCTTACCAAGTTAGAGGCTGTAGCTGAGACTGAAAAGTCTGCGGATTCACCTAAGCTCGGAGACGTAAACCTCAAACTCACCGTGTCCGGAAAAGCAAGAAAAAAATTATTAGAGGCTTTAATGAGGAGAACTGAAGCGAACTGCCCAGTACTCTACATATTCAAGGACCCAGTACACGTAAAAACCGAATTGGAAGTTAGCGAAGAATAACGAACGTAAGTTCTGGTTGGATTGCCACCTAAACATTAGTCCGCAGATATTGAACTAAACGGCCTAGAATTTGATAACAAGATAAAGAGCCGCATCTCTTAAGAAAACAGCATTAGCGAAAAAGAGGAAGCGAATATACGTGAGCAGCGAACAACAAATCAAAGCCAGAATGAGTAAGGTAAAACATAAAATAGCGGTAATAAGCGGAAAAGGAGGCGTTGGGAAAAGCGTTGTCACTGTGAACCTCGCCATGGCCTTCGCCATGCATGGTTACGTGAACCGCGTAGGCGTCTTAGATGCAGACATAACCGGACCATGCGTGCCTAAGATGCTCGGCATCCACGGGCAACGACTTCAAGTAGGACCCCCAGGCGCTTTTCCTGCAGTAGGCCCTATGGGTATTAGGGTTGTCTCCATGGATTTTCTGCTCCAAAACGACGAAACGCCTGTTATATGGCGCGGTCCCTTAAAGATGAAGGCGATTAGCCAGTTCTTGTCAGACATCGTTTGGGGAGAACTTGACTTTCTCTTTATCGATCTCCCGCCGGGAACTGGTGATGAACCCTTAAGCATTATGCAGCTTATTCCCGAGATGGACGGTGTGGTGATAGTGACTATTCCTTCAGAGGTTTCACAGATCGTGGTTAAGAAGGCAGTGACTTTCTCTAGGAAACTGAACATGCCTGTTATAGGCATCATCGAGAACATGAGCGGCTTTATCTGCCCAAAATGCGGCGAGAAAATTAACATCTTTAAAGTGGGAGGAGGCGAAAAAATAGCAGAAGACTTGAAGACTCCCTTCTTGGGAAGAATTCCGGTAGATCCAGAGATCTGCGAAGACTCCGATAAAGGTGTACCCTTCGTAGTTGAACACAAGAACTCCCCAGCAGCAAAGGCCTTCATGGAAATCGTGAAGAAAATAGAGGCCTTCTTAAAACAGGAAAAGGAAACAGAGGCTTCAGCCAAGGTTGATTAGAAAACAGGAGGTAGATAAATGAAAATCTGCGTATCAGCTGTCTCTGGCAGCCTAGACGCCCAAATGGATCCGAGGTTCGGCAGATGCCCCTACTTCGTGATTGTTGACACGGAAACCATGAGCTTCGAAGCTCTACCTAACGCTAGTCAAGGAGCTGCTCATGGCGCAGGGATCCAAGCCGCCCAAACGGTTGTCAGTAGAGGCGTCCAGGTGGTTTTAACCGGAAACGTTGGCCCCAATGCCTTCCAAGCTCTGAGGTCCGCAGGAATAAAGATCGTGACGGGTGTTTTCGGTACTGTTAGAGAGGTTGTTGAACGGTACAAGCGGGGAGAACTGAAGGAGACAGGGGCGCCGACCGTTGGAGGCCATTTTGGGATGGGGCGAGGTGGCGGACGAAGATGGGCACGATAGGGGAATTTCGTTATGAGCAAAACGGATGAAGAACGAGAGTATAAGACAGAAAAAGCTTGGGAGTATGATTCTGGAAATAAGAGGGAAGAAGGGTGGTGATCAAATGCCTGTTAGAATAGTAATTCCGGTGCTAGATGAAAGTGGTGTGAACGCTCAGCTTTCAGAACACTTCGGGAGGGCACCATACTTCGCCGTTTTCGAATTAGACGAAGCGGGGCGCATCATAAATCAGAAAACAGTGCCCAATGTAAGTGAACACTTCGGCGGGGAAGGACGACCCCCTGACCGTATCCTTGCGCTCAAACCAAACGTCGTCATCACGTACGGAATGGGCCCCAGAGGACTAAGCATATTCCAAAACGCCAGAGTAGCGGTGTTAAGGGCCAACGCAAACACCGTGAAGGACGTAATTGCAGCGTTCAATAAAGATGAACTTGAGGAACTAACTGAGGGGTGCCATCATGCACGCCACCAATAACGCTCAATTGAAGATATAAATGGAGTCTAAGGGGCTCACAAGGGAGAGATGTTAGAACTTCTCAGAAAGTCCGGCTACTCAGAGAAGGCCATAGGTTATTTCATGAACAAAGTTAACGTAGGTCTAATAGAAGATGCTGACCAGATTTATGACTACACGGGCCCCTGCGGAGACACCTTGCAGTTATACCTAAAAATCAACAACGGCGTCATAGGGGATGCGAAGTTTCAATATCTGGGCTGTCCAGGTGCCGCTGCCTCCGCATCCGCGATAACCAAGATAGCAAAAGGAAAAACGCTCGAAGAAGCAAAGAAAATAACTGAAAAGGACATTTTGAAGGAGCTAGAGGGTCTGCCGGAATCGAAGCTCCACTGCACAAAGCTAGCAGTAACGACGCTGCAGCGGGCAATCGCGGAATACGAGGCTCTAGGACCCTTTGAGCCTTAAGAAATTAAACGATGCGGTAGAGGCAATTAAGACGATTATATCTATTGCCAGCGGGAAGGGGGGAACTGGAAAGACCACGGTGGCTGTAAATCTAGCCTTGTCCCTCGGAAAGGTTCAACTCTTGGATTGCGATGTGGAGGAACCCAACGCCCACATACTTCTACAGCCCGAAATACGTGAAACAAAGCGTGTTTATGCACTAATTCCAGTGATCCTAGAGGATCGATGCGACCACTGTGGAAAATGCGCCGAGTTTTGCCAATACCATGCCCTCTTCGTTACAGCTAAAAAGGTCTTAACCTTCCCTGAACTGTGCCACAGTTGTGGAGGCTGCTCCATGGTCTGCCCGCTGGACGCCATCATCGAAGAGAAGAAGGAAATTGGCAAGCTCAAAATGGGCATGGCTAAAAATGTGGAACTAGTTTACGGTGAGCTCAACATAGGAGAACCTATGGCGGTTCCGCTGATAAGAGCGGTTAAGAACCGGATCAGAAGCGATAAGACGGTGTTGATAGACGCCCCGCCGGGAACAGCCTGTCCCTTAGTAGCATCAGTCTACAAAAGCGACTACTGCATCCTCGTGGCGGAGCCAACGCCCTTCGGGTTGCACGACCTGAAAATAACAGTTGAAGTCTTGAGGAAGATGAAGATACCCCTTGGCGTTGTTATAAACCGTGGAGGAATCGGCGACAAAAAAGTCTACGAGTACTGTGAAAAAGAGAAAATCCCCATACTGCTCGAAATTCCCTTTGACAGGAAGATCGCGGAACTATACTCTCGGGGGGTTCCCTTCGTTTTAGAAATGAGCGAGTGGAACGAAAATTTCAGTCAACTTTTGGGTGAAGTAAAGGAGCGTTTAGATAGTTGAAGGAGCTAACTGTGCTTAGTGGGAAGGGTGGGACAGGAAAAACAACCTTGGTCGCCTCCTTTGCAGCCTTAGCTCAAAGCATTTTAATAACCGACTGCGATGTGGACGCCCCCGACCTTCATTTGCTTTTGAACCCAGAGATCATACAAATGTATGAGTTTAAGGGCTCCAAGCTAGCAGTAATAGACGAGGCGGTATGCACCCAATGCGGCAAATGCGAAGAGGCTTGCAGATTTAACGCTATAACTGATGCCGTGATTGACCCTGTCTTGTGTGAAGGCTGCGGCGTATGCGCCTACGTGTGCCCTTTAAAGGCAATAAGTTTGAAGGAGAGAATTTCCGGCTATGCTTTCGTCTCAAAGACTAAGTATGGCCCAATGTCCCACGCGAGGCTGAACCCTGGCGAAGAAAACTCGGGTAAACTCGTCACGTTGGTGAGGAATAACGCTAAACAGGTTGCCGAAAAAGAGCAGTGTGACCTTATCCTTAACGACGGGGCGCCCGGCATCGCATGCCCCGTGATAGCCTCTGTTACAGGAGTCGATTTGGGGCTCGTGGTTGTGGAGCCTACGTTGTCTGGCATTCATGATCTAGAAAGAGCCTTAGGTTTGCTTAATCACTTCCGAATACTGGCCCTCGTCTGCATAAACAAATACGACATCAATAGAGAAAACACTAGGAAAATAATTGCCTTTTGTGAGAGCAACGGCGTAGAAGTTGCCGGAAACATCTCCTTCGATCCGCTTGTCACCAGGGCAATGGTTGCTGGAAAGCCAGTTGTAGAATATTCCCCGAAAAGCGCGGTCTCGAAAGAGATAGGAAAGGTCTGGCATAGAGTTCTTACGTCTTTAAACACAACATAGTCAACCTCAGGAAGCTTCACGCAGTTACTTTTCGCACCATTTCTTGAAGACCGCTGAAAACTACTTCTACGCTGCATAGTTGTGGTGCGTAGTACGCTGCTTTTCCCGAGCTGGTTATTATGGAGTCAACTTCGGCTTCCTTCAGCCAAGTGACTATGATGCAGGTGTCGCAGTAGACTTCCACGTCTGAAGCTCAAGCCTTGCCGTTAACCCGCTCTTGTCCGCTAATGCCTTCACGTGACGCGAAGTGCACAACCAAAACCTTGCGCCTTTCCTGACCTTTCTGCCTCCCAACAGTTGCGTGAGCTGTTCCATTTCGCTTAGAGAGCAGTGGGGGCATCCTATGAAAGCTAAATCGGGAACGCCTGTTTGCGAGGTTGTTAGGCTGGAGTAAGCGTTCTTCAAAGATTCTAAGCTACAATAACAATCATACTTTAGAAGATTTCATTTTTCTTATGATTTCGGTAACTCTTTTGTTTGTTGGAGTTTGCACCTTCTCAAATTTTTCGCGCGGTTTATCCAGCGGACGCGTAGCGTCTATGCCTACTTTCGTGGTTAAGCCCGTTTCCTGATCAGCGGAAGGATCCAACGAAGACCCTCGGACATTAGGCATAACCATCACGTCTTCGCTTGCTTGGAAGCGGGTTGCAATAGCCCACTCCACCTCCTCGAGGTTGAAGACATCGATGTCGGCGTCCACAACCACCGCGTGCTTCAAGCTTGAATGCGCAGCAAAAGTCTCCTTGAGCGCGTTTTTTCCGTCTTCTTCCTTCTGTTTTTCAATGGACACGATAGCGTGAAGCCAGCAGCAGCAGCCGACGGAGAGGTTAACCGCCTTGGAGACGGACTCCCAGATCGTGGTTTCCCGCGGTAATCCCATCAGCAGCCTATGTTCAGTTCCCGACGACAAAAGCGCCTGATAAACATAGTCTTTGCGGCGCATCACGTTGAGCACCTCGATGACGGGCTGTTTCCTTTGAATGTCGTAAGTCCCGGTTACGTCCCCGAACGGGCCCTCCACAACCTCCTCCTTCACGGACAACAGCCCCTCCAAAATCATCTCAGCATCCGCCGGACCATAAACATCCACGTTTTCACCCTTCACCAAGCGCAGTTTACCGCCAAGCAAGGCGTTTGCTATGCCAAACTCGCTTACGCCGAAAGGAACAGATGAAGCCGCCGCCAATGAAACCGCTGGATGCAATCCGATGGATATGGCGACCGGCAAATCTTCCCCTGCCTCTTTAGCGGTTTCCCACAGTTTAAAGAGCTGCCTCGGAACCAGGCGGAGGGTCAAGTGGCTGTCGTCTAGCACTAGGAGCCGGTGGAAAGACACGTTCTCGATTTTTCCATCTGGGCTTCTGGCGGAAACTATGGCGGAGGTCATGTAAGGTCCAGCGTCCTTCTCGAAGTGAGTTAAAATAGGGATTCTTGACAAACGGGGTTTTTCAATGACTTCTTTGACAGGTGCCTCCTTGACGGTTTTCGGTGTCGCAGGCGTTTTCCACGCTTCAGTTAACTTTCGGTAAAGTTTTTCGGGAGCAACTTTCAGCGCTGAACAGAGGCGTTGACGGGTTCCGCAAACGTTAGCCACGATCCTTGTTTTACTGCCCTCCACGTTGTCGAAGAACAGAATTGGACCGCCGTCGAAGGCCTTCATTATAGACGACGCTTCAAAGCGAGTTGAAACGCGGTCTTTCACATGGATAATTTCGCCTTTTGCCTCCATTTCCTCAAGAAAACTTCGTAAACTCACTTTTCGCCCCTCCTTTTCGCTAAGGTTTTGTCAACAAGCCTGATTAGGATCGGCCCAGCTTCCCTTTCGTCGACGGATTCAATGAAAACCGAAACCAAGGCAAGTTTCTTCAGTTTTCCAGCGAGACGTTCAGCCAAAAGACGTGCAACAATCACGTTTTTGTCGCCGAGCAAAGCAGACGAGATCGGGGGACCAAGCTTTTTACCGGTCGGAGGAATAGCAACCGCCAACGTGCCGAACTTGGCTTCCTTTTCACTTAGAAAAAGCAGACTGGCGTTCTCCATTTCTAAATAGTTAGCCACAAAAACTGTTTCCTTTTCCTCAAGTTTTTCCTTAATAAGCTTCGTGGACGACAAGTTTAACTCAACCTAACCGTTCCTATTTTAAGTTCTAACCTATTCTATATTTGCGTTTCCAGAAGGCGGGCAAGCGGTGACGCAGAAAAGAACGGTGGAGATCCTTCGGATACTTCAGGGCAGAGTTTGTTGCGCATGCAAACAAGATGGTGAATTACAGATTCATATTCTGAATTCATAACGCAATTATGAGCATGAGCGGTATAAACGCGAACAGAATTGAAATGAAGCTTAGCTTTTTGAAGTTGCCCTTGGTACTCGTTGTGGCCCCACTCTTCCTGTTAGCGTGGGCCATGATTTGCGTCGGAGAAAATAAGGAGACCAACCAAGCCCCGCCAGATACAATAACGATAGAGCGCTCACGCTAAAACTAGAGACGAAAACCTTATTTGCGCGTGGCTGTGTGAGACCGCCTTGGATTGGCGGTAAATCATGAAGGAAGAGAAGGAGAAAGCTCAACGAGTTTTACTAATTCTACGAGGGAAGTTTTCTCTTCCAGACTGGGTGAACGTACCTAAAGACCCGTTTTCAACATTGATTCGCACAGTGCTTTCTCAAGCAACCAATGACAGAAACAGTGACATAGCCTTCAGAAAGCTTAGCGAAAAGTTTGAAATAACTCCGAGATCCCTAGCTGAGGCAGACGTGAAGGAGATTGAAAAGGCAATTAGGGTCGGTGGGCTTTACCGCAATAAGTCCCGCGTTATTAAGGGGCTTTCTCGCATTACCCTTGAACGGTTTCATGACAAGCTTGATTTTGTTTATTCGTTGCCGCTTGAAGAGACACGTAAACTTCTCATGGCTCTTCCCGGCGTCGGACCGAAAACCGCCGATGTTGTCCTCCTCTTCTGCGTGAAGAAGCCCACTCTGCCGGTGGACACGCATGTAAACCGGGTTTCAAAGAGGCTGGGACTGGCGCCTTCCAAGGCTGATTATGAGGGGGTGCGGCAGGCGCTTCAGGCTCTCTATTCGCCGAAGGACTATCTGTCCGTTCATCTGCTGCTCATTGCGTTAGGGCGGAAAATCTGTAAAGCGGGAAAGCCCTTGTGTAAGATTTGTCCCGTGAACACGTTGTGTCCATCGAGGCGGCTGGACGATTAATAGTGGAGATGATGGTTCTCTTGTCTAAGCTCCCGCGAGAAGTTGCTGATTACTTTCCTTACCCAGAGGTGAGACCTTATCAAAACGTGTTCATAAGCACTATCTATGAGGCGGTTAGAGACGGTAAACACGTCCTTCTGGAGGGAAGCAACGGCTTAGGCAAAACCGTGTCCGTCCTTTCCGCTTGCCTACCCGTAGCCAAGGAGCATGATTTGAAGATACTTTACGTGGCAAAAACCCATCGCCAACACGACCGCGTAATCGAAGAGCTTAACGCCATTTCAAAGAAAAAGCAAGTTTCTGGAATATCACTCCGCGGAAGACGGGAGATGTGCTTCCATCCCTTCATCGTTCAAAATGCGCCAGACGCCCGCTCAGCCATGGAAATATGCGAACAGTTGAAGAAAACACAAAAGTGCCCTTACTACGCGAAGATGAAAGAACGCTTCGACAGTTTCACGGAAATTCAGTCGCACATCGCATCGAGACCCTACACAGCGACCGATATCCAAGAAATCTGCAGAGCCAACGGTTACTGCCCGTACGAGCTGACTAAACTCGCATTAGAAGAAGTTGATGTCGCAGCCCTGAGCTATATGTACATTTTTGACTCGAACATCCGCAGCGCCTTCCTAAAAAACCTTGAAAAATCGCTTAACGAGATCATCCTCATAGTGGATGAAGCCCACAACCTGCCGGAAACCGCTATAGAAATAGCAAGCGACCGCCTCTCCACGTTCGCCATTCGACAGGCAGAACGGGAAGCCAGCAGATACGGTTACGAAGACATCGCCGTTTTCTGCAGATGCCTCGAAGCGATCATCGAAAAAATGGCGAAAGGCTTTGAAGAGGAAAGCTACGTTTCTCCCTATTCTTTAATTGAAAAAATTCGAGACAAAGCGAGAATAAGCGAACCCCAAGAGTTCTTCGAACATCTACACGATACGGGAAACGAGATTAAACGGGATTTGTTGGCGCGTGGAGACAACCCACGGTCATACATCCATAGAGTTGGCGAGTTTCTCCTCAACTGGCTTGAAACAGGGGGCGACGTCTCTTTTACACACATCTTGAGCAGATACCTCTCTAAGACGGGTGCGACTTCCGTTCGGTTAGAAACCGTAGCCCTAGACCCTTCAAAGATAACTAAACCTGTTTTCTCATCGGTTCACTGCAGCGTAAATATGTCTGGGACCTTGGAGCCGCTCGAATCATATGTTAAGATAACGGGTCTCCCCGAAAAAACTGTTCGAAAAGCGGTTCCGTCTCCCTTTCCCAGAGAGAACATCTTGGCGCTTGTCTGCAGCGGCGTCACAACCGCTATGCAACATCGAAATGCAGGCATGTACAGAAAAATTGTAAACCGCATAGCAGAAGCCGTCCAGCACGGTCCTGACGGAAATACAGGAATCTTTACTGCCTCTTACGAGGTTTCGCGGGGACTGCTGAACGCTGGACTTGAAGATTTAATAAAAAAGAAGCTCTTTGTGGAACAGCAAGGCATGCCGTCGAAAAAGAATGACTTGCTTATCAAACAGTTCAAATCATACGCTGATGAAAGCGGCGCAGTTCTTTTAGGAGTGGAAGGCGGACGCGGCTCAGAAGGGGCAGACTACCCCGGGAAACAGATGGAAACCGTCATCATAGTGGGCGTCCCATACGCAAGACCCACACCCAGAGTTAACGCCCAGATTCAATACTACGAAAAAAGGTTTCCCAGACGCGGACGCGAATACGGCTACTCTTGGCCAGCGCTGAGAAAAGCCTCTCAAGCAGCAGGCAGGCCAATACGGAAATTGGAGGATCGCGGCGCCATCATTTTCTTGGACTCCCGTTTCGCAACGGCGTATTGTCAGCGGTTGATACCTCTCTGGATTCGCCGCGGCATCAAAACTCTTCCCGATGAAGAAGGACGAATCGCACAGGAACTTTCGATGTTCTTTGAACATCAAAAACGTTAATGCTTAGACGGAAAAACTGAAGTCTGAGTTTAGAGCAAGTTCTCTGCCCTTTTTATCTATTCTTACTTCACCAATGCGTATAGTTGAAGCTTTTTCGCTCACAGACGTGTAAACTTTCAGCGTGTGCCGTTTATAGTCGATGCCGGATAGAACGCCGATTCCCAAAAATTTTCCACGTTCATCCTGCAGCGCGACAAGTAGCCCTTCCTCTAAGACCTCCTTTTCTATAATTATGTTTTTCCCGAGGGCGTCTGTAACTTCAGTCCAGTTTAAAGGAAAAGTCTGCGTTCTGGCTCCTTTCAGATACTTCTTGTAGCTCAACTCGCGCAGGGTTTTCCTTCTTTCCCTGCTCCTTTTCCGTATCGCCTTCGGAGACTCAAGGGAGAAAACTTTTGTCTCTTTTAACGCCTCTAAGATAGGTGCTAGTTCCTTTTCTTGCTGTATTCCAACGGTTATGTCGGGGACAAGCGCCTCCACTGTTTGGACCTTGTATTTTGCGGCGTCTTCACCATCGATCCACCCGTCTGTGTTCACGATTAAAAAATCAATTTCGGTTTCTAGAACCCACTTTTTCACTGTCTTTAAACCATTCAAAACATGATCAACTGCTCCGCTCGGACTTGTAATCCCCACAAAATACGCGTTTTCCACCTCTAACTCAAAGAGGTCCCTTATAGGAGCGGTCACGTGGCTGAATCCGATTGTCGCGGGGGGCCCTATATCAGACTGCCCTAGATCAGCGTCGATAACGGTTACTTTCCGTCCCTTTTCTAATGCCTTGTTCGCAAGGTAAACACAGAAGCTTGTCTTTCCTGAGTCTACGCCGCCCAGAACCGCGACTTTCACCGGCTCTCCATGAGACAAAGCCTCTTCAGAAGCGGTTTCCCAAGAAACAGGCGTTGTACCTCCATCAGTCTCTTCAACGGAACCCTCTTTACCTAAGGTCAGTTCAAAGACGGCTTTTCGCTCAACCTCCAGAGGCATCCTTTTTCCTTCGCGTATGACAAGTTTCTCTCCAGCTTTCAGCGGAGTGCCAAAGATTTCTGTATTACCTTTTAGGAGGGTTAAACACGCTGGACCGTCGACAAGCAGGGTTTTGCCTTTTTCAATAGCGCGTTTCACTGAGAACGCCCCCTAGCGTAAACTCGACCTTTCCTCTCCGCGATTTTCAAGGCGGACATAGCGTCTCTTACTTCCCTTCGATGAGTTGTTTCTCTTGCAAGTTGGCTTGTTCCTGCTTCGCAGACCAACTCTATCGTCACGTCTCCTGGTAAGGCCTCGTCTAAGGATTTAAGCAGTTCTTTAGTTTGGGTTGGAGCGCCGTCCCCTATCTTCATGGTTTTAGTTGCAGCTGGCACTCTGTTTAAGATGTTTAAAATCGTGTTTGTGGTCTCATCTAGGCTTGAGCACTTGAGGGCTTCTAGAAGCTTGCCGTCGCCTATTACTGCCACTCCGATTGTTCTGCCCGGATCAACTCCGATGATTAGGTTTTTGTAATTTTGTTTTCCTTGAACAATGCGGATTGCCTCGTTAACAACCTCTTCAGCGTCCGTTTCTTCGTCGAAAACGAGCACTTTAGGGTGCGTTACCAACGACCGCTCTTTCCCAGTTGTGATCACTGCCTTAACCTCTAAGGGAACAAGGTCTCCGGGCTTTAGACTTAAAAAGGCTACATTTCTCCGCTTAAGTTCACGGACCAGTAGATAGTAGGCTTTTCCTGAAACCGTGGCGACGGCAATCTCTGCTTTCCTAGGCATAGGCATCCAACTTCGTGCATAAGAATAAGGCAAACTATTTAATTTTAAGTTTTGTATTCGCTTGGATGTGGAGCCTTTGCAGCGCTTTGTTTCAACCGGTTGCAGCGTCTTAGATAAGTTGTTAGGAGGAGGGATTCCTACCAACTGTGTGTCTCTGGTTTACGGTGAAGCAGAAACCGGGAAGACCTCCCTTGCTATTCAGTGTGCAGTCAGTCTCGCAAGAACGGGTTACAAAACCATATTCGTAGACTCGGATGGCGCGTTTTCCACGAAGAGACTGTCCCAGATAGCGTACTATGACGTTGAGAAGGTTGCGCCCATGATTCTTCTGGTGAGACCAACCACGTTTAAGGAGCAAACTCTTGTGGTGGACCATTTGGAGGAGTATGTTACCGATGCGGTTGGGTTGGTGGTAGTTGATACCATCACTGCACTGTACCGCGTTGAAGTTGGATCGCCTGAGATGACTTTCAAGTTAAACCGTGAGTTGAATCGTCAGGTTGCATCCTTGGCTCAAACTGCCAAAACTCTCAAGGTGGCAGTCCTTATGCTTAGTCAAGTTAGAAGCTTATTCGATGCGGGACAGGTTGGCGTGGAGCCTGTGGCGACGAGGGTTCTGAGGTTCTGGGCGGATGTGGTTATCAAACTGAAGGACTCGGGAAAGCCACATGTGATAGAAGCCGTCCTTGAAAAACGCCTCGGCCTTAAGCGTCCTGCAAGTTGCTACCTCAGCATAGAAAAAACTGGCTTCAGAGAATACAAGCATTAACATTTATCCACTTCGAGAATAATTAAAATGGGAGATAAAAAAAGTGCCGCTAACAATCGCCGAGACCGTTTATGAAGCACTATATTTCATATTCCCAGCCTACTGCGCGAACGCGGCTCCGGTCATTTTTGGCGGCGGCACCCCCATTGACAGAGGAAGAAAACTTCGTGATGGACATCCATTGTTTGGTACAAGCAAAACTTTTCGAGGTTTTTTCGCCGGTTTGATCATCGGAACGTTTGTCGGCTTCGTTGAAGGAAATGTGCTATCTGGCTTCATGCTTTCTTTGGGAGCTCTAATCGGTGATCTAACAGAATCTTTTGTTAAACGACGTCTGGGACTGAGGTCCGGAGCTCCTTTACCCATAGCAGATCAGCTTGACTTCGTAGCGGGAGCGCTTCTTTTCTCTCTTCTGGTTTTGCCGCCCACCTTACCCATAGCATTAACCGCGGTGATCATAACGCCGCCGATACATCTTTTGACAAATTTCCTAGCGTATCTTTTAGGCATGAAGAAGGAACGCTGGTAATTCTGCCTTCTAGGGGCTAGCCTCCAAGCTTCAAACTTATAAGATATTCGCAGCCATAATAAGCCAAGGCGACGAGAAGTACCCCTATCAACAACCACATGAAGGCTTGACGAGGCTTATATTCATACTTTGTGCTCTGATAAATTGAAAAAAACCCGCCGAAGCCAAGGGCGTACAGTACTATGACAAATATGCTTTCATTAAGCGTTTGGTCATTTACTGCGAAGGGATAATAGAAGATCCAGCGTCCCTGTGCCCCGGGTATAATTCCTATAGGTTTCTGCAAGATGTCGTAGACTCCACCGCCTAGGAGAAATATTGAGAGCACGGCGGTTAACATTGCGATGAGAAAGAGCGGAGGCTTAAGCGCTAAAAGCTTCTGGTAGGTCTTCCGCATGGAAAACGTGAAAGAGGTAATTTTTCTTTTAGTTCGAGCCATCGGATTTATCCCTCTCTGGTTTCCGCCAGTTTTTCCGCCACTTCCTTAACCCATGAACCGGTGTACTCATTCTTCGCAACGTCCCTTAAATACTCTTTCCATGAGATGTTTAGAGCCTTTTCCCACACTTCATACTTCTCGACGAGGTTCTTGTAGGCACGCTCATGCGCCTCACAATAGGTGCCCACAGCTTCTTTGTCGCAGACCTTACACTTCATGACGCAACCTTCCTTTTCTTCTTTAACGGACAATCGGGGTTAAAGCACAACCTCCACGGTCGTCTGCCTTTCATGCGTACCTGTAGCAGGGGCCATCCGCAGGAGGGGCAGTCCTTTCGCTCAGGTTTCACGGTTCCTTTCTGCGGAAGCGGGAAAGAAGTTTTGCAGAGTTTCTTGAAGTAGTTGGTGCAGCCGATGAACCGTTTCCCGGTTTTCCGTGAGTATATGATCATTAGTTTACCTGTGCCGCAATGAGGGCATTTGCCTATTATTCGTTCTTCCAACCGTGCCTTTTTAATAGCGTTGCTCAGTGCCTCGCCTATTGTGGTTTCCTGCGTCTTAAATTCTTCCAACAGAGGTTTCAGCTGGTCAACAGCGGTCATAAGCACGTTTTCTCTGTTTTCTTCACGGTTCTGGATTTGCTCCATTTTACTTTCAAGTTCTTGGGTAAGCTCTACTGAGATTACGCTCGGACAGTATCTGTTGAGAACTTCTGTGACGTCGAATCCTAATCCAGTTACGAAAATCCGCTTTTCTAAAATGTAGTTCCTGTTATACAGTGTCTCCACGATGTCCGCTCGAGTGGCTTTCGTCCCAATTCCTTCTTCTTCCATTTTCTTCAGAAGACTGCTCGGATTGTAGCGCGAAGGTGGATTAATGAATTTATCTTCTCGTATGATCTTTATTAATCGAACAGTTTCGCCCTCTTTTATCGGCGGCAAGATTACCTCTTCAGTTTTCACATACGGCTCATAAAGGCTAATCCAACCTGCCTTCAAGATTTGTTTCCCACGCAGGTAGAACGCGTGGTCGTTTACGCCTATGGTTAGTTTGGCGCTTTGTTTGACAGCGGGCTCACCGAAAACCGCCATGAAACGCCTAACGACAAGGTTGAAAATCTTTTTCTCCGGATCGCTGAGGGGCTTTTCTGGCAGGTTTCCTGTAGGGTAAATTGCGGGGTGCGCTGGATCGGATTTTTTTCCCTCGTTGGGTTTCAGCTCGGTTTTTTTGAGCAGTTCCAGAGCGGATTTCTTGAACTTTCCGTTCTTACTCAACGATGTGAGGATGACTCTATAATTGATGACTGGAGGCAGTTTCTGCGATGAGGTTCTCGGATACGAGATTAAAGCTTGGAGGTAGAGGCGTTCAGCGATGTTCAAAGTTCCCCGCGGGGTGTATCCGAACAGTCGATATGCTTCAGTCTGCAGAGAACCCACGTCAAAAGGAACAGGAGGCATCTGACGGAACTCTTTCACTTCAGCCCTTGTTATTTTCCCACTTTTCCCCGAGCACGCGTGGACTACAGTGTCGGCCTCTGTCTGCGTTTCAATTTTTCCGTTTTCGTACTCCGCCTCGTAAACAGACCCCTTCACCTCAGCCTCTGCTTTTATGCTCCAAAAAGGCGTCGGAACGAAACAGCAAATGTCCTTTTCTCTTTCAACCAAGAAACTCAAGGTCGGACCCTGGACTCTTCCGGTGCTTAAAGTCGTGTATCTTCCGCTCCAACGCTTGGCTGCCAGCGTCAGAGCCCTTGAAAGGTTTATGCCGTATAGCCAATCAACTTCGTGTCTGGTTTTTCCCGCCTCTATTAATCCGAAGTCAAGGTTGGGCAGAAGCTCCTCGTAGGCTTTTTCCAGCTCGGTTTTAGTTAACGTAGAAAACTTCATCCTTTTCGCGACGTTTTCCTTGTTTTCGCATGCGTATTTGAGAACGCAGTAGCCGATGAGACTTCCTTCGAGGTCGAAGTCGCAGGCAGCTATAAACTCGTCTGCGCCATCCGCTAATTTTGTTATAACTTCGATCCATGTTTGGATGTTTTTTGCGTTTCTCTCTGCCAGATGTCGCGGCGCCCATTTAAAGTTGAAAACTGGATAATAACTTCTTCTTCCTCTTTCATGAACCACGGTGTAGAGATGCCCTAAAGCTGGAACCACCACAAGGTTTCTGTCTCGAACAGCGCGAAAATACGGCACCCCGTTTTCCTCAACTTTTTCGGGTTTTCCCTCCTTATCAAGTGCCTGCGCTATTCGGCGAGCAGCCTCCGGCTTCTCAGTGACAATTAAAACATACTTTTCCAACGGGGGCACCTTTTTCTCCTAAGCAAGACAGAAGCTATAAATAGTTTGCGACGTAGTAGTTTTGGCGTTTGTTGACGGGGGTGAAGGTGTGCCTCAAGAGGTAACGTGCGACGAGTGCGGCGAAGTTCTTTACGAAGGACCCGAATTGAAACCCCCTGACGAAATTATCCAAAAACACAACGGCAAATGTCCAAAATGCGGAAAGAAACTGTCATATATGCCGATAAAGGTGGAAGTTGACCCCGCCACAAAATAAAGGCGCTCGTTAGAACTATTCTTTTCTTCTTATGCGATGCGTAGTGTTTTGCTGTGTTTGGTGGCGGGTAGCTGAATGCAAAAGGTTCATTAGATTGTTCACCGTTTAAAATGGAAAACAATAAACAGTTACGTATACATACAAAAGATTCGTGAAGGACGAGGGGAGAATCCAGCTTTGTTTCCTAAAGCCATTGACTACCACAAGCAGAAAAAACCTAAAGTTCCCACAGCACTAGGCGTTTTATACGTGCTTTTCAGCAGCGTTTACCTGTTCATGCTCTCTACATACTTCCATTATCTGGATAACGGGTCACTTGCCACTGGTGCATTAACTTTGGCTGGATGCATCCTGTTCGGAGGGTTTCTGGGTCTATTCGACGATTGGGCTGATTTAAGGTGGCGTTATAAAGCCGTTATCCCGATTCTCGCAAGTTTACCGTTGATAGCCCTCAGAGAAGGAACCCCCACAATGTCAACCTACATTTTCAATGAGCTTTTTAGACTACTCGGGTTTGAGATAGTAGGGGGAAAAGTGGATTTTGGAATTTTATACTTCATCTTAATTGTTCCTTTAATTATCACAGTTACCACCAACACGGTCAATCAGTTAGGCGGCTTAAACGGTTTAGAAACCATTTGTCCGTTGATCGTCATGGTTGGATTGGCCGTGGTTTCATTACAATACAGTGTAACTATTCTTTTGTACGTTCCAATAGCAGCCTGCCTCATTTTGGCTGTGTTTAACTATGTGGGAAAGATTTTTGTTGGAAACACAGGCACTTTCGCGTTGGGAATAACCTTAGCGTCCTTTGCGATAATAGCGAACGTTGAACAGGCACTTTTGATAGCTGTTCTGCCGTACATCTTTAATTCCTCGATCATACTGCTAAACCGCTTTCTCTTTCACAAAACCGCCGAGCTAACACTACAAGGAGACAAGCTGGTCTCCCGAAATGTACGTAGTTTACAAACCCTCATAGCGCACAACCGTCCCTTATCTGAACGCCGCATAGTCCAAATCATCGCCCTCATATTCGTACTCTTCACAGCCCTAGCTATTTTGGTGTGAAAAACATGGTAAAACGAATAATGATAACGGGCGCCGGAGGACCAGCCAGCGTAAACTTCACCATGTCGCTTAGAATTGCGCCCGAAAAAATGTTCCTAATCGGCACAGAAGCCAACGAACACTTTGTCAACTTAGCTAAGACGGATAAATGCTACTTAGCTTCAAGGGCGACTGACCCCGATTACATCGACAGGTTAAATGAAATCATCAAGCAAGAAAAAATCGAGTTTCTCCATCCCCAAACTGACATCGAAGTCTTAACGGTCGGGAGAAACAGACAGAAAATTGAGGCAAACACCTTCCTTCCATCGCAAAAAGCGATAGAGATCTGTCAAGATAAGTTTCTAGCCACCCGCGCTTGGCAAAAGAAAGGAATAGAAACCGCAAAAGTGCTGGAAATCAGAGATGAAAAGGACATAGACCGAGCTTTCGACGAATTGGAAAAGCCGCTTTGGATCAGGGCGAAACACGGCGCTGGGGGAAGAGGAAGCACTCCGGCGGAAAACAAGGAAACCGCCCTAGCTTGGATCAAATACTGGAAGTCTAGGGGAAAACCTTGGGAGTTCATCGCCCAAGAATATTTAGGTGGAAGAAACGTCGCCTTTCATAGCCTCTTCAAAAACGGCGAACTCGTAACCTCCATGGCGAGGGAAAGACTAGAATACATTTACTCGTACCTCGCGCCCAGCGGAATCACGGGGACTCCCGCGGTTCAACGAACAGTACACGATGACCGAGTTAACAAAATTGGAACAGAAGCCGTTCTCGCCATCGATCCAAACTACAGCGGAATTGCCTCTGTGGATTTGAAGGAGAACGCGGAGGGAACCCCCTGCCCAACTGAGATAAACTCGGGGAGGACGTTCACCACCTCTTACTTTTTCAGTTACGCCGGAGCTGAGTTAAGTGCCGAGTGCAGCATGCCGGTGAAGTGGTTCGCTAACATACCGTATCTTTACGTTAGGCTCGCTTACAAGGAGACTGTGCCGAAAATTCCGAAATACAACATTTTACCCTCCGACGTGTACTGGATCAGACACATGGACGCACCTGCTAAGCTAGTTTGGAAAGGAAAAACCTTAGGAGCGATGTACCGCTAGTTGGCGGTTGTGGAAGTGAACCAGCATGAAAATTTGGCTTGACGCCTGCACCGGAAAACACGTGAGATATGCGGGTGCAATTGCCAAACGGCTCAGAAGCCTAAATCATCAACCAATTTTAACCACAAGGGAACACCCTGACACGATCGCAGTAGCCGATTTCATCGGCGAAAAATTCACGGTTGTCGGAAAATATGACCCCGCATCTAAGTTTACGAAGTTGCAGGCAAGCATCAACCGAGAACTGCTGTTCAGTGAAATGTTTAAGACCGCGGTTCCTGACCTCGCCATTTCCCATCAATCCGTCGAAGCATGCCGAGTAGCTTTCGGACTTGGAATTCCCATAGTTGCCACTGCGGATGCGCCACACGCTGAGGCAGTTAACAGGCTGACGCTACAGTTAATCGATGTTCTAGTCATCTCCAAGGCGATTCCGACAAGCTGTTACCAAGCCTATGGACCCAGAAAAATTGTGCAGTTTGACGGTGTTGATGAAGTGGCTTGGATTAAAGGTTTCAAACCGAAAATGAGTTTCGAGGAGTACGGGAAACCTTTGATAGCTGTTAGACAGACGGAGAAGCGGGCATCCTACGCGCAAGGAAAAACAGACGCAACTGAGCAAATAGCGCGGAAACTCACCACCCTTGGAAAGGTAATCTTTCTCCCGCGATATGACAAGCATCCAAGAAAAGAACTCATTGTCCCCCAGAAGTTTTTGGACTCTGCTAGTTTAGCAGCGAAAGCCGATCTTATAGTAAGCGTAGGAGGAACCTTGGCTAGGGAAGCTGCTCTTCAGGGGACGCCGAGCATCGTAATTCCGTTAATTCAGAAACCGGAGCTTTACTATACGAATAATTACCTTTCAAAATGCGGGTTTCCGTTGTTCACGGTTAATAGTGTAGATGAGGTTATTAAGCAGGCGAAGAGGTATATCGGCGAAAAATGGAAGGTTAAAGAAATGTTGGATAAGCTTGAAGATCCAATAGATGTGATTGAAAGAATTGTTGAGGCGGGCGAATATGATTAAGGTTTTAGTTGTCGGCTACAAGGGCAAAGTCGGTTCAGCCATATATGCAGTCCTTCGTGGAAACCCCGACTTTGAAGTTTACGGAATAGACATCGGCGAGACTTTAGACCTGAAAAACGTGGATTTCATGCACGTATGTTATGGATGCAAAGACGAGCAGGAGTTCGTGGAAAACACAGTAGGCTACATTCGAAAGTTCAACCCAAAATTAACCATCATTAACTCCAGTATAATTCCAACAGTAACAGAAAGAATAGCCCAAGAAACTGGGAAACTGCTCGTTCACAGTCCAGTTCGAGGAATGGACCTCTCCATGAGGCATGATCTGCTTCATTTTGTGAAGTTCATAGGAGGAATAAACTCGAAGGCAAGCGAGTTGGCGAAGAAACACTTTGAATCCGTTGGAATAAAAACCTACGTATGCAAAAGCCCTAGAGAAACCGAATTCGCCAAGCTTTTCGCCACGAGCTATTACGCTTTGATGATCGGGTGGTTCCAAGAAATGCGTAGAATATGCGAAGAAAACAAGGTGGATTACAGCCAAGTTGTTGAATTCATAAAAACCGAAGAAGACAAACCGATACTGTACCCAGGCTACATCGGCGGAGAGTGCCTAATCCCAAACATTAACCTTTTGCTTAAGAAAGTCAAATCAAAATTCCTGCAAGCAGTCTTAGATTCGAATGAAAAATATAAGCCCGTTCCGCCTGAAAAACAAACTAGGGGAACGATTAGGAAGGACAGGTGGAGATTTGAAAAAAACTGAAATATGGGATCACCCACTTCATAGATACTGCCTGACGCACAAAGTTTATCTTGAAGCTCGAGAGGTTTAGCATAACATGTCGGAGCAAAAGTCACGAAGGGAACGAATAACCGACGCTTTAAAGAAGCTCGGAGTTCTTCGCCTCAAGTTGTCTCACGCAGGCTTACTCGAGGTCTCAATCTTAGCTATAATACTCTCCATCGCCTTCATCGTAAGAATGTTACCTATCCGTTGGGGCTTTTTCCTCTCAGAGTTCGATCCATACTTCCACTATAATTCTGCAAACTACGTGGTAAATAACGGTCTTGCTGCTTGGTTCAAATGGACTGACCATAACCGATGGTATCCGTTCGGAAACGACGTTTGGAGAGTTTCCTATCCAGGATTACCGTTCAGTTATGCGGTACTTTATCTCATACTAAGAACCGTAGGTTTTACAATGTCCCTTGAGCAGGTCGCCATTATGTGGCCAGTCATCATGGGAACACTGACGTGCGTAGTTATATACTTCTTTACAAAAGACATCGAGGGCAAAGCAGCCGGCCTGTTTGCAGCCCTGTTTCTAGCCTTAAACGCCTCCTACATTGGGCGTACCTCACTCGGATTCTCCGACGACGAAACCGTGGGAATTTTCAGCCTCCTCCTCTTCTCTCTATGCTTCCTGAGAGCCATCGAAACCAAGAGGCCGGTGAGAAACAGCATAATTTATGCTGTCACCGCAGGCTTATCCTTAGGTTATCTTTGTGCTTCGTGGGGGGCCTCACGTTACGCTATTGGACTGACTGCCATATTTGTTTTCATTTTGATTTTGCTGCGCAGATACTCATCACGTTTGCTTCTATCGTACAGCATAACATTTGGCGTTGCTTTCTTCATTGCGATCAACATTCCAGATTTAGGATTCAAGTTTCTCACTGAAACTTTTAATCTTCCGATAGCCGGGATTTTCGTGCTTTTATGTTTGTGTGAGTTGTTTCGGCACACGCAACATCTAAAAACAAAGACCGTCGTCACTACCGCCGTCCTAGGCCTTTCACTCGTTATGTTATTTGTTCTTACAACATACGGCTTTCTCCAAGGTACACCCGGCAAGTTTCTTGTGGCAATGAACCCTCTTAGTGCTGTGAACCCAATCGCAGGGTCTGTTGCAGAGAATAGACAAGGAGCTTGGGGAACGTTTTACTATGAATTTGGAATAACCGCCCTTCTCATACCTATCGGTTTGTTCTTTGCGGTACAGATGCCCACAAACCGAAATATTTTCATGAGTATTTTAGCCTTAACTACGATTTATTTTGCGAGTTCAATGATACGGTTAACCTTGATTTCATCTCCAGCTATATGTATTTTGGTGGCGGTCACTCTAGTTCGACTATTGAAGCCGTTCGTTGTTATCATGAAAGAAGCTCCGGTGATTCCTAAGCGGAAAATGCAGTTTGAAGCCCATGTTGGAAAGGAGTTCAGCGCTGCCCTTTTAATAATAATGCTCATCATGCTCATTTTTCCCTTCTACTTGCCTAAACCAAGAATAATCTCAGATCGCGCATACACCCCTGTGACGATTGCTTCGGCAAGCGCCCCGATTAGAACGTACGTCAGCGATTGGGTAGATGCTTTGGAGTGGATGCATGACAATTTGCCAGACACGGCGGTTGTAGTTAGCTGGTGGGACTACGGCGACTGGATCAGTATTATAGCAAACAAAACAACTCTAGCAGACAACACCACAATAAACACAACCCAAATAGCAAAAATAGGATTAGTGTTTATGTCGAATGAGACTGAAGCCATGAAAATACTGAAGACTTGGGATGTCAATGGTAGAGGACCAACATACATTGTGGTTTTCACAACATTCACATATAATCAATCGAGTGGCACATTAGGCGCCCAGGGATGGGGAGACGAAGGCAAATGGATATGGATGGCAAAGATTGCTTACTCCATTTTCCCTGACGAGTTAAATTGGCAGTTCGACAAATACGATAGACCAACAACGTTCTATAATTGGACCTCCAGTGAATGGACTGATATAGGCCAGCAAACAGTTATCTATAAGTTAATGAGGTATGGAGAAGAAGCCCTAGTGGGAACCACCCCCTCTGTTTATTTACAGCATTTCGAACCGGCCTACATTAAGGCAGGAACCGTCGTCTCAACTGGAAGCGCATACATTTATATGCCTGTACTCATCTACAAAATTGTCTATTAGCTACTTCGTAAATGAAAAACCGCTGTAAAACAAATGTCAGCTGATGTAAGTGATTTTTTCTTCCTCTGCCTTACGCATTTTTCGCGCATGTGTTTCTCTTTGCTTTTCGATTTTCTGCATTTTTTTCATTATTTCCGCAGATTTCGCGATTTCCTTATCTAGTCCGCTCAAGTCAAACTTGATCCTCAAGATTTTCTGCAGAACCTCAAGGATGCTTTTCGCCGCCTTCGGATCGGGCAGGTAGCCGCGAGTCTCGCCTAACAAGCAAAGCGCATCCATGTTTCTGAATTCAGCCAAGCCTAAAAGTAAACCCGCTGTTCCAACAATTGGGTTTCCAGCAGGACTTACAGCCGCCCCAGCCTGCGATGCTCTATTTAAAAGCTTCGGGTTAGTTGAAATGACGACAACTTCTGGTTTTTCGTTAGCTTCTTGCCGGTATCCTCCTAGAGTTAAGAGCAGTTTCACTCCGTGGCTTTCAGCAAAATCAAGTATGCTGTCAGAAACTCCGTATTGTCCTTCGATGGTTTGGGCTTGGCTGTCTCCAGTCATTAATATTAGGTCATTTTTCCCCGTTTTATTTTTCCAAAAGTAAAATTCGCTTCGCAGAAGCCTAACGCTCCCCTTTTTGTTAACAACAACGTAGTACGGAAAATGTGGAGAGTACAGTTCAGCAAGTTTCTCGGCCTTCAATTCCCGGATGAGATACTTTGCGGCGATTTTCCCAACCATGCCTAATCCGGGAAGTCCCTCTATCAAAACCGGGTTCCTCAATGTAACCTTCACTTTTTCTTTAACAACGGTCTCCATCCTCAATCAAACCTCTTCACGGCATGCCGATACTTCACGTACTTGTCATGCGGCGAAAACTTAGCTGGATGTGGAACATGTACTTTTCCTCCGCAATGAGGACATTTTTCCACCTTTAACGTGTACTTTCCGCATTTTTCACATTTCCTGAGAAGCCAAACCACCGCATACCACCATAACACGGTCACTTTGTCCTTTCGAAACTGCCAGTTCCGCCCGCTTCAGTTATTCTTTCTACGGCGGCTTCCGCAGCCTTTTTCAGCAGTCCTTCCGCTTCTTTATAATTCTCCGCCGAAACTTCGACGCAGTATTTCGGAGGCGCCATCACCCAAACATCAATTTCATATCCGAGAGGCTTCTCAATTTTTTTAGCACTCAAAAGAGCGTCGCGAATTAGGTTGACGCCGTTAGGCTTCGTGCATTGAACTTCCAGCAGCCCCCGTATCTTAACCAAGGACAGCTTGATCTTTTCTTTAGCGATATCTGCGAGGGTGACGGCTATGTCTTTAGGAACCCCTAACTTCAGTAGAACCTGTACGCCTTCTCTCGCCGTTTTTTCTAAGCCCAAATATAATCCGTATTCCGTTTCAATTAAGGCTCCAGCTTTTCCGTAAATCTCCTCGAAGGGAATGTTTAATTTCTCGGCGGCGCTTCGTAGTAGACCGTCTGCTTTTCTGGCTTTTTTCCAAGCGAGCAGTTTTTCTCTTTTTTCACGCTTTGAAACTCTTCTTAAAGAGAGGTCCACTTGCCCCTTTTCCGTGTTAACTCGCAGAACTTTAAGTACGACTTTTTGGCCTTCACGCACGAAGTTGCGGATGTTTCGAATCCATGTGGAAGAGATTTCCGATATGTGCAGCAGTCCTTCCTTGTCGTATTCGTCCAAGGATACGTAGGCGCCGTAATTAGTTATCCGCCTAACCGTAGCTAGGACTAATTCCCCTACTTCCGGCCAATCAGGATTTTCCAGCGCCAATTAGAGCCCCTCCTGTTCCTATCTTAAAACAGCGACTACTTCTCCCTTTATTTTCGCCTTTCCGCCAGATGGCTCAGCAAGCGTGGCTCCACAAACGTTACAGTGGACTACTGTTGAAGCGTGGCTGAAGACGATTTGTTCGTTTCCGCAGTCTGGGCACTTCACTCGGAGAAAGGCGCTTCTGGGCGCAGGTATGAGTCCTTCCCATTCGCTCATTGTTCTCCCCTTATTCGATGGTTAATTTTCTTAGACGTATGCCGCTTTTGTGTCTTGTGTAGCCGCAGACTTTGCACTTAAGCTTCAAGGTTTGTTTCTTGGTTGTTTTAGCAAACCTTCGTTGACGCGGATACTTCTGTCCGCCATACCCCACTTTTTTGCGTTCATGGCGGCGAGCGCCTTCAGCTAAAATTCGATCTTTCCCCTTTTTATACAGGCTTACAGCATGCTCACTGTATCCGCCGCACTTTGGGCAATACGTTTTGATTATCTTAGGAACATTCATTTTGCTTCCACCTCTACGGCTGCTCCTTGGCTAATAAGGATTCTGGCGTTTTCAGTTGGGAGGGTTGCTACGTCTTCTGCTTTAAACGGTCCGTAAGTTTTCATGTCTGACCCGATTATGGCTGGAACCTCTTGAAGGAACCGCACCAGCATCTGTTTCGGTTTCTCTTCTTCTTTTTTCTTCACGCGGGAAGTTTTTCCTCTGAGCATGTTTTTCAGGAGTTTCTGGTAGGATTCAGCTAGGGGCACGAGTTCGCTGTGCAGTTTTCCCTCTTCTTTCGTTAAGGCATCTTTAGACACGATTTTTCCAGTCATCATCTCTTTTACGGATTTGCTATAACGCAGTTCAACAAGTTCCTTCACCATTTTTCCGGCGTTTTCTAATTCGCGTTCCATTAGGCGGGCTTTCGTCGTCTTTTTGTCAAGCATCCGGCTTTCTTTCCTAATTTTTTCCATGTATTCAGCTAAGTGGGTGTAGAAATCCTTCGGGAGCACTTGGATTTCCATGTTTTCCTTCTCTCTCTTCCACGCTTCGTAAAGTTCATTGTACATTTCATTTCTCTCCGGCAGTTTCCGCTAATCCTTTGCAGAGTAGCAATAGAGCCGCTGCGGTAGGCAACTCAACCTTTTGGTTTTTGATTGGGCCATAGACCTCGTTTTCCACTCTAAACTTCGGAGCCTCCGCTACAGAAACCGTTACAGCGCCTTTTTTAAAGGCTACGGCGTCCCTGAAGGGATCAAAGTGTTCGAGGTCTGAAATGGAGACTTCGGTTTTCGTTAAGCCAGTTTTTCCGTGCAGCGTGCCAGCTAGCCTTATTAAACGGTGAACGTCGGTGGTGACAACCGTGTCAATCTGCGCTGAATGCATCTCTACAGCTTTCTGAACCATTTTCTTCCAGCTTTCGACGCCTATGCCTTTCACGGCCAGCCAAGGACCCTGCTTCTCCCAGCCTTCAGTGAGCACATCCTTCTTTTTTAAGATCAGATCAATAACTTTCTCTTTCAGCCCTAACTGCTCTAATTCATCATGAGAAGCTTTCTGAAGGAAACTGCAGGTTCCTTTAGCAATGCGTCCATTCCACCCCGGGTCGGATAGGCTAGGTCCAGCCTGCAGTTGCAGTCTTTTTGTGCCGGTATATTCTAAACCGTGAAAACCAGCGTCTAAGCCGAGGCCTAAAACGTAATCAACAATCTCCCTTCGGGCTAATGAGTCAAGCATGCGAATCTGCTCGCTTTCCACCTGCACGTGGTAACCTCTGTGACCGGAGAAAAATACTCTCACTTCCTTTGGTGACAAGCCGAAGTCCGCAGTTAGCATGTCTATGAGTTTAATGGCTTCTCCCTTCGTGGTTGACAGGCAGACCTCACAGGGCCAGGTTTTTTCATCGAACTTCTGTCCGCCGCAAGCGGGGCACTTCTCCGGTTTCGGTCCCTTCCCAGCCATTCCGCAGTTGCTGCAAACCCAACGGTCATGAATTTTGCCGCAGGGCGTCGGCATATGATCGGCGTCGATATCAAAGATTAAATCTGCTCCCAACCATCCTTTTTCATCCATTTCCGCCTCAGGACGCTCATAATAGGCGCTTGAATAGTAAACGTTTGAAGGCGTCACTCTTTTAGCGAAGGATGCGAACCCTTCCATATCTTTGAAAGCCTTGTGTCTAATCATCATTTTTTCTTTAAACATCAGAAAGCCGAACTCGCGTTTTTCAACAGCGGGAGGAGGCTGAATTTCGGAGCCGTGTTCCTCGTAGTACTCCGCAAACTTCCGCTGAATAAAGTTTAACGAAGAGTCAGAGGACAAATCTAGGGGCTCCTGTAAATTTTATAATTGTTTAATTGAGGTCTGACGGCTTATTTCAACTTTCCTACAAGAGCCTAACGTCGTCTATGCTTGCTCTGCAGGAGCCTTTCGTTTCACAGCTCTAATTCTTCGCCGATAGTAAGCCAGTGGGTGGCGCACACTTCTACAGGTTTCTTCCATGCCGGGGCACACTCCATGCGTGCGCAACGTATCGCATCGTGGGGGAATGTACTTCGTGTGGGAGCCCCTTTCACCGGCTATGTGCTCAACCTGATAACGAGTCATCCTCTCGTTGAAGTCCGCAACGTTGCGGAAGAGGTCAACAACTTCGTCAACGCTCATGCCGATGTTCACGAGGAAGGTGGTCAATGCGAAGCGGCCGATGTGGGAGAGCCGACGACCAGCCTTAGCCGCATCATATAGACTTCTTATGCACGGCGGAAAGGCGGCGTTAACCACGTCCTTAGGAAGCTCCCCGAACTGTCTCTGTCCACGCTTCTCCGCGAACAGCAGCTTTAACCGCTCCACACGGCGCATCAACTCTTCTGGCAACGCGCCAACCTTGGTATCAAGTTTTTCCTCAATGTGTCTACGTGCTTCTTCCTCGAGCAGGCGAGCGGTTTCGTCTAGGGTTAGGTAAACCTCTCCTTTCAGTACAATTCGGTTTACTAGTTTCCATTCCTTCTCGCGGAAAACTGTGGAGTTTTTCAGAAAATCTGTGAAATACAGCGCAAAGTCGTGGGCTAAGTCGTTTTCAGCAGGTTTAAGTTTCCATTTGAAGTTGCCCGCGATCTCCATTAGTTTTTCTTTGTTTTCATCCCTGAGTAGACTGTAAACGCGTTTGGCTTCACCTAAGGCGTATCTCCGCTTAAGGGGCGGGTTAGCTGTTGCAGCGGCCAGCATAACTGCTATTGGGAAGGAGGCGATTTCCATCTCAACATTGCGTGTCTCCTCGCTAACTGAAGCATAAAGAATAGCCTCTTCTATGCGCTCCTCAGCTCGGTCCACTATACGTTTATAGTCTGAGCTTGTTAAATCCTCGATTTTCAAGTCTAACTCTCGAACATATTCGGCTGCTTGTTCGGTGAAGGGATACTTAGCTAAGTCATCCACAGTTAGAACTGGTTCTCCCTCCTGAGGAGCCACCGTGCGGTTATTCGACTTCTATGCGGGGCGCTAAAAAGTAACTCAGCTTTCCTTCTTGCGGTTGCTTAAAGTCAAGCCTAATGGGCATGTCCGTGGAAAACTCGACCGTGGCTATTTCTGAAGTGGCAGCCGCAGCCTTAACTATTTCAGAAAGGTAACTTAGGCTGAAAGTAGCCTTAGAAGACTCCTTCGTCTCTAAATTTAGCAGCGCAGCGCCCCCTTTCTTCAGTTCGATGTTGGCGCCCATAAGGTCGCCCGCGGCATTCATCGTTAACTTCTCTTTGTCCGCTTCAAAACGCACGTGGTCGCTCACCAACGAAGCGTCCTCTAGGGCTTGGCGGAGCCCCTCCGTGGTGACCTCAGCCTTCACGTTGAAGGTGACCTTCGGTGTTGGAACCTCTTCCTCCATTGCCTCCAGCGTAGGCATGTTAAACGTACGCGTGTAGTTCCCTTTAATTGTTATTTTTAATCGTCCAGTTTTTTCGTCTAGAGCCAGCTCAACAGATTCGTCTTTTCCAGACCGCCTGAGAAGCTTCAGCAGTTCGCTGATGTTTATGCACATTTTCATGGGTCCGCCACAGGCATACTCGTCGAAAACTGTTTTCGGCCATTCAAAATCAACCATTGCAACCCGAGAGGGATCCATCGCCCGAAGCTTAATCCCGTCCGGAGACAGGTCGAAGGAAGCTTCATCTACAAGGGTTGAAATCGCTGTAATCATGTCTCTGAGAACCTTGGCGTCCGCCACTCTAACCTTAAACAAGCAACCTTCCTCCTAACTAAGTGCATGTGTGTAATACTTCTTCTAATTATTAACTTTTTAGAAACTAGGGATGCTTGATGCTCTGGCGCGGTTTAGCTGTATTCTCGGAACGTGTAATTGCATTTAGTGCACCGGAAGAACTGCGTGGAGGATTCATCGCTTCCCCGAGTCTGCACCTGCCACACGTAGGCTATTTTGTTGCCACATTTGGGGCATTCTATCCTGACTGTAGGCAGAGTCCGTAGTTTCTGCGCCTCCTTACCTATGACGGCTATGAGCTCTTGAGGAGTGTGCTCCATAATTTCTGCTGCAGTTGCCGCTCTTGTCGCCCGCTTTTCGTAGCCGCACTTCGGACATAAAAGTAAAAGAACGGTGCCCTTACCTTTCTTTTTCCGAGTTGGATTTAACCGCATTCCACAAAGAGGGCAAAACTCCATTTCGTTTCACCTAGCAAGCGTGCCTTTCCCTTTTAAATCGCCTCTTTTAAACCTTTCTTTAGACTTGACGAAGCCAGATGCTATTATGTGGGCAACCCGTAATGCCTCAGGGACGTTGCTCCTTAGAGAAGTGTTTCTCACGATTATCTCAGCGTCAACTCGGGATATTCCGGCTGTCTGCATGTAAACTGCGCCCTTAGCGCCACGTGTACGAACCTTGCTTATTTCCCCAGCGTTCTCTACTGCCGCCCATCTCTTTTCAGGTTCAGGAAGGTTTTCTAGGGCTTTCCTTATCTCCTCTAAGTTAGGCTTCTCCCGAACAATTGCGATTACGGGCAGTTTCACTTTTTGGAAGAGCCCCGTGATGTCTACGACGTTGAAGCCTGCGAAGGTGATTCCGTCGAGCATTATAACCCGAAGCTGACCACAGTGTGGAGACGCCTTTATCATCGCAGCAATTTTTTCAGTTGCGTCCATTCCGTCAACTTCTATTTCGGTTCGCATAACGCCTTCAAGCCAGTATCCCCCACGATAAACGACTCCGATTACGTCAGCCAAGCCCTTCTCGCGGGGAACAAAGTCCCCGTCATCTACGCCTAAAACCCTGATTTCCGGTTTTATAGTGCGGAACCGCGTCGTTTCGCTCTTAGACATCAACAGCACCAAGCCGCTTACTTATTTCAAGCAACAATTCAGTGAAAGCCTCAGCAGGATCATCGATTTCCCTGAGGAACCTTACGCAGTCTTCGAGCACGAGAACCTGCTTCAGCCAAGCGTAGGCTATCAGCGCCTCAGCAACGTTCCCTCGCGTGTGACGGTCAATCCTTCGGGGAAGTTTATCCCGTAAACCAGCGCGCTTCACAGCATCAGCTAATGTTTGGTTATCCACTTTGGCGCCTGCGGGTCTCTTAAGCCTCTGGGATAGAGCTAGGGAATATGCGAAGTTGATGTAGGCGTCGCCTAGTTTCGCTAGGTCCTTGTCGAGCAGAACGTCTTGAAAACTTGTGTATTTTCTTAGTATGTGGTCTGCTCTTATCCCGGTTGCCATTCTTTTAACGCCTTTTCAAAAGTCTTTCTGAATTCTTTGCTGCGGTCTCCCAGTTTTTTCGCCGCTTTCTTTAGAGCTGTCGCTGGTTTTTGATTTCCTTTGGTGTGGACGTAAACTATTGGGGATGAAGTTAGTGGATGCGGCAGATCGTAACCCGCCATTTCAATTGTGTCGTCTTCTAACAGGACTTTTTGTAGGGCGTTGCAGAAGGTGTGGTTCTCTCCTTCAATTTCTATTTTCAATTCCGACGATGATTTCTTTAAAACCTTGATCTTCATTTTTTCTTCACGCTCTCTGAGGCGTTTCCATTCCGTAATCAACAGCAATTTTTCGCCTTTCGAATTTTCCGCATGTAGGGCACTGCATGTCCCGTCTTCCCCGAGTTAGTACGTGACCACATCGAGAACAGAAGGCGTATAGAACTCCCAAGTCTTTTTCAGCGGTTGAAAGGTGATACGTTCTGTTTTTCTCGCTGACAACCTTAGCCCGTATGATGTCGCCGGTTTTGCAGGCGTCAAACATCGTTTCAACATAGCTTGGGCTTACGTCAGAAATGTACAGGATGCCAGTGAAGAAACCGCTAAGTTCCTTTTTCCCTATTTCAGATATGCGCACTGAAGCTTTTTTGCTGTTAACGTCGGTGACTTGACCAGTGACGATGCTCCCAGTTCGAGGAACGGTCACCATGTGTGTCAGGGGATAAACTGAAACTGTCTTGTTCAGCACGTCCATGAGCACGCGACCAACAATCTTAGAGTAAACCACTCCATCTTCAACGTAAGTTCCGGGACCAGGCGAAAATTCTTCGATTACGCCCAGCCTGTCGCCTGGAACCAGAAATTGGCCACTTTTCCTTTTTTCTTCAGCCATGTGGTTTTCCTTCCATTCTGTATAGGTCAGCTTTTACGCGGTACTTCCTTTTGGTGTGAAATCCGAACAGCCTCGGAATCTCAACTTCCAGAGGAAATATGCTTGTAAGCTTTCCTCCATGCTTATCAATAAACCTTTTTATAAACTCTCGGTTGCGCTCCCCCCGCTTATGAAGCGAATAAACGGTGCGCCCCACCTCTAAGGCTTTCTCGATGAACCGCCGGTCCGCTCGTCTTTTCTGCACGCCGAAGGGAGGATTCTGCAAAACCGTGTCGAAACATCCACGGATTATTTCAACGTCAGCTAAAATCCAGCTGGTCTCCGCTGTAAAACCGAGTTTCTCCGCGTTACTTCGCGCCACCCTTAACGCCGCTTTGTCGATGTCGACGCCAACCGCTTCTTTTGCGCCGAGAAAAACCGCTCCGATCGCCAGCCGACCTGTGCCGCAGCCCAAATCTAAAACCGTCTTTCCGACTATGTCGTCGTGAATGTAGGCGGCTATGTAGAGGATTTCGGCGGCGGCTGATGGCGATATTGTATACTGTTCAAGGCGGCTTTTAGGCTTCGGATGAGGCTCAATCTTCAATATTGCCTTTTCTAAATCGATTTTTCGAACTATTTTTCTTTGTATTTCGCGTTATCCTCCTCTTTTCATTCCGTAACGGTTAGAACCAGCCTTTTTGGCACAGCGCCTCCCAGCTTTTTTCTCCCAATATAACAAGGGCTTCGTTGACTGTTAGGACCGGTTTCAAAAACTTAGTGGCGTCGTCCAGAGCTATTCGGGGGCACGCGGTATTCACAAAGGCGTTTATGCTGGGGAATTGCATGAGGGCTTCAGGCGTGATTTGCCTCAATGCGAGCAAGATGGCGGTTTTACCGCTTTTTTCCAGTTTCTCCTTTACCTGCAGGGCTTCTTCGACTCGTTTTTGTCCAGTTTTTAAGCCGATTAGCACGCCGAAGGTTTCCGCCTGCTTCGCTTCACAGATACTCGCCCAACGTTGCTTAATTATTCTCCGAACATCGCTTTCAACTGAATACGCCCGCTTCTCGTAGGGATCAGCAACCACCGTCGGCTTCCCCGTGGCTAATGACACGCCCATAGCGTGGAACCTGCCTCCGCCGATGAAGAGAAACGCCTCAGCCTCATCTGCTACGGACTTAACGGTGGTGTAATCGCAGCCTATCACCTGCCCCTCGTGTTTCGCGAATCCGCCTGCTTCGCCGACCGCTACTTTTTTGCCTGCTTCGCGAAGCAGATTCTTTGCTCTATCAAGTGTGTGGACGTGTTGGATGGTTGTTGCAAGCCCGATGGTTTTCCAGCCTTTCAGGAGGAGTAACGCCTTTCTTATCGCTGTTTTGGCATCAACCTTTGCCTTTGCTTCGATGTAAATCGTTGGCACTTTTTTCTGCCGAATCATCGGGCTGTGACCGTAATGAACGAGGAGGTCTACGCCTAAAGCCTCAGCGTCCGGCAACGCCAAGTCGCAGGCGCCATAACAGGGATCAGCTGAAACAAACGCTAAAGCCCCAGCGTCTTCAACAACAGTCACCAGTCGAGGAGCCTCGGGCTTCAATCCCTCGGGAAGCTGAATCAAAACACGCTTAGCCCCCCGCCTACTTATCTCCTCCCGCAGCCGCTTCTCTTCGAAATCGAAAGTTTCAGCGCTCATCAAGCATTCCTTTCACGTAAAAGAGGAGATAAGAACAGTGTGATAACTCTAACGGCTTAAGGGTGCTAGAACCTTGTCAATAGTATTTAACTAGAGGATTCCGCTGGTCTGTCGCCAATTTAACTCGGTCAGGCACACGGATGTCTCTCCATTCTGGTTGCGGCGTCCTCGAAGAGGAAGGCCCAAAACGGATCTTATGAATTGCCAACGCGTAGCTTAGCGCAGTGTCCTGAGGGTTTTCAATTTGGCACATTTGTTTGATGCTGAGGTTTTCGAAAACTTTTCGAATGGGGCGCATAGAGTTGCCGTGACATGAGATCGCCACGTTGCCCGGGTTCCTTTGGAGCCACGTTTTCAGTTCCTCTAGGAAAGAGAGAGTGCGATGTAAAACCATCTTTAGACTTTCACCTTGCGGTGGAGGAAAATCGTAGCCGCGGTGCACTTTTGCAAACCATGCGGGTCGTTCTTTGGCTACGCGGGTTTTGCTTTGCCCTTGGAGGAGGCCGTAGCAACGTTCAATGAGCCTGTCATCCACGAAAACTGGGACGTTAGGGTGGTGTTTTAAGACAATTTCAAGTGTCTCCCGGGCTCTTATTAAATGCGAAGTGAATGCGTAGTTAATCGTTTCGTGTTTAAGCTGATTTGCAGTTTGGTTAGCTTGGTGAATGCCTTTTTCTGTTAGTTTAGGGTTGCGCCAGCCTGAAAAGATTTTTCGAGCGTTGTCGGTAGTTTCAGCGTGTCTGAAAACGAACAAGGTACACTGCATCTTCAATCCCTCTATTACATCTAAGAAATTCTAAAGAGTCAGTCTCTTATGTACCTTCGTTTCAACTTGTATTATAGTAACGGATCAAAGATTTACCTGATCATAAAGCAGAGTTTACAGTCTTTTTTGCTTTGAAGCCGAGAAGAACGTGTCCTGTCTTTTGGAAGCCTATCGTTTCATAAGCCGTTCTCGCGGCAACATTGTCCTTTGCAACCCACAGCACCACCTCTTTACCAAGTTTAATTAACTCTTCCACCAAAGCAGACGACGCTGAAGTCGCAAGCCCTCTACCCCTAAACGAGGGAACAGTGTACACTCCTCTGATTATTGCCAAGTCTTCTATGATCTCGGGGGCAGTTGCAAGGGATGCTAACGATTCGTTTTCGTACGCCCCGAAAGCCATTCCGTTACGTAGTGCCTCTTCAACCCTTTTCCTATAGTCCTCTCCAAGGTGTTTCGAAACTTCCTCGAGGTCTTCAGTTCCTAGTTTCTTGACGCGATGCTTGATCAGTAGCTTGAAGGTGTTTCTGGTTGCCCTCATGACAAAGAACGTAGTGATTTTGCCTTTGCTGGTAGCATCTACGGGCTCAACTGGCTTGAAAGATTCTTCGATAACCTGTAGATGATGAGGCTCTATGACGAACACGGGCTCGTCTAAATCGATACAATCTAAAAGTTTAGCTACGCTTTCCGCATCCCCGTGCGTATGAACTATTCTCTTGTCAAACTCGAAGAGGTAGCCATGGATTTCCGCGTTTTTAAGAGCCACGCAAATTTTGGTCTTGCTTCTCAAATGTTTCAGGTCATAGATGGTGAAAATATGTAATGCCCTATCTTTGTCAAGGAAACTTAGAAAACGGTCTTCGTTCGCCTTCCCGACAGAAACGACTCTCAAGCCGCTTCACTTCTTTCCCTAGAATAACAGAGCTAGAATATGTTTGTAGCCTATTTGATGGCAAATAAAACTATAGGGAGTCTAGCCCCCGAGTCTACAGTTCGAATTCTTCTTTAGATGGTTTACTTGTGCTTTTTAGTATGCGTTCCCTTGTTTCAGCTGTACGTTCAAGCAGCACCTTCTGTTCCATGCTGGCAACGAGCTTCCTAGTTTGGATAACCACGTCGTTGTTGACGCTGACGCTGTCTATGCCGTTGCGTACAAGGAACTCCGTGAACTCCGGATAGACGGAAGGCGCTTGCCCGCATATGCTGACTGTGACGCCGTTTGCGTGAGCCACTTTTATGAGGTGGGCGATGGCGCGTTTAACTGCTGGATCCCGCTCGTCGAAGTAGCGGCTGTCGATGGACGGCAGGATTTGGCTGTCGCGGTCAGTTCCCAAAGTCAGCTGAGTTAGGTCGTTGCTTCCTATGCTGAATCCATCGCAGAGCTTCGAGAACTCGTCAGCCATGAATATTATGCTGGGCACTTCAGCCATCAGCCAAATCTTGAAGTCTCTTCCGCGTACCAGTCCTTCACTCGCTAAGATTTTGAGGCACTCTTCAACTTCCCAAGTGCACCGCACGAAAGGAAGCATAACCCAAACGTTGTGAAGTTTCCACTCGGTTCTCACCCGTTTAATAGCCTTGCACTCCAACCGGAAAGCTTCCGCGTACTGTTTGCTGATGTAACGGCTTACTCCTCGCCATCCCATCATCGGATTGTCTTCCTTGGGCTCAAACTTCTCGCCGCCCTTCAAATCTCGATATTCGTTTGTCTTGAAGTCACTGAGGCGAACAACCACGGGGCGCGGAAATATCGCCCGAGCCACTTGAGCGACGCCCTCAGCCATCTTATCAATGAAGCTCTGTTCCTTCCCGATTTCAATGAGGTAGTTAGGATGCTCACCTATGTAAGAAGCCATGATGAACTCGACACGCATGAGACCGATGCCGTCCAGAGGCAAATTCTTGTAGTCCTCAATTTTCTCAGGCACCCCCAAGTTCATGTAAATTTTTGTGCCAGTCACGGGAACATACTCTGAAACCGCCGCAGAGACCGCAACCGCAGCTGGAGCAGCAACCTCTTCGATGAGCCCTTCGTAAACGACCCCAGTCTTGGCATCAACCGTGTAATCTTTCCCAGTCTTCAAAAGTTCAGTCGCGTTACCAGTTCCAACAATGCATGGGATTCCGAGTTCCCTTGAGACAATAGCCGCGTGGCAGGTCATGCCTCCATCGTTGGTGATGATGGCTCCGGCAACTTTCATGTAGGGAACCCAGTCGGGATTCGTCATCCCCGTAACTAGAACATCGCCTTTTTTGAGTTGGGTATCTGCGTCTTCTGTTGTTAAAGTCACCTTTGCTTTACCGGCGTAGACCCCTGGGCTGGCGGGCAACCCCTTCACAACAACGACTCTTTCAGTCGTAGCTGCGACTGCCTCTGGGGCTTCAACTTTAGCCGACGCAGTTTTTAGGCTCCACACGGTTTCTGGTCTGGACTGAACGATGAATATGTTTTGTGGGAAAGACAAGTCGCGGTCGATGGACCATTCAATGTCTTGGGGTCTCCCCCCGTAATGTTTCTCGATGTGTTTGCCAAGTTCTGCAAGTTTTACGATTTCCTTGTCGGAGATGCAGGGCTCTTTTTGTCTTTTAGCTGGGACTTCAGCGTGAACAGTTTGACCCGTTTTGGGATCACGGATGTATTCAATCGTTTTCTTAGCGATTTTTCTATCGGTGATTTCCATCGAGTTTTTGTCCACTATAAAATCGTCCGGCGTAACTGAACCTGAAACAACCGCTTCTCCAAGCCCCCAGTTGCCCTCGACAACAATCTGATTCCGATCGCCCGTAACGGGATTAAGGGTGAACATAACGCCGGCAGCCTTAGCATTAACCATTTTTTGGACCCCCACGCTGATGAGGACATCCTCATGCTTGAAGCCCTTCTGAGTTCGGTAGAATATGGCTCTCGGCGTGAACAAGCTTGACCAGCACTTGATGGTGTTGTCAATAAGATCCTCTTCGCCCTTCACGTTCAGGTATGTTTCCTGCTGCCCGGCAAAAGAAGCGTCAGGCAGATCCTCGGCTGTGGCGCTTGACCGAACAGCCACGAACATCTTCGAAATTTTTATTCTTTTGCCGAGTTCTTTATAGGCAGATTTAACGGCGGTTTCGATTGTTTTGGGCATAGGGGTTGATTCTATAATTCGACGAACTTTCTTAGAGGCTTCTTCGTACTGCTTAGGGTCGTTTACGTCGGTAACGGCTTCTTGGATAGCGTCATATATTTTTTCGGCGATGCCTGTTTCAGTGATGAATTTCTTGTAGGCGTAGGCGGTGACGGCGAAGCCAGGCGGAACAGGAATCCCCGCTTGAGTCATTTCGCCAAGGTTCGCGTTTTTCCCTCCAACGTAGGGTATGTCGCCTTTTTTCAGTTCGTCAAACCACAGGACAAGTTTTTCAGCCATTTGTTTTTTGGATGGACTCATTTATTTCAACCTCTTTATTCAACATAACCTTTTCAACTTTTATTCGACAGGGCATAGGAAACTTAGCAGCGCCCAGTTTTAAGGCTTTTTTCGCGGTTTCGAGACCCGCTTCAGTTACCTCAACGGTTATAATTTTTTGTCCGTTCTTCACCCGCGCTGCAACTCCTATAGCCTTACCGAAAGAAGCCCGCATTCCATCCTGCAGTCGATCCGCGTGCGCCCCAAAAATCATTTTGTTTTCCCGCAGGATGTGGTGGGGGTAGGGCATGATTCTTAGGAGATAATTATCAGTTAGCTCAGTTTGGAGGGGGCGGTTCACAGCAATGCGGGCGGCTTCCAGCGCGTTATGCCGTACTTGAACCTCCTTCTGGGCAATTAAAGAAAGCCGATACTCATAATTACCCGATGGTTTTCCATGGGTAAACCGAGTTATTTTTGACGGTGGGGAACCTCGAATATACTTTTTCCTAGTGTAAGGCTGTCCTTCTGTCCTTCGGTAGCAGTGGGGCTTCATAGGTTTCCCCTTCCTCTCAGCATACAAAAAAGGGGAGTATTTAAAGGCTTTGTTAATCGGTTTTCTCGCTGGTTCTGAGGACCTCAGCAAAAGCTATATTATAACTCAGCCTGTTTATAGAATCGGTGACAGGGTTTGGCTGGATGGGTGTGCTTGAAATGTGGACATAGGTGGGTTGACGACTCGAAGGTTGAGCCTAGGTCTTGTCCTCTATGCGGCGCGCAAACCATTATGGAGACAAAAAAATAGAACCGTGGGTTACTTCAGCCGCTTGTTTTTAAGCCATATTTTAGCTAGGCTATCAAAATCGGAGAAAACTTCTTTCATGATCGGGATGTACATGCCCACTTCCTCATTCGTCATGTACTGGAATTGGTACTCGCCGGTGTAAGGCGAAGGCTTCCCAAGTCTAGTTATGAATTCGATGTGCATCAGCGGATCACCTTTTCTAATAGTGATGGGCGCCCGTTCGTTGCTTAAGTTCACGAGTTCTAGAGCTAGTCTTCCAGCGAATCCGCTGTGGACCTTAGCCGCGTTTAGAAAGGAGAGACCAGCGCGTCCAAATCGGCTTTTAGCCGTTAAATAAGCCACGTAGTCTGGAGGCGTGAAAACAATCTCGTTTGAAATCAGATTGCGATGCTCTAAATACTGCAGAGTAACGTCTTCTTTAACCGTTAAAATGTAACTGTCGCCGTCCAGAAGGCGGGAATCATAGGGATAAATCACCTTGTATTTTTTAATCAGCTCCAACAGTTTGTCTTTACCGAGGATACACATCCCGTTTTTCACCTTCCACGAGTTTTCGGGTCTTCATTTGAAGCTGAAGTGCTTTTTAACTCTTTACCACACGAATCTGTCGAAGGCTCTGACGCGCAAGGACGGCGCGTTAGTTTTATAAGTTTTATTCGAAGCTTAAAAATTAGAGTGCTCGTTGAGGAAAAAATGAAGGTTACACGTAGCAGATAGACGGGGAGATGAATTATGATTGACGGTAGAAGGAGCGGCTACAAAATCGTCCTTACCGCGGACCGAACGCTCGCAAGCGAATATGGCGCAGGCAACATTTTCTTAGGCTTCAGTGCTTGCGTGCCAACCGGCCTTATACCTGATTGGCTTTACTTCTCCCTGTTCTGCCCACCTGTCGAAGCAAACAAAGACGGTTCCGCAAAATATGCTTCATGCGGAACAAGGAAAATTGAGGCTGCTCTGCTTAATTATGGTTTCAAAAGGGAAGACGTGATCGTTGCCCACCCGGAGCACATGGACAAGGTTGTAGGACCGGAAACGAAGGTTGTTGGAATAACAGAAAACGACCCGTTAGGAATCGCTCCAGCTACATCCACCTTCACGCAGCTTTTCGGCGGAGAAGCCTACATGACAGTGAAGTTCAAAGAACTCTTGAATCACCCCCACGTTAGGCGGTTCAAGCCGAAAACCGTTGTTGGAGGTCCAGGCGCTTGGCAGCTTGAAGATGAAAGCGTACGAAAAGAGTTGGGCGTAGATTGCGTAGTCATTGGCGAGGGCGAGAGAACTGCCGGACCGCTGTTTGAAAAAATTGTTAACAACGAGCCTTTTCCCGGAAGAGTCGACGGCGAAGTGGTCCCAACAGAGGAAATACCCGCCATCGCGGCTCCAACAGTAGACGGTGTCATCGAGATCGCCCGCGGATGCGGACGGGGCTGCGCCTTTTGTGTCCCCACGCTTCAGCGTTACCGTTGTCTCCCCTTGGACCATATTTTGAAGGAGGTGGAGGTTAACTTAAGGGCGGGCAGACAGCCGCTGTTACACGCCGAGGACATATTCAGGTATAAGGCTAAGGGGCTGGAGATCGACAAAGAAGCGGTTGTGGAGCTCTTCAAAACGGTTCAGAACCACCCAGGAGTTCATTCGACCATCGTAAGCCACTTCGCGCTTTCTTCAGTTTACGCTGCGCCAGATTTGCTGGAAGAGGTTTCAAACATTTTAGGCTTAGGCGAAGGCAGCAAGCTTTGGGTAAGCGGGCAAACTGGTGTTGAAACAGGAAGCCCGAAATTAATTAAGGAACACATGGCGGGCAAATGTAAACCCTTCAAACCGGAAGATTGGCCTGAAGTTGTCTTAAACTCCTTTGACATGCTTGCCAGAAACAATTGGGTTCCATGCGGCACCCTGATTCTAGGACTGCCCGGAGAAGAGGAGAAAGACATCGAACTTACAATTAACCTTGTAGAGGAACTAAGGCATTTCAAAAGTCTGCTTGTGCCCCTTTTCTTCGTCTCCGAAGGCGGACTACATCACAAAGCGGAGTCTTTCACGATAGAGAAGATGACGCCTAGACACTCCGAGCTTTTCCTGAAGTGTTGGATGCACAACCTTGACTGGACGCCTACTCTGCTCGACGATCTCGCCCGCATGGGTATGAAGAGCAGAGGTTTCAAATTGATGTTGAAGTTGGTTCTTTACTACGGAATTAAACGCAGCAAAGAGCTGATTGCAAAATGCCGCGACAGTTACGATTATGACATGTCAGCCATGATCAGAGACGTTAGAAACGGCGAACTCCACGTGACACCCATGCCAGAACGACTCCTCCGCCGAATCCTAAAGTTGAAAGCAGAACGGAACTAAACATTCCGTGTTTGCAATTGTTCCACTTCCCGCATAACCTCGTTGGTCAGAGCCCCAAAGTCCTCCGGCGCCAATCCCCGCACTCTTTCGTTATGCAAAGAAAGGGAGTCCGCCAGCCTTGTGATGTCAGTTTTTTCCACGCCTAGATGGCGCAGAAAGGGGACAACAGCATTTCTCACCTTTCGATTTTTCTGAGTGAACACCGTTTGCACAAGTTTGAAAAAGGCTTGCTCATCTTGCACGTGGAAGGGCGGTTTTCTCGGTTTCAAACGCACTATTATGGAATCGACATCCGGCGGCGGATAAAACATGTTTCTGGGTACGTGATCGAGGAGGTTGACTTCAGCGCGGTAGTATGTGGTTACGGTGAGCCGTCCATAGTCTCTGCTGCCGACCGAAGCCGCTAACCTACGTGCAAATTCCTCTTGGAAAGCCAGCACGGCGCAATCGAACTTTTTTTCTAGCAGCCAGAAGAGTAGAGGAGATGAGATGGAGTACGGAGGAGTGGAGACCACTTTGTCAAATTTGGGAACCGTGGTGCTCAGGATGTCGCCCTCTATTAAATCTGCATTCGGCAAATCGTGGAGCTGTCTCTGCAGGATTCTGACTAATCTAGAATCTACTTCAACGGCAATTACCCGTTTACATGTTTTGGAGAGAAGCTGAGTGAGAAAGCCTAGTCCAGCGCCCACCTCCAAGACCACGTCTTCTTCGCTGACATCCGCATAAAAGATCATCTGCTGTAGCAGGGTGCTGTTTACCACGAAGTTTTGTCCTAGGCTTTTTTTGGGGAAAATTCGATAAAGTCGGAGGAGGCGTTTAGTCTCTTGGAGGAGGTCCATTGGTTCCAAGGTTCCCTTAGCTCTTCGCTTTGGTGTAAATGACGGCGTGTGATGTTGGTTATAGGGTTTCTATTTTGTATAGGACGTTACAGCCTTTGAGGGTTTCGTGCACTGAGTTGCCTAATTGGATGATCTCCTCTAATTCCGCGTCCTTCTTCCAGTCGTACACGTGATCGTAGCGTCCTTTGATCGGCTTGAAGCCCATGGATAAGAGGCGTTCCACCACAACGGTGGGCCCGGCGCCTTCGCTGTTAAACCAAACAGTCAAATATGTTTTCATACCTTAAACCTCAATGTTATTAGTTTCATTTTGTTGCTAATGAATATGTTGTTCCAGAGTAGGTAAACTTGATATTTTCTAGATTTAGTATCGGTGAGTATAGAACACTGTTACACAAGCATTAAATATCTTCGGAGTGTAAATAACGGTAGCTATTAGCTTAGGAGAAAGGCTGGAGACTGAATGCGAGGAGAAAGGAGATCAATTTTAGTGGAGAGTTTGCCCTTTGCTCGCATGCTAATAATTCTGACCCTTATTCTGGCTCTTTTCTCAGTGGTAATGCTTGTTAACTGTGGCACTATAGCCAATAGCAACCAAGCCCCCGTAGCTTCTTTTACATACTCACCAGCTAACCCCGGACCAGAAGAAACTACAATATTCAATGCCTCAGCCAGCTATGATCCAGACGGCTGGATAGTAGAATATACTTGGAACTTCGGCGACGGAAAAACAACAACTGTGACTGACCCAATAACAACCTACTCGTATCCTCTTGATGGAAATTATACGGTTGAGTTGACTGTAACCGACAACAGTGGTTCCACAGGAGTTGCCACAGCGGTAATTCAGGTAAGCACAGTTGTTTTCTTCAGAGTTTGTGCACTGGGCACTCTGATTCCTTTGGAAAATGTAGAGGTAACAGCTTATTACAACAACGGGCATGGATGGGTAACTGCTCCTGTTGGGCCCCATGGCTTTGAAATAAAATATGATAATATTACCCAGCCAGACTTGGCTAACACGCCCGAAGAGAAATACAGAAATCCTGGATATACCGCCTCTATTCTCAGTCACGATGCGAGCAATATAGGATTTGACCTTCATCCTGCTCAATGGACCGTTTTCTTCAAGTTCAAGTGGGGATCATACGTAACTTACTGGCCAAACAGCACCACTAGAGTCTATTCATACAAGGATGGCCTTGTGGAGACCCATGATTACCTTCCTGGCCACCGAGCATACTGGGATTCTGCAGCGTCAACGTACGTGATAAAAGTCAAAGACATTCCAGGACATGGCGTAAGTCCGTCCGAATGTCATCCTATAATAGTCGGCATCTCGTGTATTCCTCCAACGCAGCAGTATTACTTAACAGTTAGAACTGCCCCTCCAGGCATTACAACGATTCTTGGTGGAGGAGGATACGCGAAGAATACAAACGTTACATTAACGGCTCCAAGTTATGTCAACGTCTCAACTAACACTCGTTACCGGTTTTATTACTGGGATGTCGACGGAAACTCACAAGGTGTTGGGGTTAATCCAATAACAGTACGCGTGAATGCCAACCATACAGCAACGGCGCATTACATTCTACAATACTTAGTGGTTTTCAACCAAACAGGTTTCTCATCAGATGCAACAGGAACAGTTGTGACGGCAAACGGCAACACGAAGACCTTTACTGACCTTCCATACACTCCGTGGGTTGATAATGGTTCTTCTGTTTCATATTCCTATAGCTCCACAGTTTCTAGCTCCATCTCAGGTAAAAGTTTCAGGCTTAACAGCGTCTCTGGCCCTCTTTCGCCAGTCATCGTAACCAGCGCCGTAACGGTCACTGGCAACTATATAGCCCAGTACCGGGTTACATTCGCTCAGACAGGATTAGATGCAACAGCAAATGGAAAGGTAGTGACAGTGAATGGGAACACGAAAGTTTTTGGAGACCTTCCATACAGTTTCTGGTCGGATACTGGCAGTTCCGTAACCTATTCCTACAATTCCACAGTTTCAAGTAACACTACAGGTAAGCAGTTTTGGCTCAGCGGCGTTAGTGGCCCCTCTTCGCCAATCACGGTTACTGGACCTACAACGGTGACAGACAACTATGTGACCCAGTATCTAGTTACGTTCACCCACAGTGGCTTGGATCCAACAGCGATTGGAACAGTAGTGACAGTGAATGGAAATGCTAAAACATTCGCCGATCTGCCATTTAGCGTTTGGGCCAACAGCGGTTCTTCTGTCACCTATTTTTACAGCAATGTTTCCAGTTCAACCGTCGACAAAAGATTCATCCTAACCGGCACCACGGGACTATCATCACCCATAACAGTAACAAACCCAACAACAGTCACAGGAAACTACAAGACACAATATAAAATTATTTTTGATCAATCAGGCGTGGGAGCAGACTTTACTGGCACAGTAGTAACTGTGGACAGCATTAACTATGGTGTAGTGAATTTACCTGTTCAATTCTGGTGGGACCAAGGCTCCAATCACAATTTCGCATTCGCTTCGCCTTTGGTCGTGAATGCCAGTAAGCAGTACCTTTGGAGTTCCACTTCTGGCTTGTCAAATCTCCGAAACGGAACATTAACAGTTACCACCTCAGGCAGCGTCGTAGGGAATTACGTTGTGCAAAACTGCATCACTTTTGATCAGTTGGGAGCCAGCTCAGACTTCACAGGCACAGTAGTCATTATTGATGGTACCTCCTATAGAGTTACAGACCTCCCATTATCATTTAAGTGGACAATAGGTTCCGTGCACAACTTCTCGTTCCAATCACCTCTAGTTGTAGCCGCTTATACTAAGCAATATGTTTGGATAAGCACAACTGGTTTATCATCGTCACAAAGCGGCTCCATAACCGTAGCAACTTTCGGAAGCATAATCGGAAACTACAAGACACAATATTATCTTACAGTAACCTCTTCCTATGGCACCAGAGGTGGCCAAGGATGGTATGACAGCGGCGCCACTCCCTATGCCACCTTAAACACAGGCATTATTGACCAAGGAAATGGAACACGCCGAGTGTTCACGAATTGGAACGGTGATGCCTCAGGAACAAACTATGCACAGAGCAATCAGATATTAATGGATGGACCGAAGACCGCTGTGGCAAACTGGAAGACGCAGTACACTGTCACCTTTACTCATTCAGGTCTAGATTCCTCAGCCTCTAGCATAGTTTTGACAGCCAATGGTACGTCCATAACTTTCGGACAGCTACCATATACAACCTGGGCTGACAGAGGAAGTCCTTTCACCTATTCGTATAGCAATGTTTCCAGTTCAACCGTCGACAAAAGATTCATCCTAACCGGCACCACGGGACTATCATCACCCATAACAGTAACAAACCCAACAACAGTCACAGGAAACTACAAGACACAATATCAGATAACATTCAGCCAAACTGGGGTAGGCAATGATTTCACTGGAACGATCGTAACTATTGACGGAACGGGATACAATTATGGTACGCTTCCTTCCTACGTCTGGTGGGATGTTGACTCTGTTCACACCTTCACTTATCAATCACCCTTGCTGGTTACACCTAACGCTAAGCAGTATGCTTGGACAAGCACAACAGGTTTGTCAACGCTGCGAAGCGATTCCATAACAGTTTCTGGTTCAGGAAGTGTAACAGGAAACTACAGGATCCAATATTATTTAGCCGTAGTTTCGCCTTACGCCACGCGGGGTGGCGCAGGCTGGTACGATTCTGGCTCTACTGCTTATGCCACCGTGTCCATTAGTATTGTGGACCACGGCAACGGAACCCGCAGAATCTTTACAAACTGGTCTGGGGATGCAACGGGCACAGGCATAACATCAGACCCAATAACTATGAATGCTCCTAAAACCGCCACAGCGAACTGGAAGACGCAGTATTACTTGACCGTTGCCACTGATCCTACTGGTCTAAGTCCAGCTCCTACGCCCTCAAGCAACTGGTATGATAATTGCACTTACGTTGTCGTGACTGCTCCGAATCAGAGCTATTTAGGCGCTGTTGAATATGATTTCGTTTACTGGGATGTTGACGGCGCCAACGACACGAACAACCCAATCACGGTGCACATGGACCAGCCTTACACCGCCACAGCGCACTATCAATCTAAAGCCTATGGTCCTACGGCTAAATTCACAGAGACCCCGATTGTCCCCCGCGTAAATGAGACGGTGACCTTTGATGCTTCAACGTCGGAACCGGGCTTCAACGGAACCCACTACATGCCGATCGTCAACTACACTTGGGACTTCGGAGACGGAAACATAACCACTGTGAACATGCCGATCATAACTCACGTCTACTCGAATTCAGGAGCCTACAACGTAAGCTTAACGGTTTACGCGCCCGGAGCCACACCAGACAACGACACAGCAGTAGAACAGAAAATAATCAGGCAACCAATCGTTGGAGGGCACTTCGTCTTCATAAACAAACTTCAGCTGTTAGCCCCACAGATAAGCATAGCTTTAGCCCTTCTAGCAGCCACGATTATGACGACGATCGGAATCAAGCGTAGACGAAAAAAGTATTAGAATATATTCCGCCTCATCCCTATTTATGAAGCTTTTGATAGATTTCAGATATAGACTTTTGTTACCTAAACAATAAGTAGATTGACACATTCTATTTTTGTATACTAAATCACTAGGCTGGAGTTTGAATCGTAATGCCCAGTGAAAGTGCAGTGGGCACCATCGAAAAAAGAAAGGCTTTGATAGGAGCCCTTCTAGCTGCACTGCTTGTTATTTCTATTTTCATCGCGATTTTCTTTTTTACTAGAACTCCAGTAGAAGAGCCCAGTTCGATGCAGGTTTCTTGCATATGGTTTGGAAAGCCAGCTACTTTACGGGTATCCCTCCCAGAAGGTGTGATTGTCGGTAAGAGCACGGATCCGTGGCTGAATGAAGGCTGGCTTTTGCAACTAGCGGCTACATCATTGACGTTTACTGTTAGAGTTAACCAGACGAGCCGCTTTACGTCTTCAGATACCTACCTAGTTATTGCCCTCAACGACGTCGGATACCTTAACCTCGCCAGCCTCACAGTTAACGGTACCCCAATCCCAAAAGAAGCGTTTCAACACGGCACGCCAACCCTTGGAAGTTGGAGATGGCCAGACGACGTCTACCCAGCGTATTTCAACGACACCTACGTTAATCTAGGCGTCATACCGGGCAAAGGATACAAGGAAGTGGAAGTCTCTGCGACCTTCACAAACTCAACCGGGGTGAGAATGCACTTTGATGCCCACGGAAAAATCCTCAAAGAGGAATGCTGCGGAGGCTTATTAACATGGTCTCCAAATTCGGAGGACGCCACGGTTTTAGCGACCGCCCTTCGCTGGCCGGTAGCTTCTTTCATAAATTCTCCACTGTTTCCATGGGTAAATGGAACGGTAACGTTTGACGCTTCATCCTCAACTCCAAACGGTGGGTATCTTACCGAATATAGATGGGACTTCGGCGATGGAAACGTAACAAGCGTGACCAACTCAGTGGTGACTCATGTTTACAATGAAGCTGGAACGTATAACGCGAAGTTAACGGTGTTTGACAGTGAAGGGTTAAACAACAGCATAACGAGGTTGATAACAGTTGTCCCAGTTCCCATTGAATATGTAAATCCAGCGAGTTATACAGCGCACACGTTGAATGAAGAATTCGACATTGATGTCATCATCGCTAACGTCACTAATCTATACAGCTTCGGGTTTAAGCTCAGTTACAATACGACGCTTCTGGACGCCGTTAACGTAACCGTCAATTTCCTGCATGAGCCTACTCAACTCATTAAAAGAGAAATTAACGATTCGCTAGGCAGAGTTTGGGTAAACGTCACCTCTCTTCCCCCAGCGCAACCGATTAACGGAACAGGAGTTTTGGCAACCATCACCTTCAGAGCCACGTACGCAACGGTTTGGCCGGAAACAACAGGGTGCATCCTAGACCTTTACGACACCGAACTCAAGGATGCTCAAGACCGCCTGATTCCTCACGAGGTTATCGACGGCTGGTACGAGTTTGTGCCACTAGTTGCGCCACACGCAGACTTTGTCTATTCACCGCCGTCCCCACAAGTTTTTGAAACGGTAGCATTCAACGCCACTTCAAGCTATGATCTCGACGGAAACGTAACAAGCTATTTCTGGGACTTCGGAGACGGGAACACCACTACATTAGGCATCCCTCTTGTAACCCACGTTTACACGGCGTACAAAGAATATACGGTGAACTTGACTGTGACGGATAACGACGGCTTAACAGACTCCAGCATAAAGACGTTGACGGTTACAAAAAACCCTGTGGCATCATTCATTTATTCACCGACTTGGCCAGACGCAGGCGAACCAGTCACCTTCGACGCCTCAGCCTCTACGCCAGACGGCGGGTACATCGTTAACTACGCATGGAATTTCGGAGACGGAAATACCACCACAGGGGTTAGCGCCATTATTACTCATAAGTTTGCAGCAGCGGGAACATTTAACGTAACCTTGACGGTTAATGATAGCGAAGGAAAAAGCGGCAAAGCATGGAAAACGGTAACCGTAACTGCGCCGCCACACGCAGACTTCACTTGGATGCCCCTCGTTCCAAAAGTAAATGAAAAGGTTACTTTCGACGCTTCAACCTCAACGCCCAACGGAGGATACATCGTCAACTATAACTGGAACTTCGGGGATGGAAACGTTACAACCGTGAGCACGCCCATAATCGCGCACGTTTACGCGCATGTGGGCAACTACACAGTGACACTGAACGTTACTGACAGTGAAGGAAAGTGGGACATAGAGTCGAAGCTGGTGGGGGTCAAGTCGTTGACGGCGCCGCATGGCCCCACAGCTAAATTCACAGAGACCCCGATTGTCCCCCGCGTAAATGAGACGGTGACCTTTGATGCTTCAACGTCGGAACCGGGCTTCAACGGAACCCACTACATGCCGATCGTCAACTACACTTGGGACTTCGGAGACGGAAACATAACCACTGTGAACATGCCGATCATAACTCACGTCTACTCGAATTCAGGAGCCTACAACGTAAGCTTAACGGTTTACGCGCCCGGAGCCACACCAGACAACGACACAGCAAAGCAGGAAATAGTAATCCTGATGGCTGTTGGAGGGCACGCCGCCATCATAGACGAGTTTCTCTTGTTGGCCCCGCAAGTAGGCTTGGCTTCAGTTGTTTTAGCCGCGGTGGTTTTGACGAGCATCATGATCAGGCGTAAGACAAAACAAGTTTGAATTTCGTTCCGTTTATTCTGGACGCGTAAAGAGCCTGTATTTGCTTTCTCCTTCCAGCTCCTCAAGAATTCTTTTCGCAATCAGCTTAGCGGGGTTAGGTAAGTTAGCACGTTGCTGCAAGTCCTCAAAGCTTTGGAAGGGTTTCCTTTCCCTCTCGTCCAGAATTTGCCACATGTATTTTTTCCCTATTCCGGGTATAAGCTCTAACGCATGCATCCTTGGGGTTATTGCCTGCACGGAGTTGAAGAATCGTATAAACCATTTTTCGCGATTAAGCACAATTTTCTCCACTACAGCGACCAGTTCCATTCTTGCAGCGGTTGTTAATTCTGCGTAGCCGATTCGGCCGATGATATAAGTGACCCGTTCACGAGCGTCTTTTCCAATGTAAACTCGGTCATGCGGTTTAAGAGTGAGCCCTTCCCTCACAACTGCCTCGAGAAGGGTGAAATAATTTTCTCCGATGACTTGAACTAAGGCGCCCGCTCGGTAAGGTCTAGCTCCTGGTCTTCCGTGGGGAAGATAATCGATGACGTAAGCATACTCTTCGTATCGTTTTTCTGCATGCTCACTCAATTGTTTCTAACCTCCAGAAAAACAGTTATTTAAGCTGGCGCTAACTGGCGATTCTCTTCCGTATCCAAGAATTGAGGTTTGAGGAATTAACTGAAGCTAAGGCCGGCATTAGGCCTTCTTTATAATATTCCATTTTTATCAATCGCTCTTTATGTAATAAAATGTTATATTTAACTCTTAAGTTCGCTGAATCCATAAACAGTCTTCGCTGATTTGCGCTAGTCTTCCTCTTGCCAGAGAAATATTCTCCAAAGCACTGCGACTATTGAAAGAATCAGTACGACTCCGATAGCAGTGGTTTCGTAAGGATGGCTCTCTAACCATGCTGAAATAGCTGTTGAGGCTAGGCTGACCCCCCAAAGAATCAGCACAACCAGCAATCCGACGGCGATAACTAAAAGGATGGCTTTAATCCAAAACGGCGTCTTAACCACCACCTCTTTCATAACTAGATTTATCTCTGGGTTCTTAAGGTTTTAACGTTTTAGAGCAGAGACTGCTCCCGCATCGCCGCCTTTTCTGTCTGATGCATACGCATCTATATCGTTTTAAAAGTTAAACCTTTGAAGGAAGAACCTTTTCTGGAAAACGCTGAAAATTGCCAGTTTGTCTAGACTTTAGAAACGAGTAGACTATTTCTGTTTTTTTCTAGATTCGGTCAAAAGGGCTAGAATCGCTTCTAGTTTAGAGGCTTCAATTATTTTTCGTCCGCCAGCTAAGAAAGTCCTGATTTCTGCTACGCTTTCAGGCATGCAGTTCACTATTTCAACCGCCTCAGACTCTTCCAACGCAAAATCGCTTGTAAGCTTTTTCACGAGTTCTTTCGCCGTTTTGGCGTCAACTTTTGAGAATTTGGAAGCATAGTCCAGTGACCTCCGTTGAAACTGGTCGAGGCTTTCTTCGCCGATGGTCTCCAGTATCTTCTTAACTTCAGGAACAGTGATCAAACGTTCTTTCGATTCTTTTTCAGACATTTTCATTTCTCCACATAGGGCGTCAAATGTTCAGGTCGCACGATTATCTCCTTAACCGCCTTGCCCTGCTTGACTTCAACCGTGTAAGCCCGCCCTTTCTTGTTCGCTACGACGGCGATTTTCCCATGATACCTCCGATGGGGCATGCCTTTATGAACACTCGAATCTATTTTGACCACCACTTTTTCTCCGGGCTTATATTCATGAAGCAGTTTGCTTAGACTGGTTTTTCCTCGTTCTCGAGGGTTTTTTTTCAAGAGCGCCCGAGTTTTAACCCGATAGCCTTTCGATTTCGTCATTCATGTTCCCCGCTTCATTATTACGCTTAGGACGTCCAACTCCAAGGTTTCCGCTTTTGCGCCGATGAGGTTTGCCACGCTAGGCTGCGTTCGTCCTTCATCGCCGGTTATCAGCTCCTTGATGTAAAGTCCTCCTTGACAGTGCACTTTCATTTCCACGCGGTTTGGTGTCAACCTCTTTATCTTCGTCTTATATATGTGCTTTTCTCGGACGCGGTCTGATCGGCGATGTAAGACGCGTAGAGGCGTTTGCTGGCTGATAGCGGCGCTGGTTAACGCCTTCTCTAGGGCTTCGATTTCCCCGTCGGAAATGTTTCTGTCAAACTGAACGGTCGCCTTATAGGTTTTGTCTGCCGCTTCCGCCTTTTTTAGCCGTTCAATTGTTTCCTTGCGGCTGAAGTGCAAATTCAGAACTTTCACTTTTCCTTCCGCGTGTTTATTGATGGCTTCTGTAAGTTCCTGCGTGTCTATGAACCGCTTCTTAGGCTTTTTAACCTCAATGACGAAGGGTCTTCCGTGCCCAAGCATGCGGGCGTCGATGTCCTCTCTTCCAGCGGCATGCAACACGGCTTCTTCCCCGCGGGTTCTCTCTAAGAGCGGTTTGGCGATGATTTCCTCAACTGACTCCGGATACATTTTGCCCGTCCAGTTGCACTTTGGGCATCCTTTCCCTCGGCATTCTCTGCAGAACCATCTGGACTGGGGGATGTCGCGGACGAGTTTTCTGTATCTTCCCGCTATGTAGAGGGGGTTAGCTTGAAGCGTGAGTTTTTCGGTGAAGGGATTAATCAGCACCGTTATGTCCGGTTTTTTGTACTCTGCCTCTTTGTTTGTCGCCTCCGCGATTCTCTTCCCGATTTCGCGGCTGAACTCGTTCCGCATGTTCTCGCCGTGTTGAACCATAAATTCAGCCTTAAACTCGTCTTCCCTTTCTTCAACCTCTGTAGGCAGCTCTATGCCGACTAGAAACGTGTTGTACTCGTAGTCCTTCAGTTCCTCAACTGCCTTATCCACCATATCTGGCAAAGAGTTGAACCGACCTTCGCAGAGGTGGCAAACCCGCTTTTTCTTAACTCGCTTCCCCATTTTCTTAACTATCTTAGCAGCCATATCGAAGGAGCCGTTCGCCGCCAAGGTCTTAAGAAGAGAAATTCCCTTTTCCTTTTTTGAAGAGACTAGCTTATGCGCGGTCATTGTCAGAAGCACTTTGATGGTTTCGCCGCGTTTCCGGTTGTCCAGTTCATAGCCTAAGAGGGCGAATTGCCTCCCTAAACAATTGTCACAAAGAGGGTGTCTTTCCAGCATTTTTTGAGCTTTCTCAAGTAATGACATAAGTTTCCGCCTTGGCTCCAGTCTCTATCGTCAATTATGCGGTTGGCAGCTGCTTCCCGAAGAAGGGGAACCTTTTCCTTCTGAAGCTCTTCACCATTTTTTTCATCATAGCGTACTGTTTAAGCAGTTCTTTCACGTCTTTTTCAGCGGTTCCTGAACCGCGGGCTACCCGCCGAATTCTGGACGAATTAAGGATTTTAGGGGCCTCCCGCTCTTCCGGAGTCATAGACTGGATGATTACCTTCCATTTTTCCACGCGGTCTTCAGCCATGTCCATCATTTCATCCGGGATGTTATAGCTGAACCCGGGAAACATTTTCAGGAGACGTTTAAACGTTCCCATGCCCTTCATGGCTTCAAACTGTTCATACATCTCTGCGAGGGTGAATTTGCCGCTTAGAAAAGCCCGCGCCTTCTTCTCAGGTATCTTCACCTCTGCCTCACGCACTTTTTCTATGAGGCTTTCGAGGTCCCCCATGCCCAGAAGCCTACCGACAAACCGAGAGGGATTAAAGAGCTCTATGTCGTCGATTTTTTCGCCGGTTCCAATGAACCTTATGGGTGCTCCTATGGCTGCAACCGCTGACAGCGCCCCTCCTCCTCTAGCGGAGCCGTCGAGCTTCGCGATGAAGACGGACCCTATGGGCGTCGCTTCGTGGAAGGCTTTGGCTTGAACGGCTGCTTGTTGTCCGATGGTTCCGTCGAGAACTAGGATAACTTCGTCTGGTTTAATTGATTCTTCCAGCGTTTTCATTTCTTTAATCAGGTCTTTTTCGTCTTTGTGGCGCCCAGCAGTGTCGACTAGTATTATGTCGTAGTCTTCGAATTTTTTCAATCCGTTTAGAGCGATTTTTTTAGAGTTTTTTTCTTTCGGATCACCGTAGATTGGGACGTTTACGCGGTCTGCTAGCTGTTTCAGTTGGTCGTACGCGCCTGGTCTAAAAGTATCCACGCAAACAAGCGCGGTTTTTAAGCCTCTTTTTTGGAAGTATCTCGCCATCTTCACGGAGGTCGTGGTTTTACCTGAACCTTGGATGCCGACAAGCATGAAAACGTTCTTTTTCCCAGTTTTTAGCTTTAAGGGAGCTGGTTTTTCACCTAGAAAACGTGTTAGTTCCTCATAAACGACCTTTATTACGTGTTCCCTTCTGGAAATGCCGGGCGGAAGCTTTTCCTTTAACGCTTGATCTTCGATGCGCTTAGAAATTTCGAAGACGAGCTTCACGTTGACGTCTGCCTGTAACAGTGCCCGTTGAATGTCACGAGTGAGCTCCTTAACAAGCGCCTCATCCACTACCGCCGCTCGAAAAACCTTCCGCAAAGCATCGTATAACGAAGAACCTAGGCGTTCAAGAGCCATGACTTATCGCCAACTTAACTATTTTCCGCCCTTAAATACATATACCTTAGGTGGACTACCATAACGTTTTTCTCTCTTTGAACCCCCTACAATATCGGAGAGTTGCCGTTTGTCTGAATCTGTTAAAGTTGTGGATAAAAAGGCGATACCATCTGGGGCGACGATGCTCTACGGTCTTCCCGACGTGGGTCTTGTCGGTCTCATCGCGACCTCACACATAATCACTCAGCTGAAACTCGTTGAAGTGGCACACGTAACCTCTAATCTTCTTCCGCCGATGGTGGTACTACACGAAGGACTTCCCTATTCTCCGCTGAGGTTTTTCGGCAAAAAAGATCTAATTTCATTAATGTCTGAGACACCTATTCCCGCGGAAGCCCTTCAGCCTCTTATGCGTTCGCTTATCGATTGGAGCGTGTTAAAGAAGCCGAAAATGCTTGTGTCGCTTGGGGGCATGCCAGTTCCTAACCGACAGGACATAACGGAGCCTAAAGTTTTCGGCGCAGCAACAAACAAGTCTCTGTTGGATATGCTGAGCGGAAAAGGCATAAACCTCGTAAAAGGCGGCTTCATGGTCGGTCCTCAAGCGCTTATCATGCAATACTGCGTTGAAAAAGAGGTTCCAGCTATTGCCCTTCTAGCCGAGTCGTTTTACAACTACCCTGACCCAGAGGCAGCAGCCGCAGCGATAAAAGAGCTTAGCAAGATCACTGGCTTGTCTATAGACGTTTCCGAACTGTTCGAGAAAGGCGAAGAAATCCGGTTGAAGGCAAGAGACCTCATGAAGCGGACCCAGCCTGAAATGGCACGCATGAAAAAAACGCAGGAGTACGATTTGCCGTTATACACGTAGGAGGCGGTTTGAATGTCAAGAGAAAGAAAAAGACGGTCAATTTTCGACATAATGCAGGATTACATGGAGGAATTGGAAAGAGCCGCTGACGAATTCTTCGGGTCAGCCTTCGAACGACCCAGCTGGGACACAGAATCCTCTTCCTTCGAGCCGCTTTGGAGCATATTCGTAACAGCCGACGAGGTGGTGGTCACCGCCGATTTGCCTTATGCCATACCAAAAACCGTCAAAGTTGAAGCTGTAGGCGAAAACCTCATTGAAATAACCGCTGAAATGAAATGCAAACGGTGCTTTGAGGACTTCGGAGTCACACATAGAAAGGGAGAGTTCTCGTCTTTCCGCGGTCAAATCCGCATCCCGGTTCCTGTTGCTCCAGAAAAAGCTAAAGTCCATTTTAAGCGCGGCATCGTAGAAGTTCACTTACCGAGAAAAAGAGGCTACAGAATCAAAGTGGAATAGAAGCCTCAGCGCTAAATGGCTCTTCACAGGGTTCCGAGGGCTCTTATCGCATCACAGGCTTACACTGGAGCTTTTCGCTGGTCTTTCTTAATGGGTTTTTCGATGTTTTCCAGAGCTGCAGCAACTATGAGAGGAAAGGCTATGGTGGCATCGCAGATCAACGTTACTTGTTTCCCCTCCGGCTTTACCTTGCCCCAGCTGATCGCCTCTTCTAACGAGGCGCCGCTTAACCCTCCGGGTTCCGGTCGGTCCATGGTGATTTGAACCGCTGAGTCCACGCCTTCGCGGAAGGTGTTGGCGAACAGGGCAAAGTGTTTCGGGACGCCGCCTCCTAGGATAATTATGCCTGTCTTTTTTGCTTCGAAAACTTTGTCCATGAGTTCGCTTGTGTCCAGCAGCGGGTCTATTCTAAGCTTTTTGTCCTGTCCGAAAACCCAGAGGTGGAATCCGGCGATGGAGTCTGTGAACGCGGGGCATATGATTGGAACATTCTTTTTTGCGGCTGTGGCGATTATCGATTCTGGGTCTTTGATTTGTTTCCCGATTTCGCGTAGCAACGACGCTACAGACATGCGTTCTCTTTTGCTTTCTGGTATGCCCTCTAATGTTTTGTTTATCCATTTTTCTAAGTGTTCAAAGGCTTCTTGCTCGATGTAGATGTCGCCTATTCTGCCGATGTTTTCCTTCTTAAGCGTCTTGTCTTCAGCTAAGAAAGTGCCCTTATAGTGCCGGTGACCTAATGCCTCCACCATGTCATGCACTAAGTTAGCCCCAGTTGTGACAATTACATGTACATACCCGCGGTCAATGAGGTTTCGTATAACCTTCCTGAGACCCGCTGGAACCATGGGACCCGCCAAAGTTAAGAAAACAGTAAAGTCTGGATCGCTGAACATTTCAGTCACCAACTCAGCGGCTTTCCCTATTCTTCCAGCGCCTAGTACGCCGCAGGCGTTCATTTCTTTAACAAGCGTGCCCACGCTGATCCCGGAGGATACGTGCATCTGTTTAACGGGCTTCAAAGGTTTTCACCTAGTTTACAATTACAAAGCCACATGAATATTAAAAGGAACCGTTGTTCACAAAACAGAAGTTTAGTCTACTTCGAGCTAGCCTTTAACTCGCATTATTTTTGTTCTGCCTAAGATGCGCCAGTACTCGACTTCGGTTCCCGAACTGAGCTTCGCTTCAATTTCTTTCTCTTCAGACAGAGGGCCTTCGAAAACTTCGTATGTTTCTAGATCCATCAGTTGAACTGCGTTTGGCAGAACCGCGATGACCTGTCCGGTTCGCTTATCGATTATAGGCACCTCAACTTGAGCGTCAACGGGCTTAACTAAACTTCTCTTCGCGTCGTCAAACACGCCTATGGCGACAATTCGAGCTTTCGCGGAGCCGTGTTTCCCTGGTTTAGACTTCGTCAAGCTAACAATCCTGCAGGGTTCGCCGTCAACAACCAAGAAACTTCCAACCTTAAGGGTTCCGACATCAACAGGTTTGCTCATTCTTTCTCCTCCGCAGCGTATAGCAATCTTTTACAGCAACGTCAGACAATAAAGCTTACGGTCCATTCGCCGTTTAACTTGGAGAGGAGAAAGCGCTGATTCAGCCCAAAAAGAGAATTCTGATCCTTGACACTTCCGCCTTCATCGCTGGCTTCGATCCGCTGTCAGTCAGTGAAGAGCAATATTCGGTTCCAACGGTAAAGGATGAGCTTATTGAACGTTCGTTGCCTTGGGTGCGGTTCAGAGCCGCGGTTGACAGCGGAAAATTGAAGCTTAAGACGCCGACGGCACAGTCTCTCGACGAGGTTAAAGCGTCCTCTAAAGCGGTTGGGGATGTGCTTTTCCTCTCTCCGGTGGATTTGCAGGTGTTGGCTTTAGCCCTTGAACAGAAGAGCAACGGGTATGAGCCGCTAATCGTTACGGATGACTATTCGATTCAGAACGTCGCCGACCGAGTGGGTATAAATTTCGTTTCTCTCGCCACCTTCGGCATACGCTTCCAGCTGAAATGGATAATCTACTGCCCAGCATGCTACAGAAAATATCCCTCAGACTACAAGTTTCAATTCTGCAAGGTCTGCGGCACCAAACTGAAGAGGAAGCCTCTGAGGAAAACTCCCGCAGGAAAAGCTTCCAAATAGTTTTATATCCTAATCCACTAGTAGCTTATTAAGAGGGAGGGGTGAAGTTGCCTTACTGCGCTAAATGTGGAGCTGAAATATTAGAAGACGCGAGGTTCTGTCCGAAGTGTGGGGCTCCTGTTGGACCGCCTGAACGCGTTCCCCACGAGAAACCTGAGAAAAGGGAAAAAGAAGAGAAGCATGAAAAACGCGAGAAAGAGGAGAAACATGAAAAGGCGACGCCGGAAAAGGGTGGAGAAGACAAGCTGGGAGCATTTGTCGGCGGAGCAGTCCTAATACTCCTAGGAGTTCTGCTTTATCTAGCACAGGCTGGAACTTACTCTTGGATAACATGGACCAACTGGTGGGCATACTTCCTATTTGGATTAGGATGCATTTTAGTCGCTTACGCAGTCTTAAGAGCGGCGGTTACAACTTACAAGGCTACGGCAGTGGGACCTTTGATTGGTGGAGTGATCCTCTTCATCATCGGCTTAGCAGGCATTATCGGCATAGAGACTTGGTGGCCGCTGCTTCTAATCGCCATCGGAATCATGATTCTTGTCGGCGGTGTGGTTGCGGTTTCAAGAAGCCCAATGCCGCGATGAGTAGGTTGATAATCAAAGTCGCTGTGAAAACTGACCTGGCTGAAGAAAGCATAGAGAAGACAGGTGAAAACGAGTATCTCGTGAAGCTTAAGGAGCCTAGAAGGAAGGGAAAAGCGAACGCTGCTTTGCTTAAGCTTCTTTCTAGACGTTTTAATCGAAAGGCGCGGATAGTAAGCGGGTTAAAAAGCAAACACAAGATCGTGGAGCTTGAGTGAAGTTTAAGATTTCACGGTTTTGTCAGACGTGATCTTTCCGTCGGTTAACGTTACTACGCGGTTGCTTTTCGAGGCGACTCGTGGGTCATGCGTTACGAAGATGACGGTTAACCCTCTTTCCTGATTTACGTCCTTCAATAAGCCGACTATTTTCTCTCCCGTTGCAGTGTCGAGTTCCCCAGTTATTTCATCGCAGAACAGAATTTCGGGATCGTTTATGAGGGCTCTGCAGATCGCCACCCGCTGCTGTTCTCCTCCGCTGAGCTGGTTCGGTTTGTGTTTCATCCTCTTCGCTAGGCCAACGAGGGAAAAAAGTTCTTTAGCCTTATCCTTGAACCGCGCGTTATTTTTTATCGGAATAACTGGAATTAGGACGTTCTCCAGCGTCGTCAAACTCGGAATCAAGTAGAAATGCTGAAAGATGAAACCGACCTTTTTCCGCCTTATTTCATACAGCTTCCTCTCAGGAACCTGCGTCAAGTCAACGCCGTCTAGGAATACTTTTCCGCTTGTCGGACGGTCCAAAGCGCCTAAAAGGTTCAGCAACGTGGTTTTTCCGCTTCCGCTTGGTCCCATGATGCTCATGAACTCGCTGGCGTTTATTCTCAAATTTACTCCTCTTAAGGCGTGGATCGTTGATTCGCCTAGGCGGTAGTTCTTCGTTAAGTTCTCAGTTCGAATAACCTCGTTTGCCATTTTATTCACCCCTTATCGCCCTTATAGGAGACACTCGCGCGGCTTCAACCGCTGGATAGACACCGCTCAATAAGCTTAAACCCACAGCAAACCCGAAGCTTTCCAATATTGTGGTCCAAGTTAAACGAACTGATAATAAGGGGATCAAGTTTTCCGCCGTTTGTGCGGCGACTATTCCAAAGAGCAAGCCGATTAAACCGCCTATAATTCCTATTCCGAGAGCTTCAATTAATATGGAATAACCAACATCGATGTTTCTCCACCCGGTTGCTTTCAGCAAGCCTATTTCAGGGGTCCTTTCCATAACGCTCATCAACATAGCGTTAGCTATTCCAATACCTCCTATCAATACTGCAATTGAAGAAACCAGCCAAATTGTGTCGCGCAGGGTACTCAAGATGTCGGTTGCCTGCTTCGCCAAGTCCTCTGGAAAAACAACCTCATACCTGTCAAAATTTGATTCAACATACGCCTTAATAGCATCCGTCTTACTAGGGTCAATCGGTTTAATCTCGATTATGCTGACTTGGTTTTCAGCCAGATTAGAAAGGGCTCTAGCGTCAGCAAGTGGAATTAGGATGATGAAAGAATCAGCGAAGGTATCAGTTTCAAAAATGCCTGTGATGTTGAAATCCGTTGAGTCGATTAGTAAACTATCATTAACCTTCTTTCCTAAGCGCTCTGCCAATTTGCTTCCTAGAATCGCCTTATAATGATCTGTTTCATTAAAGTAGGTGCCGATTTTGATGTAGCTTGGAGAGACCATTTCCCTGTACGAATTTGTGACCCCTATAATTGTGATTAAGCCGAAGCCGTAGGCTCCCGGAAGATTTCTGGCAACGTAGATTTCTGGGCTGATGGCTTTTATGTCCTTGTTGGTTGATAAATTGTTGACTAAAGACAGGTTAACTATTGAAAGCGCTTGATCGACGGAATTTTTTTCTTGAATGATTAGGTTTCCGCTGAGAAGCCCTAGGGAATTGGTGATGCTGCTTTCTAAGCCGTCCATGATAGTTAGGAGGGAGGTTATGAGCATGACGCCCAAGATTATGCCTAATATCGCGAGAGAGGTTCGCATCTTCCGGCGTTTCAGGTTTTTGAGGCTGAAAGTTACAATGTTCATTTTATTACCGCCTTGCTCTTGAAGACCAACAAATTAAGCCCCAGATAAAAGGGTTGACTTTTACTTAAGTGAACCATCTAGTGAAAAGCCTCCAAGCTCTGTGCTCCACGAGGGTTCTGAGCTTTGCTCTTCCGAAGACTCTGAAGTAGTTTTTGCCCATGCACTCAATCATGTCGCCGATGTCGTACCGCGGGAACAGACACGAGGAAACAATGAGCCTGCCCCATTCGCCGCGTTTCATCTCATAAAGCATCTTCACGCCCTTTCCCGTGACTACTTCGAACAGATAAGCATCGTAGTTTGGGCACACATACGGATACTCATCCAGTTGCTGGGCGTAGACGCCTTCAGTCGCCGAGTACATTTCGACTATTGGAATTTTGCCGTAGAGCGCCTTCAACCGAGGCGCATACTTCACGTGGATCTTCGGCACGCTAGTACAGAAAAGGGCATGCATCTTCCAAAGGTCCTTTGGATAGACGCCGTGTTTGCGCTTTACGTACCTGCCGAAAGAAGCGATGACGGGTGTTACGCCCATGGCGGTCACAATGTTTTCCTCCTTCGCCTCCTGATAGGCAAGTTCAAATCGACGCTCCCAACCTTCCTTTGACAGGCTGTGAGGCAGAGTATCAATCTTCTCTTGGTTGGGAATCAGCTTAGCCTCGCCGAGGAAGGGATTCAACCGCGCGTAGGTTCCGCTGCTGTAGCCGTAGGCGACGCCTTGATCCGCGACGAACATGGTTCCAACCAACGAGGGAAAGTTGAGGTTCAAAACTCCGCCCTGCAGTATGTCCAAGTCCTTATGCTTAACCGCAAAGTTGAGGAACGCTCGGGCGCCACACCTAAAAACCTGCTCAAGATGCGTCTTAGTTGCAGGAACCACTTTTGGAGCGCCAGTTGAACCCCGCGTCATAACCCAAGCCTCAGGAGCCTCGGAGAGGAGAGCCTTACAGTTGCCCCGCCTAACCTCCTCAAGATAAACCCGTAAACCGTGATAGGAAACCGAGGGAAACCGCGCCCGAAACGACTCAACATCAGAAACCTCCGAAGCCGCGTGATCACGTCCGTAAGCTGTCTCCTTATAGCCCTCGACTAGTCCTTTGAGCACCGTCTCCTGAGCGCCAGCAGGGTCCCTCAAAGCCGTGTACCAAGGCTCAAGAAACAACCGCTCAACAAACCCCTCCATCCCTACCCGACCACAACCTAACGTTTAGCCCCGCCCACAAAAGAAACTTTTGGTAAACCCTCAAAACAAGCATATCAGAAGCCGAAGGCGGACAGATAGCGAGCGTTTACTCTTTTAGTTGGACCCAGAGGTCGAGGACCCATTCGTTCGGCGGTTTCTTTTCATACCAGTTTAATTGCTCCTCGAACCCGTTATACCACCCGTGTTCACCTTTCTGCCAGCCAACATGTTCATACTCACTGTTTTTTATCCAATTCCATAAATGCCCCCACGCCTTCCTTATGTTATCCAAATTTTTGAACCTGAGAACCGCGTATAGCCCGCCCGGTATCTCTCCTACCTTGATGTCTCCTTCTGGCTCGGCGTCTGGACCGACCGTCAGAAAAAATTCGTAGCCATGAGGCTCGGGATTATCAGTTGGATACGTGTTCCTACCGAATACACGAGTTCTGGAATCCTCTTCCAGCAATCCCTTAGGCTTAGCCCATCGCTCTATTTTTCTCCATGCGTCTTCCTCTGGAGTGTCACTCAAGACATGAGTATAGACAGCACGCGTTGTCTCAAGTCGCTCTAATCTAACTTCCATTTTCCTCAAAACTGATCACCTGAGGACAAAAGGTATCTTCACTGAAACATATAACTCTTCATTTGGCGCCGGGGAGAGGATTCGAACCTTCCCCACAGTGGATATATCACCCGCAAACCCTCTCTTTTTTTCTAAACGGTTTTCATTATCGTTCTTGCGAACAGTTGAAGGTAACGCGCGTGACATAAGCCTTAACCGAAGGAAGGTTTTTAATCATTATCACTAAAGAACCTTACAAAGGGAACCTAAGCGGTTAATGTGGTTCCCTCTAGAAATAGGAGATGCACACTTGAAAGAATTCGACAAAGAGGCTGAGATTCGTGCAAAATGATTTGATCTTAAAAGTAATAGCTCTGAATGTGGAGTTGGAAGGGGAGAACGTCGTTAATGACCTATCTTTTGAAGTGAAAAAGGGAGACACCTTAACTATCTTAGGTCCTAATGGAGCGGGGAAAACAGTTTTATTGAAAACGTTGTTAGGACTTTTGCCATACAAAGGAGAGATAGAGTGGGAAAAAAATATTAGAATAGGTTATGTTCCTCAGAGGTTGCCTTTCATAAAGGACATCCCTTTAAATGTGAAAGACTTTTTAAAACTGAAAGGACCTTCTAAAAAAGAGATAGAAAAAATTCTAAATTCTGTAGGATTTAAGGAAAATCTTCTGGATAAAAAAATAGGTGATTTATCTTCTGGACAGTTCCAAAGAATATTAATAGCATGGAGCTTAATTGGGAACCCTCAAGTTTTACTTTTCGATGAGCCAACTACGGGTATTGACATTGAAGGCGAAGAAACTGTTTATAGGTTTTTAGCAAGACTAAAAAGAAATAGAGAATTAACAATTTTGTTAGTTACTCACGATTTAAGTGTTGTTTACACATTTTCCGATCATGTTATTTGTTTGAATAAACAGCCGATATGTTATGGTTTTCCTCAAGAAGTGCTAACTCCTGAAAACCTGCAAAAGCTTTATGGTGAAGAAGTAAAGTATTATCGCCACAAGCACTAAGAAAGAGGATTAAAGTACGTGAGCAGTCAACTTTTATTAAGTTTAATCGTGGGAATTTTCGTTGGAGGAGCAGCTGGATATCTTGGAACTTTGATGTTAAGCAGAAGAATGGCCTTGATAGCTGGTCCTCTTGGTCATTTAACTTTACCAGGAATAGCCTTGGCTTTAATTTATGGTTTTGACATGTCTCTAGGTGCCTTTCCTTTTGTCATTTTAGGAATCGTTTTTATCTGGTTATTCGAAATAAGAACAAAACTGCCGATGGAGGCTTTGACCGCCGTTGTTTTTGCTTCGGGAGTAGCTATTGCCTTTTTATTTCTACCTATCGGGCAAGCAGAAGCAGCTTTAGTCGGAGATATTTCAAAAGTAAATCTTTGGGATTCGGCAATTTCTGTTGTTTTAACTGGTTTCCTTTTTTTAGTAATCACTAAAATCTACCCGAAGATGGTTCTGATTAATATCTCTGAAGATTTGGCTAAATCTCAAGGGATAAATGTTAAAAAATACAATCTTGTCTACCTACTCTTAATCTCCGTTATCGTTTCATTGGGAGTAAAAATAGTTGGGGCCCTTCTAACTGCAGCTTTAGCAGCAATTCCGGCTTGCAGTGCTAGAAATTTAAGTCAAAATTTGTTTCAATACGCTTTTGGAGCGATAGTCATCGGAATAATATCTTCGTCCTTGGGAATTTTTGTTTCTGAATTTTCTGGCTTTCCAGCAGGTCCTCTAATAATTTTGGCAAACGCAGCAATCTTCTTGATTTCAACGATTTTCAAAAGATAAACAGGTCTCGGTTTAAGTTCTCGAAATTTTCTTTTGAGACGGGCATTTCTTTGCTACTCCTACTCTCTGGTTTAAGGCTTCGTCTTGAATCAGGAGGGCTATTGCAATTAAAGCGTCGATTAAGGCTCCGCCATGCAAAATGCCATCAGCCTAACTTACAGAAAACCGAGATTTAAACTTGATTTGTGCAAATTTGGCGCCGGGGAAGGGGTTTGAACCCCAACCACACTGGAGATATGCACCCGCACAAAATCCCTCTTTTTCTTTTTTGTTGGTTTCATCGTAGAAGTTTTGACCTAGAGACAAGGGTTTAATTGTTTCTAGTCCTTAGTGACGACATCTCTCGCTATCCATTTTTTCTTCCTATTTGGTGCCACTGCATTTTTGACAAATACCATATACATCTACGCGTTGCCCGGTTGGCTTGAATTTTGTGGCTGCTACAACCTTCCTTGTTATTTCTTTTACAGTCACATCGTCTAGGTCTGTGATGCTGCCACATTTTAAGCAAATCAGGTTTATGTGAGGATTCATGTAAGAATCAAACCTCGCCTGCCCCTTGGGAAAATTAATCTCCTGAACCAAATCTAAATCCCTAAGTACTTCCAAAGTCTTGTAAACTGTCGCCAGACTTATTGTCGGATGAATTTTCTTAACCTCATCGTACACTTGTTGGGCTGAGGGGTGGGCTCTGCTGTTCAGCGCAATTCGGCAGATGGCTATTCTCTGCGGGGTTGCCTTGTAACCTTTACTTCGCAGAGCTTCAATTATGGAGGCGTCTGATTTAAGATAGGTGGTCATATAGGTTATTAGATAATAACAATTCTTAAATAAACCTTTTGCGCTATCCTATAGTAGATGAAAAGGAGATTTTCTGAAGATGAAAGAAAAACACCTTACCACAAATCAAGGAGTTGTATTATTTTGAATGATAAAAAGGGACTTACTAGCCGCACGCGTAAGTCAAACCGAGACTGGTGGCCAAACCAGTTGAACCTGAATGTTTTGCACCAGCATTCCCCCCTCTCCAATCCGATGGGCAAGGAGTTCAACTACGCTGAAGAATTCAAGAAACTCGACCTGAAAGCCGTGAAGAAAGACCTCTATGCGCTGATGACCGACTCGAAGGACTGGTGGCCGGCCGATTACGGTCACTACGGGGGACTCTTCATCCGGATGGCGTGGCATAGCGCAGGCACCTACCGCAAAGGCGACGGTCGCGGGGGTGTATCCGGGGGCGCGCAGCGTTTCCCGCCTCTTAACAGCTGGCCAGACAACGTTAACCTCGACAAGGCGCGCCGTTTGCTTTGGCCTATCAAGCAGAAATACGGCAGAAAAATCTCCTGGGCCGACCTGATAATCCTCGCCGGCAACTGCGCTCTAGAGTCGATGGAATTTAAGACCTTCGGTTTCGGCGGTGGACGCGAGGACATCTGGGAGCCGCCAGAAGACGTCTACTGGGGTTCCGAAACCACCTGGCTAGGTGACAAACGCTATTCAGGGAAGAGGGAGCTCGAAAATCCGCTTGCTGCTGTGCAGATGGGGCTAATCTACGTCAATCCGGAAGGCCCGAACGGCAACCCGGATCCGCTTGCTGCTGCCAAGGATATCCGCGAGGTCTTCGCGCGCATGTCGATGAACGACGAGGAGACGGTGGCCCTCATCGCGGGCGGCCACACCTTCGGTAAAACCCACGGCGCTGGCGATGCGTCACTGGTGGGTCCCGAGCCTGAAGCCGCCCCCATCGAGGAACAGGGCCTCGGCTGGAAGAGCAAATTTGGCACGGGCAAAGGCGATGACACGATTACCAGCGGCCTGGAAGTCATCTGGACCCAGACGCCAACTAAGTGGAGCAACAACTTCTTACGGAACCTGTTCGGCTACGAATGGGAATTGACCAAGAGCCCGGCCGGTGCGTACCAGTGGAAGCCGAAGGGTGGCGCAGGCGCCGGTACCGTGCCGGATGCGCACGACCCGTCAAAGCGTCACGCGCCATCCATGCTGACCACTGACGTCGCCCTGCGGGTCGACCCTGTTTACGAGAAGATTGCAAGGCGCTTCTACGAGAATCCGGATCAGCTAGCAGATGCCTTCGCTCGAGCGTGGTTCAAGCTTACCCATCGCGATATGGGACCCCGCTCGCGCTACCTCGGTCCGGAAGTCCCAGCGGAGGAACTGATCTGGCAAGACCCAGTGCCCAAAGTTGATCATGAGCTGATCGATGCGCAGAACATCGCAGACCTCAAGGGGAAGATCCTTTCCTCGGGCCTGTCGATCTCGGAGCTGGTCTATACTGCTTGGGCGTCGGCGTCCACGTTCCGTGGCTCCGACAAACGGGGCGGTGCGAACGGGGCGCGCATCCGTCTTGCTCCGCAAAAGGATTGGGTTGTCAACCAGCCGACTCAACTGAAGACTGTGCTGCAGACCCTTGAGGGAATCCAAAAGGAGTTCAACAGCGCGCAGTCAGGCGGGAAGAGGGTTTCGCTCGCCGACTTGATTGTCCTGGGTGGATGCGCAGGTGTCGAGCAAGCTGCGAAGAATGCCGGTCACGATGTGACCGTTCCCTTCACGCCGGGACGCACGGATGCGTCGCAGGAGCAAACCGACGTGGAGTCATTCGCCGTACTCGAACCGGCTGCAGACGGGTTCCGTAACTACCTCAAAACCAAATACGCCGTATCGGCAGAGGAACTGCTGGTTGATCG
>CAZZLD010000005.1:0-195031 GCA_964655075.1 uncultured Candidatus Bathyarchaeia archaeon
ACCAGGCGCCGTCCGCTCCAAGCCAAGGCTCCTGATAACGAAAGAAACTCTCCAACTCCGGCATCTTAGAAGCAGCTACTAATTCTGGCTCTAAGCTCAGCAAATTTGCCTCAATTGGGTGGATATTAAATGTCGTAGTTGAAATGCTTGCCAAAAACAGCGTTATCATTAAAATTCCAAAACATTTCGACCTCAAACTAACCCCTCTATTTTCTCCTTTCCTTCAAGTTGTTCTACGCTTAATGCCCCACAGCCTTGTCCGTGGAGTTCAATAAATATGTTTCATCAACTCATTATTAAATGTAGGCGAAATACAGTTACATAAAAAGTAAAAATACACGTGCACACAAGGTGAAAAGAACGAGACCATAACGCTTAACCGAAATCCTAGTTGAAGATGCCAAAGATTTAGGCTTGAGCATTTCAAAGCTCACCGAAAACCACTTAAAAACCGTAACCAACACATTGGCAACCGTTTAGCTCTTTTGATGGAACTTTTCCTAAAAGGTTCTTGGTGGACGGGCGGGGATTTGAACCCCGGACCTCGGCGATGCCAACGCCGCGATCATTCCAGGCTGATCTACCCGCCCCTTCGCCTAGCCCTTTCTCTCGTAAGGAACGAAGCTAATTAAGGATTTTGCTGAAGCTGAAAAACACAGTGAAAGTTAATAAGGCAAAAACCATTTCATCTAAAAAATGCAAACCAGAAGGGCCGGTCGTTCAGCTTGGTCAGGACGTCTGCTTGACGTGCAGAAGGCCGCAGGTTCAAATCCTGCCCGGCCCACCATTTTTGATTCACTAAACACGCTCGAGAAAAGTTTGAACTCGTGAAACATTACGGTTTAGAAATAAGCAAGAAACAGGTTATTGAGACAACGTTGAACCCCGCTCGCCTAGACCAAAAGGATGACCAATATTTGGCTATTAAAGCCATAAACACAAATTATGCTTTAAGAGTGGTCTACGAAAAAGAAAAGACTATTTACTCGTTATCACTTTCTATCCAGTGAGGCGGGAAAGATATGGCATATAAAATCAAGTACGACGTCGAAGCCGACATCCTAACTATGATAATCACTGAACAGGGCAAACTTTCACACGCAGAAGAAATCGGCGACATAATTGTACATTTCGACGAAAAAGGAAAGCCCCTCTTCATGGAAATACTAAGAGCCAGCAAGATAATCCCGTTGATGGTTCAAGGCCTAGCCAAAAAAGAAGTCATGGTCACGTAAAACGATTGAAAGGTGAAGCAAGTGCCTGAGGAAATCCAAGATGTGGAAAAGTTTGTTCAATTGTCTGAGCACGCGGAATACTGCTCTGTGAAACGGCTAAAAGGCAAAGTGAAGCTGAAACTCCGAACGCCCAGAAAGCTGTTCACGTTGAAGGTGGAACCCGCAGACGCTGAAGGCGTAGTGAAAAAACTCCGATGCGAAATCAGAGAAGTCTAGGTGCACTTAGAATTTCGCATCTTTTTCACGCTACTTCCGCTTTCCAATGTCTGAAAGTACAGAAGGAAAATCTAAGCAGCCATCCTTCGTCTAGCTGAGTATAACGCTCATTTCAAATTGCTTATGCGCCAAAATATGGATTCTGAATCCATAAAAGCTAATAAACCAAAGCTAAAAACCAAACCAACCAGGGTTAATTGAGGGAGAAGATGATGCTGAGAAGATCAAAGTTGGAGACTTGCATTGACGTTTTGAACACTATCTCAAAGGGCGTCACTAAACCGACATGTATAATGTTTAAGGCTAACCTCAGCTGGTCTCCGATGCAGGAGTATCTACACTTCCTAATGGACCAAGAATTGATTGCCAAAAACAGTAAAGGCCAAAAGGTTAGGTACGAAATCACTGACAAGGGACGCAGAACTCTCAACTACTTCAGAATGGTCGAAGAAAACCTTTCTCCAACAGTCACGAAAAGAGCCCTCCCCCACGCGGCGGGAATCAACTTAACAGCAACTACCTTATTGTAGAATAACACGTGGTTGCCCATTAAGATTTTTATCTCTCTCGAAAACCAATTCTGGGTAAACCCAAATATTCTCTTTTCTTATCCTTCAGACGGTGAAGGTGTCTCCCGCCTTCGGCGCCACGGCATCAAACTCCGTTTCCGTCGTTATCCACTTCGCAAACCGTTTGCAGTTGCCCTCCGCGCCATGCACCACATAAACCTTAGGATTCCCCTTCAAGCTCCTTATTGTTTCCTGAAGTTCACTGGCACCACAATGAGACGAAAAGTCAAAATGTCCAACTTCCGCCTTCGCCTTCCGCAGTTTCCCGTTGATCAAGCACCTACCTTTTTCCAACAACAAACGACCAGGAGTCCCAGGAATCTGATAACTCACAAGGAAAACACCGTTACTCGAATGCTTAGCCACCCTCTGCACATACGAAGCCGCCGGACCCCCCTTCAACATACCCGCAGGAGAAATAATCACACCGGGCTTCTTAGCGGCTATCTTACGGTCCCTCTGGTCCTCCACCCAAGTTGTCGCATGCATCGCATCCATGAACAAACGCGAATCCTGCAGGAAATCCAGCCGGTTCATAAGTATACGATTAACTTTACGGGACATACCGTCCACCGTAATCGGATACTCAAAGTGGTGAGCAGCAAGCACGCAGGCAATTTCCTGCGATCTTCCGACGCTGAAGGCGGGAACCAAAGCTGTTCCACCCTTTTCAACCACGTCAACAACGCGCTCAACAAACTCTTTTTCTAGGTTACTTCTCTCTGGATGCTCCTCATCTGCGTAAGTGCTCTCGGTGATCACAGCATCGAGCTCCCCGTAGTCTTTCTCCGCGGCGCGAAGAAGACGGGTCTTCACCGTGTTATAGTCACCCGTGTAGAGCAGCCTCTTTCCGTCTGCTTCAATCAGGATCTGAGCGCTTCCCGGTATGTGACCCGCGTCTAGAAGCCGCAAAGTCAAATCGCCCACATCTATCTTTTCTCCGTAGTTGATGTTGACGCAGTTTCTCATGGTGGACCGCAGTTCTACATATTCGAAGGGAAGATAGTAGCCCGACAGATGTATGAAATCTGAAAGCAACAATTCGGCTAAGTCGAAAGAAACCTGAGTGCCGTAAACAGGTTTTCTCCCTTGAATGTGAAAAATCGGAATTGCCCCAGAATGGTCAAGATGAGCATGAGTTAAAACTAGGGCATCCACCTCCTTGGGGGGAACGTGCATGGGAAAACCGGGTTCATGGTCAAACAAGACGCCGTAGTCCAGCAGCACTTGGGTCTTCTCGGTTTTGATGGCTATGGCTATCCTCCCGATCTCCCCGGTGCCTCCGAGAAACCTTATTTTCAGCGACATTTTGATCAGTGTTTGTTGTTCGCGTTCCTTATAAACTATGAGCCCCATAAACAGGTTAAACCGTTTTTTTCAGTTCAATCACCGTGAGGCTGATCCCCTTCTTCTTGCACGCTCTTCTGCAGGCGGCGGCTATTTCGCCCTTCCACACCTCGCGGTTTTGGACTAAAATCACCTGTTTGTAGCCCGTTGCATCGATGTATTTCGCAGTTTGCTCAGCCACGTAGTTTATCGTTTCTACATCCGGGGAAACCGCCGTTTCATGCTGCGACAACGGATAAACCTCGTCAATTTCCGCAGGCACCACCCCGAAGGGCGCCGCATAAGTGCAAACATGTGTTGCCTCGAGTCTACCGCCAAGTCTCTGTTCGACTTCCCTCAACATACCCCGGTGTTCCTTCGCTTTGTGAAACGGTTTCATCCGGGTCTGCGGCAACAAAACAAGAATATCTGCACCTTTCGGCGGCGCATACCTACCGAGAAGCCTTTTCCTGTGGCGAACAACTTCCGGACGGCTTAACCCGAGAGAGCTGCAAAAGAAGAGCCCGCTTTTTTTCGTAACTGGGCTATGTTTCTCCAGAAATTCGCTGTATTTTCCCAAGGTTTTTAGGGCTTGAAGAAGCGCGGGGTGCGTGTGGGCTCTCATCTCCAAGTGTTCCCAGAGGCGCCCCTCAATTATCGCCTGCTTTATGCGTTTTATCTCGGCGAGGCTAACGTACAAGTTGTGTTGAGCAAGCATGCTCTGCCTCTCAGTTTCCGGCATCTCCACCACGTCTTTCGGATCGGTTTTAACGCAAACGGGACATGAACAAGGAAAATACTTGAGGCCCTGAAGCTTAGAGGTTCCATGAGTCGTCATGTAACGGTCCTCCCGCGCGTAGAGCGCATAAGCTGCAGAATCAAAAAAATCGCATCCGAGAGCTACGGCTAAAGCAAACATGAAGGGATGCCCTGCTCCGAAAAGGTGGAGGGGACGGCCGGACGGCAAGTTCATTTTCGCCGTTAAAATCATGTCAACCAGCGTGCTGAACAAATACTGCTCCATCACGGGCGTCGGACTCCCTAAAGCATAGATTTGAAAGGGCAGCTTCGCCATCTTCCTCGCCGATTCAGCTACAAACTCAAGGTAGCGTCCTCCCTGAACTGGGCCAACCCAAGCGACGTCATCCCGAGTTTTAATTTTCGCAAGCTCCTTCGCTCGTTTTAAGGTCTCTTCCACCGTGTTTCGCGCGTGATCCTTTGAGACTTTCCAGCCTGTGGGCACATCCAGTATGGTGGCGATGTCCGTGTCTATTTCCTCTTGATACCGCACGATTTCTTCAGGTTCAACCTCCACGTCCCCATACACGAGAATTTGGTAGGCGCCTGAATCGGTCATGACAACCCCCTTAAAGCCTAGGAGGTCATGGATGCCCCTTCGGATCGCCTCCTCTTTGAACTGCTTCTTTATGATGTAGGCGTTTGTTATGAGCGCTTTGCAACCGAAAGTTTCCTGCATCATTTTCGGTGGGATCGGCTGAACCGCGGGGTTTACAACCGGAAACAAAAGCGGAGTCTCAATTGTTCCGCTCTTCGTTTTCAGCCTCCCGACCCTCGCGCAGAGGTCTCTTTCTCGGATTTCAAAGGACATATCTGCAGCCGCCAAGACATTTAATAAAGGATGAACTTCTCTTAATTGTGTTGGTGCGATTTATGGTCTGTGTCGTCTGGACGTTTGAGACGCCTAAGCTTCGTGATCCGATTTTAATAGAGGGTTTGCCGGGCATAGGGTTTGTTGCCAACATCGCCGCTTTACACCTCATCCAAGAGCTAAAGGCAAAACGCTTTGCAGCAGTCCACTCCTCGTCCTTTCAGGATTTCGCCATAAGCACAGACGACGGGAAACCCCGCTTTCCCCTGAACGAGCTTTACTATTATAAAGGCAAGAAACGGGAACGCGACTTAATCATCTTGTACGGCAACACTCAGGCCTTGACTGCACCTGGGCAGTATGAACTCTGTGGGCGTATCTTAGATGTCGCTAAGGAGCTGGGTTGCCGCTACGTTATGACCCTTGGCGGTTTAAGGCGAGTGGAGCCAGTGGATACTCCAAAGATTTACTGTGCGGCTTCTGACGCTGAGGCCCTGAAGGAGGCTTTGAACATCGGAGCTGAAATAATGGATGGAAGAATCTTCGGCATTGCAGGTCTCCTCATCGGGTTAGGCGCGTTGCGGAACATGCATGGACTTTGTCTTTTAGCTGAGACGCCGGGCGTTTATCCAGACGCGAAGGCTGCACGTGAAGCTTTGAGGGCGGCTTCTAAGGTGCTGGATTTAACATTGGATTTAGGCAAGCTGGATGCGGCTGTGGAGGCAACGCATGATATACTAAAATCGTTTGGGATTGTTGCTCGCCCAACGGAAGAAAAACAGGAGGAGCATGGGTTCGAGGGGCTTATCTAGCCTTTTGTTTCGCGGATGAAGTGTTCGTAGACCGTTTGGACGCGTTCAGCTGCGGGTCCAGTTCCCTCCACCACGCCTTTCTCAGTGACCCTGATTTTCTCCATGACCCAGATGAAACCCTTGTCCTCGTAGAGCTTAACCAAAGTCGGAAACACCTTTTCAAGGCGATCAGCCAAAGCCTTAAGATCAAAGGGCTTCCCTATGGCGGAAATCCTAGCAACCGCGCTTCCATTCAAGAACATCCTGTGCACAGGGTTTCCTTTCTCATCCTTCACGTCCGCCAAACATAGACTCATAGACTCAGGGTCTACGCCAGCCAAGGTTCCGCTGAAGGACTTTCCGTTCGTGGTTTCCACTAGAACCGTCTTTTCCAGCAGCGCCGCCAACTCACTGAAAAACTTCCTCCGAGCAGTCGACAAATCTTTTTCACCTTCGCTTATTTTTGCCACATGTGAACTTATTTAGTTTCGGGTTAGAAAGGGGTTCCAGAAGACGATCATGTTCCTTGAGCGTGTGTATTGAGTATTTCTAGGGCTTTTTTGACGGCAAATCGTATTCTTGCTGCGCAGGCGTAGTCGTGGACCTTGGCATAGTACTCCTGCAGTCCCTCTGTTGTCTTCAGGTTCAAGCCCGTTAGCTGTCTGCAGTTCGTGTAGCCAAACCTATCCGTAAACTCAGCCACATACTTGTCCACCATGTTCCAAACGGATTGCGGATTCTCCTCCGCACTGGTCCTTCCGTACTTCATGCCTATCACCATGACCACGCTGGAAACGGAGCCGCAGAGCAAACCGTTCAAAGAGACCCCTGCGCCTATACCCGTTCCGATCTTAGGAACTAACTCGGACCCTGCGCCCAGATGATCCTTCAAGGCTAAGAGAACGCTTTCGCAGCAGTTGTACGGACGCCCGACGGGAAAGTTACTAGGCCGATCGCAGAAATACCTCACCGCCTTCTCCTGCAACTTTCTTACCCTTTCCTTTTCAGACAAACCTCTCCGACCTTCTTAAAGTTCACAAATCCTATCAATCCTAGTTAATACTATAAAAGGGTGGCTAATCTTTTTCTCAATTTCTCGCTTTAAACTAAAATGGTATGTCCTGTTGCACTACAACGTTTGGGCTGATTCGGCTGTTCGGTCCAGCTTTTACGCCGGGCATGAAGACGGTGTTTGCGCCTGTTTTGACGCTGTCGCCTACGATGGCGCCCAACCTCGTTCTTTCGCTGTCGATGACTTGGTTTTTAACGGTTATTTTGATGGTTTTGTCGTCTGGGCGGCGGTTGACGGTTTTGGTTTCCGCGCCGAAGTCGCAGCCTCTGCCGATTATGCTGTCTCCGACGTAGCATGAGCGACCAATCTTGGTTTTGTCCATGATTATGCTGTTCTCCACCTTGCAAGCATCTCTGATCTCCACGTCTTTACCGATGCTTGTGTAGGGCTTAATGATGCAGTCTGGTCCGATGACGCTGTTTTCGCCGATAAGAACAGGCCCTTCAATGCGTGCGCCTGAACGAATCCGCGCTCCTGCACTCACCCCCACAGGACCCACGAGACGCGCACCGTCCTCTACGTACCCGCTGACCTTCAGTTCCATGTTGGTGAGCACACGCTTGTTCGCCTCCAGCAGGTCCCAAGGTCTGCCCACGTCAAGCCAATCTTCAGAGGAAACCTGAACTGCGATGAGTGGGTGATCCTGCGCCAAAAACCGCAGAGAATCAGTTACCTCATACTCCCCACGCGTTGAAGGTGAGGTCTGCCTTATCTTCTCAAAAATCGATGTCGGCAAAACGTAGACGCCTGCATTCGCCAAATTAGTCGGTGCCTCTCCGGGTTTGGGTTTCTCGATGATGTCGATTACCCGTGAACCGTCGAGTTTTATTATGCCGTAATGTTCAGGGCGTTGAACGGGAACAACAGCCATGGACGCAGGGTTCCCTTCGCCCTTGTGCACCTTGAGAACCGCCTTGACGACTTTTGCGGTTACGTAAAGATCGCCGTAAAGCATCAAGAAATAATCGCTGACGTAAGGTTCTGCTGGAGTGACTGCGTCCGCCGTTCCACGCATTTCACGCTGAAACGCGTATTCGAGTTTCATTTCGAGCTTGGATCCGTCGCCGAAATGTTCCTTTATTCTTTCAGCCATGTAGTGAACGACAATTACTGCCTCATTCAACCCCGCGGACTTGATCGCAAGAAGGATATGCTCCAAGAGAGGTTTTCCGCCTACAGGGATAAGGTGTTTAGGTCGGGTAGCCGTTAAGGGACGAAGCCTAACCCCTTCGCCTGCAGCTAAAACAACCGCCTTCATCAAACCTCGCCAACATTCAAAGATAAGCCCTGCTAATTTCAGTCTTTCGGCGTCCACTCTAAAAAAGAAGATTAAAAAAAACAAGGACTATTATTTAGACTTCTAGTTCCGCCCCGCAGTTGGGCCTGGTTATAGACGCTGTTCTATTCCAGTTTACATTTACTCTTCTTCTGTTTCCTCAGTAAAGTCCATTTCTTCCGCTGAATCTTCCATGTCTTCTGAGGGGGCTTCGAAGTAAACTTCGTCTTCGTCTATTGGCGCTTCTTCAACGATCTCCTCTGCGGCTTCTTCCATCGGAGCCTCTTCGACTACGGCCTCTTCTTCTGCTGGAGCTTCCACCGTTTCCTCTATTGGCGCTTCGGTTTCTTCAACAACTTCATCTGACACGTCTGTTTCGATCGGTTCTTCAACAGTTGGCTCTTCAACGGGCACCTCAACTTCTTCTGGTGCTGGGGCTTCCACCTCTTCAGTCGGTTCAGGAACCGGCTTAGGAATCTGTTCTGGAATAGCGCTCAAAAGCGTGTCCCTAAGGTTGCTGAGTTCTCGTTTCGCGTTTTCTAGTCCAAGCGCAAGAGATCGGCTCTCACTTTTGTACAGGGCATCGGTAACTTCTCCTGCGGCGTGTCCTAACGCTAGATCGGCGAGAAACATTTCCAATGTTCTGGTTTGTTCTTCGAGTTCGTTGATTTTAGAGGTTATCCTGTCAGCTAGAACCTTCTGGTGGCCCTCTATTTCGTTGATGCTGTCGTCGAGGTCCTTAGAAATGTATTCGTAGGTCATCTGTGAGATTTTGCCCTCGTTGAACAGGTCGTCTAATGCTTGTTTCTTTCTCTTTGTTGTTTCTAACTTCTTATTTATCATTCCGGAAGAAGACTTTACGTAGATTTCGAAAGATGACATCAAACTTTCACCTTCTTCATTCGTGCGTGGGACTGAAAAATAATCTTTATTAACATGTTGGGATATTCGATGTTATTAAAATCATGTTTTTTCGGTTTTACCCATGAAACTTTTGAATACCAATGTTTAAAATACGGCTGAACTGTCAATGGAAGTTACGTTTAAAAAGTCAATTATTTAGCCGAGGCTTCTTCCATTTCAGAGTGCGGTCGAGGTAATCTTTATTAAACTGTTAAACACTTAATTATTTGATGCACCGTGAAAAGCCTACGCTCAAAAAAAGCACTCGCCCTAATAGTCTCCGTTTTACTCGTGAGCCTCATAGCCGTATTTGCGAGCATTATGATGTACCTCTGGGTTGAAAACTACTTTGCCACCCACGCAACGAGAATAAATGAACAAACCGAGCTGGGGCAAATAGACATCTCCAATATAGCCCTAAAACCAGGCACAAACGACACAATTGTTTTAGATGTCCGCAACATCGGAAATGTAAAAGTCACCTTAGACGCCGTTTACATCAACGGCGCTAGCACCGTTGTTTCAGGAACTGGAGGCATATTACTAGGAACTGCAAGAACTGTGGAGGCTAAAGCCAGCAGTGCCTTCGAGTCAGGCACCACATACACGATAAAGGCTGTATGCACAGACGGCTCTTTAAGCACCAGAATCTGGTCACCAACATAACCCCTGTTCTTAAGGCTCTACAGTTAGAAGAGATTATAAATAGGCAATATACAAAAGAAGGGAACGAGAGTTCCGTTAATGGCTTCCAGCGGGTTCATCCTTCCGATAGAGGCAAAATGGTGGAAGCGGTTCTGCGATCGAAACAGGGAGGGCAAAACGCTTCACGCCTACGTCCGAAGAGGAGTCGTCGGACCTAAAGACGCAAAGTTAATTCTCTTTTACGTAACGCGCCCTGTTAAGGAGATACATGGTTTCGGCGAGTTTGTTGAACGAATAAGCGGAGACGCCGATGAACTTTGGAAGAACCACAGTTCTGAAAGTTGCCTGCGCTCCTACGAGGAATTCAAAAATTTAATGGGCAAAAGAAGAAAGGCAACATTTATCCTGTTCAAGAACCTGCAAGAACTTTCTAAACCGGTAACCTTCGAAAAACTCTCAAAAAAGCTTGGAATACGCAGGATGTCCCCCATGGGCAAGTATGTAACCCGAGAAGAATCATTAGGTCTGATTTGAATGCCTTCGAAAGAATTTAATCCTGCAGATTTCGTGGAAAAACGTGTGAAAGAGATCAGGCGGGTTCTCGGTGGAGAGCGGGCGCTCATCGCAGTTTCTGGAGGTGTCGACAGCTCCGTCTGCGCTGTGCTGACTCACCGCGCCATAGGTGAAAACCTGCTCTGCGTTTTGCTGGATGACGCTTTCATGCGAGAAGGGGAACCAGAAAAAGTTGCTAAGGTTCTTTCTAAGCCTCCTTTAAGCTTGCCGGTTAAGGTTTTGAAGGTTCAGGAGCGGTTTCTTGACGCGTTGAAGGGGCTGCGGGATGCTGAAGAGAAGCGTAAAGCCTTTCGGGAAACTTTTTATCGGGTTTTGGGCGAGATGGCTGAAAGCGAAAAATGCCGGTTTCTCGTTCAGGGAACCATCTACGCGGACATTATTGAAACCGCTGGAGGCATAAAGACCCAGCATAACGTCCTCTCTCAGATAGGGATCAGTCCTGTTGAGAAATACGGCTTCCAAGTGGTAGAGCCCATCGCCACTTTATACAAGAGTCAAGTGAGGCATCTGGCCCGTTACCTAGGGGTTCCGCCTGAAATATCTGAGCGGCAGCCTTTTCCTGGACCAGGTCTTTCCGTGCGGGTTGTTGGAGAAATAAAAGCCGACAAGCTGGAGGCGCTTAAGAAGGCAACCGCCATAGCTGAGGATGAACTGGCTAAGCATAAGCCTGCCCAATTTTTTGCGGCGGTTCTTGACGATGAAGAGGTTCCGGAACATCCTGGCTCTAGGGCGATCAGGGAGACAGCGGCGCGTTTCCTGAATCTTGCATTAACAGACGTTTCTGTGAAGGTTCTTCGAGACAAGGCGACGGGAATAAAGGGCGGCGAGCGGCAGTATGGAGAGGTCGTTGCCATAAGGGCTCAAACCAAAAATCGCGTTCATCAGCCGTCTATTCAAATCTTAGTTGAGCTGCAAAGTGAAGTCGTCTCGGGGAACCCCTCTGTTACCCGCGTGTTTTATGCGGTTCACGAAGCCTCTAGGAAGCAGCCTTGCCTGATTGCTATACGGGCGGTTCAAACGCAAGATTTCATAACCGCACAAGTGACTGAAGTTCCTTGGAAGACCCTGAGGGAAACCGCTGATAGGATACTCGAGGCGTGCCCAAACGTTTCAGGCGTCTATTACGACGTGACTCCGAAGCCTCCTGCAACTGTCGAGATGGAATAGCCTCCGCTTGGGAAAGACATAAAGCCCTCAACTTGTCAAGTCTGTTAAGGGGCGATCATGATGATTCGTGTTAGGGTTCAAAAGATTGAGTCCATTCGGGATCCTGAGGGAAACCTCGGCAAACGCATAGAGTTAATTGAGGATCGGGTTATTCCGCGGTTTGCGATTCAGCCTGCGACAGAGGAGGCGAGGATGGTTCAGGGTGTCGTTCAAGCCCTTCGGCAACAGTTGCCTATGATGCCTACACAGACCCAGTTCAGCCTTCCGAAGCTGATTCTCTTCTTAACAGAGCAGGAGTACGACGAACTCGACATACCCTTTGATGTGAACCAAATCTACGAGCTCGACCTGCTAAATAAAACCATAAAATTCAAAAAGGCAGGCCAGTAGGACAGTTAGGGAAAAACCGTGAAGGTGCGAGCCCACGTTTTTGTGAGCGGCAGGGTTCAAGGGGTTTTCTTCCGTTCAGACACGCGGTATGAGGCGAATCGGAGGCACGTGGCAGGTTGGGTGCGAAACCTGTCAGACGGAAGGGTTGAGGCGGTTTTTGAAGGAGAGGAAGGGGATGTTAAAAAGGTTATTGAGTTTTGCCGTAGGGGTCCCCCCGGAGCTAGAGTATCCAAGGTTGATGTTCAGTGGGATGATTATACCGGCGAGCTCCGAGGCTTTGAGGTGCGCTATGGATATTAACTGAATCCTCAGGCTTATAAACTGAATCGGGCATACTTTAGGGGCATGAAAGTTGGAATTCGTCTTTCGAGAATAGAGTACTATTTACTGGTGTTCAGCGTCTTCCTGATAATTCTCGGCTCCATTATCGTCGCTTTTGACCAAGCAGGATACTTGATGGCTAAACGCAAACTTGAACTGGACAATCTTGCGGGCACGCTTCCTACCTCAGGCTCTAACACTTACTGGAATCAAACCCAGAGACTGACCTACAACCGAGCATATAACTATGTAACCACAATCGGCTTCGAAATCACATCGATGGGATTTTGGGTTCTGTCCCTCTCATTAATTCTCATAGGACTAGTCGACACCAGCCTATCTGAAAAACTGAGATTGGCTTTAATCCTCGGCGCTATAGTCGTGATGCTCTTAATGGCCTACGGACTGTACACCGTGACTTTCTCAGTAACCGCAGGTTTCGGAACCTAAGACGACCTAACCCCTACCGCGGAATGATTAAGGGCGTTTACTTATTGGAGGTTCCATGACAGATATTTCTAATGCCTTAATGATCTTGTTGTAGACCGGAAAGAAACAGTTGTCCACTAAGCTCTTGTACAGCGCTTCGCCAGACGGAGTCAGACTGTAGACTTTTTTCTTTCGGCGTCCTTCAGTCTCCCACCTTCCCTTGATTATGCCGTTTGTTTCAAATTTGTGAAGTTTAGGATAAAAATTTCCAGGATAAAGCGTAACCCCGAATTTTTGTGCCACTACTTTCCTTAACTGGTAGGCGTGGGTCGGTTGCATATACAGTATTCCCAAAATGATCAGATCAATCATGCATTTTACACATTCCTCTCGAATTTTTTGCTCAACCATGCCTAGAAACTCTCCAGTGTTGTCAAATATAATTGATTGAAGACCTATTAAAAAAGGTTAAATGTTCTTACGTTAAGATGGTGGAAAGGTCGTGGCTAACCTCTCTGAACGGGGGTTGTAAAGTTGCACATTAGAACAGTTGCAGCCATTCTGATATGGGTCGCAGTAGCCCTACTCATTTTAAATAGCCGCTTAAAGTCAACATGGATATGGCTACTATCCCTAGCGATAATCGTAACGGCGATTATAGTCTACTTCATCCCTCGACTGAAGAAATAACACACAACTAGACGATTTGATTACCATGCAAAGTATGCGTGCGCAAAGGTTATTTTAAGCGATGAGCAGTAGCTTTAGATCTAATGTTTGTGGAGGAGGTTGTTTGTCCACTATCTTGGTAATTAACGATGACGGGATTACCTCCGTTGGCCTAGTGACCCTGAAGAAACAGTTGGAGAAGCTTGGGCGAGTGGTTGTTGTGGCGCCGAAAGAAGAACGCAGCGGAGTGGGGAAGGCGCTAACCACCTACGGAACCATAAGGGTCACAAAAACGAAGCTCAGCGACGGCTCCGAAGCTTTTGCGATAACTGGAACTCCCGCAGACGCCTATCACATAGCTGTGAACAAAATCCTGAAGCAGCCGCCAGACCTAGTGGCAACCGGAATAAACTTGGGTCCAAACCTAGGCATAGACGACATGTTCAACTCAGGCACTTTAGGCGCTTCGCTGGAGGCTGCCATCCACAAAATTCCAACCATTGCGGTTTCCTACTGTATACCAAGGCTCGCTGATAAAAAAGAAAAGGCGGACGTTGCACCCGAGAAGCTAGAGTTAGCTGCTTCAATCGCTAAAAAAACCGCCGAATACGTGCTTAAAAACGGAATGCCCGAGGACGTGGACATCATTTCGATAAATGTGCCCGAAGGCGGCAACCGAAAAGTGAAGATCACCCGGCTGTCTTACAAGGGCTACGGCGACATCCACACGAAGCATGGAGACGGATACAAAATCGACGGGTGGGGCCTAACCGTTTATTCTCACGACGACCCAGAAACAGACGTGTATACCATCAAAAAGGAAAAAAACATTTCCGTTACGCCCATCAAAATAGCGTTACCGCACAATAAAGAAAGCCTAAAAGAACTGTTAAACATCCTGTTTGCTTAACAATGGAGCAGCCTAAATCTTCGGTTGCTATCCTCTTAGGATGAGCTGAGCGATTTCCTGAGTTTCTACATCTTTTCTTTCGGAACGCGGAAGTGCGACTGTTTTCCAGCGCTTATGTATTCTCCGCCTGCATCGCGGATTATCGACGCAATTTTCGCGAAGTTTCCCGAGCCTAAGTATCGCCGCGGCTTTATCTTGATGTACTCCTCCATTTCTTCGAATTCTAACATCTGTTCTAAATCCTGGGGAAACAGCGTCCGAACGTCTGCGACTGCCTTGGCTTTTGCTGGAGGCGGGGGTGGAGGAGCTGGTTGTGGCGCGGCTGCGGGAACGCCGACCTTTTTTAGGGAGTTTGAAATGTCCGCGAGGTCCTTGGAGATCATGTTCAAAACGTTGAGAAGCTGGTTTATCCGTTGCGTCAGCTCTTCTAAATCTGGTTTTTCTTCGCTCATGGACTTCTCCTTCTCTACCCAATAATGTTTTATTTGTTCCTCATTTGTTTTATCCCTTACGAAACTTTTAAGGAATAGGCTATTTGCTAAGCGAAGTGGAGCCCTTGCTTTTTGGCTGTTCGTTCCACATACTTGATGGTGATGAGTGAAACCGCTGCTAGTATAAGTAGTTCCAGCAGGAGCATAAACCATTCAAACATGTAGGGGAAAACAAGGGACGTGTGGAGCAGATGATGGCGGGACAGGTCTATGCCAAAGGTTAGGGGGAAGAAGGCTGAGGCGATCTTCAGGGGATCAGGCAACATCTGAAGGGGGATAAGCATTCCTGTAAGCATTTGGAAGGCTAAGCTTAGGAAGCCGAAGATAGAGGACACCTGTTTAAACTGGAGCACTAGGGTTGAGAAGAGAACGCCTATTTGCATCAGCACAAAAACCGTCAATGCTACGGCAACTAGACTGAGCATAAGCTCAAGGACTGAAAAGGTGAAGTTAGTGAAAAGTAGAGCGACTACAAACATGGGAATAAAGAATATAGAATTCGCTAAGGCATTAGCCACCGACGTGGAGACCATATACCAGTATCTTGAAACTGGACTTGCGAATATATAGTCCGTAATTCCCACACTGAGTTCCCACTGAAGGGTGCCTGAGGCGCTCCAAAGGGCCACCGACATATAGTTTTGAAAGGCGAAGCCGAGAAGGAGAAAGGAGACGAAGTTCTGGGTTCCAACAATCGAACCGACATCGGACAAACTGTAAAGGGGAACGAAGAGCAACATCGCCACAGACCAAACCACGGAGAAAACAAGCCCAGAGAGGAAGTTAGCCTTATACCTCGTCATCTCCTTAATCCGCCGCCAAGAAGCCATGTAACCAAGCCTAACTATCTCCAAAAACTTGCTCATCCGCCCACTCACGCTCCATTCCTTTCTTTCTGAACCATGTGAATAAAGGCATCCTCAACCGAAGGCTCACCCATAGCTATAAGCGCCCTTATTCCAGCATTTTTCAGCGTCTCTGCGACTTCTAGAAGAGTTTCAAGCCCATCAGTGCAGTAGACCTTCACCTCGCCGTCAAAGACAACATTAACCACGCCGTTCACCTTCAACAATTTGCCTTTAAGGTCCTCGGACAAGCTTGGGAGCACAACCCGAATGACCTCGGGTCGAGGAACCTCGTTCTTGAACTCCTTGGGTGTGCCTACGAAACTCACGCGGCCGTGGTTTATGAGGGCCAGTCGGTCGCTTAGCTCTTCCGCCTCCATCATGTTGTGAGTGGTTATGAACACCGTAGCGTTGTTCCTTCTAGCGTAATTCCTCAAGTAGCCCCGCACCTTCCGGGCGATTATGGGATCCAGCGACTTGGAGGGTTCGTCGAGGAAAACCACCTCAGGCTGATGCAAAAGCGCCCGCATAACTACTACCGCCTGTTTCTCGCCCCCTGAGAGGGTAATAAAAAGCTTGTCCAACTTGTCCGCGAACTCAAAAACCTCAGCCATCTCCTTAATGCGGCTTAAAGCATTCTCCTTCGATATACCACGGAGCGCATGAGCGAAATATATTAGGTTCTCCTCAGCTGTGAGCCTAAAGTAGGCAGAACGCTCCGTATCCTGCCCCGCATACCCAATAATCCTCCGAACCTTACCCTCATCTCTCACCACATCGTAACCGCCAACAATGGCTTTACCTGCGTCCGGCCTGAGAAGGGTCGAAAGAATCTTGACCAGCGTGGTTTTACCAGCTCCATTAGGACCGAGGAGCCCGAATACCTCCCCCTCCTTCACGGCGAGGTCTAAATGGTCTAGGGCGGTTACCTTCTTATGGCTTCCATATTGCTTAACTAATCCTTCGCAAATAACCATTTCACGGACAGACATCAAGATTCCCCCGTCCAACAACTAAAGAAACTTCAAACGAGTTTTTTCAGGTGGGCTCGCAAGTTTCGCTTCCGATAAATGGGGATCATCATGTGGTATCTAACCCTTGCCTTTGATTTTATAGCCCTTATCTTATGCTGAAAGTTTATTCTTCTAATAACTTTTTGATTTCGTCGACCCTTGTACTAAGTTCTTTGATTTCTTTCCTTAAAGTTGAAAGTTCATCTTTTAAATCTTTTAAGACAAGTTTTTCGAGTTTTTCCTCTGGTAACCACTCAGAGCCCACACCCACAACGATTGTGATTGCTAAGGCGATAAACATCAGTATTCCTGTGAAGATGCAGGTTCCTAAAGTCACGCCGCCAATCCAGATAAAGACTACAGATATAATAGAGAGGGACACCCAAGCACCAAGGACTATTAAACCTCTACTTTCCAATTTCTTTTTCCTCCCTAGTAAGAGTTGACGGCGAAAGGTGGATATCAAAATGTCGAAGCTTGTAATATCTAAGGGCCCTGGCTTCCCCCTCAACGAGGACTACTTTGCTCTCCACTAAACCCGCTTTTTTAAGCTTCTTTAGATGAACTTTTGCTAATGCTCTACTTATCCCTAAGCTCTTTGCAATCTCACTCAAGTACATCTCTCCCTCCGCGAGTAGAGCTACTATTTTCAGTCTGAGCGGATGACTGAGGGCGTCTAACTTTTCTGCAAGGATATTCAGATTCGCCATACATATAAACCACCAATACAAACAATTGCATGTAATCAAAAAGTTACATATAAAATTTGCGTTTATAACAATGAGAAAATGACAGTCAACTCTCACAAGAATGGAGGCTCAATATAGAAAAAATCAGCAAGCTTGCGATAGACATAAATTGTTAAGAGAAACGTTTTATCGATCCTTCCATTTTTATTTTCACGAGCGTACGTAATTTCGAGGTTCAAATTGTGTTGGAGGTTGACGGTAGCCAAAAAAGCGGCAGCGGCACCATTCTGCGGTTAGCGGTTGCCTTAGCCAGCGTCCTCAACGAACCTCTACACATCTATAACATCCGCCAAAAACGCCGCCAACCCGGTCTCCGCCCCCAACATCTCGAGGCGGTGCTAACGGCTGCGAGGCTCTGCGACGCGGAAGTGGAAGGCGCAAGGCTTGACTCCCAAGAGCTGTGGTTTAAACCCCGCAAAATTAGTGGAGGCGAAATAAGAGCTGAAATCGGAACCGCAGGCAGCATCCCAATGCTTTTGCTCACCGTTCTTCCTCTGTGCGTGTTCGCTGAACGTCCAGTTCGTCTCCGCGTGATCAAGGGAGGCACCGACGTCCGCCACTCGCCGACCATAAACTACGTGAAACACATGCTGCTCCCTATGCTTGATCGCATGGGCTTTAGAGCCTCTTTGACTGTGCGCAAGTACGGTTACTACCCAAAAGGCATGGGTGAAGTCTCCCTAGAAGCGCAGCCCTGCCAAAAACTTCACCCTTTACGCTTAGACGAGTTCGGAACCTTGAAGGAAGTCGGCGGCGTCTCCGTGTGCACCTTCTTAGCGGACCGCAGGGTCGCTGAACGCCAAGCTACAGCAGCCAAAACGTTTCTTAAGCCCCTCGGCTACGAAGCGGACATTCAGGTGGTTAACGACCGGTCTAATCCCCTCCAGAAGGGCAGTTCCCTGGTTTTGTGGGCGAAAACCGACAAAGGCGTGCTTTTGGGAGGAGACGCTATCGGAGAGCTTCGGAAATCCAGCGAAGCCGTGGGACGGGAGGCTGCTCAAAACCTGTATCAAGAGCTTCAAGTTCAAGCCACAGTTGACGTACACCTCGCTGACATGCTTGTGCCCTACGTTGCCTTAGCTGAAGGCAACTCGGTTTATCTGACCCGCGCAATGACTGACCACTTAGAAACAAACATCTGGCTCACACAAGAAATCTTAGGCATAAAATTTCAAGTCACGAAAAAAGGAAACCTCTTTTGCATAGAGAAATTATCGAAGTGATTTAGCCTCTTGATTCACTTCTTGTTAGTTCTTTTGGTGATGGTCATGGCAATTGTAAGCACGATAGACATAAGTAGTATCGATGCCCCTGTTGGAAACTCTGGAACTATCCAAGTTCCCTTTACAATAATTTCTTGGCTGCTGTGATTATATGGAACGTAAATGAAGGTGTGAGTTGAGTTTTCCCATATGTTGCACGACGAGGTTACGTTTGTGTCGTATAAATAAATAGCCCAATGCTCCAACCCTTCAGGACAGTCAAGCAAATCCTTCGGGATTGCAAATCGACAGAAGCCTTCTGTTCCCTCTGAACCAGTTACATTGAGGAAAATAACCCCTCCTACCCAGTCTCCATATCCTATATAAATTAGGGGATAAATAGCAAAGCTTGTAATCGTAGAGTTGCAAATGACAGCAATGTGAAAAGTCTCTTCCGGCTCATAACCACCAATGTTTGAAATGGAGAAGTCATGGAACATACCCATCAGAGGATAGTTATCTGTGTTGTTCTCGTCTATGACGTATGACGTGTCGCCTATTCCATCTCGGTTCGTATCTGTGCCGTTGTAGTTACCCCAGTAGTTTCCGCCAGAAGGAAATCCGTTGTCCCAAACGTTTATCGAGTTGTAACTACACACTTGTTTATCGTTATCCACGAAGTTATTATGGTAAATAACGTTGTTAGGAGAATCAATGAGGTAGACACCAAACCAGTCGTTGTTTGTTATGTTGTTTCCAGAAATAGTGATGTTGTAAGAATCGTAAAGGTTGATGCCATAGTCGTTGTTTGTTATGTTGTTTCCAACTATGCTGTTGTTAGAAGACCCATAGAGGTAGACGCCACACGTGTTGTTTGTTATGTTGTTTCCAGAAATGAGTGTGTTGTTTGTCTGCGAGAGTTGCACTCCGACAGAGGCGTTTGACAGGTTCAGGTTTTCTACTTTTATGTTGCTACACCGGACAAGAACTACCTGTCCAGCCTCTTGGACGGTATAGTTTGAAACTTCCTCGAGGTAAACCAGCGGTTTCCCGTTCACCAAATTACCACTCACAACATTCCCATACGTCTGCCAAACAAGTAAGCCATTGTTGACAAAGGAGTTCCCAGAGATAACATTGTTAGAGGACTCAAAGAGATAGACGCCATGCAAGTCGTTGTTTGTTATGTTGTTTCCAGAAATAGTGTTGTTGTTTGAAGACTCATCGAGGTAGACGCCGTACCAGCCGTTGTTTGTTATGTTGTTTCCAACTATGCTGTTGAAGGAAGACCCATCGAGCCAGACGCCACAACAAAACCCTTGGATGTCTGTGTTTCTAATTGTGACGTTGTTTATGCCAGTCAAATGGAATCCGCTTCCGCCTCCGTTGCCCTGAAGCGTGTAGCCGGCTCCATCAACCACAATGTTATCCCTCTCCACGACAATCGAATCATTAATAATATTGCCAGTCAAGGTGTAGGTGACGTTATCCGTGCTAGTAATGTTTGCTGTTGAAGGTTCAATTGAGCCATCAGCCCTAATGTAAATGGTTCCGCTAGCCTCAACAACGATAATTCTTGAAAAAGAAATTAACATAGAACAAAGAACCAGCAATAAAATTGATGCTAAAGTAAATCTCTTCGTCTTGAACACCAATGAAAGGATATTTAAATTCAGTTTTTATGCCTTGCGCAAACCTCTAAAAACCGCCGTTCATAATTTTCTCTTGAAGGATTTAAGTTGGGGCAGTGTCAAATTTGGCAAGGAAAAAGTTTTCTATAACGTGGTTTCATAAACAAAAATCGAAGAAGAGTTGAAAAATATGGAAGAAAATAGAAATCATCTTAGTCTGGATTCTTCTATTGACGAAAAAGTGGAAAATCTACTTTCTAAAATGACCCTCGAAGAGAAGATTAGTCAGTTAAAGGCTCGATGGCTTATGCCATGGGATCCACTTTTCAACTTGTTTAAGGATGTTCCACCGGATAAAAAGGGGAAAATTACGGACTTGATTTTTTTAACGTTTTTTGCTGACAGAGAAGTTTCTGATGTAGTTACATCCACCTATGTTAGAGAACATTGGAGGGAACTTCTGGAAAAAGAGAAATATGGTCTCGGCATGTTAAGTATAATTTTACGCTCTTTCACTCCAAGAGAAGCTGTGGAGCTTCACAATGAGATTCAAAAATTTATTCTTGAAAAGACAAGACTGAAGATGCCTGTGATAATTCATGACGAGGGTTTGCATGGATGTATAGCTACAGGATGCACTATTTTTCCTCAATCTATAGCCTTAGCCAGCACGTGGAACCCGGAATTAGTGGAGAAAATAGGGGCAGCTATTGGTAAAGAGACCAGAGCGCACGGGATCCATCAGATTCTCTCTCCAACAATCAACATTGCCAGGGATCCAAGATGTGGAAGAACGGAGGAAACTTACGGTGAAGATCCGTATTTAGCTTCCGCCATGGCTGTAGCTTTCATTAGGGGAGTTCAGAGCCAGAAGGTGGTATGCACACCTAAACATTTTGCCGCTAACTTTGTTGGTGATGGAGGAAGGGACAGCAACGCAATACATTTTTCAGAAAGATTACTGAGAGAAATTTATTTCCAAACCTTTAAAGCAGCTGTTAAAAACGCTGGTGCCTTATCCATTATGGCTGCTTACAACTCTACTGATGGAGTTCCATGTTCATGCAACAAATGGCTTTTAACAGATATTCTTCGTAAGGAATGGGGATTTAAGGGCTTTGTAGTCTCAGATTACTGGTCTGTTGCAGGTTTAATAATGCTCCATAGGGTTGCTGAAACAAAGATTGAAGCTGCCAAAAAGGCTCTAGAGGCTGGATTAGATTTTGAGCTTCCAGAATCAGACTGCTTCGAGCACCTTTTAAGCCTAGTTAAAGAAGGAAAAATCTCTGAGAAAACAATTGATGAGGAAGTCCGATGTGTTTTTAGGGTTAAGTTCTGGCTAGGCTTATTCGAGAATCCATTTATTGATTCTAAATATGCTGAAAAAATGTGTGATTGCGAAGAACACAGAATATTAGCCCTAGAAGCAGCTAGACAAGGCATAGTTTTGCTAAAATACGATGGAATCTTGCCTTTAACCAAAAATTTGAGATCCGTTGCTGTTTTAGGACCAAATGCCGCCGTAATGAGACTTGGAGGATACAGTGGATACGGGGTAAAAGTGGTCTCACCCTTAGAAGGAATCAAAAATAAACTCCCAAAATCTGCAAAACTTCATTATGCGGAGGGTTGCAGCCTGACTGGAACATCAAAAGAAGGCTTCGAAAAGGCCATAAAAGCGGCGAAAAATTCTGATGCTGCTATATTGTTCATGGGAAATTCTGCGCCGGAAACCGAGGGTGAACAGAGAGACAGATGCAACTTGGATCTACCGGGTGTGCAGGAAGACTTAATTAAAGAAGTATGTGATACAGGGACTCCTGTTATTGTTGTGCTTATAAATGGAAGTGCCATTACAATGACTAAATGGATAGAGGATGCCCATGCGGTAGTTGAGGCATGGTATCTAGGAGAAGAGGGTGGAAACGCTATAGCAGATGTCTTATTCGGTGATTATAATCCTGGCGGAAAACTACCTATTACGTTTCCTAAAACAGTCGGGCAGCTCCTCCTCTACTATAATCCTAAACCCTCAGGTAGAGTGTACGACTATGTTGATTTGAGAGAAAAGCAGCCGTTGTTCCCCTTCGGCTACGGGTTAAGCTATACCGAGTTTGAGTACAGTGATCTAAGGACAACCCCTGAAAAGATAAGCCCGAATGGAAAAGTGAAAGTTGAAGTAGACATAAAAAATGTGGGTAAACATAAAGGAGACGAAGTTGTTCAATTATATCTTCATGATGTTTTTGCTACGGCGGCCAGACCACTTAAAGAGCTTAAAGGATTTAGGAGAATAACTCTTGAACCCGGCGAAAAAAGAAGAGTAGAATTCATTATTAGCTCAGAAGACTTAGCCTTCTATGATGCGGACATGAATTTAATTGTAGAGTCAGGAACAGTTGAAGTGATGGTGGGTAGCTCCTCAGAGGACATACGCCTAAGAGGAACATTTGAAGTAATATAAAATGCCTGACTACATCAAAGCCTTTCCATCGAAAACAGCCGAAAACTTATAGAGGCGTTATTTTTTGTGGGGTTCAGCTTTTTGAGGGGGCAAAACTTGCTCTAGGCGGTTAGCATATCGCTTGTAAAACCATCTTTTAACGATTTCGACCAGAATCAAGTAGGCTCCGATCAATCCAAGAAGAATCGCAAAAAACGATAAGGGCGGCTCTACGAATTTGAACAGTTTGCCCAACGGCGTCAACGGTAGTATCAACGCGACAGTTATGATGCTTAAACTGCTGACAAGCAAAAATCTACTGGGTCTGCTCTTATAAAACGGCGTTTTTCTCGTTCTTATAACGAAAACGACTAACGTCTGCGTAGCTAAAGACTCAATAAACCAGGCGGTTTGAAACAGGGGAACCCTCTCGTTGAGTGGAACACTCGGGATGAAGACAACTAACATTATGAAGAAGGTTAGGTAGTCAAAGATGGAGCTTGTCGGTCCCAGAAATACCATGAATTTTCTTATGAAGGAAATATCTAGTCTTTTTGGTTTTTCCACATATTCTGAATCAACATTGTCGGTTGGTATTGTTGACTCAGCCAGATCATAAAGGAGATTGTTCAGAAGTATTTGTATTGGAAGCATGGGCAAGAAGGGGAGAAATAGAGACGCTACTGCAACGCTGAACATGTTACCGAAATTCGAGCTTGTTCCCATCATGATGTATTTCATGGTGTTGCCGAAAGTCTTCCGCCCTTCTAAAACGCCTTCGTAAAGCACCCTTAACTTCTTCTGCAGAAGTATAATGTCCGCGGACTCTTTTGCTACATCTACCGCGTTATCAACTGATATGCCAACATCTGCTGTCTTCAGAGAAGGCGCATCGTTAATGCCGTCTCCGAGAAAACCAACAACATGCCCATTGTTCTTCAATGTATTTATTATTCTGTTTTTCTGAGCTGGCGTTACTCTCACAAAAATATTTGCTTCCTCGACGACCCTTGGGAGGGCATCATCATGCATTTGGGCAACTTCGCTTCCGATGACAACCCTTTTGACTTTAAAACCTAACTGTTCACACGTCTTCTTCGTAACTAACTCGTTGTCGCCTGTGAGAATTTTAACTTCTACCCCAGCCTTGTTTAACAGTCGTAGGGATTCTTTGGCGGTTTCTTTTGGTGGATCGATAAACGCTACGAAGCCCAAGAACACCATGCTGCTTTCGTCATCTACGGAGTATAGTTGCTTCTCCTCTGTAATTTCTTTATATGACACGCCTAAAACTCTGAAGCCGTCAGAACTGAGGCCATAGTATTTTTGCTCGATTTTTCTCTTTAACTCGCTTGTCAAATCGGATGTTTTGCCTGTGAGTTCACAGTAGGAACACACTTTGATAATTTCTTCAGGCGCTCCCTTAGCGAGCAAAAATCGCTGTCCTTCGTAGTCAACGACGACCGAAACTCTTTTTCTCGTAAAATCAAATGGAACCTCATCTATTTTCTGATAATCTTTCACATCAATATTCTTATATTTTAGTATAGCATCGTCAAGCGGACTTTTCAGCCCTGTTTCATAAAAACTGTTCAGAAAGGAATATAACAGCACCTTTTCATTGTCGTTTCCCTCGATATCCACATGACGCACCAGTGTTATCTTGTTCTCTGTGAGAGTGCCAGTTTTGTCCGTACACAAAACATCCATGTTGCCAAAATTTTGGATTGACGCTAAACGCTTCACTATAACGCCTTTCTTAGACATCGCAAGAGCGCCTTTCGAAAGGTTCACGGACATGATCATCGGCAAAAGTTCAGGCGTTAAGCCGACTGCTAGAGCCACGGCGAAAAGGAGAGACTCTAGCACGCCGCGTTTGTAGAGCGCATTTATGAAGAAGACAAACAACACGAGGAGAAAGGTGACTTCTATCATCAGAAAACCGAATCTTCTGAGCCCTCTTTCAAACTCTGTTTCAGGCGCTCTCGCAACAAGCTTTTTAGCAATTTTTCCATACTCCGTAAAGTTTCCAGTTTTTATCACAACAGCTGTCGCCGTTCCGCTTACAATAGAAGTACCCATAAAAAGACAGTTATTCCATTCGATGAGCGTCGCGCCTTTAGCCTTCAACGGTGAAGCTGCTTTTTCTGCGGGAAACGACTCGCCCGTTAATGCTGACTGATTAACGAATAGGTCCTTCGCGTTAATTACTCTAGCATCTGCCGGCACGATGTCTCCAGCCGAGAGGTATACTGCGTCGCCTGGAACAATTTCAGCAAGCTTTACTTCTTGCTTAACGCCGTCTCTGAGCACTGTTGCGCTAGTAGTAACTCTCTCTTTAAGTATCTCAGCGGCTTTCTCAGCCTTGGACTCTTGATAAAAGTCAAGAACCACGCTTAGAAGCACTATTGAAAATATGATGACGGCGTTTATTGTCTCTCCGAGAAAACCTGAAATCAAACCCGCGATTAACAATATGATTAACAAAGGGCTTCTGAAGTGGAGAAGAAAGTCAACAACAGCTGTTCTCTTCTTTCTTTTGACAAGTTCATTGCGGCCATACATGTCAAGCCGGTTTTCTGCTTCTTGAGGAGAAAGGCCTGACTGAGAAGTATCCAAACGAACAAAAAGCTCGTTGATTGGTAGACCTAAAAGTTCTTCTGTGCTTTTTGTTGGTTGTGTCTGGTTCGAAGTCTCAGTTGCACCTGTTTTCGCGGCAGTGTTAGCGGTTTTCATCACTTCCACCACATTCAGAACGATTATAAGAAGTTAATGCTTCACAAGCGGGTTCATTATAGAATAGGAATACTTTTTACTTTCATTAAAATCCACGTTAGCGCACGGTGAGAACATTATTACTTTTCTTTTTCTCTCTCCGCGGTTCGAACATTTCTTTCCGGCGCCAATCTTATTAACGGTTTAGCCTTGAACCCCTTATTTAAGGCGAATAAAATGCAGAAAATGTGCACCTTCCACCTGCCTGAATGCCTCAACTGCAGTCTCATCGAATCCTGCTTTCTTGAAATTAAACGTAAATCGAACCGTCGAGTCATCCACGAGTCGGAAAACAACATAACCAGCTTAATCAACCTCACCCGCGAATTCACCGAAAGGCTGAGTAGAACAAAACCAATGTATTAGGAAATCAGCTTCACTCTGCAAGGGGCAGTTTTCGCGCCATTTGGTATGCGTCTTCTCCATCAGCATAATAACCATGCGTCGTCCGCGTGACCCTGAAGCCAACACTTTTGTAGAGGTTCACCGCCGCTGTGTTGCCCTTCCGAACCTCCAAGTAACATTCTTTCGCGCCGTAAAAAGGCATGGCCCGCATAGCTTCCCTCAGCAGAGCACGACCTACACCATGTTGACGATGTTCAGGCACAACCGCGATGGAAATAACGTGACCTTTCTTGGTGATGCCTAAAAATCGGAGATTGGACATCCCTGTTTCAATCCGGCACATGATGTAACCCACTATCTGCTCGTTTTCCTCCGCGACGATGAAGGCCTTCGGAAAGCGCTCATATAAATCTAAGAAAAAATAGGAGGTGTAGTTTTCCGGGAGGCACCTACGGTTTATGTCGTTTACCTGCTGCAAGTCTGCGGGTTTAAACGGCCTCAAGGTTAAGGTTGTCTTTTGCAAGTTTTCGCTTCCATTCGAAGATACCGCGTTTATGCTGCCAGAACATTATAAATTTTTTGAACCCAAAAACCATGCTATGATTCCTAGTTACTCAGGAGTTTCAACTATAGGCAGCGTAGTATTCCCGTGGGGCATAACCAAAACCTTCGAATTTTTGCCTGTCACTTCAAAGGCTTCCTGCAGAGCATCGTTAACCGCTCTAGCAGCCCTCAAGCCAAAGGTGTTCGTCACGTAATAGTCAGGCATAATCGAAACGAGAATTATCTTCACCTTCTGCAGTGCCTTCTTCAGGAGATAGGCCTTGTGACCTCCAAGAATGAAGTTCTTCTTCAGTTCCCTCTCTATCCTCGCTAGATCCTTAAATTTAATCATCCACTCATAGAAAACTTCGTGCCCATGCCCTTCAGGACACTCCGCCACCAGAACCACAGCTCCACCCTTCTTCACAACGTTCAGGGCGCTGTCCAAAGCTTTGTAGGCGTGATAGAGGTCAAGGTCATGCGGATAACCCCCGCAGCTCGCTAAAACAATCTTCGCCCGTCCTTCAACAGGCACCTTATATATCTCATCCACAAGTTTCGTGCCTTCGTAGAAGGCTTTCTCCAAATCCCCAGCGAAAGCTTTTACAATTTCCCCTTTGCTGTTTGTGACAACGTTCAATATGAAGTCAACTTCAGCGAGTTTTGCTGCTTCAACCATGTCTTCATGAATCGGATTACCCTCCAACACGCCTGTCCTAGCCCTAGCGTGCAACATCAAAGCGTGGTTCTTTTGAACAGTCTCCATGCTCGAAATGCCAGGTAAAACACTTTTTCTGCCCCCGCCGTAACCGGCGAAAAAATGTAACTGGACATCGCCTGTTAGAATTTTCAAATCAGCCTCAGCGAAGACCTTGTTTACGTAAACCTTGGTCCCGAAGGAGGTTGTGCCGATAAAAACTTGGTCCTCCGCTTTACAGTCGTGATTTATCGCTTTGATTCTCTGTAAAATCTCCTCGCCTAGTACGCGTTTCATCTCTTCGGGTTCTGATGGGCGTTGGGTGCCGCATGCAAGAATGACGGTGACGTTTTCATCTTTCACCCCCGCTGAGTTCAGTTCTCCCAAGACGGTGGGAACCATCAGATAACTCGGAGTTGAACGAGACGCATCATCAACAACTATGGCTACTCTGTCGCCTGGCTTCGCGATTTTGCTTAGCGGTTCGGTTCCAACGGGTTCTTTCAGTGCTCTTTCGATTTCAGCTTTCGGGTCGGCTGTTCCGGGCACTTCTTTAGGCTCTATGGTTCCCAAAAAATTTGTCGTGGGTATTCTCGCGCATACTTCCGCCTTTCCATAAGGAAGCCAAACTTCAACCATAAAGTTCCATCCGGTTGATTAAAGACTTTCATGGACCTCATTTAAACTTAGCGGAAGTGAGGCGGCTCAAAATCCTTATATTCTTAAGGGAAAGGCTAGAACTGGTGGTTGGCGTGACTAAAATCGGTTTTATCGGCGCCGGGCGGGTGGGTTCCACGGCTGCCTATGCGACACTGCATATGGTGGACTGCGATGAAATTGCGATTGTTGACGTAATGGAGGACTTGGCTGTAGGCGAGGCTATGGACCTTGAAACCTCAGCGATTGTCCTAGGTAAAGAGGTTCGTGTGCGTGGCGGAAACGACTACGCCCTCTTAAAAAATTCGGATGTAATAGTGATTTCCGCAGGACTTGCAAGAAAACCCGGCATGACAAGGCTTGACCTGACAAAGAAGAACGTGAGTATCATAACAGAAATAGCCAAGAAAACAGTGCAGGTTGCCCCGGAAGCCGTCCTCGTGGTTGTTACTAATCCTGTGGACATAATGACTTACGCCGCCTACAAAGCCGCTGGAAAACCTAGACGAGAAGTTTTGGGAATGGGCGCCTTACACGATACGGTCCGCCTCGTAGGGATAATTAAAGCGTTGGGTGGAAAAAACGTAGAGACCCTGATTATTGGAGAACACGGAGACAGCATGTTTCCCCTGAAAAGCCGAACTCGCTTCACCGGAATTTCCGCATTGGATTGGGACGAGACGATCCGAAACGTTAGAGAAAGGGGCATGGCGATAATAAAGCGGAAGGGTGCAACAACCTTTACTCCTGCTGCGTGCGCGGCGCGAATGGTCGAGGCGATTATAAACGATGAGCGAGCGGAGATTCCTGTCAGCGCAGTTCTAGAGGGCGAATACGGCTTAAGGGAACTAGCCATAGGCGTTCCGGCGATAATCGGCAAAGGCGGATTAATCAAAATTGTTGAATACAACTTAACAGACGAGGAAAAAATAAGCCTCAGAGAATCTGCCAACATCCTCAAAAGCATTATAAAAACAGTAGGTTTAGCCTAAAGTCTTAAAACAATAGGGGAGATATGAGAAATTGTGCAAGAATCTCGGCTAAAGCCAACTTTGGGATTGGTTGATGCCACAGCCATAAGTGTAGGTGCAATTATTGGTGCAGGCATTTTCGTTGTAACTGGCATTGTAGCGGGCTTAGCTGGTCCGGCTTCGATATTTTCAATAGTGATAGCTGCAATCGTTGCCTTACTCACTGCGTTAAGTTTCGCAGAGTTAACAGCGTGGTTGCCGAGAGAAGGAAGTGTCTACGAATTTGCACACCAGCTGGTTTCCCCTTTTGCAGGTTTTTTAGCTGGCTGGATGTGGATGTTATCCAACACCTTTGCTGGTGTCGCAGTTTCCCTCGGATTTGCTCACTACTTGGCAGCGCTGTTTCCAAGTTTAAGTGTTAAGTTAGTCGCGGCTATGCTTTGCATAGCCTTCACAGCGCTTAACTTCTTTGGCATTCGCCAGTCAGCCATTCTAAACAATTTTCTTGTAGCGGCTAAGTTGTGTATTCTTGCGTTCTTTTTTATTTTTGGTTTAGGATATATGAATCTTGCAAATTTCACTCCGCTTGCTCCCTCTGAGATTGGCGTTTTCTACGGGGCATATTACATCTTCTTTGCTTATGGAGGCTTCGCAAGAGTAGCGGTAGTTGCAGAAGAGGTCAAAGATGCCGAACGGAATGTTCCTCGAGCCATACTGCTCTCTCTCGGGATATCCACAATTTTCTACATACTTGTAGGATTCGTGGCTATTGGACTGGTAGGAGCTTTTAAGCTCTCAAATTCCAATTCGCCGTTAACTACAGCTATAAGTGCCACCGGAAGTGTAGCAGCAGTCTATGTAATCTCCGCTGGAGGTTTGTTGGCAACGGCAAGTGTTCTGCTCACGTCTATTTTGGGAGTTTCCCGCGTGGCTTATGCGATGGCTAGAAGAAGGGACCTTCCATTAATCCTAAGCAAATTGCACTCAAAATACAATACGCCTTATCATTCAGTCTGGTTTATAGGCATTTTAATGGCGTTACTCGCTTTATTTATAGACCTAACGAAAGTTGTTGTAATAAGCACCTTCGCGCAACTTTTCTATTACGCTATCGCTAACCTTTCCGCTCTACGGTTGAAAAAGCAAAAAAGGGTTTACCCGCTAATTGTGCCAGCTTTAGGCACAGCCACGTGTCTGATATTGTTAGTTTTTGTTCTTTTTATCTCACCACAAGCAGTGGTTATAGGCGTTGCAGGGTTAGCAACAGGCGCAGTTTATTATATTATTAAAAAAAGGTCTCGTTAAAAAATCTGATGATTAACCATTTAACTGCCAAGTGAAGCCTTTATCACGAACGCTAAAGAGTAGACGCGTCGCTAAAAATGCTCAAAAGCATGACAAAAAATAGGCTTAGCTTAAAGGCTTAATAGTTTTCATGGAGGCATCTCTCGGAAAACCCATTTTTCCGTTGCAACCCATTTCCACACGCAATCATGTTTTAGCGCACGATAGAGAAAAAGGGCTGAATTTTAAAAGTTCTGCAATATCTGGCGTGCGCATCGACACCATGTCTTTGCTTTCGAAAGTCTAAAAAGTGATTGCCTTTCTAAATGTATCTCATGAAATATGCATTTAAAATAGGTTCTGTATGGGGCATTCCCATTGAACTGCATATAACCTTCATACTGTTAATGGTTGCTGTGTTCATTCTATCCTACCCTCAACTATACTTTTTCATTCTTATGCTGTTCCTCTTTGTCTTTGTCGCTGTCCACGAGTTATCCCACTCGTTTGTTGCAAGACACTACAAAATAAAGGTGCGCAAAATCGTCCTTTACCCAATCGGCGGAGTATCAGAAATTGAGGAGATTCCAGAGAAACCAGGGATAGAATGGCGAATGGCTATTGCTGGGCCGCTCACAAGTTTCGCCATCGGCGGGATTCTCTTTGCTTTAAGTCAAATTATATCAATAGAAACGCCAGGCTTGCCTTCACTTACCACTGCTGGGAACCTAATGCTTGACTTAGCAATACTCAACCTGCTTTTGGGGGCTTTCAACTTGATTCCCGCTTTCCCCATGGACGGTGGCAGAGTTTTCAGAGCCCTTCTCGCTGAGCGGATGAAGTTTTCCGACGCAACTAAATACGCCGCTTTCATCGGTAGGCTCCTAGGCATAGGCATGGCTGTCTTCGGGTTTCTGTACAATTTTTGGCTAATCATAATAGGCGTGTTCATTTATATTGGCGCAACTGAAGAAGCGGAATCAACGATTGTCTCGACCACCATTGCGAGGGTTAGGGTCAAAGATGTTATGCACCCTGAGGTGGCGTCCGTTAAGCCTGAAACAACCTTAACAGAGGCTTTAGAAATAATGTTCAAAGCACGATACCACGATGTCCTAATCGAGAAAGACGGCGCATTACAAGGAATTGTGACTTGGAACGAAATCGTGAAAGTCAAGCCAGAGCAGAGAAGCGGGATAAAAGTCGAACAGTTGCCTATAAAGCATATCTCAGTTTTTTCGGATGAATCGATCCTTGAAGCCTACAAGGTCATGTCCCGAGAAAAAATCGACCTAATACCAGTCGTTGATAAAGAGGCGCCCAGCAAGATTGTGGGCGTTGTAACCAGCGAAGGCGTGGCCTACGCCTACGAAAAGGCTAAAACCCTTCGTTGAAGATAAAAAAAGAACGTGTTATGTTTGGATTTTCTATTTCGCTGTTTTTCTCGCCGCAGTTTCAATGGCGTTCATAATGGAAGGGCACAACATTATAATCGTCACTGTTTCAAGCGTGCTTACAATAACGGCCTGCATTATCATTTTAGCATATTTCATTCAGCGAATCAGAACGAAGAAAAAGAGTAAATGATGTTTTAAGTGCAAAACAAGTTCAAAACCATTTTTTCCTCCCTTGCTCTGAAAGTCGATTTTTGGGGCTTTTAATGAAATAGAGCGTGTTTTTTGGTCTTCACAATTTTTCTTGATTAACTGCCGAATTCTTTCAATAAAAGGGCTAAAATTTCAGCTCTAGAATTTCATGTTTAGAGGGGAGACGAGTGAAGATTAAAGGGCGCAAAAAAGTTTCTGCTGTTGTTTACGACACGGAGAGGAACGTGGTCGACCGCCTGAAGATTAACGGACGCTGGGTGTCAACAAGACAGCTCGCCCTGAAACACGCAATCAGCCCCTCAGCTTTAAATCAACTCTTACGCTCCGCCCTGATGCGGCGACTAGTGGCAGTAAACAATTCTGAGGCTTCTGAGAGTTCGTTAAAAACAGAGAAAATAGGATGTTTGCAAACTAAACTCCTCCGGTTGATTTCCAAGCACTCTAAACTGAGTGAAGGCGAAATTCTCTCCATTACGAAGGCGCTGGCAGATGAGGAATTTCAAGACGAAGACCAGCTCGCGGTAGCTCTTTCGGTTTTAGCCCGAAAATCCGGTGTCTCCTTCAGAGTGTTTGCCCAAGAACTAGCTGAGCAGGCTTAGAAGCTCATCAGTGTAATAGAAACAAGGACTGCCTTTATATTTTCCTATGTCGTTAGAGCCTTTAGGGGGAGAAACATAATTGTCGACTAAGCAAGAAAAGGAAGAGATGAAGAGCGAGCTTTGCCAAATTCTAACCAAAATTGGCGCTTTGAAGTTTGGGGTCTTCAAGCTCACCAGCGGGAAAACAAGCCCGTACTACATTGACCTAAGAATCGTCCCAAGTTTTCCGGACTCCTATCAGAGGATTTGCGACATTTACGTAAGCGTGATAGAGAGAGACCTTAAAACCAGCGAGTTCGAAAGAATCGCGGGGATTCCAACAGCGGGTATACCCTTCGCCTCGGTTATATCCTACCGCCTGAAAAAACCGTTCCTTTATGTTCGCTCCCACGAGAAGTTACACGGAAGAGAACGACGCGTCGAAGGCGTACTGATGCCTGGGGACCGCGTTCTGGTGGTTGACGACCTGATAACGACCGGTGTTTCCATGCTGCAATCTATTGCAGCGATACGTGCTGAGGGTGGAGTGGTAACTGACACCGTTGTGCTGTTAGACCGCGAGGAAAGCGGGAAAACGCGATTAGCCAAAGACAACGTAACTCTTCATTATCTACTCAGGATGAGTGAAGCCGCTGATAGGCTCTATGAAATGGGCGTCATAACAAGAGGACAACAGGGAACTATCCTCAAGCAAATGAAGAAATAAACCTGAAATTATTCGTAGTATATCAGAGAGCAGAGTGTAGAGAGCACACAGAACAGAAGAGTACAGAACAGAGCGAACAACACAACGCAACACAGAATGGGACAAAACGAAAGAGAGAAAGACTAAATTTTAGCCTCACACACTAAATAGATACGACTTCCAAAATTAAATGAAGAAGTTTCAAATTATGTTCTTGAAATGTTGTAGAAGGCTGACCAAAGTCCTTTAAAAAAGCGTCGTGCGTTCACGCCGAGAGTTCTGTTATTATATCCGCCTTCTTGGACGCACATAGTTGGGAAGTGTAACGACCCAATCAGACTTCCATTCTTTTCGAAATCGTCTGCTACTAGACTCCAAGTTCCTGTTGGGTCGCCCTTTGCGGTATCTAAGCCAAAGGCAACAATCAAGAATCTGGGAGCAAACATTTTTATCCTTTTTATTGCTACTTGCAAGATCTCTCTGTATTTTTTCCCATCTACTTCTTGGGGTAATGGAAAGTTTAAATTGAAGTCTTTTCCAATACCTTCACCCCTCTCATCTTTGAAACCGCTGAAATATGGATAAGTGAAACTAGGATGACCATGAATCGAGACGGTTAAGACTTCGTTAGATTTGTAGAATATTTCTTGTTGACCGTTTCCGTGATGATAATCAATGTCCAGAATGGCGACTTTGCCGAATCTTGTTAAGAACTTGGCGGAAATTGCTGCAGAATTTAGGTAACAGAAACCGCCGAAGGAACGATGTTCTGCATGATGACCTGGAGGTCGTACCAGAGCATATGCTAGAGGATGACCTTCAATAAGTTTCCTGGCACCAGTTAAAGCACAATCTACAGCCCCTTTAGCTGCAAAGTAAGCATTACGGTTCAAAGGGGTAAAAGTATCTATGCAATAGTAACCAGCACGAATTGCTAGCTCTTTTGGAGGACGAGTTGAATTTCTTATTGGAAAAATGTAGGGATAAACGGATTCTTCTGGTTCAAAATTAAGAGAGATTTTCTTCAAATATTCAACGAAGTTTGGATCATGAACATCTTTTATGTATCTTTCAGAAAAATGTTTAGAAGGAATTTTTATGAAGAGTTCAGTCTTCTCAACCTCTTTTAGTATAGATTTGATTCTAACAGGTGATTCTACATATCCACGCTCGCGCAGATGATGAATTTGATGCTTTTCGTTCACTATGAGAGCTATGCGTCTATCAGTCGGAATGGAGGCAGCAACACGGACATATGGTTTATTCTTTTGATATCGTGGCTCACGAATAAGAACGGGGTCATCCTTGAAGGAATTGACAACCATATCTATGTACTTCTTTGAACACAACTTAGGATATTTTCTTTCGAGAATAACGCGTACAATTTGGCGAGCTAGATCCCTTTTCAATTTTATATTTTTCCCCAAATCATCAAAAACGAGATAGGGTATGTCTTCTTCACTTCCCTTCAAAGGTGTTTCATAAGCAGTGTTTATTATTGGTCTTGCACCAAATCGCTCATAGAAACGAAGTCGCGAAATATTCTGTTGCAGAATCTTATAGTTGGGGGTGAGTTTGGGATCGTCTGGAAGGCACTCGAAGAAAATCCCTAATGAATTGAGCTGAAGAGCCTCTTCACGAACTCTCGTATATAGCGCACCACCAACTCCTCGACCAATAATCTTTTTCTTTGTGGCAATAAAATCGATGAAACAAAAATTCAGGTTCGGTTCGTACGAAATTAACGCAAACCCTTTTAACTGGTGTTTCCAACCTTCTGCCACAAATAGGACTGATCGAAAACGATATTTCAATGGGTTTTGGAGAAGCTCAGGCATTTTTTCCAAGCTACTTTTCCATTCTGGAGATTGGGTCTTCACCATCTCTTTAACTTGTTCGATTGCGGTTTTGTTTACGGGCAAAACATAATCATGTATCCTGCGTATTCGAAACATTCAAAACACTACCTTTCTAACCTCAACCATTGAAGGCTAAAGATATTTTTTAACAATTCCAAATATGTTCCTCTCATTAGCTAGCTGATCACAATAAAAACCTCTACTCACTTTGTTTAAGCCAAAGTTCAATAGCTTCCTTCAGTGCTAAGCCAAAGGCTCCTTTTTTTCCTAAGAATTTTTCAGCTGCTTTTATCCTAAGCTTCTTCTCTAATTGGTCAGGTATGATCGCATTAATTCTTCCCATGTTAATCTCACGGTTCTTACGTACTTAAGTACCTGAACACTTAAATACCTTGCTGAGAACAATAATTTACAAATTTTAACCCATTTTTTGTAGAGGATTTCTTTGTCTACATATGGACTTATCGCTAAGATGCGTTTCACCATTTCAGATAAATTGATGAGTTCTTCGAATACCTATTCATAATATATCAGTTCTTGTTCTTCGAGTCTCTTTTGGATTTTGCTGACCGCTTCAAAAACGTCTTCTTCTTTCCTAGCGCCTGTGCAGACCATCTTTCCACTTGCGAACAGCAAGAGCACCACTTTCGGCTCACTCATTCGGTGGATGAGCCCCGGGAACTGTTCAGGTTCATACATGGTTTTCTCCAACTCGTAAGTCGCTCTTTCAAGGTCAATCATTCCGCCAAGGCTTGCTGAGGCAACTATGTTCTGGATTTTCAGTTCAGGTTTATTGACGGAAATTATCCCTGAGTTCCTCAGTTCCTTGGTAACCCGCATAACCGCCCTCCGCGCCTCCTTTTCCGACTTTGCCCCTGTGCAAACCATCTTGCCGGAGGCAAAAATCAACGTGGCGGTTTTCGGTCTCTTCAACCGGAAGACCAGCCCAGGAAACTGTTTAGGCCGGTATTCAACGGCTGGGTATTCTCTAACCACGGCGTTCAAGTCAATTTTCTGGTTCAGCGTTGCGGACGCAACCACATTTTCAATGTTAACTGTCGCCTTAGTTTTCGGCATGAGCCATCCCGTCATCCTTATAAAGTCTATTCTATCGAGTTTTGGGAAAGTCCCTTATAAAGCCTTAGTTCTTTTCTTTAGGTTTCAAGCTTTCTCTAATGGGCGGAACAACAAAATCTATGACTAGCAGGACAAAGAGCAAGACAATAATTAGAATCATCCCAGTATCAGTCTGTAAAAATAGAGGAATGTATCCCAGCCACGGTAACCGCCCCACAACTTTACCTATCACCAAAGTTTCAGGAACCCATCCGGCGCCTCCACCAGTATTAGGCCAGGAATCCGGAAATGGATTATTGTCTCCTTGCGTTCGGAAATACCACATGCCATTTTCATACTTTTTCTCTATAGCCCTGTGTACGATTAGCTCTGGGGCTTTAAAGAACCAATATACCCGCTTCATCGTGCCATATGGATTTTTAAAAACAAGAATGTCACCGTTGGGTTTCGAAGCAGCCTTAACTTCAGTGAAGTTCAAGCTTCCGTGAACTGTAATGATGTCTCCAATACGTAGGGTGGGAATCATGCTTCCTGATTCTACCGCGGCCAGCGGATAGGAGGTTCGCAAAACAGCTCTTAGACCCAACTGAAAGCCGACAACACCAACTGCTATGATGACTAACAGGATAGCTGTCTTCGCGTATTCGTTTTTTTTAAGCCACTCCAAGTTACTCCACAACGCTTCATAGAGATTTTCGATGTTTCAGGTAAACACACTATAGGTCTTGTACGTTGCATATCCTTGCATTGATAAAAACTTAACGCTTTTTACGACAAAAAGAGGGGACCGGGGTTTTGCGCAGAAAGCATATTTTCAGTGCTTTTTGCGCGCAGCACCCCAACGGCTCAACATCTAAATCTTTCGTTTAGCTAAAGCAACTCTGAAGGCTTTCTTGCATTTGGGGCAGTCGAAAAGACCGATCGTCAGTTCTATTTTCTTACCCGATTTGTCCGGTCGACCAGCCATCTTCCAAGTTTTTCTTGGTGTGGCAACATTCGTTCCGCATTTCGGACATTTAGCCATACATTTTCCTCCATGGTTCATTATTGTTTATCGATATCGAATAAAAGATTTTCCAATGTAGAGCCAAAAAAACGCGTTTTTAACCCTTATTTTCAATCGTTTTTGAAGATTGTTTACTGGCTATCTCCATTTGAACACTTTTCTGTTATAGAAAACCTCCGGCAATATGAGGAATCCAGACAACGCGAAAGGAGTGATGAGTAGCCAATCTTGAATTGTCATGGGAGCCGTGTTGAAGATTGCGACGCCGAAAATTACGCTTGTGTAGGGTATCATAGCGGTTACAGCGGCTGAAAAGATTACGGCATAAAGCAGGTATTTGTTTGACCGAAATCCTACCTTAAAGGCATTTTTTGTCTCTGAACGGCAGTTCCAAACAATTACAAGCTCTTGGAAAGTAGCTTGCATAAACGCCAGAGTCCTTGCTTCGTCGAGTGGCTCGCCGAATATGTAATACGCAACGTAAAATAGAACCGCGGTGCCAACGAATTGGGTGATGAAAGTGGCAAGTATAGAAGCCAGTCGCCCGTGAAGGATTCCTTCTTTAGGGTTCCGTGGTGGTCGCTCCATTATATTATCATCTGGGGGATCCTTACTCAGCGCTACTGCTGGTGCTCCATCGGTGACTAGGTTTATCCAGAGAATCATTCCTGCGGTCATAGGAAGCTGCAGACCTAACAGTGCGAAGGCTCCGATGACTACCAATTCGTCAAAGTTACACCTCAGCAGAAAGAAGGAAAATTTTCGTATGTTGTCATAAACGGTTCGTCCGCCTTCTACAGCATTAACGATTGTAGCGAAGTTATCGTCTGCAAGCACCATGTCTGCTGCTTCTTTCGTTACGTCTGTGCCTGTTATGCCCATGGCCACGCCGATGTCCGCTTGTTTCAGCGCTGGGGCATCGTTAACGCCATCCCCTGTCATGGCGACGATTTCCCCTTTCTTCTTCAAGGCTTTTACTATTCGAAGCTTATGCTCAGGAGAAACTCTTGCGTAAACTCTTACTTCTTCAACAATTCTTTCAAAGTCTTCATCGCTTATGGAGTCAAGCTCGGCGCCTGTTAAAACTTTGTCAGCAGGGTTGCTTTTGACTATACCTATTTCTTTAGCTACTGCCACTGCGGTTAGCTTGTGGTCGCCGGTTATCATGACGGTCTTTATGCCTGCTTGTTGACACATCTTATTAGCTTTCTTAGCTTCTTCCCTCGGGGGGTCGATCATTCCTATTAAGCCGATGAAAATTAAGTCGCTTTCTATGCGTTTGTTTATGTTTTCCACTTCACTGAGTTCGCGAAAATCTTCAGGCTCGATGCCGATTAGTTCTTTGAAAGCTACTCCGAGTACACGGAGAGCGTCGCTTGCCATTTGCTCGTTTGTTTTCAAAATTTTCTGTTTTTCTTTTTTGGTCAGCTCTACAGCTTTTCCATTTTTGAAGATTTTTGTGCAATTATCTAGAACAACTTCAGGTGCGCCTTTTATGAAAGCCAACATTTTTCCTTCGGATGTCTTGTGAACGGTTGTCATCCGTTTCCTTTCTGAAGTAAACGGTATTTCGTGTACTCGAGGATATTGTTTCTCTAACTCGTCTTTCGTCGTCCCCGCTTTTGCTGCTGCAACGATTAATGCGCCTTCTGTTGTGTCGCCGAGTATTCTCTTTCCGTCATACGAAGCGTTGGTGCAGGCTGAGCTGGCGCTCAGCAGCAAGTTTAAATTTGCGTCTTTCTTTGCATCCAAGGGTTTAGCATTCAGCAGAAACTCTCCTTTCGCCTCGTAGCCTACGCCGGTGACTTCGACCATTTTGTCGTTGGTGAAAATGTTGCGGACGGTCATCTCGCCTTTCGTTAGCGTGCCAGTTTTGTCGGAGCAGATAACGGTGGTGGCGCCTAAGGTTTCTGCGGAAGCAAGTCTTCTGATTATCGCGTTTCGTTTTGCGAGTTCGCGGGCTCCTAGTGCTAGCGAGATTGTTACTACTGCGGGGAGTCCTTCTGGTACTGCTGAAACCGCCAGTGCAACGGCTGTTATGAAGTTCTCTATTAGTGTTCCTGGTCTTGCGGGGTCCAACACTTCTAGAATAAAGATTGCGGCGCATGCGATGACGATTATTATTCCCAACTTTTTTGCGAAGCTTTCTAGTTTGAGCTTTAGAGGCGTTTCCTCGGTTTCAACGGCTTGCACCATTTCAGCGATTTTTCCAAATTCGGTGTTCATGCCTGTGGATGTTACTACCGCCTTTCCTCGGCCGTATGTTACATAAGTTGCTGTGAAGATCATGTTTTTTCTGTCTGCTACAGGCGAGTTTTCCTCAACGACTCCGATTCCTTTCTCTACCTGCGTAGATTCGCCGGTTAAGACGGCTTCGTCGGTTCTCAGGTCTACGACCTCGATTAGTCGGCTGTCGGCTGGAACGCGGTCTCCAGACTCTAAAAGCACAACGTCTCCAGGCACGACTTCCTTTGCGGGGACCATTACTTCTTTTCCGTTTCTCATTAAGCGGGCTTTTGGTGCGGTGAGCTTTTTCATGGCTTCCATTGCCTTTTCGGAGCGGTATTCTTGGATGAAGCCGACGATTGAGTTGAGGACAACTATGGCGAATATTGTTATGGCGTCTACGGTCTCCCCGAGGATGAAGGAGATGGCTGTTGCGATTATTAGCATAATTACGAAGATGTCTTTGAATTGATTCAGGAAAATCTGGAAGGCGGAGGTTCTTTTTTTCTCTTTTAGCTCGTTGAGTCCATACTGCTCTAGGCGTTTTTTTACTTCTTCGTCTTTCAAGCCTAGAGAGTCGGTTTTTAATTCTTCAAGCACTGTGTTGACTGTCTTTGAATGCCACGCGTTGCTCATTGCTATCCACCCTTGACGCAGATTGTAGCTAAAACACGGCTTATACTTAAAGGATTTTTCTATTATAAGCAGGGTTTCTCTTCCGCAATCCATTTAATTGCTGACGGCTTTTGATTAATAAGTGGAGGTTTGAGGCGTGGTATATTCTGTGGAGTTGATAGACGTTGGGGAGAAGGACCGGCTGTATGAGGCGTTTGAGAGTCGGTTTCTTTTCACGCGGAAGGTTGAGGTTTACGGTTGCTGCATAAAGTTGCTCACTGAGGTTGAGTACGTGAAGGACCAGTTTGAGGACAACTTTTACAGCATGAGCGAGAACGTGCGGTCTCACGGGAGGCTGATCGTCCTTGAAGAACCGAAGGAGAAGATGTCGGTTAAGTATGATCCTTACACTAAGACCGCTTTTCTAGTTAACGTTGACTATTACGGTTGGGTGAAGAGCATTGCCTTGGCTGTGGCGGGGGACGTTTTGGAGGATGAGCACAGGATTTATTCGGTTCACGGTGCAGCCATAGACGTTGGCGGTTACGGCGTGTCTATTATTGCGCCTCCTGGCACAGGTAAGACTACGCATTCTTGGGGGCTTCTGGGTTTGAAAAACGCTAGGTTGGTTTCTGACGATTGGTATTTTGTGAGGTTGTCCACGCGGGAGCCTTTGGCTTTCGGTTCGGAGAAGAACTGTTACATTGAGGCGGACATCGGGAAAATCTGGGGCGAATACGAGAGGCTTGTGGATAAGGCGCGGTTTGACAGGCAGGGTAGGGCTGTGGTTAACGTCAGGTGGATTGTTGGCGACGGGGGCGTTATTCCCTTGACGACGATGCGGGAGGTTTTTCTGCTTAAGAGGGACCGCGCGGATAAGAGGATAGTTTCGGATTTAACTACTGACGAGGCGATGGACTATTTGGTGGCTAACGACTTCTGTAATCCGCATCAGCTGGTCAGGGACGAAAGAAAGTTCGAGTTGAGGAAGAGTTTTTTCCGCGAGTACCTGAAGCAGGCGAAGGTTCACCTCGTGAACACGACGGGGACTCCGCAGGAAACGCAGCAGAGAATCAGGGAAATCCTCGTGGAGTAGTTCCTGCCTAGTAGCCGTAGAAGTTTTCTTTCTTTACCTGTTTTTTGGGGACGCTGAGTGAGCTTAGCAGGTTTTCCATGGCTTCGACCATTTTCGGCGGACCGCAGATGTAGAAGACTCTTTCTTTGTAGTCGGGTATCTCCTTTTTGATCATGTCCGCGTTTATGTATCCTGTGTAGCCCTTCCAAGATTCGCTGGGTTCAGCGAGGGTGTGGACGACTTTGAGGTTTCTGTTCTGCCTTTGCATTTCTTCGAATTGGTCTTTGAAGACGATGTCTCGTTCGGTTTGGTTGCCGTAGAGCAGGATTACGGATGTGCTTAGCTGTTTGTCGGTGCAGTATTTGATTATGCTTCTCAGCGGGGTTATGCCTATTCCTCCCGAAAGCATGGCGATTTTGGGGTATTCGCCTTCGTAGGTGAACTCTCCGTAGGGAGCATTTATCTTAGCCCAGTCGCCTTCTTTTAGGGCGTCCAGTGCGTTGGAGAATTCGTGGTCTGTGAGTTTTTTTGTGAATTCGATGAATCTGGTTTCGGTGGGGCTGCTTGAAATGGTGAAGTACTTCTGCTTCTCCTCTCCGCCGATCCTAATAGTTATGAACAACCATTGACCCGCCTTATACAAAAAGCCCTCTGGCCTATCAAACCTAAAGCTCTTCACGTTGTAGGTCCGTTTAATAATCCGCTTAACCTCAGTTTCAAACTCCAAATTCCAAATCCCCAACAACGAATATGCATACGTGTAATAAATCGAAGTATTTTTTGTCTTCTGAGGAAAAGTAGATAAATTGATGTTGTTAGTATGGCATAAATTGAGTAAAAGAGAATATCGTATTGAATCCCAACAAGAGTAATACCAAAGTAGACATAAAGAAATGCTTGTAGGATTAATGAAGAGTACAATGATACTGATATTACAGCAAACAAGAATGACACTAATGGTTTTGAGTATCTTTTTAGAACGAATCCTCTTTTTGCGTAAAATGAAATCATCCTGCGTTCTATAAACTTGCCCATAAATAAGTATATGAAAAAGAGCAAGACGTGAGATAAAGGAAAAGCCCAAAATCTTACGCGCACTAAAACTTCATTTAATGTCAGTCTAGGCAATAGGAACAATAAGAAAAAATCAAAAGACGCTAGAAGACAAAGGAAAGACCAGAGCCGAGCACCTTTATGAGGTTTTACAGCACCATAATATCTTAATATTGCCGATGAAATTAAAAACACAATTGAAATATTTTTTATCGATTCAGAAAGAGCCACAGCAAGATTGTAATCTACCATTAATATATTATGGAATAAATAGGTCATATCTGCCACATTCAATGTCACGACAAACAACGCGACAGAAACAACTAAACCGAAGAAAAGCTGATCTTCTAAGCCCACTCTAGATTCTCTTTCAATCTTGGCTAATTTTTTCTCTATTTTCTTGATTCTTTTGACAAGCTCATTTTCTCGTTCTTCTTTCAATGGGTAACCTCATACCAATTCTATTAGTCATATTATAACTTTTCAGCTTTTTTCACATTTAACAACTTGCGGTTTACCTAAAATTTTGCTCTTGGTTCTTTTATTTCTCTCTGAAAAAACATCTGCCGAATCCTCTTTGAGCATAGCTTCTATATGCTGATTTTAGTAATTCATAATCATTTTCATATTCATACTTAGACCACATCTCATCCAGAACCAAATGTCCTAGAGCCACCCTAACATAATAAGTTAAGGTTTCTTGATACCCCAAATGAGACCAGCTTCTTACCCAATCTCTAATACCGTTGATATTATGGTAGTAATCTTCATATCTATGATTCCAGTGCCCATAGACTTGGAGATTTCTATCCATTCTATCATGAATAATAGAATAGTCTCTGTCAGCTACGATCCCGTGGTCTATTAAATACTTATCAAATTCTAAGTGTAACTTTCTATTTGGTATTTTTTAGCCCCCTCTTATTCTCTTCAATTTGATGTTGGAAAACTGACGCGCTTGAGAGACAATAGTCGGGTCAAAAACACCAGTTGTATAGAAATATCCTTCTACTTCTTCTTCGTCAAGCTTTCTTTTTTTACAGAATATTCTGAAGTTTCCAATAAACTTCTTGAAGTCAGAAGGAATAACTTTCGGTTTGTTCTTACATTCTGCAAAAACCCATTCATCATTTGAGAACCAACCACCTTCTTTCTTGCCAATAATGTCAAACTCAGCGCCTTTGAGTCTTACGTTTACCTTAACTTCATATCCTTTCTTTCTGAAGCTGTTTGCAACTTTCCTTTCTAGTTTTTGACCTCTTAGTTGAGCTTCATATCCTCTAGCTTCTTTGGTTTTAGTCTTCGATTTCTTACCCATCGCACGTGTAACTTCAGTAGCTGTAACATATACAGAAAGAGCATCCACAATCTTTGGCTTTTGCCACTTTTTTGGAATTCTAAGCTTCTTTTTTTCCGCTAGACTTAGCAATTCCTTCTTGCTCAATTGTGTTAAAAATTTCTTTACGTTAGATGACAGTCTTGGCATGAATCTCTCCGTAGACTAATATAGTTTGATATGGGTTTTTAGTTTTTCGCATAATTACAAATTATAATAATTCATCTAATTTTTCAGGTGTTACAAATATGCCTGAAGGATTTCCGCCTACTGATTCCTGTTGCATCTTTATTCTGGTCCAAAATGCTTTTAGCGTGGGTTTTGTTGTAGTTTCCGTAGCTTAGGGGCGGGTTGGCTCTTATTGATGGAAAGTCAGAAAAACGCGTTTGATTTGTTCGTTAAGCCCATTCGCAGGCTCATCGAGAAGAGGGGCTTCAAGGAGCCGACTGAGCCTCAGCAGAAGACTATGCCTAAGATTCTAGAAGGAAAAAACGTCCTCTTAATCTCGCCTACAGCCACAGGAAAAACCGAAGCGGCCATGCTGCCCGTCCTAGACATGCTCATCAAAATGCCTGAGAGGAAGCCAGGAATCAAGGTCCTATATATAACCCCCCTCCGAGCGTTGAACCGCGACATGCTTGAACGCCTAGAATGGTGGTGCAACAACCTAGACGTTAAGCTGGCAGTCCGCCACGGCGACACCGACCAGAAAGAACGCGCAAGACAATCCAGAAGCCCCCCAGACGTGCTAATAACCACGCCCGAAACCCTACAGGTAATCCTCATAGGCTGGAAACTACGCCAACACCTAAGGCAAATCCGCTTCGTCATCGTCGACGAAGTCCACGAAATGGCAGACAGCAAACGCGGAAGCCAACTGTCCCTCGCCCTCGAAAGGCTAAGATGGGTCGCAGACAGCCCCTTCCAGCTCATAGGCCTATCAGCCACCATCGGCAGCCCAGAAAAAGTCGCCCAATTCCTCGTCGGCAACCAACGCCCAGTGGAAATCATCAACGTGCCAGTAGCCCGCCGCATGGACCTAAAAATCCTTTACCCCAAGCCCACATCCGAAGACAACGAACTCGCCTCCCTCCTGTTCACACACCCCGAGGTCGCCGCCAGACTCAGAATCATCCGAGAATACATCGAAAAACACAAGTCAGTCCTACTTTTCACCAACACCCGAGCCATCTCAGAGGTCCTAGCCAGCAGATTCAAAGTCTGGGACGTAGACTTCCCCGTTTCCATACACCACGGCTCCCTAGCTAAACCGTCGAGAATAGCAGCTGAACGAGGACTGAAGGGAGGCACCCTCAAAGGACTCGTCGCCACATCCTCGCTGGAACTCGGCATAGACGTCGGACGCATAGACCTCGTGATCCAGTACATGAGCCCACGGCAGGTCACCCGCCTCATCCAACGCGTAGGACGCAGCGGACACAGAATCGGACGCATCGCCAAAGGAGTCATCATCACCATGGACTCAGACGACACCCTAGAAGCCATGGTCATCGCCCGCAGAGCCTACGAAGAAACCCTAGAACCCGTCATCATCCCACCGAAGCCCTACGACGCCCTAACCCACCAAATCGCAGGACTCCTAATGAAGAAAAAACGCTGGTACCTCCCTGAAATTCTAGACATGTTCAACAAGGCATACCCCTACTTGGACCTCAACCCCGAAGACATCAAAGCAGTGTTAGAGTACATGCACGCCCGCTTCCCAAGACTAGCCTGGGTCTCCTTCGAAGACATGCTCGCCGTGAAACCGCGCCAAAGCAAGGCACTGTTCGAGTACTACTTCGAGAATCTCTCCATGATCCCCTACGAGCAGCAGTACCTCATCGTCGACGACAGCACCGAAACCGCCATAGGCGTCCTCGACGAAGCCTTCGTAGCCGAATACGGAAAACCAGGCGTCAAATTCATCATCCGCGGCAGCCCCTGGAAAATCGTGAACGTAGCCGAAGACCACATCTACGTCAAACCCGTCGACGACCCCACAGGCGCCATCCCAAGCTGGATAGGCGAAGAAATCCCCGTTCCCTTCGAAGTGGCCCAAGAAGTAGGGTGGATAAGGGGCTTCATCGAGGAACAACTGAAAAAAGGAACAAGCCCAGAGGAGATCGCCGCTAGTTTATCGCAGAAATACCCAGCGGACAAGGACGCGGTTCTCCGCGCAACCGTTGAAACAGTGGAACACGTGAGAAAGGGCCTTCAGGTTCCAACTGACAAGCGGATAACCGTGGAAGACTGGGAAGAATTCATCATAATCCAAGCCAACTTCGGCTCGCTAACAAACCGCGCCCTAGCCCAACTGATAGGTAACACCCTCAGTGAGCAAACGGGATACGCCGTCGTAGTGCAGCATGACCCCTACCGCGTATTCATCCAAAACCCAAGCGGAGTAGACGCCAAACAGATCATCCAGATGCTCAACGAAACAAAGGAAACATCCGATCTGGAAATCCAAGACACGCTCACGAAGGCCGCGGTTAAAACAGGACTCTTCAAACGCCGACTGATCCACGTAGCGCGAAGGTTCGGAGCCGTAAAAAAATGGGCAGACCTCAGCCGCGTCAGCCTCCAAAGCCTACTGCAAAGCCTCGAAGACACCGTGATCTACGACGAGGCTCTAAAGGAAACGTTCACTAAGGACCTAGACTTAGATCACCTGCTGAAGGTTTTCGACTGGGTTCGGAAGGGCGAAATTGAGATTGTGAGGTTGGAAACTGGGGGAACCGCTACTCCGGTGGCGCGGGTAGGCATAGAACGCGTCAGCATGAAAACTGATCTTATACCGCCGGAGAAGATGAAGCGCATCTTAGTGGAGTCAGCTAAGGCTCGGCTTCTCAACGAGGTTCGAGCGTTCGTTTGCACAAACAGAGACTGCGGAGGCTACTTGGAGATGATCCGCATAAAAGACCTCCCGGACAAACCCGCGTGCCCAAAATGTGGCTCTCCGGCCCTCGGCGTCTTAAGCAGCGAGGAAGACCAGATATGGCCTATCGTGGAGAAGAAAGGAGAGAAGCTCACGAAGGCCGAGCAGAAACTGTGGAATCAAGCCCGGGAAACGGCTAAGCTGGTGGCTAAATACGGAAAGCCCGCTGCAGTCGCCCTCGCCGGCAGAAGACTGAAGACCGCCGATGCATCAGACGTGCTCTCGGAGGAAGGGCACCTTTCAGACCACTTCTTCGAGTTGGTTATGGAAGCCGAGCGGAAGGCCCTGAAGAGAAGGTTTTAGGCAATTCTGGTTTTTCCAGAATCCAAAAACATTATATAAGGGTTCATTAAACGAGAAGGGCATTATAGGAGGAGCTTCAAGTTTGTTCATATCTCCTTATGTCGCGTCGCCTCCTGAAGTGGTCCGCCAAATGCTTACGCTCTCTGAATTGAAGCCCGGAGAAACAGTTTACGACTTGGGCTCAGGCGACGGCCGCGTAGCCATCATGGCGGCTCAGGAGTTCGGGGCTAACGCGGTGGGAATCGAACTGCGGGAGGACTTGGCGAAGCGGGCGATGGAAAGCATTTCGGAGCTCCACCTCGAGGACAGAATAAAGATTGTCCACTCCAGCATGTTTGACGTGGATTTGAGCCCGGCAGACGTGGTTACGCTTTACCTTACGACGAGCGCAAACACGAAGATTAAGCCGAAGCTCGAGACGGATTTGAGGGCAGGAACACGCGTTGTGTCGCACGACTACGAAGTCGTCGGGTGGACGCCCTTCAAAGTGCAAAACTTCTGTGAAAACCCTAGGCTCGGCTACCCATCCCACACAATATACGTTTACAAAAGATGATTTCGGAGCTTATTGTGGTAAGATTAGGTCTTCGTGTTTTGCGTGAGTTGAAGCGTCTGGAACGAGGCGAACCAGAAAAACAGAGGAAATTACTTTCTGATCGCTTTCTTGACTTTCTCCACGGCTTCGGGGGACATCGTTTTCCAGTTGTGTTCTTTCAGGGCGTGCTCCACGATTTTCTTCATAAGCTTATCTTCGGTTTCTGCTGTTGCTTTGAATTTGCAGTTCAGACCTACATCCGTGCACTTGAAAGACGGCATAGCTATTCACGATCAAGAGTTTTCGGCGCGTGAGATAAATACCTTGCGCCCAGATGATTCTGTTGTGCATGTGCACATGCGCGCGCTACAAAAAAAGGGAGTTTGTGGGAAATATCTCCACAGCCTTCACAATATACGTTTATAAAAGATAATTGTTCTAGGATGTTTAGTTAGTATTTGAGAGCCCACGGTTGATGTTGTATGGTTGCTGTTCCGTGGAGGTACGTTGAATCTTGGAGCTGCCTCGCGTGTGGTAGATGCTGCAGGGGCTATGACGTAGCTCTTAAGCTTGACGAGTGGATAAAGCTCGTTCGAACTTTCGGCACGGGCTTCACTGAACCCCGCGTGGACAGGCTTTACCTGAAGAAAAGATACGACGGCACATGTGTTTTCCTGAACAGGTTTTTCGACCGCTACGTCTGTGGGCTGCAAGAGATGAAGCCGAGGGCGTGCAAAATTTGGCCCTTCAAGATATATGACAAACCAAAGTACGGGCGACCCAACGAGGCAGTCTTCACCCAGTGGGGAAAAGACTTCTATGTCTACGTTGATCCGCACTGCCTCGGCGTAAGGTGGGGCACCCCGACACCCGAGTTTACGCAAGAGACGCTGCTTGAGTTCGTTGAAATCGGCTTAGGCCTACGAGAAAAACAAACATATTCGACATCCGACGTACGCTATAGCCCAGTGTATCTGAAACTGAGGGAAAAACAGCTGTTCCGGAGACCGCCGCCGCTGATCTAGACGATTTCCTTCGCGTCAACGTTCACGTTTTCCAGCTATGAAGTCCTCAACCCACTGCCTAGCCTTGTCGTCAGGAACCTGCACAGGAGGATGCTTAAACGCGTAGGAGGAGATGCCCGTTAACGAACCACTTACTCTCCTGTCTAAAGCAAGCTTCACCGCCCGTATGACGTCGATGACGACTCCGGCGCTGTTAGGCGAATCCTCGACCTCCAGCTTCGCCGTGAGCGTAACAGGCAGATTCCCGAACTTGTGCCCCTTAACGAATATGTAGCAGATTTTCTTGTCACCTAAGAAGGGAACATAGTCTGAGGGCCCTATGCGCGTTGGAACCTCGTAGGGAACCATAGACGTAACCGCCTCAGTCTTGCTGACCCTTTTAGTCTTTAGCCGCTCCTCCACCGTCATGTTCTGAAAATCCGTGTTCCCGCCAAGATTCAGCTGATAAGTCTCCTCAACCTCAACCCCCCGATCCACACACAACTTAACCAAGTTCCGATGCAGAATCGTAGCCCCAAGCTGACTCTTAATGTCGTCACCCGCCACAGGAAGCGCCTTCTCCTCGAATTTTTTGCCCCAAACGGGGTCAGAAGCAATAAACTCAGGTATGCAGTTCACGAAGGCGCACTTCGCATCAAGCGCCGCCTGAGCATAATAACGCGCCGCCTCGCGGCTTCCCACAGGAAGATAATTTATCAGCATATCCGCTTCCGCCTCTTTGAGGGCTTCAGCTACGCGCAGCGGCTTCTCCTCTTTCCCGTAAACTTTGAATGGTTCTCTCATGTGGGGGGCGACACCGTCCAAAATCGGCGCTGGAAGAACCTTCACCCCAGTTTCCGGCACTTCGGCGAATTTTGCGCAGCAGTTGGGCGCTGTAAAGATGGCTCGGCTTAGGTCTTTTCCGATTTTCTGTTTGTTCACTTCGAAGGCGGCTACAAACTTTATGTCGCGGATGTGATAACCGCCAAAGTTTACGTGCATCAGCCCAGGAACCTTAGTTTCCTGTTTCACGTTCCTGTAGTACTCGACTCCTTGAATAAGAGCAGAAGCGCAGTTACCCACGCCGGCTATGGCAACACGAACCTCAGGCAAATCCCTTCCCTCACGCTGAAATTAACAGTTCGCAGATATAACCCTATACGACCGCAATTTTGCTTTTTCTGTTTTCAGCCCATTTTGAACCCGAGAAAAAGCCCAACGACGAAACTTCCAGCGAAGGGCAGAATCCCTATGATCGGCGCAATCCAGTTAGCTGCTTGTCCCGCTACGCCGAAGAGCCTCCCTATAGCGTCAACCAACGCGCCAAAGTTTATGCTGATTATGCCCGCGTAGGCTAAATACATTAGAGCAACGAAGAAGAGCGCCGCAATTATCGCGAGGAGTTTGGTGAGTTTCTTAAAGGCGTATCCGACTATGAAGCCAGCGATTCCGCCGAAGCCCAACTGAAAGACAACAGGCGTTACGATGCTCATTGAACCAACTTCCTCGATCTATTAGGCTCTATCAGGTGCTTATAAAATTGCTTCTAGACTTTGAAGGTTGAACTCCGTGTTAGCACACCCGTTCTTGATGAGGGGAATAGCTTGACCCGGCAACCCGCTTTCTTCCAAGTACTTCGCGGACAACTTCAGCTCCTCACAGCAGGCAACCCCAACGATTCCCTCATAACGTTTCTTCTTCAGAATCTTGGTTACGCAGGAGTTTCCCGGTAAAACGTAAACGTCGTATCCTCTTTTCTCCGCGAGGGCTGTCGCCCGGTTAACTAGGCAATCCGGCGAACAGTGGGCACACCGATACGAGGATTCTTCAGCGTCAAAACGGGCTTGACACCGGTTATCCATGTACTTCCTTGCGCAGTGAGGCAGAAAGAGCACCCGTTTTCCCGTTTTCGAAAATTTTTCCTTATAAGAGCAGTTCTTAACGTATACGTCTATCAGGTCTTCGACGACCATCAGGGCATCAGCCACGTTTAGCCCCGTTATTTCATCAATCCGAAACTTTTCAGCTAAATACCGCGCCCGCTTCCCAATTCTCCTATGGATGTCCTTTTCGCCAGAGGACTTCGCGATCTCCCTGAAAAACGAGCGGGATAAACGGGATAAATCAAAATCAAACCCGTACGGCATCCTTCTCAACACTCGCACAGCTATCTTCGAAGACACGTTTAAGCCTTTTGTGAATTTCGTAAATAATTCTTACAGCAAAGAAAATTAAACCCGTTGTTCAATCCCGTTTCTTCAACCGTACAATAACAATCGGCTTATGTTCCATTTTTTCAAGCATAGCCCAAGTTACATGGGTTATGGGAACCTTGAACTTTTTAGCCATGTCCCAAACGGTTTTCCCTGCGCCGAAGCCACGGCGACTGTTCGCAACATCCGCAACTTCCAAAGCATCCTCAACCGTCACTGCGCAGCCAGCAACCGCAACCGGCGTAGCCCGTCGCTTCAACTTAAAAAACCTTCCGAACACGTAGGCTGGAAAGCCTCCAAGGAAATGGATTCCCTTGATTGTTTTGCGGCGGTGCGTGAAGTGAAAGCCTCCCAGCGAATAAGTCTTGTCGGTGTCCACGATTATGATACTCACGTCTTTTCCCAGCTCAGATTTGATTTTTTCACGGATTCTCTGCGCTATTTCCTCAGCGTCCCCAAGCGGAAGGCTCACATAGGAATAAGGCAGATTAGTCGCGTCCATTCCTCCTTCTGACCCATACATCAACGCCTGCAGGAAACCCACATGCCACAAGACTACTTGTTTGTGGGCGCTTCCCTCTTCCACCGGGTAATCTCTGAGGTGTTGAATGGTTTTTTTGCGGAGGCGGGAAAGCCGCCCGAAAGAGTAACCCCAGAGGATACGCATCCAGTATTTAGCGAGGAATTGAGCTAAACGGCTGGGCTGAACCGTGCTCTCGTTGACCAGCCTGCCTAGGGCGGTTGAAAGTGCCTTTTCAGAAACCGTTAAAAAATCATTGTTTTCTATTTTGCCTCTAACCGAATCGGTTATAATGTGCAGGTAGTCCTCTCCGGGCTTCCAGTACCTACTCGATACCACCATCGCCTCGTACCGCCCAACCACGCTTTTTCACCGTAAACCTGTTGTTGATGAACGGCTCAGCCTCGCTTTTTAAAATCTTACATGCATAAAATACCGTTATGCTTTGCTCTTCGGTTCGTCTGGAACTTTTATCTTAAAATTTTTAATGTTGCACTCTCTTCCAGCTGTGATGCTGACTTCCGCGCTTCCACAATTTGCGCATTTCAGATATATAGGAACATCCAAAAGATGCGGCGTCGGTCCGCCGTATTTGTTGGGTCCTTCGTAGCCGCAGTTTTTGCACTTTATCGCTGGTTGAACTTGCCTTATGTTCAGTTTTGCGTTTTCGGCGATGGTGTCTTTCGAGAGGACGGAGAAGGCGAATTTTAACTGTTCTGGGTTTAGGAAGGTTAGCTCTCCTATTTCAAGGTTAATTTCAACTATTTCTTCAGCTTTGTGCGCTTTTGCTGCATTTAAAACCGCCTCAAGAATCATCTGCATTGTAGAAAACTCATGCATGAATTTTGCGCACCAATTTAAGGGTTGTAAACATTGATATAAAAACCTGCAGGGAAAGCCTCAAGAGAATAGTTTTAATGCTCTTTGCCGTTAATGTTTCAATGTAAGCTGAAAGTGGTTCGGGATACAAATGAAAGCGAAAGAAAAAGACCCGCGGATTATCGTGGCTGAAGAAGGCGAAATCTTAGATATAGAGCTTGAAGAGGACTTGTTGAAGAAGAACGATGAGCTTGCCCGCGAAAACAGGCGGACCCTAGATGAGCACAACATAAAGGCAATTGACATCATGGGCGCCATCGGCTCCGGAAAAACCTCCTTGATAGAGGCTTTAGCCGACCGCCTGAAGGGCAGATACCGGCTTGCGATGATTGCCGGAGACGTAACCACCACGGTTGACGCGGATAGGGTTGGGAGGCACGGCGTCTTTTCGGTTCAGGTGAACACAGGTAAAGAGTGTCATCTTGACGCCAATTTAGTGCAGAAAGCTTTGAAACGGCTGAACTTGGACGCTGTGGATGTGCTCTTCATCGAGAACGTTGGGAACCTGATTTGCCCCGCCGAGTTCAAGCTGGGTGCCCACAGGAGGATCGTCGTAGTGAGCGTAACTGAAGGCCCATACATGGTCATTAAACATCCCCTCATCTTCCTCGGCTCCGACATTGCGGTGATCAACAAAATCGACTTGGCTGAAGCCATGGGCGTAGACCCCAACAAGCTTGCGGAACAGGCGAAGGAGATCAAACCGAAGCTGAAGGTGGTTAAGGCAAGCATGAAAACCGGCGAAGGCACAACAGACCTAATCAAAGCCCTAGAATTATAAATCTAATCCATAAAATCATTTTTGAAGGGAGTTATTTGGTTGCTACCCATGGATTGAGCCGTCTCGATTAGTATTTTTATAACTTTTTGATTTATGGTTCTTCTTTGCAAACTTATCGAGAATGCTGTTAGAACCATTATCGTTAAAGAAATGAATAAAGCTATAGACGCTGATACATTTGCGGTTAGTCCAACTGTTTTAAATCCAAACCCAGCGATAGCAAAAAGAACCATTGCCAGAACTAGTCCCACAAAATATTGCAGTAATAATCGTTGTAGATCTCCTCCGCTAATTAGTCCGACTTTAAGGTCTTCCTTCACAGAAACGGCTCGAATGCCCGCCATCCATTTATTAGGCGATTTAAATACTAAATCGGGTTCAATCCATACGAAAGGATTTTTCTCCGCTGGTTTGAAATCTTTTTTAATCATTTCTCGGGTTAGTTGATCGAGGTAGTCCCGTCTTTCAGGCCCTAACTTTTCAAAAGTGCAGGTTCTCCAAGGCTTCGCCTTCAACAGATTACCTCCTCTATACGGGGTACGCTACGTAATATACTAACAAGTATCACTCTCCTGTTACTGGGTAATAAACTAGAATGCCTATAAGAATGCCTATCATAATAATGCAGCCTACAGTAGGAATGAGCAAAAGTGGGGCGAATTCGGCCATTACAGTAGCGGAGAGAGCATACAGTTTTGTTTTGTCCGTACTGGTATCCTGAGCCATTTTTCATAAGACATAGACATGTGAGCAGTTAAATCTCCTTGATGAAAATTCTCAGGGTAGAACCTTGAATTCCAAGTATGGAAAACACCGAAATGGGGAGTTAAGCGATTTAGTCTTCCAGTTTGACTGTCGTTTGCTTGAATTGAGTCACTTGCTTTCCGCCCAAGGACTCAGCAATTTCTGATATATGCTGTTCCATCTCCATTAGCATACGTTTAGGTTTAGTGAATCCATAATATTTGATGAAGGGAACGACGGGGAGAAAAACTACCACGCAAGTTGTCAAAGCAGACATCCATAGACCCCACCCTAATTTAAGTAGAACATTAAACATGAACCATTCTGCTACAAATGCATAGGCAAAGAATGCAGCAATTGCCAGAAAGAACTTTATCCCAGCTACTGACTTCAGTTTATTTTTTCTGAAGTAGAAGAATCCTACTCTTAAGTCGTTATTCCGTGCTTCCGCTCGAACTCCAACTCTTAATTTAGCTCCCCTTTTGTCCGCTTCAAGAAGGACGTCGCTACCTATCATCTGGTGCCACGCTGCCTTGTCACGCCAACCAGTAAGGTCCCAAAAGCGTAAAACGTCCTTCGATCCGAGAGAAAGCCGAAAAGGTTTAACTTCAGACACTTTCATAAAACCTTCAATTTCCATTGTCTTAACAACTTTTTCTAAAAACTCGTCCTTTTTCGATGTTAAACCTTCGAAATTACACGTACGATATATCTTTTGTGGACGCTGTTGAACACCGAATACCTTTAATTCTTTATCGCTCATCCTTTCGCGTCTTTTTAAACTATCCTCCTCTTTTCTACCTTCAGAATCTGCCATGGTTTATCCCAGACGGAGTTCCTGTTATCTTTTTAATGATGGCGTATATTAAAAGTAAGCCTATTTGCGTGCGCATCCGCCGTATCTCTTGTCTGAGAAAGGAGGCTTAGGTATGCTTAAGGTTATTAAAGTAAAAAAAGGATGGGGTGGTTAGGATAATCGTTTCTTTTTCTGGTCATTTCTTGCTTGCTTTTCGGTAACGGCTTCCGTCAGGCCTTTCCCAAAGTTCAATCTCTAACGTGTGTTTGGCATTTGGGCTTTTCATTTTCCAAGACTTTATGAACTTGTCTTTTGCCATGGTTATTCCCGAATCCTTATGTTTATTTCCCATGGACATTTAACATTTATCCTTACGCTGCGGTGCTGCGCTCTCTAAAGGAGATTCACGGGAAATTTGCGGGGGATATCTCCGTTGAAGGCTGAATTAAGCTTATATGAATTGGAATAAACAATTAGTGATGTGCCAGTGGGTTTGTGATTCTGCAGGGGCGATTTAGATGTGCGAGTTTAAGGTGGTTGTCGGCGGAAAAGTGGTTTTTAAGGATGCGGTTTACGTGAAGGCTGACGGCGGAAACGTTGTTGTTAGGGACATATTGGGCGAGTCGAAGGAGTTTGAAAACTGCAGAATCTTGGAGGTCGACGTGAACTCGGAACGCCTAATTCTAGCTTCCACCAAAAGTGGGCATGCCCCTAGAGAGCTTCCCCAAACCGTCTACTGAGCGCCAACTCAAGCTCCTTTATTGTTTTAACAGCCAGCGAATCTGGAGAATGGTCCAGCGGCGCAACGCGGAGGATGTCCGCCCGCAAGACGTTCCTGTCGAAGGGTATGATGCATACAGGTTCTAAACCGGCTTCCTTCAGAGATCGCTTAATGAACACTCGGTCTTCTTCGGTTGCCGCCTTGTTCCCAACAGCCAAAACCTCCTTCACGCCGATGTCCTCCGCTAACCGTTTGATCTTCTTGGCGGTTTCAACTGCCTGAGCACCCGGCTCCACCACGCAAAGCAGAGCGTTGAACCCGCGGACAGTCGCCCTTCCCAGATGCTCTAGACCCGCCTCCATATCCATCACAACCGCGTCCTTCCGCTCCAACGTCACGTGACGAATTAAGGCGCGTATCAACGCGTTAGCTGGACACATGCACCCGCTTCCGCCGGACCGCACGGTTCCCATAATCAAAAGCCTAACGTTGTCAGGTCCGATTACGCCGTATTTTTCGGCTATGTCATCCACGGTCGGCGTCAAGTTGAAGATGGCTCCGGAGCCTGTTCCGGGTTTAACGCCGGTTCTCTCCTTAATCAGCGCCTCATTCTCAGTTAAAGGAACAACCTGAGCCACTTTTTCGGCTGGGATGCCCAGCGCGTAGGCGAGGTTCATAGCTGGATCAGCGTCCACCGCTAAAACTCGGTAGCCGTCGCGGGCTAAAAACCGCGAGAGGGTTCCTGCAACTAGGGTTTTGCCCACGCCGCCCTTGCCAGCAACCGCCAACTTCATCACTCTGCACCTTCAGCCCATAATAGATTCGTCTAGAAAATAGACGTTTCCTTTTTGCTTTTGTTTTTCAGCTTTTTAAAAAACGATAACATCCGGAATCTACGTTGAAACGCCAAGTTTTTATGAAATCTATTCTTACTTATCTTCTATGTCTGGCAGAGAGTTTTTTCTGCGTCGCTATGAAAAACTGGGTTGGGAATACAGCAAACCCGAGCTTAGGCAGTCAATTAGGGTAAACACTATGAACGGAAAGAAAGCAGATGTTATAAAGAGACTAGAATCTAGAACAATAGAGCTGAAAAAGATTTCTTTTCTGGAGAATGGATATTGGGTTGGCAAGTCAGATTTTTCGATTGGCGCAACAGTGGAGTATCTTCTGGGCTTGTATTCAGTCCAAGAGACTGCAGCTCAGATTCCCGCCACGTTATTCACTAAGTTGAAAGATAAAGTGGTTCTTGATGCATGTGCTGCTCCCGGCGGCAAAACTGTTCAGCTAGCTGATTTGATGCAGAACACAGGCGTAGTAATCGCCATAGATGTTAGAAGACGAAGATTAAGGGCGCTATCAAATCAGTTGGAACGTTGTCGAGTGAAGAATATCATAGTCTATGAGATGGATGCGCGGAAGGCATCGCGGCTAAACACGAAGTTTGACAGAATACTTCTAGACGTTCCGTGTTCAGGCAATTATGCAACCGACAGAGACTGGTTCAAAAGAAGAACGCTCAAAGATGTGGAAAATAACGCAGCGCGTCAGAGGGAAATATTGAGTGAAGCCTCAAGGATCGTAAAAGATGGCGGCGAAATAGTTTACTCGACATGTTCGCTAGAGCCAGAAGAGGATGAACTGAATATCGACTGGGCGATAAAAACGTTGAATCTCCAAGTTGAAGAAATCAACTGCCCCGGAGAAAAGGCATCAACAAACATCTTCGGAAAAGAACTTGACGGCTCAATAGAAAAATGCAGGCGAATTTGGCCAGTGCAAACTCAAGGATTCTTCGTCTGCAAACTCAAAAAGCGAGCGGGCACGCAATGAAAGAAATAAACAATTTCGTAAGGCGATTTGCGGCAAAAGTTAACTTAGACAAGAACCTAGTAGTTAAAAAGCAGAAGAGATACTTTCTCCTAAACGAGAATTTGAAGCAGCATGTTCAAAGAGACTTCTTCTATGCTGGAACCTATCTGGGAAAAGTCAAAAAGGGAATCTTCTTTCCAAGCTTCAACCTGTTAGCCATGATCGCGGAAAGGAAGGCAAACAAAATGGTCGTTGACGGGAAGACGGAGTGGCTCTTCGTTTGCGGGAGGGACGTATTCAAACGGGGAATACGGCAAGTGATTGGCTCGAAAAGAAAAGGCGATTACACGCTAATACTGAATCAGCATGGAGAATGTCTAGGCTTCGGTAAAATACTGTGCAATATAGATGAAGAAAAGAGCAACGAGGTCGTTGTGAAGAACATTTCAGACATAGGCGACTTCTTAAGGAGAGAAAAATAGCATGCTTCAATAAGACAAATGGATAAGTGCAAGCAGCGGTATGAACACTGCCAAAACGGATATTTCTAGAATTGTTTCAATCAAATCGGTTTTCTTTCATACAATTGTGCTAACGTACTATAAGCAGACGCTTCATGTTTATTTATAAGTCTGAACATTTTTCTCCTAGAACGGTGGCGGCCTAGGAGGAGTAAACGGTGCCCAAAAACAAGGCAGATAGCCCAGCGCAGGATATTTATCAGCTTCTCCTAGAAGCCTCCAAGAAGCGGGATAAAGCGAAGAGAGCGCAGCTTCTGGAAGAGGTCGGCGTTAAGGAGTTCTTCGACGAGGGAACCATAACCATCGACAAGAAAACCTGCAAGGGTGTTGAATGCAAGTTGTGCATTGACGCTTGCCCCACAAAAGCGCTTTACTGGAAAGCAGGCGAAGTGGGCATCGTGGAGGAACTGTGTGTCTACTGTGCCGCGTGCGTGTGGAGCTGCGTCGTTGACAACTGCATTCAAGTAACGCGGAAGCGACCCGACGGAGAAACAGAAAAAATCAGCACCCAAAAGCAGGTCGTAACCCTCCTAGACAACGTTAACTCCAAGAAAAGAGCAAAAGCAACAAAGGACCTCTTTCTAGAGGAAGAAAAATAGAATAATAATTGGCTATGTTGTTGCTTGCCATTTTTCCTGTATGTATTTTGGTATGCCCGAGGAGTCTATGGGTCCAACGAGGACTTGCCAGCCGCTGAGTTCTTCGATTTCTCCGCTGAGCCGTGCTGATCTTCCTGGAATAATAAGCTTACGATGCTTGACTTTTTTGGCTACGCCTGTTTCTTTGATGGCTTCAGCCACTTTTTCCGCGGTTAGTTGGCGTCCAGCAACTGAGCTCTCCACCGAGATGCCCTCTGTGTCAATGACGATTAAATAGCAGTTTACGCCGCCGGATTTTATGTCAGACTCCACCGTGTAATAGGTCAAGGCGAAGTTGGTGGTGAACATGACCGGCGAGTTCTCATCCGGCTCCCCTAAGACGCGTAGTCCAGCCTTAACCGCCACAGGCTTCCGCGGGTCCGTGTAGATGTTTTGCCTCAAAACTACGTTAGGCAGGAGAACCCAACCTTCGAGGCTGTGCAACAACAAAACGTCAGCATACCGATTAATCAGCATCGCCGCAACGTAAGCCTCCCTCCACTCAGCCACCTCCGCGGGCTCTCCGCCGCCGTTAGACCAAGCCGTTATAGGCGTACCGATTAGCGGAAAGCCGAGAAGCCCGTCGCCTTCTTTGCAGGCCGCCCGCCTGATCATAGTGAAATTGTTAATTGTGTCCACGAGTCCCTCGCTTGGGAAGGTGCCGGGGTCCAAAACGAGGTCTTCGACGCCGTATTCAACGAGCGTCTTGGCTAGAGACCGCAGGAGGTCAAGGTCGTTGGGAGCGAAAACCGCTAAGGGACAGCTGTACATAAGTGCCAGCTCCGCCATGTCCCTCCAATTATCCTTCGTAGCGGCGTAAATCAGCGGTTTAGCCTCTTTGGCGGCAACTAAACCGTTTTCCATGATCTCCGGGTTGAAGGAGCAGAGAACCAAGGGCAACTTTGTGTTCCTTAAAACCTTCTCAACTGCCGCTCCGAAACGCTTGACATCACCGGAGGTGCATCGAACAGCCAACGAGTCCAACCGCAAGTCTTGACCGATATACTCATACTGGAAGTTTTCAACTCCCTTAATCCTACTAAGCAGCTCTTCCTCGGGCGTTTCGTCTGTGACGTCGATGGCTATGACCGTGGAGTTAAAGAAAGTGAACTCGTGGCGGTACATTACGAGTTTGCCGCCGATCTTAACCGCGTGGTCGCCCGCGCCGAAGGTGACTTCCCTAACCGGAGGCTTAAGCAGCTCCCAGAGTTTTCGATAAGCCGCTTCGTTTTCCTTCTTCAAAAGAGGGGGGCAATCCTCCAGCTTAACCTCTCGGTTAACCAGCTTAGCCGCGAAAGCCATGCAGTTTTCTTCGCCGCATTCTTTGCAGTTCGTCTTCGGGAGCAGCTTGTAAACGTCGATGGGGCTTAGTTCCTTCACGCCGGTTCTCCTAATTTCCCGCTCAGACACGCCTTTCATCCCCTAAATTTTCAAGGTCACCCAGTCAGCGATCTTCTCGGGTTTTCCCTTGTTTTTACTCGTCAGCTCCTTGATAACATCCTTAACTGTTTTAACCGCCGCCGGGTGCATCATCATAAACAAGTCAACGCCAGCTAACAGAAGAGTCAACGCGGTAACCGTCTCCCAGATCGGCCCCCGCAGTTCACGAGGTCCCCACTCTGGAGCCATCTTCATCCAAGCCTCCCTAGCAGCCCAAGCGTTGGTGGTTCCAGAAGCCATCGGATGCTGCAGCTGAGAGTCTCCCATCAAACCCGCTAGGCGGGTGCGTTCCATTATCGTAAAGGCGTAGTCCAACCCGTAGCCGAGCGCCGCCGTGGTAGTATCTACCACGATCTGTTCTTTCGGCAGAAAATCGTAGAGCCTTCGGTTCAGTTCCCGCGCCTGATTCATGTCCATAGAAGTAAACGCAAGCGCAACATGCCCATACTTTTTGATAAGCTTGGCGGTTTTCTCAATGTCCATTTCAAGCCTCACAGAATTAACTAGAATCCGTTCACCTTCAGCCACTTCCGCCACTTTCTCAAAAACCTTCAAATCCTTCTCAGGGTCCCCGCAACCCCCAACAGCCAGCGGAACATCCACCGCTTGGAGCACTTCCTCAACGATTTTCGCAGCCGCCTTCGGCGAAGCATCCTGAATAAGCGGGTCAGTGCTGACCAAGTGCAGCGTAATCATGTCCGCTCCGAACTTGTCCACGGCGAGTTTTGCCCACGCCGCTGGGTCCTCCATAACCTCCTTAACGTGCATTTTCACCGCCTTCGCCAAAGGAATCTTCGCGTCGAACACGTCGAAGACAATAACTGGAGGATGAGGCGTAGGCTGCTCGAAGCGATAATAGGCTGGAACGGTTTCCCCGCCAATGGTAAGTGATCTGTTCCGGGTTCCGCCTCCGCTTTTGGTGGCTCCAAGCTTGACCTCCACAATTTTTCCGGGGTACTCCCACACTGGGGGAACGAACTTTGCCTCCAACAGCTCCGTAGGTTTGGCTTTTGTCGGCGTTACGACTTTGGGCGTAACAGCAGTGCCAGCGGCGGCGGGTTGAAGCCAGATTTCTAGGTCTCCGACTTCGAGGTCTACGTCCTCAAGCTCTAGTTCTTCGAGTTTGTTCAACAGCTCCAAGAGCTTTGAGTTGAAATTTATAGCCACTTTTTTCTTTTTTTCTTCGTCCCCCAACGGTTTTCACTCCTTCATCCTTCGGATTATAACCTTTTTAGCGTGTATTTTTGCGTCTTTAAGGATTATCTTGAAGCCGCCTGCTGAAATGGGCAAGGAAGGAACGGTTATGGCGGGTGCTTCAGCTGGAACTCCCGCCTTTTCCTCTTCAACTGCAATTTCAGTTGGTGCAGCTTCCCAACGTTCAACAACCGGATGCTGTTTTGCCTTGAGGAACTGCTTTAGTTCTTCGACTGTTTTCACGTCGTTTTCCGTCGCGATTTTGTCAACTAGCTCTTTAGGTATGAAGGCTTGCACGCGCTCCTTGACGCTCGTAGGCATCCAAACAACGCGGTTCCACCCGCCGTCGACTTGAAGGAACTTAGGCGACCTCATGTACTCGATGGATAAACCGTGGAAGCCGTCTACTTGTCTGCCCCCAGCTGTGGAGTCCGCCATGGTTGAGAAAGGCAACCCGTTAACGGTCACGTCATTAAACCCTCGGTGAACTATGCCTAAGCCGTCCACTTCTGGGATGTAGAAAGCCGTTGCTTCGAAGCAGCCGCAAGACGTGTGGGGATAACCGAAGGCGCTGTAAAGGTAAACCCGCGTAACCGCCCCCAACGACTTCTCCTTAACAGCCTCGTTCACCCCCGTGTATTCGCCCTTAACTGGATCAAGGCATTCACCCTTCTCAATTCTGAAAACTGGACCTTTCGGGTCCACGCGGGCTGAAGCTCGTCCGTCGAACCAGCTTATGGCGCCGCAGTTGGAGTACCTCTGAGGCGTAATTACGCAGCAGTGGGTCGGAGCGAAGGACTGACAGAGGGTGCACCCGTAAAAGGAGTCCACATCCTCGTCCTTTAGTCCTCGTGCCCTTCTGTCACGTTCCTCATATATCCCTAAGGCTTCCTTCCACATTTTTTTGGCTTCTTTAGGATCAGTTATAAACGTGATCTGGATCTTCTCTATGATGGGCAATTCACTTTTGAGAAGTCTCTGCAGGACTTTTCCTATATAACGGAAGGAGTTCAATCCTTTCTCGAAGGATTTTTTGCTTAGGCGGAGCCAGATGTCGTAGCGCTGGTTCAGGTGCATGAATCCTTCGATGTAGTTGCAGTACTCGTGGATTCGGCGTTCAATGACGCCCTCGAGCTCCGGTTCAACCTGTTTGCCGGCGACCTCGATGTAGATTCCGAAGGGGACACGGCTTCCAGCCTTCATGTCCTTCAGGTCTGGACCAGCAATCATTATTTTTCCGTCTTCAACCTCATCTAGGCTCTTAGCTCGGACCAGCTCAAACTTGGCTTCAACCTTCGGACCGCCGAGCTCCACGTACATGTCGTTCTTCCTGATCCGTTCACCCTCGTAGATTACTCCAACATCCACTGGAATGTCCTTGAACATGGACAATTTACTTCCCTCCCATTTTGGTTATCATAACTTTAAACGATTCCTGCAGTTCTTTAGGTGAAATGTTAGGAAATGACCATGAGGCGTGGGGCTGATAAAACCTATCTAAGGATATGGTCTTTAGGTGCGGAGCAAAGTGCTTCAGCCCCGACAGCAGGTTCCACTCCATGTAATACGGAATTCCAGCGAATAAGGCAAGGTCATATGGCCCTTTTCCGTCTAAACCTTTCCAGTCAGAGTCCCGAAGTCTATTGGCAATGTCCACCGCAGGCATCGCCGTCGCAAGCTTGAACCTCCTTTTGAGAAACTCGCCTATTGTTTGAGCCGTGGCAACGACCGGTGCTTTCGTGGTCTTGGCGAGTTTTATCACATAGTCGATCAGCTTCAGCTTACCTAGTTCAACTTCAGCAGCTTCATGCCCAATCACGAAGATTGGACGCTTCGCCCTCTTTATCATCGCGACCACAACCTCCGGCTTCGTAATGAGCAACGCCTTGGTTGGACCTGGGATTTCAGCCTTCTGCCATGGTTCTGCTGCTCTCAATTCAAACCTTCCTCCTGATTAATCGTGGTAGAAGAGTTGGGTCTGGAATCCTTCTTTCTTTCCATTTTTTCTCCTTTAACAGCTTTAGGATCTCGTCCTTCATAGTGATCGGAACGTCGGCTTTAGTGCGCACCAGGAGAGGAATGTCGTCAGGCAAGGTGCCGTAGAGGCGCTTATGTAAGTCTATGTAATGCGTCAACTTTACGGAACGCCCCTTCGTGGTGTCGTTGGGTCTCATGCAGAGCTTGGCGATCAGCACCATCGCTTCTTCCTTGGTTTCAGCCGCACAGAACAGATGCTCCGGCGCTGGTCCAACGTAAACCCTATCTCCAGTTCGAGCATCGTAAACGTACCAGTCTTCCTCGCGGTCCTTTCTACCCAAGAGCATACGCCTGTACTTGGAGCCGTGGGGACCCACAATTACGGGTACGCCGATCCTCCAGCAACCGCTTGCGATGGAAGCAGCCTTCTGGGACATGGCGCCCCAAGCGACGCCGACTGCTCCAACGCGGTTAAGGATGTAGTCAGCAATTTCCTCATAGTTCGCCCGCAAGTTGCGCTTGGCGAAGATGCTTGCAATTTTGATGGCTGCCCCGATTATGTGCGGGTTGGAAACGCATGAACCCACGTTTAAGACGCCTCCAGCATCAAAGGCACCTGAATATTTTTCGTAAACGGTCTTCCCTTCTTTGTCCTTGTACATTGCCATCGACATGGCGGCGCATCCTGATGAGACCACTATGTATCTACGCTTCGCGAATTCCTCGGCTATTTCCGCCACTTCTTTTCCTCCGTTAGGATAGTTGGCGCATCCAACCAGTGCCACCACGCCGGGGATGTCGCCGAGAACTATGGGTCCACCGACGTTTCGTATCTCTACGTCCTGTATGGCGCCTCTACCAACTCTAATTTTGAACTTCTCTGTCCTAAGCGATTTTTCAGCGGCACTTATCATGAAACTGTGCAGCGGAAAATCATTGGGGCAAGCACCTTCACAACGGGCACAGCCTATGCAGTCCTCGAGTATATTTGCTAGAGGATTTAGGTCTCCTTTGGCCGCCGCCTTTAGAGCCTCGGGGATAGGCATGTCGTTGGGGCATGCCCGTCGACAGTCGTCGCATGATGTGCAACGTTTTGCAGCCTCAATTATTTCCTCTTTTTCTGGGATGACTTTGAACTTTTTCCGCTTAGGGGCGACTTTTAACACGGTTCTAACCGCTATTTCCCCAACCTTGTCTGGGTCCAGAATAAGCACGCCGGGAATTTTCCCTTGCACCAAATCTGCAACTGTCTCATCCGCGGAACTGTCAGATCGTTCCTGAAGCCCCAAACAGTTCTTCTCGCTGGTGGCGATCACGGGTGCCTTAATCTTCTGGGCTTCAACTACTGTGTCTGCGCGGATGCACTGCTCGTCCACAACGATGAGGTCGGGAATTCCGCTTCTGATGAAACGCAGCTGCCACGAGATAGGTCCCACTATCTTAGCCCTAGGGCTATATCGGGTCATGTCGATGGCCGTACAACATATGCCTACTACCTCAACATCGCCGTAAAGCCCCTTGTCCGTGAGATAGTCGATTATCCCCACCGAGGAAGGTACATTGTGACCTATAACTAGAATTACTGGCTTCGAGACATCAGCCGCGCCGAAACCGATTTCCGTCAAAGGGGCTTCAGCCTCACCTTTTGGAAAGCCGTAAACTGATATCTGCGCCATGTCCGCAATTTCCATTCCCACCTGGTCTACCATGCCTGCGTGAAGCACCTTGGACTCGAAGTCGATGTTGCTGCCTTCCTGTCCGGTGTGGGTGGCTGAAAGGAGGTGGGTTACCTGATTTTCGCAGTAGTCTAGGGCGTCCTCCAAATCTTCAAGCTTTTTTGGTTTGATGCCGCACACCAAGCGAGTGACGGGAGCCTCCACTTCAACGTTTATGCCGCCTACGTCTATGGGGCAGTCTCGACCGAACTTTTCTATCAAGTGCTCAACAAGGTGCCTAGCGTGACCAACATGGGTTGCGGCTCCGATGCAGCAAGCGAGGAGGACTATGCGGGACTGTTGGGCCGCCATGTTCAGTCCACAGGCTCCCCGCTTGTCCCCGGTTAGATCGCATTTGCCGAAGGTGCAGAGGCAGCATACGTCGCAGAAGGGCATGTAAAACGGCTTATACCGCTGCAGAAGCTTGTGGTCCCATTCTCTTAGGGCGGTTATGCTCGGATAGGGCGTCGGACCAACTGGTTCCTTCCATTCTTCCTCGATTATTCTGCCGATGGACAGTTCTAGGTCCTTTATGACGCCGATGTCTGTTTTTAACTCCTTTATCTTTACAAGCGTTTTTTTGGGCAAAACTTTCACCTTCCGTGCAGAATTTGGAAGTGTTTGTTGAGTTTTTCACTTCACCTTTCTGTTTTTCTTGTCTCTTAGAACTTCGGATTATTGGAACGGCTCCTATTAACTCTTTTGAAATGGAAAAAGGTTAATTTGTGCCGTGTTTGGCTATTTCACCTTGAGTGTGATGCGGTTTGACGGCAGCGAAGAAGCGGTTGGTTGTGGCGGTTTCAGGCAAGGGCGGCGTGGGCAAAACGACCTTAACGGCTCTGATGGTGAAGATTTTGAGTGAAGCTAACGGACGCAGCTTACTCGTTATTGACGCTAATCCAGATTCTAATCTCCCTGACATTTTAGGCGTCTCATACAGCAAAACAGTAGGCATGGCCGTAGACGAGTTGAAGGAGGCTATGGAGCGGTCAAGTCTTCCGCCAGAGGTTAGCAAGGAGCGTTTTTTGGAGACTAAGATCTTTGAGCTTTTAGAGGAGACGCCTAACTTTGACCTGTTGGTTATGGGCCGAGGCGAAGGGGAAGGCTGCTACTGTCCAGTGAACGCCTTTCTAACCCGCATCATTGACACGCTTTCCAGGAATTATGATCTGACCCTCATGGACACCGCCGCAGGATTGGAACATCTAAGCCGGAGAACCGACAGAGACGTGGACATAATGATCGTGGTCACGGACCCCAGCTTCATGGGCTTCCAAACAGCCCGCCGCATCAAAGAAATCGCCAAAGAAGTCCACATAAACTTCAAGAAAATCTACCTCGTGGGAAACAGGTTCCCCCCAGAAATGGAAAGCTTCCTAAAGGACGAAGCGAAGAAAATCGGCATAGAACTCGCAGAACGAATTCCTCAGGACGATAACGTCTTCAAATCCAACTTGGCTGGAAAATCCGTGTTGGACTTGCCCCCTGACAGCCCAGCCGTAACCGCCGCGAAGAAAATTCTAAAGAAGATAGGTCTTGTAGAGGCATAGACATCAAAGGCCAGACCCCTATAGTTTTATTTGCTGTCAAATATGCTTCAAATATTCAGAAGACAAGTTAGCATTGGGGCTTAGGCTTGAAGGTCGCCTTGTTTCACATGGGCTTCATGTACAGCGGAGGCGGGGAGCGCACAGCCATTTATGAGCATCTTTTACTTGAGGAAAAGGGGCATCACGTCGAGTGTTTCGCTCCGACGGTTAGAACCGATCTTTGCCATCCGGACCTAATAGGGCAGATAAAGCCCACGGGTTTACTGCCGAAGATGAAGGTTCCCCTGCCTTTACGCGACTTTCTAAGCCTCGCATCTAGCTCCTTTTTAGCGTCTTTCTACGCGGATAAGTTTGCTGAATTCGATGTGATCCTCTGTCACGGTCAGCCGTCCACTTGGATAGGCTACAGTGTCGCCAAAGCTCTACGAAAACCGTATGTTTGCTATTTGCATCAGCCAGCCCGTTTTCTCTATCCTAGGACAATTGACCTCGAGGTAGGGTGGGGCACAAAAAGGGACTTTGCGCTGTTAAACACGCTGGTTAAGGCGGCGAAACCCGTTGTTAAAGCTTGGGACCACGTTTCAGTTGCATCCGCAGACGCCCTATTAGTCAACAGCAAGTGGATATACAACTCCGTTAAGAGAATCTACGGTTATACGCCGATGCTTTGTTCGCCTGGAGTGGACACGCGGAGATACAGACCCGCTGACCGCCCAGAGAAGGAGTTGACCGTAAACAACAAAACCGTGAGAAAACCCTTTGTGCTCTCCACCAACAGGCACTACCCGCAGAAGGGGCTGACCTACCTCATCAGGATGATGCCGAAGATACTGGAGAAGTGCGATGCAAACCTTGTAATTACAAGCGGTTTCACGAGGCACACGTCGAAGCTGAGGAAAGTCGTTGAGGCTCTAAATCTCCAAGACAACGTGGTTTTCACGGGGCAAGTCAGCGAAACCGACTTGGTCAAACTCTACCAAAACGCCGACGTATATGCCTATTCCTCTCCATGCGAAGACTTCGGTCTCGGACCTATAGAAGCGATGGCGTGCGGCACACCAGCCGTTGTCTGGGACTACGCGGGTCCAACCGAAACCGTAATAGACGGAACCACAGGATTCACGGCAAAACCGTACTCCATTGACGACTTCTCGGACAAAGTCACTCGGCTGTTAACAGACGAAAAACTCAACCGGAAGATGGGAGCCAAAGCCGCAGACTTCGTGAAGAAAAACTTTTCGTGGAACAGACACGTCGAAATTCTCGAGTCGGTCCTTGAGGGAGTTGTCTCATAAGCGTGCTAAAGAAATTTAGTGACCGCCCCTTGTTGATGATTTGTTTGCTTTTCGCCTTAGCGTTGGCTTTCAGGCTTTTCTTTCTTTTCTTCATACCGGGCTTGCAGTATTGCGGATGGTACCACGATTCGTACCATCACTGGCAAATAGCCTATTACACACTTCACGTTGGTTTAAAACAGACGCCGCCTAGAATGTGGGACCTCAACGGAATGGAATACTTCTGGGGTCTGCTACCAACCCTAACAGAATCCGTTCTACTCGGCGTGTTTAACACAACAAGCATCGCACCGTTCCGACTATTCAACTCGGCTATAGGAAGCCTTTCGGTTTGTCTGGTTTACCTTCTCGGAAAGAAGCACTTCAGCCGGCAAGTTGGATTATTTGCGGCAATATTAACGGCTATCTGCCCAGTTTTGCTAGAGGTTGACACAAGCGGCATGCTAGACCCCGTGGGCTTCGCCTTCTTGCTCCTCGCCTTGCTGACTTATGACAGAAGCCCCTTTGCCTGCGGATTTTTCCTAGGTTTGGCTTCCCTAGCACACATAGAATTTTGGTTCCTAGCCCTAGGCGTCTGCGGTTGCTACATAGCCTTTGAGAGGTCAAGCACAAAGTTCATGCCTTCAGTTGTCGGCTGGCTAACGCCCATGGCGCCATATTTTATTTTCATGCAGACAAGAACAGGAGACTGGCTGTACGCGCTGAAGTATAACTATTCTGCCAGCGTCACAGGAGAGTGGCTAACCGCCTCACTGCCTTTGGGAGCGCAGGTTTTGCCGAGGGCTGTCGCAGTTGGGTTTCTAGCTCTTGCTGTTGCGGTTCTGGTTTACCTGCTGAAAAGCAAGCCTAGGGGCTATGTTGTTCACGCGTTTTTCTGGGGTTTCATAGCTATGCAGGGGCTGATCTTCGGTTTAACGGCTTACATAGTGCCCTATCTGGTCATGGGGCAAGTTCCTAGGCTTTTAATGGATAGGCTTTTCGCTCTAAATTATTATTACGTTTCGATAATTGCGGCTTTAGCCCTCATAAAACTTGCAGCCAAACGACCCGTCTTACATGCGAGGTTGAAGCTTAACACCAAGTACGTTTTGTTGGCTTTGACATTAATCGTTTATTTTTCAGGCGTTGTTCCCGTGACTCAGCAGTACTTTAACGCGGTTTACTATGAGCCTTACGTTAAACAGATCAATGCTGCCGACTGGATCAACTCCCACTGGCAAGGAGGCTCGGTAATCAGCAGCTTAGTCATTTTGAATTATAGGCTGATTGACGCTGGATTTCCGCACGACAGCCTTTTCGGTTCGCTTTATTCTCCACGATATTACGGGGTTGAAAACATCACAGAATCCTACCTTTGGCTGGAAAGCCTGAACGCCACGTGGATAGTCGTCGACCAGAACATACTCGAAAACTTTCCCTTCCTCGAGGGTTATCCTGAAGACCATCCGCCCTTCCACCTCAGCATAAAACCGCCGGAACACGAACCAGTATATTACGTGAATCAAACCGAGCTGAAATCTATTCTTCCCTAAGCCACCACTCACGAACGCGATCAGTTAGCCTCTTCGACAACTTCCTAATTCTGTTAACTGCGATTCGTCCCCTCAACAGGGAATAATCAAAAGTGACAAACAAAGTTGCGGAGCTCAAAACAAAGAAAAACCAGTCCGCTGAAAGCCCAACGTAATTAAACCGCACCGTGAAGGGCGCTTCCACACCGCTTGGAACTCTCACGTACATGAAGTCAGGCCCTGCATGATAAATCTTCAGCTTATGAACCACCGCACTTGAGATCAGACGGGCTGACCAACCGTTGAACGCGTTTTCCTTAAACAGGACCCCTTTAAAGCCGCCGTATCCCTCAACGGTTACTTCTCCCGCGCGGACGCGTGTAGCAGTAAAGCTCGCTGCGTTGTTACTTTGGGGTTGAACAGTCCAGTTCAGGAGGCTTTTGTGGAACATTATCTCCTCCAAGTTTTTGTAATAGGCCACGTGGTAGGGCAGGTTCAGTCCGCTCCAGGTTACCTTTCCTTCTCCGTAGTTCCATACAGCGACCACTGGATGACCCCAGTTTCGAAGAACCACGCTGGCTCCGGGCTTAACCGCCTTGTCTAAGGGAGCAAACGACAGCGTCCACGGGCCATCCTCAAAGATTGGGGAATCGAAATCAGTGAAGTTTATTCCTTGCGTGATGGAGCTGTTTGAAACGGTGAAGTTCCATTTTTCGCCTAGTGGCAATCTAGCGGTCTCGTTTATCGGGAAAAAGCTTGGGAGAAGGGTGGAACTGGACTCGGGGCATTCGAATCCTGTGTCAACTATTAGGTTTCCGCCGTTTGCCACGTAATTGTCTAGGATTTCGAAGGCTTTGTCAAAGCTGTGGTATTTGTAAGTGTAGAGGTAGACGCAGTCGAAGTTGGCCAGTTCGTCGTAGGAGAGGTCGTCTATGTATTCTGGGCCTCTGATTGGAACGTAATGCTTAGAGTTGAGGTTGACGCTGGCGAACAGGTCACGCAGTAAGTTTTTGTACCAGTCGTTGCTGCTTATTATGAGAACGGTCGGCGCGTTGGTTGCCTCGACAATGGGCGCCGTGAGGTTCTCCGCCACTTCCGCATACAGTAAACCCTGCATCTGTTCAGTTCTAAGGAAAGACTCGTTTAGATAGGAGGCTAAACGGGAATCCTTAGTTTTGCCGCCCACGAGATATTCGACGGCGAACCAGTCGATAAGAAACAAAGATTGATTCTCAACTATGGAACTCTGATATTTGCCCCAAACTTCAATGGACCCAGTGAGGGTTGCGTCAAGCCAGCTTTTCCAGTAGTTCTGATCCGGAGTGAGCGCTTGGAAGTACCCGTGGGTCACGGGCATCGGAAAAAGGATGTTCCACCATATGGAAAGGCTCGGGTTATGGTTGTAGAGCCTATAGTCAGTTTTCGAGGTGTCCATCCACGAGGGAACTATTTCTTGAAGCAGGTATTCTTTGTCATTGACGAGGACCTCGCTGATAAGCGGAGGTTCGGCGCCATTCGCTTCAAAATATCGTCGCATGGACGTTCCGACTAAGAAGGGCGTAAACACTAACAGAATAAGCAAGGTTCCGAGCATTATCTTCCTGAACAAGCGTGATCCTGAAAAAGCGCTTCCTTTGATGTAGGCTGAGTAATGGGGAGACCTGAACATGTCGCTGATCCATATGCTTGTTATGCTTGCTAATATGAGAGGAAACAGCCAGAAGATTCTGCGCGGTTGAATGAACGTCTTAACAGGGTTGTACCCCAAAAAGAACAAAGCCTGAAAGACAACTAAAAATGCTATGATGATTAGGAAAGGAAAGCTTCTGTTGATTACCTTATCGGGGTTCCTTTTTATTGCCACGTAGACTAAAGCCGCGGCGAAGATTAGGTACAAGAAAAAGTTTGTTGTTAAAAGAAAGTTCCACGCTTGAGGGGCTTGCATACTGGCGTATTGCACAGGGTTTTCTCGGGCGATGCGTAACAGTATTTGCGACAGGTTGAGGAGGTTATAATTGTAAACCGCAAAAGCCGGCATAAAAATCAGCACAGCCACAAGCACGTAACAGAAACACGTCCAAAGTCTCTTTAAGAACCGACTTTTAGTCCAAAAAAGAACCACAATAAAAGACGGAATGAAGACAAGTAAACCCCCCGCTGCTTGATGCCCCAAAATCGATAATCCAGCCACAGCTGAGGATAAAAACAGCCATCTTCTGTTTTGCGATTCGTGGTATTTTATCAAAAGAAAAAGGGACATAGGCAGGAACATTTGGGTGGCGGCAAAAGTGAAAGTACCATCGAAAAACGCCAAGTAAACAGCAGGAGACCAGATTAAACCGTTGGCAAGTGCTAAAGCAACAACCTTACTTTTTGAAAGCTTAAAGAACAGCAAGTAAGAGAAGGCAACGAGAAGATACAGTGTAAACAGGAGATAAATTCTGCATCCCGCCACATCTCCGAGAAAGAATGCGAACGGTAAAGCCAAATACATGTGGAGCACAGCGTAGTCCCTAGATAGTGGAACTCCGCAGAACCAAGTGTTTTTCCATAAACCCGGCAGAAAACCGAGGTTTCCTCTGAGGTAAGACTCGTAGGCGGGCATCTGATAGAAATCGAAGCCTGAAGGCGGAAAATAGGAGTAGTACTGAACAGCTATGGGTAGGTAGGAGATGAAAATAAGCAAGAAGCAAAGTAAGTGTTGCCAACGGGAAGACAGCCTTGGAACCTTCATTCTTTCTCCAGCACATTTAACAATTAGGCGATGAATTTATAATAACTGCGATGTCAGTCCTTGTGGGGCAGTTAATAAATAGATGATGACTCAATAGAGCTGAACATGGGCTTGAAAAAGGCAAAGTCTAATGCACCGACGGTTTCAGTGATCATTCCGACCTACAACCGATGGCCAATTTTAATCAAGGCGCTGGGTTTCCTGCAGAATCAAAGCTTCAGGGATTTTGAAGTCATAGTTGTCGATGACGCCTCAGACGAGAAAGCCCCAGAATTGAAGATTGATGTACGGTATTTCAGATTGAAAACGAGATCAGGGTCTCCGGCTGCCCGCAACTTCGGCGCAAACCAAGCGCAGGGTAAGTATTTGCTCTTTCTAGACGACGACATTTTCTTAAGCCCCAACTACATTGAAGAGTTAGTCACTATCCTTGAGAACTATGAAAACGTGGCAGCCGTAGCTGGAAGGCTCGTCTATGTGAAGGACAGCGTTTACGCGGCATCCCGCAAGGTTTTTGATGCGCCAGTTAGGATGAGCAGGTTCTCCGGTGATGTCCTCGGATCTTTTGAAAGAAAGACGGCTGGACTGGTTGAGGTGCCTGCGCTTCACGTGGCGGCGGTTGTTAAACGAAAGGATTTTCAGCTTGTGGGCGGTTTCGACTCTGAAACTTATGCAGGGAATTACTTCAGGGAAGAAACTGACCTGTTTTTCAGATTGGCGAGAAGCAGAAAAAAGCTGTTGTTCGACCCAAACGTGGTGGCTTACCACGTGAAGATAGGCACGGGAGGCACACGCTTCAACATTCTGAAATACGAGTATTATGTGCTCCTGAACCACTTTAGGTTCCTGAGGAAGTTTTTTGGACGAAAGGGCATGACCATGATGTTCTTTTTCTTCTTCCGCAGAGTCTACGAGAGGCTGAAACAGCTGTATGGCTACATTGTGAGAAAGGCAGGTTTGATGGAGGTAAACCGCTTCGATTTAAGGCGCTAGTTTTTTGGTTGTTGCTATTCTCTTCCATGGAACATAGGATTTCCCTCTGATCAGGTCTGTAAGCGCTGAAAGGTTCACCGTCGCCTCGAAGATTATGGCAGCCACTAGCTTGTGGGTTTCCTCCGGGTTTCGCCTTATTATCTCAGTTAAGATTCGGATAACCCGCTTAGGATCGTAGAACGTCATGCTTTCTATTGTTCGCGGGAAGCCGCCGAGGAGCTTCTTAATCTGGTAGTGACCGTAAACGATTCTTTTTCGCTGTTTGATCAAATCGGAGAATGTTGAGGGTGCCTTTATGCGGACTCTGGCTTCAGGATCGAACTTGACAAGGTAGCCTGCGCGGTTGGCTTTCAAGGCGATGTAGGCGTCATCGTTTATCACGTTTGCCGGTATCTCCGTTACTACTCCCCTTCGGATGCAGACCAACTCTCCGCTGGCGTGCGTCAAAACGTTCTCGTCATTCAACAACCGCATGGTTTGATTATGAATTTTCCACATTAAATACGCCATGGCTTCTACGCCGTGAACCCCAGCCTCCTCATTGACGAGCACAGGTTTACCGCCAACCACCCCCACCTTGGGATCCTGAAAGCTTTCAAGAAGCTTTTCGAGGCTCCCTTTCTCGGGGAGAACATCAGCGGGAACGAGGAAGAGGTAGTTTCCCTTGTAGGCACCCAGAATTTTGTTGACAGCCGCGGCTTTGCCGGTTCTCTCCTGCTCCACGAGCAGCTTTACGCGCGAATCTTGACTGCAGAATCCTCTCACAATCTCGGGTGTTTTATCTGTGCACCCTGAACAAACCACGAGTATTTCAAAGTCAAAGGGCAAACGCTGTTCATACAAGAGGTTCCTGAGCAACCGCCCTATGTTGGCTTCTTCATTATACGCGCAGACGCCTATCGAAGCAGTAATAATAGATTGGCTGGGAGAAGTTGGTGGGATGATGCAGATTTTTTTAGAAAGCTTTGGAGATTTAGGGTTTTTCAATGGAAAGCTTCCGTATGTAATGTAAACAATGGGACATTTATCATTTTACTAAAAAGATGCTTTCGAGAAAAACCTTTTAAAACACGAGACTTTCTGGTTTCTAAAGGACCTGAAACGTGATTTCAGATGAATCAGGCAAAGCGGATACTGCATTGTCCTAAGTGTGGTTTCGACTTCGACGTATCTTACGGCAGGGCCTTCGCCTGCTCAGAATGCCCCTCTCTGGTTCAATGCAGCATGGCGAAGTGTCCAAAATGCGGAAACGAATTCCCACTCTAACTTTCAATGATTTTGAAGCTTTATCTTCGCCTTGGGTGTAAATCGTTTTGAATCGTTTTCTACTTCTGTCCATTGGCTAGTATTTTCCTAAAGTGCCTCTTCCTCTTACGTATCGGTCCGTTATGTAGAACATTGTGATGCCGAAAAGTATCCAAGCTAGGTCTAAGGCCAAGAGGTGTAAGAACACGTTTCCTACAATTTCCAGCTTGTAGCCCTCTAGTAGGAAGCTACGCATGCCTATTAGAGCCGGTGTCGTGGGAAAAAGGAGGCTGATTTTTTGAGCAAAGTTTGGAAGCACAGCTAGAGGATACGCCACAGGGGAAAGGATCATCATAATGCTCTGAAAGGCTTCAGAGACGATCCAGCCTTCTTTCAAGAGCAAGCAGAGGGCTGAAATGAATATTCCAAACCCGTAGAGGGCGAACATCATGAGGGCGAAAACAGCCAACGTAGGTATAATTCCTTGAATTTTGAGCGCCAGCCCAAAAACAGCATAGATTACTCCAAACTCTAGGAAGGTGCCGATGCTTTGGTGTATGGTACTGTGGAGGGCCATTCCGAAAACAAGGCTCAAACGACTTGTAGGCGTGACATAAATAGATTCCAGCGTGCCGAACCATTGCTCCTTTCTAATGCTGAATCCCATGGCCCACACAGCGGTCGCAATGAAACCCATGATCATGTATCCAACGAAAACGTAGGTGACGATGTCTCCTGTTCCTACGTATTGCTTCAAGGTTTCGCTGTATCTTCCCCCCACTAAAACCAAGCCGAAGATAAGAAAGGGCAGCAGAAAAATCACCGGCTCTATCGTGCTTCGAAGAAAGCTGACGGGATATGCAAGCTCTACCTTCCACTCCTTTACGTTGCACTCCCACATAGCCCTCAATTCTGCTTTCAGGTTTGCTAACGTAAAGCCCGTTGGACACGAGACCTTCCTAGGCTCACGGCTTTCCTTCATCACATGGTCCCTCTAGTAATGGCTTATTACCCCCGATCTCTTGGTGCTCTTCTCCATACGGTTAAACAAGTAGAAACCGAGGATGATTAGAAGGACATCCATGATAAAGAGGCTTAGAATTTCCCAGTAAATGCTAAAGACGTTTTGCTGTATTATGCTTCGCGCTGCGATTAATGCGTATGTAAGAGGAAGAAGATAGCTTATGACCTGCCCCAAAGATGGCAGCGCATTGATGGGGTAACGTACGGGAGCGAAGATGTAGAAAACATAATCTAGTACGTGGGCGATGTCGTGGGCTTGCTTATATTTGAGGGACACAGCTGCTAACATTAACGCTATGCCATACAACCCCGTGATTAAGAGTATTATAATAAGAAGTAGAGGCACAATCGCCGCCAAGGTTATTTGCATTCCAAAGAAAAGGATACAGACTATAACCTGCGTTATTGCAAACATCGTGCTGCTAATGCTCTCGCTCAAGGCCTTCCCGATGAGAATGAAGGCTTTGTTGCAAGGCGAAGCCAACAGGTAATCTAATGTTCCTTGGTAGGCTTCCCTTCTCATGCTTTCCCCCAGCCCCCACAGCGCCGTGAGGACATAACTGTTGAAAATGGCCCCGATCGCAATAAATACTATATAATTCTCGGTTTTGGCCATTTCTCCGAAAAGGGGGCTTGGTGAACCTCCCACGAAGGCCTTTCCTAGGAAAACAAAGGGTAGGAACCAGAACACAGGGAATATAGTCCAGAACACAATAACCACGGGGTACGCTAAAAGAATCTTGATGTTTTTGACTATCTCACTCCATACAACGAAATAGTTGCTGCTTGAAAAGATCTTTAAAATGCGCTTTCCGATGGTCATCTTCTCTAACCCTCTTCCTCAGTGAGCTTGGCTCCAGTCAGTTTGATGAACACATCCTCCAAAGTAGGGACACCGGTCTGCAGATTAACGATGCGGGCACGTTTCCTACGAAGCACATCAACCACGGTGCCCACATACTTTTCAACGCTTCCGCCCATGATCTTAACTCGCGAAGGATCCCCCTCTTTTTCCCGAATGACAGTTATTACTTCAGCATCTGGGCAAAGTGCTCTCAGATGATCTTCAATGTCTGGGGGTAGGTTATGGCAGGCAACTTCCACCAGTTCGGTTTCCTTCACCATCGCCTTAAGGTTGGTTGGAGTGTCGATTGCAACGATTTTTCCGTCATTTATGATGGCTATTCTGTTGCACATGACATCGGCTTCTTCCATATAATGGGTGGTCAGAAGCACCGTCTTTCCTTCTTTTTTGCAAAGTTCCGTAATTTGGTCCCTAATTTGCCTAGAGAAGGTGGGGTCTAAGCCTAAGGTGGGTTCGTCGAGCAAGAGAATGGGCGGATCATGAAGTAACGCTCGGGCAATAACGACCTTTTGCCTCATCCCCGTACTGTAATCTTCCAGCCTTTCGTCAGCGCGATCTAAAATACCCATTAGCTCCAATAATTCGTCAACTCGGTCTTTAGCTCGGCTTCTCGGAATCTTGTAAAGAGAGGCAAAATACATGAGGTTGTCTCTGGCCGTGAGCTTCCAGTAAAGGGTGCGCTCCCCTCCAACAGCGAGGCCTATGCTCGACCTAACCATCGTAGCCTGTTTCCTGACGTCAAAGCCGTTGACTATGGCAGTGCCCTCATCTGGAATGAGGATAGTGGATAAACACTTAACAAAGGTGGTTTTCCCAGCGCCGTTGGGACCCAGCAACCCAAAAAGCTCCCCTGAGCGAATACCTGCATTCACGTGGTCCAAAGCCACGGTTATGTCTCCCTTTTTGCCAGCCTTCTCTGGTTTCTTCCTTAGAAAGCCGAAGATGCCCCTATGTTTCTTTTTCCTGAATGATTTAGCCATGTTGATAACTTGAATGCTATACGCTTCATCGGTTAAACTATGGCTTATTTTCCCACGAATGTTTTCGTTATCTTCTTCCGGAGCTACCGCTAAGAACTCCCGAGAATGAGGCAAGTAGCCTCTGGGTTGTTTAGGTTGTTTGTAGATCAAAGGGGATACCCACTGAAAATTATAGGTGTTCTAAGGAAAATTGTGTATGAAGGGGGCGGGGGTCATTCCGTTCTATTCCGCATATAGACCCAAAGAGCCATTATGAACACCTTACTTTCGAACAACGCAAATGACCCATATAAAACTTCCGTTGCACCGCTTCCGTTAACTTATTAGAGATGAATAAAACTCTTCTTTGAGGGATGGGCATGAGTTCTTTCGAAAGGATAGCGATAGAGATATTGAAAAAACAGGGATTCAAAGACTTCAAAAAACCAGTAAATAAATCCTTTGATTATGAAGCTAGAAAAGATGATGTAATTTACGCAATTGAGATTAAGGGTACAGGTCAAAGTGGAATCATGGGTAGATTGATAGTTCCATGGCATGAGCTCCGTGATTTATACTTGCATTTTCTAACGAAAGATCATGAACAAAAGGCACTCTTGATATTTGTTAATGATATAGGAGATTTCGCTATTTTCGAAATGATTGAGGCCAGAATCATTTCTTAGTACCAAATGGATGTCCCTATAGCTTTTTAGGTTCCTCTTTTTTCCATCTTTTGAAATTGATGTTTCTTGGGTAGACTATGAAAAAGCCCAATGCAGTTAACATTGCTAAGATGGTAGTTATTATGCCCAATGGCACTTCAGGAACAACATTGAAAGTTACTCCCATCATTGATGTGGATGTTCGGCTTCTCGATCCATCGTTATCGGTTACTTCCAACACAACTTCATATAGGCCTGTCCTCGTGTAAACGTGAGTTACGTTTTCGCCAAAAGCTTCGGAACCGTCTCCAAACCACCAATGATGAGCCTCAATTGTACCGTCAGGGTCAAAACTTGTTGAGGTGAATACAACGGTTTGACCAAAGTTTGGTGTATTTGGGGCCCATTCAAACGAAGCCCAAGGCGGTTGGTTAACAATCTCAGTCTGTACTCTTTCTTGAAGCCATCGAGCAGAATACCATGTGAAATGGAGGAACAGAAAGGAGAATTCCTGCTCAGTGATAAGCCACCAACTTCTGGCAGTGGCAATAATGTAATTGTCCGGTAGCAAGGCGAGGTCTTCTTCGTCATAAGGGATATACAAATTCAAGGAGCCATCATCATTTTGATCTTGCGAAAAAATTGTGAGGAATACCCAAGGAAGAGACGCCCAAACAAAGAAATGATTTTGCTGTAGCAAAGCTGAAAGACCGCTAGAAATAAGGTCGAGAAGTGCTTCGAAGAAATAAAACATCGCAAAGATAATGACAAAAACGAGTATTGCTTTCAGTGCTTCTACAGCCCACGGTGGGAAGTGTATGTGAAAGGCGGGAACAGACTGAGAAGTATAGGGTGCATCATAGAGAAGGTCAGGTATAGCTATAGCTGCATTAAAGCTGAATCCCTCAGGGTTAAGGGCTGCGGTTATGTTGATATAAGTCTCTGGACCATATATTGTGATGTTTGCCTTTATTATCACATGGTAGGTTCCGTTATGCGTCACCACGCTAACAACGGCCTCTTTGTAATCAGGCTGGTCAACGAGCCATTCGATGGATGCATTTTCAACTCTGCCTTGAGCAGCGCGTGTTGGTAAAAGAAGTATTAAAATGAGCAGTAGACATATTCCTATGACTCGGCGTGAGATTGCGGACACCTAGAACTATACTGTATGAGATGTTCATATAAAATTATAAGGTGATAGTTTCTAGAAAACACATTAAAAAGTTCTATACACCTCAACCTTTCGGTTTTCTCATTTATGTGCTAAGCTTTGAAAGAACATATTTATGGCTTATTTGCGCGCTCCCTATACAGAGACTATTGTACAAGATGTAAACATTGCGTTCATTGAAAGGTAACTTTAGCCTTGTGTTCGAATTGTTTTTCGTAAAGTTCACGAATCCTAGCTATGGTGTCGGCTTCTTCTGGACCTTTGTCGTCGCGTATTCGGGTTATTCTGGCGAATCTGAGGGCGAAACCGGACTTGTAATGCGGGCTTTTCTGAATTTCGTTGTAAGCGACCTCTACCACTATGCGCGGCTTCACTTGAACCGTGTACTCGTTTTCAGAAACTTTGATCTCCTGCAGTCGCCTCGTCAACTCTGCGAATTCAGCGTCCGTTAAGCCCTTAAACGTCTTGCCGATAACCAGAAACCCACCGGTTTCCTCATCTCGCGCTGCCAAGTGATAATTACTCAGCCAGCCCCTCCGCCTTCCGTGTCCCCACTCAGCAGCAACAATCACCAAGTCAAGGTGCTCAGCGGGTTTAATTTTAAACCACTTTTTCCCTCTGACCCCGGGCGTGTAGTTGCTGTTCAGAGCCTTCGCCATGAGCCCTTCATGCCCAGCCTTCATCGCCGCCTTCAAAAACCCTTCAGCCTCAGAAACCTTATCCGTAACAACTCTTTCCGCCAAAAGACCCTTTTCACAAACCTGCGACAGAAGCCTCCACCGATCCGCATAAGGAGCATCTATCAGCGACTTTCCATTCAAGTAGACAATGTCGAACAGAAAAAGCCTCAACGGGATCCTCTTCACCATTTCCTCCACATCGTGGACCCGCCTGAATCGGCGCATTAAATCCTGAAAAGGAAGAGGTCTACCGCTTGCGCCCACTGCAACAACCTCGCCTTCAAGAAGGGCCTCTTCCACATCGATTTTGTTCCTAATCAAAGCCGTTATGTCAGGCACGCTTGCAGTCACATCGGTTAAACGTCGACTGAAAATCCGTACCTCTCGGCCTTTCTTGTGAATTTGGACGCGGGCTCCGTCGAACTTGTATTCAAAGGCTGTTTTACCTCCGTGTTTGGCGAAAACTTCAGCCAAGTCATAGGACATCTCAGCCAGCATGGGTTTAATGGGCTTAAAAAGTTGGACTGTGACACGCTGAAGCCCTTCTTTGCCTTTTTTCAAAGCGGTTACGGCGACTTCTCCCAAATCGCCTAGAAGCATGTGGCTTCTTCTGATGAGCTTTAGGTCAACTTCAGCCGCCGCGGCTATACCCTCCAGCATCATTCCCTCAGACACGCCGATGCGCATCTCGCTAAACATGATCCTAGTTAGGTATTCTGCTTCTGTGGGGCTTGCTTGACTGAGCAGACTCGCAACCAAGTTTTCTTTCCTTTTCCTCGATCCTTTTCCGGTTGCAGCCGCAATTTTCTCGAGTTGCCTGTAGACCTGCAGAATCGTTAGGGGTTTTTCTGTTAGAGAGACCTGTTTGCCTCCTTTTTCGTGCATTGTTTTCTGGATGGTTCTCCACCCGACTTCTAAAACCCTTGAATCAGCATCGGGGAAAACCTTGCCTACGATGAGGTACACTGCCGGCGCTACCTCTTCCTCTCTCAGTCGACGCAAAAAAGAGCTGACCAACTTGATTTTCTCTTTTCTCTTAGTTGTTTTTTCGAGCGCCCTGCAGAGATTCGCCAACTCTAAGAAACACGTTTCTTCAGTCATCCTTAGCCCCACGCTTTTAGTTCCTACCCACTTCCTTAAGTTGAGGCGGTTCACCCTCAAGGCGGAAAACCTGTTCAACCGTTAAGGGCGTAAGGGTTACTTCCATCAATGAACCACAAGCTAGTAATACTCACGTGAGATAAAATGTTTCTCTCTTCACTATTGCGGTTATGCCTGCGTTAGGTGTTTACGTAAGATAAAGAGTTTCCAGAAAAAACTAACGGTGGTTCCTGAGAAATTTCTTGGCGCGCTGTTTGTAGCGTTTCAATCTCATTTCTTCCCTTTTGTCTTGTGGCAACAATTCTGGTGAAAAAAACAAGAAGATATTGGAGAGAAAAATTAGGAGACAACTTAAGAGAACAAGAGTACCAACTGGAACAATCATAAGCCCAGGATAAACAAGATAGCCAATCCCAGTGAAAAAGTAGAGAGGAAACAATCCGATAGCGTAGAAAAGAGTAGAGCCTTCTGTGTGAGCCAAGTCTCCCCAAACGACAAGAACATATAATGCGAGAAATATTCCCCAACTAAAACCTTGTATGACATAAAAAAGAAGGAATACTGTCGGAGCACTGATTAACCCTGAAACAGCAGCGCTAACACCGAAGGAGACGAGACCTACGGATAAAGCCATCCTCCGTCCAACCCAGTCTGCGAGCGGCCCTACAATTAACGCGCCGAGAGCAGCCATTAGGTAAGTCGCAATCCGAGGGGGAAATGTGATTTTTCCGAATTGTAGTACAAAGCTCATTGTTATGGTTCTGGAGAACACTCCGTTAACGAAACAAAAGGCAAACCAAGGAATCAGATATTTGAGAACAGTTCTATTTTCATGTCTCCAAGCTGAAATCTTTTTCACAGTTGTCCTTTTCTCCGGTTTCAGAAAATGAATTATTAGCGTAAAGACTCCGAGAAAAATACTACTAACCACGATATCTCCTAGAAGCAATAGAACTATAGGGTTAATCATTAGAGAAATAAAGACTATAGTTCCACCCACTCGTCCACGTTCTTCAATAGCAGTTGAATCGCAGAAGTAAACGGAGTATGCTAACAAACTTATGCCCGATAAGAATCCGAAAAGAAAAACGAAAACTGGAAGCCAAAGCAAGTTCGGTACTAGAATATTTAAAACCGCCAAGATCGGCGTAGTTATTGCCCAAGCGTAGATGAGGTGCAACTTATTGAATTTCTTAACTAGAAATATGTTAGCTAAAAGGGATAAGGCAATGAAAATGTTAAAGTAGGCATTCGCTGAAGGCATCTTCCAACTGGATATTTGAGTGGAAAACAGGTAATACCAGCTAGTCGCAGTTATGTATGGAATTAAAAGAACAAAAAAATAGCGTTTACTCAACGTGACGCCGATCTTAAAATAATCCATCTTCATCTCCGCCCGATAATATGCTTTGTGTATTTTAAGGTGTACAAAAATACACGAAGAGACTTATAATTTAATTCCATATCTTAAATTATTCTCGGTAGATTGATATGAAAAATTTTAAGCAGAAGATGTCAAAGACAGCATTCTATATGCAACGGCTGATGACGCGCTCAACCGAAGTTCAAGAGGCAGTCGCCAGAAAAGACAAGGATTCGCTTTTAAAAACATGCAGACAACTGAAGATCCCAAAAAGGTATGCAATTACGTTGGCAGCACTGCTCTTCTTTGGTCCATTACCGTGTCAACTAGTCTGGCCTCCGCCGTAATCAAACAGAGATGCAAATAGATGAGCTGGGCGCTGTATCTCCACTAACAGCTCTATCGCGCGCTTAGCCTCACCTTCCTCTATTTTTTCTAATAATGCGATGGCACGTTTAATCTGTTCATCTATGAGCACTTGAATATTATCTATCGCACCCGACTCGAACATAATTTTCACCACTTTTTCCACGTCAGCGGGTAGAACCTCTTTTTGTGTTGCAAGTTTTGAGAAAAACTGTCTAGCTAGCTCAGAATGATTTACAGCCCAAACTAGAACATAGGACGGTGAAGTTTGCATTTTTTTAACTAACTCGCCGGTCAAATTCAGCGTATACAAAAGGTCCTCTTTCAAGCCTATAGCCGTACCTAGGCATAAACCGTATTTCCCCAAATTTTCAACCTCACTTTCTGAACCGCGTCCGATGGTTGCGCCTATCTTCATGCACGCCTCAAAATCAACTGCTTGCATTTTGATTACCTGAAGTTTCTCCAAGTCGCTTACGCCAGTTTTTCTCCGCAACCTCAAATTCAGAGCTTCAGCTTCAGACATCTTAGATAGAAACTCAAGGAACAAACGATTAACAGTTTCTAACCTACTCGCATTGCTGAGAACATGAAAAGCTTTTGCGGTCACCAATCCGGCCACTATCAAAGCGAGACCGCTTCCAAACTTTCTTGGCATTGTTGGAACAAACTGTTTCATTTCAGTTTTATCCATGATGTGATTGTAGATGTTCATGCTTGAGCATAGTAAGGTCATTGCTGTCGCTGCTGATTTGATTGCTTTAGCTTCTCCTCCCACTGTTTCACAGGACAAAGCCATTAGGGCTGGTCGAAGTGTATCGTTCCAATGCTCCGCCAAGTATTGCAGAGCGGCTTGGAGACTTTCATCTTTAACATCTTCAACCATAACTTTTCTAGCTTCATTTAAAACGGTTAGACCTTTAACTTCAAGGATTTTCGCAACACGATGTTCTAAATCTATTTCACTCACATTGATCAACCGAACCTAATTCTGTTCGCAACGAAAAAAGTCTTTTCATATTTATTGGAAAACAGGATAAAATCTAAGACCATAAACTATTTAATTGGAAAATGTAACTGTATCTATGTTTTACATAAATACGTCTTTGGGAGGCAGGCAAAGGAAATGAAAATAAGATCAAAGACCAGTGGTAACAATCGCAATTTCCATGTTCTTAATCAGAATCACAGAGATCGTCCCATGTCAGGTAGAAGATCAAAGATTCGCTTACCACATCTTGACGATAGGGAGCAGATAATCTTAGACAGGATAAAGAAGTCTGGAGGGGACGTTTTTCGAACCGATCTACGGAATAAAATAAAGGGAAGCAACACCACTTTCATCAAGCGGATTTCTAGCCTAAAGGAAAAGGGTATAATCGAAGAATATAAGCGGCGTGAACATGAAAGTGGAAGACTAAAAACGGCTTACCAATTAACACTCCACGCTAAATGGTTATTCAAGATTGAGAAGGTCCGTAAAAAGGAAAGATGGTTTTCCGCCTGCCAAAAAATTGGGCTGCTTCCAGAGTTTGCGCATATAGCGAAGGTGCTTATGGGGGAAGGGTACAGCGTATACGAGATGCTTGGTATTGAACCGCAGCAAATCTTTATGGAAACGTTATTGGCAACAAGCAAGTTTCCTCCACTACAGGACGAGGAGACAAGGGAAGTTCTGTCTGCATGTAACGCCTTTCTTCAAAACATAGTAACGAGTAAGTTGCACACTGAACCCCAAGAACAGAATGAAGGATACATTATATTTCACTACATTACGGAGAAGCAAAAAGAAGAACTTCAGAGACAGATCCCTCAATTTTTGATGGATTACGTCACTTCCCCTGACCCCTCTGAACGCTATGAGGCCTTGAACAGAATGATGGAGTTAACGATTAAACACCCAGATTTAGCCTTAACTATGACTATGGCAGCCGCAAACATTGCACGTTCCCTTGAACTGAAAACAGAACATCGAGACTTAACTAAAAAATACAAAGCCTTTAAAAAAGAAAGGAATCCTCATAAATTAACCTGCAGGCAGCTGGTTCTATCAGTTTTGAATATTTTCAAAAAATTCTATACTCATTCCAATAGAAGAGAAGCTGCTGTTGCAACAGGGTAAATGTACTAGACGCGGTAAAATTGCCAGTTTAGATTTTGATGATTAACCTTGTTTTTCGGGTAGTATAGTTACTTTTTCAAGTTTCCACGTTTTTAGATTTCTAACATTTTGTATGATCTGCTTTATTTCCTTGTCCGCCTTTTCGTTGTTGTTTTCACACATCATAACTATAAAAGCTACTTTAGTCATCGTTTGGTCCCTACTTCTCAGTTAGATACTTCATGAAAAGCAGTCTATTAATCTTATCTCTGAAACGGATGTTTTCGTTTTGGGAGTATTCCTGCAGAGGCAAAGGCTTATAAGTGTATATTTGCAGAACTGATATACAGTTAATTCTTGGCGGAGGCAAACCACATATCACCAGTGACTAGTTTGCTAGACGATCTCAGCCGAATTCTAGGCAAAGGCATGACAGCCGAGGGGCCCATCAAGAACATTCTACTGGGAATAGAGCTATACATCATCGACAAAGAAGAATCCTGCATGTCAGTGGATAGGTACATAAAATACGCCAAATGGATTCGCAGAGCACATCTCTTTGAATCCTCGAAAAAAACGAAAGAATAACACGGTGAGACTTTCAGTCGGTTTTTAGTTTTCTCCACGAAAGTTATTTGAATGCCACATTTATATATAGCTCTGGAAAGCGGGGGAGGCATAAGTTGAATGAGGCTATTTCAATTCCGGAAAAGCTGTTACTAATTTTGCATAATTTGAGTGCAACCAATCCGGATAGAGCCAAAAAATCCCATGAGCTGGCACAAATTCTTCAAATGGAAAAAAGCGAAGTTGACGGCATCATGCGCGAATACGAATCTGAGGGATACGCTGAAAGTTGTGTTGATAGTGAGGGAAAAAAGAGGTATTACCTAACCAACGTAGGCATAATCAGGATCAGCTGCCTTTTCACCTGAAGGAAGGAAAAAACCTTGCGCGCCATAATTCTCACTTGGGAGTTCCCGCCCAGAATCGTCGGCTCGCTTGCCCATTATGTAAACAGACTCGCCGTTGAACTCGTTAAAAACAAGGTTGACGTTTACGTTGTCACCTATCACGACACTTGGACGGGTTATGACGAGGGCGCCGACGGCGTCAAAGCATACAGGGTTTCGAATCCGGTTAAACCTCAAATAAGCGTTATCACTTGGGATCTAAGTCTAAATCAAGAATTTGCGCGGGTTGCCGCGGATATTTACTATTCAACCAACCGAGAGGTCGACCTCATCGACGCGCATGACTGGCACTGTGTTCCCGCCGCAGTTAGCCTAAAGAAAGCCTTTCGCATTCCATTCGTTTTTTCCGTTGACAGCCTAGAAGACCATCGGTCACATGGTGCCAATACGCCTTTTAACCTTTCAATTAAGGGCATTGAGCAACTGGGCGCCCATGAAGCGGATGAAATAGTAGTAAGATCTGAATGGATGAGGCAGGAAGTGAGCCGAATCCACGATGTTCCTTCTAGAAAAATAGATGTGGCTTCGCCTCAATCATCAAGCTGGATCAGCGAGGTTCTCGAATCCTACGAGAAAGCATCAACTGCGCCTGAAGAACTGAGAGTTGCCATGGGGGGATTTTCTTAAAGGCATCACTTCGCGTTGTTATACTTTCTTGGGAGTTTCCACCCAGAATTGTTGGCGGAATAGCCCCTCACGTCTACAATTTATCATGCGACTTGGCTAGTAAAGGTTTAGATGTGTATGTTGTAACCTGCGATTTTCCCGGCGCTGAAAAAAATGAAGAAATCAACGGGGTCCATGTGCTCCGAGTGGATTCGAGCAAGATTTCTTCGCCGAACTTTGCTACGTGGGTTTACTTAATGAACATGCATATGCAGAGCGAAGCAGCAGACTTAATTAGCAATTTAAGTGGTGATATTGATTTGATTCATGCCCATGACTGGCTTGTAGCAAACGCTGCGATAGGACTTAAACACATTTTCAGGGTTCCGCTTGTAGCTACCATTCATTCAACTGAGATGGGAAGGAGAAATGGGCTTCACACAGATTATGAGAGAATGATCCATCAAACAGAGAGGTGGCTGTCACATGAAGCTTGGAGAGTGATTTGCTGCAGCAAATACATGGCATCGCATGTTATGTCAGTGTTTGGGCTGCCAGAAGAAAAGGTGGTGGTTATCCCTAATGGGGTTGATATTAATGATTTTTATCAGGGACCCGATAAAACGCAGTTTAGAAGGAGTTTTGCGTCGGATGATGAAAAGATAGTCCTCTTCGTTGGGAGGCTTGTTTATGAAAAGGGCGTTCAGGTTTTAGTCAATGCTGTGCCGAAGGTTTTGGCAAAAGTAAACGCAAAATTTGTGATTGTCGGCGACGGATATCTTAAGGATCCGCTTGTGGGGCAGATAAACAGAGTGGGGTTAGGTCATAAGGTCTATTTTACAGGTTTCGTTGACGATCAAACCTTGAGAAAGCTTTATGGTTGTGCTGATGTCTGTGTGGTTCCGTCTCTCTATGAACCCTTCGGAATAACGGCGCTTGAAGCCATGGCGGCTAAAGTTCCCCTTGTGGTCGCTGATTCAGGAGGCTTATCTGAAATAGTGGGGCACGACAGAACAGGCGTTAAGGTGTTTCCCAACAATGCTGATTCGCTGGCTTGGGGGATAACAAGGGTGTTGCTTAATCCAACTTATGCCACTTGGATCAGAACAAACGCTTACCATGAAGTTTTAGATAAATACAACTGGATGAAAGCAGGTGAAAAGGTGAAAATTCTTTACCAGTGGATACACAGCGAACATCAAGACGGTTCATGGAAGCCTATCCGCAAAGCTGAAAAATACGTTCCTTCAAACAGAAAGCCTAAAGTAATGATAAGACCAGAAGTGGAAGAAACAACCTCTCTATAGATCAATTTTGGAAAAGGTCCGAGGGGTAAAAATGCGCGCCCTCATCCTCACGTGGGAGTACCCGCCGAAACGTTTGGGGAACGTTTCTGATCATGTCTGCACGTTGGCGCACGAGCTTGTGAAACGGGGGCACGAGGTTGAAGTTGTAACTGTGGATGATTGGCAGCCCGGATTCTGGGATGTGAGCGGCGTGCACGTCCATAAGGTAGCTAACCCGGTTAAGACGCATCCCATGGCCAGCATGCTCACGTCAGACATGACTGCCTCCACGCAAATTGAACGAGAGGCTTCGGACGTGATTTACTTCCTGAGACAGAACGGAAAGAACATCGATGTCATACATGCGCATGAATGGCTGACTGTTTCACCTGCAATAATTTTGAAGCATGCATTTAAGATTCCTTTTGTTCTGACACTTCATTCAATTGAGGGTCATCGGTGCCACGACAATTTTGGTCCGAAGAGCATTGCGATAAAGGAAATCGAGGATAGAGGAATTTGGGAGTCGGCGAGGGTGATCGCTAACACCGAGTGGCTGAAAAACGAGATTTTAAGATACCACGGTGGGGGACACGGGCACAAAATAGACGTAGTTTGGCCTATTGGCGACGGTTGGGTTGACGGGGTGGTTTCCGTCTATAGGAGAGCCCTTGGAAAGGCGTGATGATTGTGCGTGTTCTTCATCTCTCTTGGGAGTTTCCGCCGCGGATAATAGGTGGGATAGCGGCGCACGTTTTCGATTTGTCGAGGGCGCAGACCAGACGGTGGGTTGAAACTCACGTTGTTACGTGTAATTTTCCTGGGGCGAGGGAATATGAGAACATAGACGGCGTGAACGTGGACAGAAGCGAGGCATACGCCACTGGAGATTCTTTTCTCGGTTGGATTTTGCGCATGCAGAAGAACTTGGAGGAGAAAGCCTGCGATTTAATCAACTTCATTAACGGCGTCGACATCATTCACGCTCACGACTGGATCGCTGGCGTCGCAGGCATCGGGTTGAAGCAGCTCTACAGGAAGCCGCTGATTGTGACGATGCACAGCACCGAGTACGGTAGAAGAATCGGGCTTCACAACGATTTTCAGACGTGTATCCACGAAATTGAGGGGTGGCTCTGCTTCGAGGCTTGGAGGGTGATCACGTGCTCCCATTTTATGCGGGACCACGTCGCATGGTGTTTTAATATTCCTCATAACAAAATTTGCGTGGTGCCCAACGGCGTCGACGTGACAAAATTCTCTTTTGGCTTCAACTATTGGGACGTTAGAAACAGGTTCGCCAACGGCTCAGAGAAGATTCTTCTGTTCGTGGGCAGGCTAGTGCCCGAAAAAGGTTTGGACGTGCTCATTAAGGCTTTCCCCCGCGTTTTGGACAACGGTGTTTCCGCGAAAATAGTGGCAGTAGGCGAAGGACCGCAAAAGGACGAATTCCAAAGACTGGCAGACAACTATGGGCTTGGCAGCAAAGTGCATTTCGCTGGGCACATCGACGACTGGACGTTGCGGGCGCTGTACCGCGTGGCTGATGTCACGGTGGTTCCTTCTAGGTTTGAGCCCTTCGGCATCGTCGCCCTCGAAGCTATGGCGGCTCACTGTCCCCTAGTTGTGAGTGCTGTCGGCGGGTTAAACGAAATTGTAGACCACGACGGCACAGGCTTAAAGGTTTCTCAGAACGATCCAGAGGCTTTGGCTTGGGCTATCACGCGGATTATTAGAGACCCCGGGTTTAAGGACTGGATTGTAAACAATGCGTATCAGAAGTGTCTGTGGAACTACAATTGGGACAAAATAGCTGACTGGACCATAGGCGTCTACGACGTTGCTCTACACGAATACCACAACGGCGCATGGAAACCAACATGAACCCTACGTAAAGCGCGCTTATTTTTGAAATATTATGCTGCTGTGGTCCAGTAGCCTGTAGAAACGGACTTTCAAAAGTCTAAGTTTAAAACGCTAACTTTAACCTCATGGAAACACTATTCGGCTCTAAAATTAGAGGCACAGTCGCGGTATAGTTAAAAGGAGAAAGGAAAACTGACTTAAGTAGGAAACTCGCAGAGAAAGATGTGGATTTCGGTGCGCGCGGGAGATAAAAGTAGAGAATAAGGAGGGTCAAATATCACATATCAGAGTATAAGTACGGAAGAGGCAAAAAAGGCAGATATAAACGAAGCACTGCAGAAACTCTCGTCGAGTAAGTCGGGTCTTTCTGCTTCTGAAGCAGAAAAGCGGCTTCAGCAATTTGGCCCTAATGAAATTTCTGAAAAGAAAGTTAGTCCAATTGTCAAATTTTTAAGCTACTTCTGGGGGCCGATTCCTTGGATGATCGAAGTTGCAGTTATTTTGTCGGCGGTCATTCGCCACTGGGATGACTTCTGGATTATCTTTGCACTGTTACTGTTAAACGCTGTTGTTGGATTCTGGCAGGAACACAAGGCGGACAATGCTATAGAATTGTTGAAGCAGAGGCTTGCGCTGAAGGCGCGGGCACTTCGAGATGGGAAATGGCTTGAACTGCCTGCCCGAGAACTCGTACCTGGAGACATAGTGCGCGTACGCTTGGGCGATATTGCTCCAGCCGACGTTAAACTAATGGACGGTGATTATCTACTTGTGGACCAATCCGCATTAACCGGAGAATCGTTGCCTGTGGAAAAGCATGTTTCCGATGTTGCTTATGCTGGTTCCATTATCCGGCAGGGAGAAATGAATGCGCTGGTGGCCACAACTGGAATGAATACGTATTTCGGCAAGACCGCTAAGTTGGTGGAGGAAGCTGGAACCCGAAGCCACTTCCAGAAGGCCGTCATCAAAATAGGCGACTACCTGATTGTTCTCGCCGTTGCACTGGTAACTGTCATATTTCTTGTAGCACTTTTCCGCCAAGAAAGTGTGCTGAACACCCTCCAGTTTGCACTGATTTTGACCGTTGCCGCTATACCCGCGGCGCTACCGGCGGTCTTATCGATCACGATGGCGGTTGGCGCGATAGCCCTTGCTAAAAAAGAAGCCATCGTTAGCAAACTTGTTAGCATCGAGGAAATGGCAGGAATAAATGTTCTGTGCGCGGATAAAACTGGTACTATCACCAAAAATGAGCTTTCCGTTGCCGAAGTGAAGACTTTAGAAGGATTCAAAGACAACGACGTGCTGCTGTTTGGAACCCTAGCATCTAGGGAAGAAGATAAGGATCCTATTGATAATGCGGTCATCACTAAAGCTAAAACGGTAGAAGCAATTACTAAGGTCCTCGGTCGCTATAAGGTAACCGAGTTTAAACCTTTTGATCCTGTTTCGAAGAGGACAGAAGCCACGATAGAGGATGCTGAGGGCAGCAGCTTTAAGGTAGCCAAAGGAGCGCCACAGGTTATTCTATCGCTTGCAGCCAATAAAAAAGATATTGCAACCAAGGTTGATGAAGACGTCAACGCTTTTGCAGCCAAAGGGCATCGCGCGCTCGGCGTAGCCAAGACTGATGAGAAAGGAAAATGGCAGTATATAGGCCTAATTGCCCTTTACGATCCACCCCGTGAGGATTCAGCTGAAACCATAAAGACAGCACAATCTATGGGAGTGAACGTCAAAATGGTTACGGGCGACCACATCGCCATCGCCAAAGAAATCGCACAGCAGGTAAACTTGGGCACCAACATTATGCCCGCCGCCTCCTTCTTGGAAAAACCTGACATGGAGGCTCAACGTGTTGTTGAAAGAGCTGACGGTTTCGCTCAGGTTTTTCCTGAACATAAATATCGTATCGTAGAACTGCTGCAAGACAAAGGACATATTGTTGGCATGACTGGCGACGGCGTTAACGACGCGCCTGCCTTAAAAGAGGCTGATGCTGGGATCGCCGTTGCTGGTGCTACAGATGCAGCTAAATCGGCAGCCGACATTGTGCTCACCAAGCCGGGGCTTTCGGTTATTATTGATGCCCTCAAGGAAAGTCGCAAGATATTCCAGCGCATGAACACTTATGCCATTTACCGCATCGCCGAAACCATCCGCGTGCTGTTTTTCATCGTTGCTTCCATACTCGTTTTCAACTTTTATCCCGTGACCGCCATTATGATCGTCTTGCTGGCCCTCTTTAATGACGTACCTATTATGGCCATTGCCTACGACAACGTCCGCTATTCTAATAAACCTGAAAAATGGAATATGCGGATAGTTCTAAGTGTAGCCTCTCTTTTGGGTTTGGTCGGCGTTATAGTCTCTTTTACCATATATTACATCGGCAATGTAGTTCTGCAGCTACCTCTTAGTGTACTCCAAGCTTTTATCTTTCTGAAACTCGCCGTTGCAGGACACCTGACCATATTCCAAACCCGCACTCGAGGACCTTTCTGGTCTATCAGACCCAGCGGCCTTCTATTCTGGTCGGCCGTAATCACTAAGCTATTGGCGACCTTGATTGTAGTCTATGGCGTGTTCGTGTCACCCATTGGATGGCAACTAGCTGGCTTTGTGTGGGGATACGCGCTGTTAGCCTTTGTGATTACCGATTTCATTAAAGTGTATTTTTACAAGCTACTGGACCACAGCGGCATAAAGTTTCACAGATAAATAAAAAAAGACGTGTGCATGCATCATATTTCGCTTAGAATCATTCAAACTATCGCTCACACCACCATTGCCACAGTAGAATCAACACCTTGTAATTCGATTTTCGAAGATCGATGCAAGAGCCGTGAAGAAAGCTGGAAAAACTGCTCTAGAAGAATTAATGGAAACGCTTTAGCCTGTTAAAATGGTTTGGATCTTTAAGACATGTTCTTCCGCAATTCTGTTAGTTAATGCCTTCTTAATTTTGGTATTAACATTGGCACCTTTTCCTTATAATCTTCATATCGTTTGCCAAATTCTCTAATCAGCTCTTCCTCTTCTTTCCGTGAGATGAAATAAATAAACACAGCCATCAATGGAGTAGAGAGTAAAGAATACCATGCGGACAGCAGAAAGGAAATTCCTACATGTGCTAAGAATCCGCCAAGGTATTGGGGGTGTCTAACAATAGAATAAACATCTGTTGTGACGATTTTCTCTGTTCTATGCGTTTCAGCTACTTTTAGGGTTGTCTCTTTTGTACCTTTAATTCCAAACCAAGCGCCTAGTGCGAAGAAGGGTGTGAAAATTATCATGGGGAGCACAGGTATAGAGAAATTGATAATTGGAAATGAGACTGATAGTTGCTGAAGAACTGGAAGAGCAAACCTAGGCTGAGGTGAAATCCAGATTCCAATCCAAAAGAGGAAGAAGCCCCATCCTGAAATAAAACTGTAAATCTCCCCAATTCTGATTCCCTTCTCTTTTCCATATCTTTCTTGGAGTGTTATATGCTCAACTGACAAAAAATAAAGCGGTATTACTGCAATCAGACCCAGTACACAAATGAAAAACCAAAAATACATTTTGTCATCACTCGAATTTCAAGCTTATCAACTTATTCGGTCTGCCAAGGACGTCATTAACGGATTCCTTGCGACCTTGCGGATTTGACGCTTTTGCGGCGTTCAAGCGCCTGTTCCTGCTTTACTTGCTTTCAGCTCATCTAAACCTAATACTGCAAGTATAAAAAATGCATGGGACCAGGCTAACGGCACAGCCGAAATGGGCAATCCAGTTGACTTCTCCGCTTGTTCTGAAAGGAGGTCGAGATCGGTGGCGTGGCTGATTGACCACTTGATAAGCTGTTCCATTTTGTTTGCATCTTTGAGTTTCTCGTAGTATAAAGCGAGCCACAGCGTTGCCAAAATCCATGGGTTACCGTTGTAGTACACGTCTTGCGGATATCTGCCTATTCCTCCGACTCCATAATGGAATGATTGCTCGATAGCAAGAGCGGTCCTCTTCATCCTGTCATCTTGCGCTGGCAATACTTCGAATGGAAAAGTTAGACCCAATAAACTTACATCTAAGCTGTCGTCTTTGGGATTGAATGTTTTTATGAACTGGTTTCTCTGAGAATCCCATGTTAACTTCAGTAATGCGTTCTTAATTTTTTCGGCGGCATCATTCCATTTTTCAGATAGGTTGCTCTCACCGATGAGTTTAGCGATCCTAGCAGATGTTTTAAGGGCGCTATAAACCGTTGCATTTGAATATGTGTGGCTCCCGAATCTTTCTTCCCATAATCCCACAGAGTTGATGAGACCTGTGTTTGGATTCATGCTACTGCAAACAAAGTCTGCTGCTTTTTTGACGAATGACCACATTGACTCGATGAAACCACGGTCTCCAGTTAAATCAAAATGCTTACCCATGCCCCAAATCACTGTCGCAACTTCATCGATTTGCGAACTCCAACATGGCCCGCGTATCCTAGCCTCTATGTAGTAGCGCTGATATAATCCTCCTTCTTTTTCTTGAGCCCTTTTACACCAGCGGTAAAACTTTTCTGCCTCTTCATGGAAACCGCACTTGTCGAGGACATACGCAACATATGTAGCATCTCTGGGCCAGCAGAAGCGATATTCGGGCTCCATACAAGGTGCAGCCACTATGCCGCCGTGATTCTTATCGGTCAAAAGCTTGAGCACAAGTAAGGACCTTTTTACCATTCTGTTTAATGTTTCATCTCCGAAATCACGCTTGAAACCGTTGACCCATGTCCTCCAATAATCCTCAGTTCTTTTTAAGAGCACTTCAAATTTAGTTCGCCGGTTTTCTTCTAAAACCTTCAAGACCTCTTCTTCATTTCGTCCCATGGCGATCAGAACCGTAAGATCTCTTGCTTCATGGGTTTGAAGTGTTCCTATGTCCCAGCTTAAACAGGAATTCACAGCTTTTGTACCGTCGTATAGTACTAGCGAACCACCCGAAAGTTTAGAATCATAAGCATCGCTGAAAGCATCAGACCCCTCCTCGCGAACTCCACATTGATGACCAGAAGATTTCATGGTGCCACCATAAAGCAAATAGAAGTTCCGTTTATAGTGAATTATTGCATCTTGTCTCTGGAAGTAGTACGCTGCATCATCAATGTTTGATTCTGCAATTGCTAGATCATTGTAGTAGAAAAATCGTAAGAAAACATTATCCTTGCTTGTGTTTTGGAACAAAAAATGTCTTATGAGAAGATTAGTATCTGGCAATACAAAATCTGTCGCAATTACGTTAAGTCCCGCTTCAGAATTCTTAAAGGAGGACAACAGAATGTTTGTATTCCCAGTATATTCTTGCCTCTTTTCCCACGGAAAATCTGTAAGCCACCCGAACTTGCTCGCGCTTTTATTTGAATAGTATACGCCGGGCAAAGAGCCGAGAACGTGTTGGGGATAGTCAATTGTCGGCCAAAAAAGATATCGCAGTTCTCCATGTTTTCCAATGGTAGCCAGCATTTGGCTATTGCCTATTACTGCCTGTTCTGGTATTTCCATTATTTCAGTTCCTCTATGTCTCTTCAATTATGGTTTTCAAGCGTTTTTCTATATGCTCGATTCCTGATGTTGCAAATGCTTTATTCCAGCTGCTTGGCTTATCGGATTTGTAGTAGCTTATAGCTCCGACTACGAACATTAATAGTCCCCAGTAAATATCGATGCTTGATTCTATGCCTGTAACCGGATTTAAAACATAATAAACTCCTGTAACTAATAATATAACGCCATAAATTAAAAACATCAATCCCAGAAAGAACTTCAAATCCACCATAGTTTTCGACTGTTTTTTCGCCATATTTTCCACTCTCAGAAGAACATGATATTTAAGATGACTAAGCAAATAATAATTATTGTCGCCCAAGTGATTGGTCGGCTATACCAAGGAAGCTTCTTTTGGATTTTTTCTTTCTCGATTAAGCCGTAAACAACGCCTTTAAGCTCTTCTTTTGATTTCGGTTTAGTTACCATACTGACTGCCACTGTAACCATGAAACATGTTAGCCATGTCCACCATGCTCTCCATATGTTCGCCGCCATCACGCTTCCAAAGTAGGAGACTGGTATCAAAGCGAACATTGCAATGCCTGTGATCATCCCTACTATGAGGCCTGAAAAACCTCCCCATGAAGTTGTTCTCTTCCAAAACATTCCGAGAAGAAACGTTGCAAACAGCGGTGCGTTGACTAGAGAAAACAAGGCTTGCATGTAGTCCATTATGCTCGGAAACGACATAGCAATGTATGCTGTGCCAATGCTTACTACAACGCCTACTATCACGCTTACGCGTCCCATCCAAACCAGATGCTTGTCAGAAGCTTTCGGATTAATGTAAGCCTTGTAAAGATCATCAGTCCAAACAGTCGAAAAAGCAGTTATGTTCCCTGACATGCCCGACATAAACCCAGCCAACAACGCGGTAAGTCCTAGACCTATCAGCCCTGGAGGAAAATAGCGTTTAATCAGAAGCGGCAACGCTAAATTATAAGACTCCCCTCCCTGCCCTAGTCCAGGTACAAGAGTTAACGCTAACAGCCCAGGTAATATAGCGATAAAAGGCAATATGAGCTTTATTGCTCCTCCAATTAATGGAGCTTTTTGCGCTGCTTCTACGTCTTTAGCTGACAGGGTTCTTTGGATAACCAAAAAATCCGTGCACCAATATCCGAATGACAAGACGAATCCAAGTCCTAAAACGAGACCTAACCAATCAACCCCCATCGCGTTTTGTGATGCATTAGCAGTGAAAGCCCAGATGTGGCTGAATGACTCCGGAATTCTACTAGTCAAACCAGCCCAACCCCCCACTTCAGACAGAGCGAGAATAGGTAACAACAAGAGTCCAAACCATATTAGAAAGAATTGAAGAATTTCGTTGTAAATCGATGATGTTAACCCGCCGAGGCTTACATATACTCCAATAATTATTGCAGAGAGTATGATACTCTGATGGATTGACCAACCGATGAGAATGTTAAAAATTAAAGCTAGAGCATACATGCTTATACCTGACAACAATAAAGTCATCAATGTGAATGTGGCAGCGTTTAATCCTCTTGTAGCCTCATTATAACGCAGCTTCAAATATTCTGGAACAGAGCGAACTTTGGTCTTGTAGTAGAGGGGCATCATAAAAAGGGCTAAGAACAAGATAGCCGGAACGGCTCCAAGCCAATAGAATTGAACTTGCATAAATCCGTATTCATATGCTCCAGCGCACATTCCAAGAAGTTCAAGTGCGCCCATGTTTGCAGAAATAAAAGCTAAACCAGATATCCAGCTGGGATTTGAACGTCCAGCAAGGAAGAAATCCTTGCTCGTTTTAACTCGTTTTCTTAGGAGAAAACCTATGAAAATAACAAAAACGAAGTATACCACGATTATCAGATAGTCTACTATTGCGAGTTGGAAGATCATAGTTGGATAACGCCCGCAGGTGTATTGGTGTAGTTGATTCTTATTTAAGATTTATCTTCACAAAAACTTTAAAAAGACGCTCTGTAACAAAAACTCAAAGGGACACAGCAATTTTTTGGGGATGATATTCTAAATGGAAACTGATCTTGTCTCAACTTTGTTGAGTTTCTTAAGAAAAGAAAAAATCAAGATGAAACTGCGGAAAATCTCTGATTCAGAATTTTGGCTCGAAAGTCAGAATGGTTTTATGTCGATTAAATTTGTGGTAGATGGAGACGCCAGCGAGATATTATACGATGTTTTCTCGCCAGAGTACGATGTACATTTGAAAGAAGAAAACCTTAGAGACGTCGAAAAATTAGACTTCATTGCAGAAGAAACAGGGAAATGGGAGTATGAAAAGCCTATTGAAAATTTCTGGCTCATTCTAGATCGCATTAAACTTTGGGCGCGAAAAACCGGGTTCAACCTCAAGGAAACGCGCTTAATCTAAAAATGTGCGTGAGTTTGGTATCATGATAATTAAGGATCCTTTATGCGGTATGCCTGTAGACCCTGAAAAGACTCAATTCAAGATTGATGTTTGGGGCAGAACATACTACTTCTGCAGCGAATATTGCATGCATCATTTTCTAGAAGGCCCTAAAATCGCGTACTTCTCTATGGAAGTGGGTGTAAAAAGCGAAATCCCAACTTACAGTGGTGGACTAGGGGTCTTAGCGGGAGACACCGTACGATCCAGCGCTGATCTGAGGATTCCGTTGGTCGCCGTGACGCTTGTCAGCAGAAAGGGATACTTGAAGCAGAAGATAACGGAAGATGGGAGACAGCTAGAGTATCCAGAAGAATGGGATCCTTCAAAGTTCATGAGGTTGCTGCCTCCCACCGTTAAAGTGAGGATTGGAGGTAGAGATGTTGCGATTAAAGCTTGGCTTTATGAACATCAAAGCCTCACTGGTGGAGTAGTCCCAATACTGTTTCTTGACACGAACGTTGAAGGGAATGCTGCTGATGACAGAGGGATAACTGACGTTCTTTATGGAGGTGACGATAGATACCGCTTGAAACAGGAGATTGTCTTGGGAATCGGCGGCATAAGCATGCTTGAAGCGTTAAAATTCAACGTTAGGAATTACCACATGAATGAGGGGCATTCAAGTCTTCTTACTCTAAAGTTGCTCAAAGAGAATGCCTTGGACCCTGAAAAGGTGAGAAATCTGTGTATTTTTACTACTCATACGCCCGTTGAGGCTGCCTTCGACAAATTCTCTTATGACCTTGTTAGAGAGTTGTTGGGGAACGAGCTTCCTATAGACGTTCTGAAGGAATATGGTGGACAGGACAGATTGAACATGACCCTTCTGGCTTTAAATCTTAGCAAATACGTAAACGGGGTAACTAAGGCTCACATGGAACATTCAAGGAAACTGTTTCCAGGACACCACATTCGGTCAGTAACAAATGGTGTCCACTCTCACATGTGGACCTGCAAAGTCTTCAGGGACCTTTTTGATAAGTACATTCCCGGTTGGGCAAATGAACCGGAACTGCTTGTGAGGGTTGATGAAATTCCCTACGAAGAGATGTGGGATACTCATACTAATGCCAAAAAAGCTTTGATTGACTTTATCAATGAGAGAACAGGCGTAGAGATGGATGCCTCCGCACTGACTTTAGGCTTCGCTCGAAGAGCAACAGCATATAAGCGGGCCACTTTGATTTTTTCAGACTTGAAGAGACTAAGAGAGGTGAACGAGAGAGGAACCGTGCAGCTTATCTTTGCTGGAAAAGCGCATCCTAGGGATGAAGAAGGTAAGAGCCTAATCAGGGAAATCTTTGGATATAAGAATCAGTTGAAGGGCAAGATGAAGATAGTCTATCTCGAAGATTACAACATGGAGATAGCGGCGAAACTTACGTCTGGCGTTGATGTTTGGCTAAACACCCCTATGCCCCCTATGGAGGCTTCTGGAACAAGCGGAATGAAAGCCGCGCACAACGGCGTGATAAACTTCAGCGTATTAGATGGGTGGTGGATAGAAGGGTGCATTGAAGGTGTCACAGGTTGGGCGATAGGTCCTGCGCCAGATGAACCAGTGGGAGAAGATGAAAGGCGAAGCAGAGAGCTGGAGGATCTGTACTATAAGTTGGAGTACGCGATTATTCCCACGTTCTATGAAAGGAGAGACGATTGGATAAAGATGATGAATAACTCGATTGGAAAAGTCGCATACTACTTCAACAGCCACCGGATGATGCGGAGGTACATCACAGAAGCATACATATTCTAAATGCTAGATTATCTCAAACGTGTTTTCGCTTGTGAATGAGATGATCTTTGAAGAAATGAAAGTTCGTAAGATTAACTCAGGCCTGCGATCATTCTCTTTACTTGTTTCTTGTTGTCTAAGAATTTTTTATATTCAGAAAAATGTTTTATTGCCCTCAAAAAAATGATGCTCAGCATTTTTTTATTTATGCAGTAAACTATATGCAAATCCTCTTTTTTGGCTCTAAAAATCAGATTTCCATTAATGTGCCCTTCAAACTTGTGTAATTCGTTGAATTCCGAATGAGAGCAGTCAAGAATGCTTTTTATGATGGAGTTTATTTTTTCTTCGTCTCCCAAATCTCTAATAAAATGTTTAGAGACAACAACGCTTTTTATCAAAGGCCTAATCGCGATAAAGTGACTGTGGCAGTTGATACAGAATTCTTTCCTTTCGGCACACGGATTCTCCAATTTAATATCAGGTTTCATATCCTTACTTAATTCAATGAGAGTTAAAAATAAAACGGTTTATCTTATTGTGAGAACTGAACAGTCCGCGTAATGCGCATAATACCCTATCACTCAAATAGTTTCCTTTTACACATGCATAAACCCCAGAAAAAGCATGCCATAATTGGTGGGGCCGGCAGGACTTGAACCTGCGACCTTTGCCCGGAAACGGCGCTTGGCCGCTCCTACGGGTTTCTCCACCGCTCCAGAAGTTCTTCATCCCTTTTCGCGGTCCGCAAACCCGTTGTTCGCATTCTGGAGCCCTTAGCGGTTGACACGCGGCTGCGTGCCAATTGTCGTCATCCCTTTCCAGCGGCTTATCGGTTTGGTAAGCCGTGGCTAGACTACGGCCCCACCTCACAAAACTTTTGCAACTGCAAATATATAGATTACCCCATGAAGCGACATAAGAGAAGCTTTTCTGCGTGCATATGTGCACACGCCTCATTCGCTGAGCGATAGCTTTAAATATCACTGTTGACATCAATGACGATTTCAATGGTGATATAGTCATGCACTCGCGTGGAAGACATTGGCTGAGGCATACTGCAATTGTTCCTAAAGGGTTCATACGCTATCAGGTGCTTGAGCTGTTAAGCAAGAAACCCATGTCTGGTTCAGAAATCATGAGTGAAATTGAGGAAAGAACGCATCATCATTGGAAACCAAGCCCTGGTTCAGTTTATCCGCTCTTGTCATGGTTGCAGGATAACAAATACGTAAAGGAGTTGCCAGTCGAAGAAAACGGCATGAAGCGTTACATGCTGACGGATGAAGGCGAAGCCCTCCTAGAAGAACAGAGAAAAATAAAGATGAAACTGAGGAAAGAAGCGAAATTCATGCCGCCTCCCTTCCTAGGAGGTTTATGGCTCCGAATACCGCCAGAAAAAGCCGCTGAACTGGGAGAATCTATGAGAAGGCTTGTGGCAGACTTTTTCGAGCTTGGAAGCACCTTAGAAGAAAAGTTTTCAGAACAGGCAATAGAGGAAGTTCAGAAGATTTTAAATGAAACAGCGGAAAAACTTGAGGAGCTAAACAGAAAACTGGGGGGAAAGCAAGATGAGTGAAGAGGTAATTAAGGTCGAAGGATTAACGAAGGTTTTCAACAAGCATCTAACGGCAGTTGATCACGTGAACTTCAGCGTGAACCGAGGCGAAATCTTCGGGTTCTTAGGACCTAACGGCGCTGGAAAAACAACAACAATCAACATGCTGATAACTATTTTGAAGCCCACCGAAGGCAAGGCCTCCGTCCTAGGCTCCGATATTGCAAAGCAAGACTGCGACGTCAGAAACGTGATCGGCGTAGTGCCCCAAGAATACACCGCTGATGAGGATTTAACTGGTTTGGAAAACGTGCTTTTGTGCGCTGATCTGTACGGAATTCCGCGGAACATCGCGAAAGAGCGTGCGGTGGACTTGCTGAAGCTTGTTGAGCTAACCGATTTCAAGGACAAGAAAGTTGAAACTTACTCTGGCGGGATGCGTCGCAGACTTGAGCTTGCATGTGGGCTTATCAATAGGCCAAAATTGCTTTTCTTAGATGAGCCTACGTTAGGTTTAGACGTTCAAACTAGGACTGCAACTTGGGACTACATCAGAAGGCTGAAGAAAGAATTCGGCATGACGCTTTTCATGACAACTCATTATCTTGAAGAAGCTGATGCACTTTGCGATCGTGTTGCAATAATTGATCACGGCAAAATAATCGTTGTAGGTCAGCCTGAGGAGCTGAAGCAGAGCTTGGGCGGCGACATCATAACCTTAGGCATCAAGGAGGATGCTGACGTGAGCGATCTCATTCGAAAGGTTGAAAATGTGAAGGATGTCAAGAAGGAAAATGGCTTATACCGAATCAAAGCTGAGCGTGGAGAAGTGACGGCCCCCGCCATAATTGAAGCCTTACGGAAAAAAGGTCACACTGTAACGAGGCTTTCGCTTACAGAACCTACATTGAACGAAGTCTACCTAGAATACACGGGCAGATCGATGCGTGACGCAGAAGAGTCTAGAGAGGCTTTTAGAGCGCAGAGGATAACGATGAGGAGGGCGAGGGGAAGATGAGCAAATCGAATGAGTATTGTCCAAGGAGGCTTCACGGTCTCTGGGCTTTGACTAATCGAGAGCTTAAGAAATGGTACAAAGCCCCTGTAATATTCTTGCTTTCTATAATTCAGCCGATTCTTTGGATGGGTCTGCTCGGAAAAGCCATGAACATAGGCGCTATATTCACAGGTAGCTCAATTCAACCACCACCACTGAACCCACCACTGACCCAGCAGCAGCTTCTACAGTTAGGGGCCTACTTTGCCGGGTTGCAATCAAGTATCATGGAAAACGCGTTTAGCACGACTGACTACTTTTCCTTCATGGCTGTAGGTATGATTGCCTTCACGGCCCTCTTTACAACGATGTTCAGCGGCATGTCGATAGTTTGGGACAGACGTTTGGGCTTCCTAAATAAAGTTCTCAGCACACCTGTATCCAGGGCAGTAATAATATTCTCCAAAGTTCTTTCCGCAACACTTCGATCGATGTTCCAATCGGGCATCATAATACTCATTGCCGTGGCATTCGGTCTCGAATTTGGACCAAACTTCACACCACTCAACCTGTTAGGTGTCTTCGCGATAATATTTCTAATATGCGTGGGCTTGTCGTCGCTCTTCATCGCAATCACCATAAGATCAACAAGGATGGAGACCCCGATGGCTGTTGTCAACCTGATAAACCTGCCAATGATGTTTGCTAGCAACGCCTTCTTCCCGACCAAGTTCATGCCTGATTGGCTGCAGACAGTAGCGAAGTTCAACCCGATAACCTACACAATCGACGCAGTAAGGCAACTCTTGATATTCAAAACGGACTTCACACAGCTTGCGTTGGACTTTACATACGTTGGAATATTCGCAGTTATAGTTGCGGCTATAGGCATAGTCCTCTCGTGGCGATTTCTAACTAAGTAAGCAAAGATGAACCGAGTAGGGCGATGACCTCTTTGACAACGATCGTCGAGGCAGTCAACCTAAAGAAAACCTACATGCTTGGAAAAGTTCCGGTCAACGTCCTGCGCGGCGTGAACCTGAAGGTTGAAAGTGGCGATTTCCTCGCCATTCTCGGACCATCTGGAAGCGGCAAATCGACTCTGCTGAACCTAATTGGAGCTTTAGACAAGCCAACAGAAGGAAAGATGTTGATTGAAGGTGTTGACGTTTCCAAGCTCAATGACAACCACCTTGCAGATCTCAGACGCCGAGTAGGCTTCGTGTTCCAGTTCTTCAACCTTATCCCCCGGTTCTCAGCAAGAGAAAATGTTGAATTGGCAATGTCCATAGCCGACGTGAGCAGAGCCGAAAGGAGAAAGCAGGCGGAGGACCTTCTTGAGACCGTAGGCTTGAAGGAACGGATGAATCACAAACCTGCTGAACTGAGCGGCGGCGAACAGCAACGTGTAGCCATCGCCAGAGCCTTGGCAAACAACCCTCGGTTTCTGTTAATGGACGAGCCGACAGGAAACATAGATTCCAAGACTGCCAACGAAATAATGAGACTGATTAAAAGGCTCAACGAAGAGAAAGGCGTAACCATAATAATGGTTACACATGACCAGCGTTTGGCGAGAGAAACAAAGCGAACGGTCAAGATGCTTGATGGCGTAATCGCTAGGGAAAATGTGAACTGATATGAAAACAAGGGATGTGTTCTCTTATTCTTTCAGTGCGATAAGATTAAGGAAACTCCGTGCGGGTTTAACGACCTTAGGCGTAGTTATCGGCATAGCAGCCATCGTTGCCTTGCTTTCAATCACTCAGGGTCTGCAAGCTACTATAACTAAGCAGCTTCAAACAGGATTCGCAACCAACACGGTAATCGTTTCTACTGGCGGAGGCTTCGGTGCTGCCTCAGAAGGCAGGACAAGCGCAGCTAACTCTGGTTTCAAATTGTTAATCAATGATACAAAGACAATCAATAATATAACAAATGTCGAGATGTCAATGGCGATAATCCAAAGAGGAGGCTACGTTAAATTTGGTGAAAGATGTCGGGCTGTCACCATAGTGGGCGTGAATTTCACTAAGTATGCAGATATTTACAGTAGCACCTTCGTAGCCGAAAGTGGAGATATCCCTCTAAATCCAGAAAACGAAACGGTTGTAGTTGGAAAACGGGTGAGTGACCCTTGGGAAAACGGGACATTACTCTGTAATGTAAATGACTCCGCTGAAATCATCTGGACTAACGCAACTACACTTCCGCCGAAAAATGAGACTTATACTGGTCAAGTTACAGCTATTCTCAAAGAGATCGGGGGCTTCGGCGTTGGCGGGCCTTCGGATTCTAATGTTTACATTCCAATTTCTCAAGCGCAGAGTTTCTTTGGAACCGATGAATGTAATATGATAATTGTGAAATTAGTAAACAGTGATGAAACAACGATTGACAGTGTTTCTAATGCCATAACCGACGCTTTCAGTGACCAAGTCTCGGTAACCTCTGCAACGGCAGTGCTTAACACTCTTTCAAGTGTTTTCTCCATCATACAACTTTTCTTGGCTGGAATTGCCGCCATCTCGCTTCTAGTGGCAGGGATAGGCATAATGAACATCATGATAGTTTCTTTAATGGAACGTACGAGAGAGATAGGTATACTGAAAGCGTTAGGCATGAAAAGCCGGACGGTACTTCTGGTTTTCCTGTCTGAATCAGTGATAATCGGCTTGATCGGTGCAGTGATGGGCATAGCTTCAGGTTGGGTATTAGCAAACGTTGTTGCAATAGTCTTCCGCGGAGGAGGCACGATAGCACTAGGAAATCGAGCTGGAACCTTTGGTGGAATGACGATAACGCCCGTGTTAACTCCAACAGTGTTCCTAGGCGCCCTAGTCTTCGGCGTAGGGGTCAGCGTAATCTTTGCACTCTATCCAGCTTGGCGAGCTTCAAAACTCAAACCAGTAGAAGCATTGAGATACGAATAAAAAATGCCCAGATACCTCTCAAGATAGCTGTCTTTCTGAGCTTAGCGAAAGCTTAATGAAGGAAAAACCTCTCAGACTGGTTGGGTTGCCGGTCATAGGGCGTGGGACCCACCCGATCCCATTCCGAACTCGGAAGTTAAGCTGCGCTCCGTTTCCGGTGGTAGTGTGGTCTTCGGCCACGTGAAGCCGAGAAAGCTGGCAGCCCACTTCTGATTGTCATTTCCTTAGGTTTTGGGGCTTGCGCCACTTCAAAAACTTTTTAGTGAAGGTTGAAAAGACTGCCAGAAGCGTGCCAGTGAACAGCATAACCACGAAGGGATTCGGAAACTCAGGAAGGTAGAGGGGATCTATTATGCCATAAATGTCAAGAACCCAGTATGGATGAAGATTGGTTACATCTTCCGTTTCTAACATTTCCTTCCATTGATCGTCATTGAGGCGAGGCAGCTGTTCGCCTTCAACTCCATCCAACGCAAACTCGTAGTATGAAAAAACAGGTCCCACAGCGGCCACGAGCGTTCCATTAAGACTAGGATACAAAACAACCACCGCGTCCACATATCCCGTGCCGACATGCAACACCTTTGGTGGAATAGGTTTAGGAAACATGGTTCCGCTGAATGTGGCAACATCTGCTATGCATGCTGAATCTGAGGTTGTATTTGCATGATAAGTGATGTACTTGATTGTATCCAAATACCAGCCTAACTCGTTTTCTCCACCGCATCCTGTCTCGAGGTATGCTATGTGTTTTATGAAGTTCACTTCGCTTGACGTTAGAGGCTCCTTTGATAGTTCCTTTTCGGAGATAGTCTTCAATGTGTTAGCGGCTTTTTGTACAGTGTTAAGGTAGTAAATAGCATAATACGTTTCATCATACATACCAAAGTTTAGTGTACCGACGGCTTCAATTGTGCGGTTGCATAACTTTTCGAGCCTTAGATAGAAACCTGGATAAGGTTCTACGAAAGCCTCAGGGTAGCTGCAAATCCACATGCCTGGAATATAGGTCTGTTTTGCATAGAGAATGGTGTCGTGTCTTAATTGAGCCCAGCTTCCCAAAGCCGTATTTAATTTTTCGTCTTGCCATGCCACTGTTTGCATAAATTCAGGATAGTCACTTGAATACGGTAAATTTACAAGGCTTGACAGAGCATACATCCAAGCCGTGTAAGAGGACTTGAGCCAACTTGTTTCACTTAGGTTTTCGAAGGTTTGAGTTAGATTGTTTAGGTTTTCTCCATAATATTGGAAGTCGAAGTCTGGTTGAAGCAACTGGTGTGCACGTTCGGAGCCAAGAACCGCCATGACATCCAAGCCTTTAGGCAGAATCCTAATCATTTCCGTTGAATTAAACAGGACTTTATCATAAGTTAACCATTGGAACACATAGGAATCAGGAACATAGCGTTGACCCATGAATTGAAAGACCGTCGGGTAACTCATCGGCGTAGATGCTCTTTCAAACCATTTTCTATATCCTTGAGAAAGAATTTGCTGTTGATACTCCGGTTTGCTTAGCTCCACTTTCAGAGAATTAAGTCCCTTGAGTGTTGCGATGAATGGCAAGTACTCATCCGCTACTCCGAAAACATTTTTCAGCGCCTTTTCAAGGTTCAAAAAGTTTATCGAGTCGCTCTCGCCTATGAAGGAATTTGTCACATTGTATACTGAACTCCACGTTGCAAAGGCTGTCTGATCCGAGCGGAGGAGGTCTCGCATATAAACACATGAGGGAAAATCGAAGTGCGTGTAAAACCAAACATACGTTTCATTGACGCCTTCAATGAAGATGGGATAATGACCATACCACATCATACACCTGAAATATTGTTCAAGTTCTGGATCTCCAAGATAATGACCCCGCACCTTGAATTGACTGAAGTCTGAAAATACTGCGTCAGGCATACCGTACCCGCTGATATACCTCCAACCTGACTGGAAGTAATCCAGCTCTTGAAAGGTATGATTCAAGTAATATGATAAATCGTTATTGAGCTCGGATGGAACGTCGGTTATGTTTCCTGTGATTAGGCTGTTTGCAACGGCAAAATAGACTGTTGCGTTTCTGATAGCCCAGTAGGTTAAGGAGCCGTCTTTGGGGCAACCGAGATAATCTATTAGGCACTGGTTTAACATAGACTCAGTTAGATTGTGTATCATGGGGTACAGATAGTTTTTCTCGATTATTTTGAGAGCACAGTCGAAAACTGTGTGGAAAAGGTGCAGCATGGAGTCGGTGGTCACAAAGACCGGGAGGTCATTGACGTAAATAAGGCGTAGATATAGTTGCTCGAACTGTTGGTAGCTCGGTTTTGGTTCAACAACTACAAAACCGTGCTTCTTAAGGGCGGTCTCCTGTTGTCCTGTGAGGCCAAGAACCTCCTTCACGCGTTCATAGTATTTGACCTTCGAAAGATCAAAGGGAGCCGAAACAGAGGCCTTTGGAACAGAAACTATCACGGAAAATAATAAAACAACAATTAATGGGAAGATGCAAATTCGAGATAACTTCAAGCTGCCCCTCCCCAAAGAATTGTATGGTATCTCCTATATATAAAGAAATTGTAGGAAGATTATTCACAACCATTGTCGGATGAATATCGATAACATCCCCTAAAAACGATTACTAGCCCGCGGATAAATAGTTTTTTAGAGATAAAACTTCGCCAAGCATATTCATCACATCGTTGGCTGTGACTTCCTCTGTTCGCTTCTTTACGGAAACAGACTATAAACATGTCCAAGGGATTGATTAACGCCGAACGAGTTGGTCATTCCGTTTCGTCTTGTCCCTATTTTAGAACAAAAACGTGTCTAGATTACGTGCTATCAATCATTAAATTGACAAGTATAAAGATTAGGTGTAGAGCGGCGACTCTGGGCCGTGAGGTTTTTTAGCCAGTTCTGAGTCTTTTTTTGTATATTAGGCGTAGATTTTGCTTTTTTCGTTAAAAGAGGTTTTTTCTCGGCGTGTAATGCGTTTAAATGTTTAGAACTTAGAACATGTTTATATCACGTATGACATTAGTTTTATATATCGATTAAAAATAAATTAACATATACGTCGTGGGCGAGTAGGCGAAAAAAATTATTCTGGTCTGTGAAAGCCTTTCTCCTTTCCTTTATTTCGCCACTCCCCACCATTAATTCTCGCATTCGGCAGCACCCATAGAAAAGTCTTAAGTGGACACTGAAAGATTTATCCGTGACGATGCGGAGTGAACTCGGTGGGATTTGAAGATGAAGTATGAGGAAATGCTGAAGCGGGCCTATTCCGAGCTTCCTCCCGAGGTTTTTGAACATAAGCGGTTTCAGCTTCCGGTACCTAGATCAACCATCGCCGGCTCTAGGACAATCCTCCACAACTTCAAGGAAATCTGCGACGTCCTGAACCGGAAACCCCAACACCTTCTGAAGTACCTCTCAAAGGAGATGGCAACAGCCGGGTCCATAGATGGAGCGCGAGTAATTTTTCAGGGGAAGTTCAACCGCGACAGCTTGGAGCACCTGATTAGGAGGTACACTGAACAGTTTGTGATCTGCCCCGTATGTAAACGCCCGGACACCAAAATCAAAAAAGAAAAACGGCTCTACTTCCTAGTCTGCGCAGCTTGCGGAGCAAAATCATCAATAAGAGCAGTTTAGAAGCCTGCTTTCTAGATTTTAATGCGTTTTTTCGCTGGGCGCTGTGTCCCACGTAACTAACCCTTAACCTCACAGCAGAGCCTTTTCGCTCTTCTCAGCTAAGCTCTCTCAAACGTGGGTTTTGTTTAGCGCCCCGCGCCCACCGTGTTCCATGCGTGGGTAAACTCTTCTTCATAGGCCGGTGGACACCAGTCCTCAGTTGAGTCCGTCTGCATGAACCTCTTGGTAGGTACCGGCGGGATTACACGTTTGGCTCAGGTTTCATCGCCACATAAAACAGGCTCGAGCGAAATATTTAAACATAATTAGATGGAATTGCAATCCGAAACAGCATAAGTCTGGCTGCCAAGACAAAAACTGTTAAGAAAAAGAAAATAAACAGCGTAACTTGATGGTAAAGAGAGAGAATTTCGTTAGTATGGGACGGTCTCCTATGGGCGAAGACCTTAGAAAAGCAGAAGCAAAAGAAAGAGTAAATGTAATTTTTATTTTTGTTATATTATCCTCTTTTTTTCTTTCAGCCTTTATAATTGGGCGTGGTTCCTTTGATTTTTTTTCCACTCCGATACCAATAATCACCTTTTTAACGGTCCTTCTCGGCTTTTTCTTATATTATTTTTGGGACTTAGGAAATAGGGCTTTTCTAAAATCAGATTGGAAGACTTTGGGTACTGGAAGACGAGCTAGTTTTAGTTTTAAGGTTTATCCTTGGAACATTTGCACGTTTCAAGGCATTGGAAATAGGAGGCATGATTATCTCAACCTGGTTACTGAAGAAATGACAAAGAAAGGTTTTCAAATGACTGAGAAGTCACCTGCCATTAATATCAAGGGCAGCGACTTAATATTCATACATTCTAGTCGTGTTTTTCGTCCAGATTTATTCATCCGAGCAGTTCCTGTGGGCAAAAACCTTAGAGTTGGATTCGTCTTAACAGGAGAAGCAGGTCCTTGGGTTTTTCTTTCTGTGGGTCTTGCACTTCTTCCTACCCTTCTCTCAATGAATGTAATAAAATATATTGAACTTCAATGGACTAATGTTCCCGACTGGATGATGCTCATACCTGTTATTGTTTATTTCTTATCCCTTATTGGAATAATGATATTGATATATGGACTAAGTGCCCTAAGAAATTTTCGTCAAGAAATTAAGCCATTCTTGTTTAGAATAGGGAAATCCTTAGGCTCAAAACAAATAACTCCATTTAAGAAAATATTGGTTAAGATGAGTAGTTAAGTTCATTAACCAAAAAATGTCAGCATTCATTTGCTACATTAACCTTTAAGGATTTTTTTCCAAGTCTATCTCAAAGGCTGCTGTTGGGTTTTCGAGTTTCCACGCTTCCAAAACTTGCGGGTGTACTTCTCCGATGAAGCCGACGGGTTTCCCTTTGACCAGAATGTTTCCGACTCTGCCGTCGATGAAGCTTGGGTGACTTCGTTCTTCAAGCTCAACTTGTTTTCCTAAATTCAAGAAGAGGGCGTCTAACACTGCCTTCGCTTCAGTGAAACTCGCGTTAGGATGAGCTGTGACGCAGGCGAGTTTTTCAATGTCCATTGTTTTGTTTTCTCTGTCTTCATCGGGAACAACAGCGTAACCTACCTCGAATATTCTCTGCGGATACTCAACGTGAACGTTGTGGCTGAGGAACTCTAGGAGGCTTGGAAGCAGCCAGCTGCGGAGGCAGGTCATGGTGACTATTTTGGGATTAACAAGTTCCACCTGTTTTCCCTGTTTCATGTTCATCTTGGCGAACAAGTTTTCTGGGCTAGTCAGCGTGTAGGTTAAGACCTCCTGAAAGCCGAGGCCCACCATAACTTCGCGGACAACATTACAGAACTCCTGTTCAGAAGTGATGCCGCCTACAGTCGGCAACCGCCGCCAATTAGGCTTGATAACATTGTATCCGTAGGCTATGGCTACGTCCTCCACTACGTCGATGGGATGCATGATGTCAACGCGGTAACACGGAATTTCCACGGTTAAGCTGTTTTTCCCGCTCTTGACAATGCCGTACCTAGCTTTCTCCAGCAGTGTCACCGCTTCTTCAGGTTTCAGTTTAAGCCCCAAAACCTCATTCAGGTACTTCAGGTCCAAACGTGTAGTCTGAGCCTCGAGCTTAGGCGTCACAACCTCCCTTTTCTCACCGTAAGGATAATGGACCTTAGCTGAGTAGATGACGCCTCCTCGGTCGGCGAGAGCAAACACTACCGCGTTCAAGGTGTTGAGAACCGTCTCATGCTCGGTTCCGGTGACTTCGATCAGAACGTCGCGGGTTGCTTCCGTGAGCCTTCCGAGATCGTTGGAGTTGATGATCGGCGGGAACGACAGCACCTGACCTTTAGAGTCCATAAAGATGGGCCAGTGTTCATATGCTCGAACTATGTGGCCGTACTCAACGCCCTTAGGATGTTTCTCCAATATCTCCTCTAGGGTCAGTCTTTCCGTGAACTCGAGGGGTACAAAGCTTACTTCTTTCGGTTTAGCCACGGCGTAACGAAGGGGAGGAGTAACCATGTGGAAGTTGTAGAGACCTATGGAAGTTCTTTTCCTGTTTCTTCCGTAGGTTTGGTCAAGCTTATCTTGCAGGTGCATAACCGCCCGTATAGCCACGCCACTGAGCTCCACGTTTCTTACCACAGCGCACGCTATGTAAGGCCGTATCTTCTCAAGCTCAGGGTCCACATTGATTTCTACGCCAGACTCAGCGGCCACCGCATACTCCTTCAGCCCCATTTCTAAGCCGAGGTAACCCCGCAACGCACGAGCTAGACCCTCGACGCCCCACAGGTCGGGGCGGTTGCTGTCCCCGATTTCTATGTGAATCGTCTCATCGTCAAAGAGTTTGAGTTCTCCCTTCGCGTAGGACAGGATTTCGTCCAGTTCCTCGTGGTCTTCGGGCAGTTTTACGCCTAGAAGCTTTTGGAAATCTTCATAATCAACTTCAATCGTCGGCATGCTACATCACCCCTTTCCGCCTTATCCAGTCTAAGTCCTGCGTAAACAAGTAGCGGATATCGTCAATTCCAGCCTTCATCATGAACAAACGGTCTACGCCTAACCCCCAAGCGAGCACAGGAACTTCAACGCCTAGAGGCAGCGTAACTTCAGGTCTGAAGATGCCTGCACCGCCGAACTCAATCCAGCCAGAGCCTTTTTTGTACGCGACGAGCTCCACGCTGGGTTCAGTGAAGGGGAAGTAGCCCGGTCTGAACTTCATTTTGTCTGCTTCAGCTATTTCTAGAGCGAACCTCGCTAAAACGCCGAATAAATCCCGCAGATTTAGGTCCTCGGCGACTATTATGCCTTCAACTTGGTTGAACTCGGTTAGGTGGGTTTTGTCGATGACGTCAGGTCGGTAACAGCGGGATATGGAGAAGTATTTTCCAGGGATTTCCAAGTTTTTGTCCATCAGGGTTCTGGCGCTGAGGGCGGTTCCTTGGCTTCGCAGCATCAGGCGCTTCGTTTCGTTCACGGAGAACTTGTAGCCCCAGCCTTTTGAGCCTGTTTTCCACCCGTTTTCGTGGGTTTTTCTCACGTTGTTCAAGAATTGCTTGTAGGCGTCTAGGTTGCCGTGGGCCGGCTTTTTCACGAAGTATAGGTCGTGGATTTCGCGGGCAGGATGATCCTGAGGCATGTAGAGGCTGTCGCAGTTGAAGAACATGAGTTCAACGATGGGGCCGGTCATCTCTTTGAATCCTAGGGTGACCAGTTTTCTCTTTAGCTCATCTAGAAAACTCAGGTAGGGATGCTTCTTTCCGGGCCATATGCTCGCGACCGACGCCTTAATGTTGTATTTTCGCAGTTTAACCTGGCGCCATTTTCCGGTGGCGATGAGTTCAGGGGTTAACTGGCTGACTTCCTCGACGATTCGGATTCCGGCCTTGACCAGTTTCCAGCCGGCTTCCGTTAACTCCAGCTCCCGCAGTGTCTGTTCTTCGGCTTCCACCAGTTGCCGCCTCTTCAGCACAGCAACCGCCTTCTGCAGGTCACCGCTCAGCGCCTCAACGACCAGTGGACCTTTGCGGAGCAAAAGCGAGAGCAGACGTTCGTCAGCGCCCTCCACGGGTTTCTTTTTCGCCTTCAAAGTTTGTTTTCCTTTTTCCATGGTCGCCCAGCCTTTTTGGTGGAGCCATCCTAAAGCGATGTTTACGAACTTTTTCTCTAGGTCTGCGGCTTTAGTTGCTTTTTCAACTGGGGCTTCGCCGCCCAGTTTGTTTAGGGCGTTGATCAGGCGTCTTTCCGGCAGTCCTTTTTCAGTGTGGTGTTTTCCTTCTTCGGTAAGCTTCAACGTCGTATGTTTTTGTTCTTTGAGCCTCGTCAGTTTCTTTGTCTCCAAGGACAGGGAGGCCCGCATGACCGCTGCGTGGGCTAAGCCGCTGGCTTCCACTATCTGGTCTACTCGTGCCTTTCCGCCGAGTTTCTTCAACGCAAGCAACGTTTTCTGCTCGTTTTCCCGAAGTTCAACCATCCTTTGTTTCACCTGAACCGTGTAAACCGTTTAAACTGTCGAATATGATACTGTACCTTAGTGGAAATTGCTTAAGAATCTTTAACCCTTTAGGATACCCTCTACTACCTAGAAGCCTAGTTACTGAAATTGGCAGGGCATCCCAACTACACCAACATAACACATAACAAACCCACTGATAAACATTATTCATTAGAGATAACAACACGTGTTGAACGGCCAGCGCAGAGAACAGGGTTAATGGCGTGCGTATCCTATAAAAAATTATTTAGATTCAGTTAGACGTATTATGTTTAAAGTAGGCGCTGGGCTATGTCGAAGAAAAAGAAGAGTTGGACGGAGAAGTTGGCGGATAATAAGGGCTTGCCTAAAGTAGAAAAAATTACTGACAAGATGAGTAAGCGCTGGGGTGCGGGCACCGTGGTTATTCCGGCGCCGATGGAGGTGGATGCCCTGATGAAGAAGGTGCCTGAGGGCAAACTTGTCACCATTAACGAAATCCGCGCGGCTCTGGCGAAAAAACACAACGCAACAATCGGTTGCCCCATGACAACCGGCATCTTCGCCTGGGTCGCAGCTCACGCCGCTGAAGAACAGAGACAAGCGGGAAAAAAGGATTTTACTCCCTACTGGCGCACCCTGAAAACTGGTGGAGAAATAAACCCGAAATATCCAAGCGGAGTCGAAGCTCAGAAAAAGCTCTTAGAAAAGGAGGGACACAAAGTAGTTCAGAAAGGCAAAAAATACATCGTTGCTGACTACGAAAAAGCATTAGTAAAGCTTTGAATCCCGCATGCATGATTCTATTATTGTTTCTTACTTTTCAGGTATTCTTTTCTCATGAGAGCGGGAATGGGGGGCAGTACCCCTTCCCTCTCGAACTCTTTCTTTATTAGTTGCGTGATGTTTGATTTGATGAATTCTTCGTTTGGGGGGTCGTTAATCCAAAACAGTGTCTCTATGTCGGTTGTCCACTCTCGGCTGCGTACGATAAACCTTATTTCTCGTCTTCTCTTCTCGCTTACGATGACTCTTTCGTGGTTTTTCAAGACATCTGCTATCAGGGTTTTGGCTTTTTCGGTGTCCGCAGTGTAGTCTATGGAGAGAATTATGGAAGACACCGCCTCCTGTTCCCCGCTGGTTAGGTTTACTATTCTTTCCTTCATCATCACAGAATTCGGTATGATCACTTCATTTCTGTCATAGGTCTTCAGCTTGGTTGTCCTGAGGGCTATGTCCGTGACGGTTCCAGTCATATTCCCCACCCTGATTACGTCGCCTATGACGTAGGTTTTCCCCGACATTATCAACAAGCCGGAAACCCAGTTTTCTATTATGTCCTTCAATGCAAAACCGATCACTAGGGCTCCAATTCCCAAGCCTGCAACCGCCGCGGTGATGTCGACCTTCAAAATTGAAAGGATCACTATGACTGCCACGCCATAAACAATTATCTGAAAGAACCTTCTGAGGTGAACAAGTGTTCCCTTCTTGACCTTGCCTCTTTTTTCAACCTGAGCTACAAGCCTGTAAAAAACGTTTACAACGATAAAAGCGACTACAACTGTAAGAATTATCTCTAAAACTAACTCAGGATGGGCCAAGAACTCTTGAAAGATATCCGCCATCACGCCAACCTCGGAGATACCTATTTCCAGACGGAGACATAAGCCTATTTATTAGTTTTTAAACCTAAAAGTTACAATGTTAATTTCCAACTGAGTGGTCGCCGTGATCATAATCGATATTGCAACGCTCTTAATCTCGCTATTACTGCTGGGCGTCATTAGCGACAGGGTAATAAGGTATGTGACTGTTGTGTCTACGGCTCTCGGTTTGTCGGAGATGGCGGCAGGTTTCATATTATTGTCTGTTGCAACCTCTTTGCCTGAACTTTCCGTCTCAGTTATAGCCTCTTTCATAGGCGAAGGAGGGCTGTCTGTTGGTAACGTGTTAGGATCCAACATTGCCAATTTGACTATAATCACCGGATTAGCGGTCTTGTTAAGCAAAACTAACGTTCTGGTAAAGGAGGAAGGACAGAAAGAACTCGTGCAGTTCTTGTTCTTATCCTCGATCATTCCTTTGTTTATCGTGCAGAGAGGAAGCCTTAGCCCCGTACTCGCAATAGTCTTGCTAATCCTATTCGTCTACTTCGGCTTAACCGTGTCGAAAAAGGCGCCGGAGACCAAAAGCCTTCAGCCCACTCCAAGAAAAAACGTCGCCGTCGTCGGAGCGAAATTCCTGTTGAGCGTAACTGCAGTGATAATCATCTCAAAGTTTACGGTAGATAGCGGCATAAGCATCGCCGAATTTATTGGGCTTCCTCCCTCCGTAATCGGTGCCACCATAGTTGGGTTAGGCACATCCCTTCCAGAACTCACAACGACAATTCAAGCCATAAAAAAGAAGCTGTTCGGAATGGCGCTCGGAAACTTGCTTGGAAGCTGCATCACAAACATAACCCTCATACTGGGGCTCTCCTCCCTCCTCACCTTTTCTAAAGTAAACATTGTCGTAACACAAAGCCTAATGTTCTTCGTGTTGCTGTCGTCACTAACCTTCTGGTACCTGATAACTACAAGGATAAACATAGGCAGAAGAGAAGCCCTGTTACTCTGCTTAATCTACGTCGTGTTCGTTCTTCAACAGATCGGGTTTTCAATTTTCATCCTTTAAGTGTACATTCATCAATGCCATTCTTAATCTTTAAGTTGTTTAAGCAGCATGGGCGTGCTTATATCGATTCCACGCTCTTTGCAGGTTTCCAAAACTCTTCGATGGAGTTCTGCATCTATCTCCGGCAGCCTCTTTATGTCCTTTATGAAAACGTAGAGACTATATTCCACAGCATAGTTTTGGAATTTTGTTATCCACACATATGGTTTGGGCTCCTCCAAAACTCCGCTAACCTTGCCCGCAGCTTCCAGCAACGCCTTCTCTACTTCTGCACTGTCATATTCGAAGCCAGGCGTCACCGTGCAATGCCGCCGAACCCCATTCTTTTTCCCGTAGTTGTCTATCTCCGCTTTGAGCAACTCTTGATTAGGAACGGACACTAGGACCTCGTCGAGAGTCCGCATTTTAGTGTAGATCAGCTCGATGGCTATCACATCGGCGAATTGACCGTTAAAGAATATTCTGTCTCCAACCCTGAAGGGTCTACTCGTCATCACAATTAATCCAGCGATGGCGTTCCCTAGAGTGTTTATGGCAGCAAAACCAACAATAGTGCCGCCGTAGATAGCTAGTAACCCTGCGATAACCCCTACGGTCACCCCCCACTGAGCAAGGACTGCCGCTAAAACTATGCCAGCTGAGGCCCATTTCGTAATCCGAATCAAAGTGTATGCAAGATGTTCTTCCAGTTTATTTTTGGTCTTTAAACTTCTAATTTCTCGAACTACGATTCTATATAGGATATAAATAATAACAACTGCGACCGCTGAAAAAATCAACTTATCAAGATTAGACAGAACCCACTCACCAAGAGCACCGATAATGTCCAACAAACTCATCTCTTAACCACCACCTTAATCTATGTACTTCAGTCGCAAAATAAGTATTCCTTCTCTTTAGGTTAATGTACTCATACACGCAAATCTTTTAACAGTAGAGGGTACAACCCTTTTTCAGGATTAGATATGAACGAAGAAGTGAAGGCTCCAAACTGGTTGCGTGCTCTGGACATCGGCTTCGGCTTGATCGCCATCATAGCGTCAATATTGGTTCTAATGTATTCGGAACTCGCCATCCTAACTCTGGTCTTCGTGCTTGCCATTGCGTTTCTATTCAGTGGAATAGCGAGAATTGCCTCAGGCATAACAGGCGTACGATGAGCTCTTCAAGTTTAGAAGCACAGAAACAGGTGAAATAGAAAACGGAAAGATTACATGCACGCGCAAGCCTTTATTCTAGGTTTTCTCATGTTGAGTCGGTGTAGTTAACCAATCTAAGATTTTGCGCCCGATCACTTTACTAGAATTAACTAGAAGAATGGTAATCCAAGCTATCACTATGATTAGGGCGAGTCCGCTGAGTCCTGGATGAAGATTAATTAGCAAAGGGAAGTACATGCAGTATAAAATTATTAGGTAAACAATATGAAATAGGTTTCTGTAAAAATTGTAATCATCGAGTTTTACCTTACTTTCGCCAGCGAATTTTCGCATTAAGAGAAAGGAGAATGCGTTTACAACTTTCGTGTAGGGGATGAAAGATTTAATGATCTGAACTGTGAAAACGATAAAAATAATTAAAGAACATAAGAGACCGACTTTTTTGTCTATGGCGTTGGCCATCGGAATAAAAACCAACACTCCGAAAAGCCAAAGTATAAGGGCAGTCAGGTAAGTCTTTGAAAGGGGTTCAGCATAGGCCTTTAATGTTTTAAGATGATGATCAACTGACTCCACTTTGGTTTGAGCCAATATTTCTCCCCCTTAAATGAATATCCTTCTTCTCTTTATTTCTTGGTAAATTATGAACAATAATATCAATACGAATACGAGCGAGAGCACAAATCCTCCCAAAAGCAGTAGAGCTTCAGCAGTTTGTACGGGAACATGCAAAATATTAGTAATGGTTTCTGTAATCTTGTTGTAGAATTCTGGAAGGTTTGATGGGATAACCGTGTAAAAAATGATTACCAACGCTAAGAAAAAAGAGGGAACTAGGATTTTGTATGCTAGTTTCATCGCTGGGCTCCTGGTCTGTTGTTAGTATAGGAGCGGTGTTGGTCTACTTTGCTCGTTTTTCCAGCTCATCGGCTGCTTTGCTGGCTGCACGACCAATTTCTGCTGCTACTGCTCTAGCCGCACTCCATAACGCGAAAATTGCCCATATCACTATTAATATTAGGACAACTGCTGGTATCGCGGGGTGAATCAGCGCTAAGTAGCTCGAAAACAGCATGAATGTCAGAGAGACGATTATTACGTATATTACGCCGTTTAGGGCAGCTCTATAGTGGTGGTAGGCTTCTGTTCGAGTTTCACCTGAGGCTTTACCCATTTCAAAGGCTAGTACTCCTGCTAATCCGCTAGTCAAGTTGCGGATGTCAGCGAAGATCGTAAGAATTAGAATTGCTAAGGCTACAATGATTATGAAGCTTATTATCTGCGGCACCGGGTAGCCCAAGAAGTCTATTCCTTGCGAAATGGGAATGAAAACCATATTGCCGAAAATCCATATGAGTACTGCTGCGCCGATGGTCAAAGCGATTCTGGGAACAGCTGCACGCAGTGCTTTAGCTGATTCAAGATACATGTCCTTACCGAATTCTGCTGGTTTCCTAGTTGGTGGTTTAGTCTCACTTTTTTTAGGTTCCTCTTTTCTTACCGCCATTCAAAACACCTTTTCCTAATAGATCTTATTGTTATATAGCATTACTCTATTCTAGCTTAATTCTTATAAGTTTTATCCGCCAAAATGATGAAAGATTTTATATTATTGTAGGATAAAAGAGTAAGTAACTTTCCAATTTAACTTATAAAAGATGTGTTGAATATGCAAAAACAGAAAATGCGCGCGCGCATTCCAACGACTAATAAGACGATTGAAAGAACGAAGATCATAGTTAAGATAGCAAGTTCCTGATATACCAGAACTACAACTGACAATATGACCGCGATCAATCCAAAAACAATGTCCAGAGCACGCAACCAACCTAGAGCCTTCATTTCACTCATGTTGAACCCTAAAAACCTCATTGTGCGATTTCAGAACATTATAAAATTTCTGTTCCATTGTCACATCTATCTAGAAAATAGAACATGTGGGAATACGCTCTATAAAGCAATGCTAGATGAATAGGTATGATTCGTTACTTGACCGACAAACATAACAGTCTATAAGAAAGGCCAGAAAGTGGAGAAGTTTGCGGATTCTCTATTGAAGACTTACTTTTTCTTTGCTGGTTTTTTGAAGGCCTCGTAGGCTTTTGCAGCCTTTGGATCTAGTGGCCTAAGTTCGGTTATACACAATCGTCTGATCTCGATGGTCGTCATTCCTTCCTTTGCTTTGTCTGCAACTTTGTTGGCAACCTTTGTCGCATGCTCTTCTTTCGCTCCAGCTTTATTCAAAGAAGCTTTCAATTTAGCCTTATCAAAATCCTGCGTAGCCCCAGCACGTTTCTTCACCTTAACCAAAGAATCACCTCCCGCTCAACCTGCTTTCATATTATATCCTACAATTTATAAATTTTCCTCAGCACTTCGACGAAGATTTTATATTGTTGTAATGACAATGGATAAAGAAACTTCATGATTTAACTTACAAAGGACGTGTTGAGTATGCAAAAAACGAGGATAGACGCCTTGGACATCGAACTGTTGAGGCTGTTGATGGAAGATAGCAGTCAGACTCACATTCAACTTTCCAAAAAATTGAACATCCACAAGGATACGGTTCGCAAAAGGATAAGAAAATTGGTAAATGGAAAGGTTATCGACCGCTTTACTGTATCAATCAATCAAGATAGGTTGACTGAGCTGTACCCCAGCATATGGAGGGTGATCTTTTCAGTTGCTGTTCTTAGGGACCGTGATTCTTTAGTCAAAGAATTGCTTGACCACAAAAATGTAATCGAAGTGGACGAAGCTACACCAGCTGCTGTTCACGACATCTTAGTGCAAGCCCAATTCAGCAACATGGAGGAGTTCAACGAATTTGCAAAATGGTTGAAATCCAAACAGAATGTAGACCCATCACGACTTGATGTCATTCCCATCCACAAACAACATAAAAGAAGAAGACGAATCTTATCAGTTATTAAGCCCAAGAAAGAAAAAGCAGTAATTATTCGCGTGTAAGCGGTTCGATGGTTTACCCAAAGCTTAAAACAGAAATTCAGCGAGACTATAGGATTGTGGTAGGTATGTCTAAGGAAGACAAGATGTTGGAGGAGCTGAAGCGGATAAGAGAGCTGTTAACGCCGAAGCCTGCTCCACCGCCGAAAAAAGGCTTATGGAACGAATTCATGGACTTCCTCTCAAAATACAAGGTCATGGGCCTCGCTGTCGCCTTCATCATGGCCATATACCTCGGTGGACTGGTTAAAGCCCTCGTGGACGACCTAGTCATGCCGATAGTTACCCTTGTTATGCCCGGCATTGAATGGGAAAACATAGTAGTTGGACCTTTCCGTGTTGGAGACTTCATCGGCGCGTTGATAACCTTCCTCATCGTAGCCTTCGTGATCTTCATAATAGTTAAGATCACTAAGCGATGGGGAATCGAATAGCATCAACTCCCCTCCTTTTTTCTTTATTAAAATAGGGCAGTGACTCTATCGCATGAGGCTTTGCAGGCTGGCTACAGCATGAGCTAGTTTATTCTTCTTCGGCCCATTTTTTGGCTTTTTTAACGCCCTTTTTTGTGACTTCTACTCCTTTCTTCCCTGCTTTCTTTCCGACTTCAACGCCCTTTTCGCCGACTTTTATTCCCACCTTTACTCCCTTTTTTGCAGCTTCCTCTGTCTTTTTCTTAGCTTTCTTGAAGAATGACAAACCATTCACCTCCTTTGATACAAGAAAATAGTTGTGCTCCAGGTTTTTAAACACTAGTCCTCTGTCGCAGAGAAAACGCAAACTCTAATATGCGGAAGAGCTAATTCTGAATCTGTGATCAAAATGAAGCCGAAGGTCAGAAAACCTAATGAGAGGGAGCGGGAAGAGGCGAAGTCTTGGCCAATCTGGGAAAAGGAAGAGTCCAAATTCCCTTGGGAGTACGATCAACAGGAGACTTGCCTAATCATAGAGGGAAAAGCCGTTGTCAAAACCCCAGAAGGAAACGTGGAATTCGGAGCAGGCGACTACGTTGTGTTTCCAAAGGGCCTAAAGTGCACTTGGGAGATACGAAAGAAGATCAGGAAGCACTATAGCTTAGAGTAAAAAACGCGCATACGATGCTCTAAAAGCATTACCATGTGGTTTTGTCCCTTTCAAAACGATTTCTGCAAACATTTATTTTATTGAACCCTAAAAGGATGCTGGTTTAAAGAAGATTCGCGGGCAGTTGGTGTTAGCCATTGAGCGATGAAGAGGAAATGGTTGTCACCCCTTGGGAAGTCTCGGGGCCGGTTGACTACGAGAAGCTGATTGAGCAGTTCGGCACACAGCCTCTAACCAACGAGCTGTTGGAGAGGATAAAGAAGCACACGGGAAAACTGCACATACAACTCCGCAGGAGGCTGTTCTTTTCCCACCGAGACCTCGACTGGATCCTCGATCAATACGAAGCAGGACAGAGATTCGTGCTCTACACGGGTAGAGGACCATCGGGACCTGTCCACATCGGACACTTGGTTCCGTGGATTTTCACGAAGCACCTCCAAGACAAGTTCAACGCGAAACTGTATTTCCAGATGACCGACGACGAGAAGTTTCTGATTCACCCCGAGTTCACCCTTGAAAAAACCGCTGGTTTCACTTACGAAAACACGTTGGACCTCATCGCCGTGGGGCTTGACCCTGAAAAAACGAAGGTTATCGCAGACGTTAAAGACGTCAAGTTGCTCTACGAGATTGCAATAAAAGTAGCCAAACACGTGACTTTCTCCACCGTTAAGGCGGTCTTCGGCTTCCAAGACAGCTCAAATATAGGAATAATCTTCTTCCCCGCCATCCAAGCGGCACCATGCTTTGTAGCATCAGCCCTCGCAGGCGAAAACGTGCCCTGCCTGATCCCCGCAGCCATCGATCAAGACCCGTACTGGCGAGTCACAAGGGACATAGCCCCAAAAATCGGATACTACAAACCCGCTCAAATCCACTGCAAGTTCCTGCCGGGCTTAGGAAAAGGAGGGAAAATGTCGGCTTCCATGCCGGAAACATGCATATTCACCGTGGACACTCCTGAACAAGCGGAAAAGAAAATCTGGAACGCCTTCACAGGCGGCAAACCGACCGCCAAAGAACAGAAAAAGACGGGGGGAACCCCTTCGGTGTGCACGATTTACCAGTATTTTTACTACCTGTTCGAGGAAGGCGACAAAGAAATGGTGGAAATCGACAAAAGATGCAAGACGGGAGACATCGTCTGCGGCGACTGCAAAGCGCTTTTGGCAGAAAGAGTGAAACGGTTCCTGAAAGACCATCAGAAGAAGAGAGAAAAGGCGAAAGACGTCATAGACAAGTTCTTCGTCAAATAGCGTTTATCTCTTACCCTAGTTTAGGAGAGGCACCCTTGAAAACCCTAATCGTTGACACCCGAATTAACCAGACCCTCCTAAGCTCCGTTGTTCCAGCCATAAAACCGTTCAGCGACTACGAAGTGGTAAGTTACGAGGACGTTAAACCCAACTTCAGAATCAAGAAGGACATCAACGCCGTGATTTTAACTGGTTCAGAAGCCAGAATCGTCTCGGAGGAGGACGTGGCGAAATTCAGCGAAGTAACCAAACTAATGAAACGCATAAACCTGCCAACGTTGGGCATCTGTTTCGGCCATCAACTCATGGCTCTCGCCCACGGAGCAAGCGTGGCCTCCTGTGAAAAGCCAGTTATGAACAGATTTGAAATGGTTCGCGTCCTTGAAGCAGATGAACTATTCCTCGGATATGAAAGCGGAGAGAAGATTCCGTTAGCTGAAACCCATAACGACTACGTGAGGAGAAACAGCTTAGAGGAAAGCGGTTTCAAGTTATTGGCTGATTCTCAGTCCTGCGAAGTTGAAGCGATAAAACACAGGAACAAACCGTTTTACGGCGTCCAATTCCACCCGGAAAGGACGAAGATCGAAGGAGAAGAACATAAGGACGGAATCAAAGTGATAAAAAACTTCTACCGCTACGTTGTGCATTGAACCTGAATCTTAAAAATGGAGAACCTCTGAAGCTGGCGTGCGCATGCAGGTTTATTTTTGGGAAACTGGAATAAATTTTATTATTTGGAAGTCTCCAATGGGAATAACCCCAAAATCGGCGTCTTCTGATGTTGGATCAAGTGGAATCCAATCATTCAAATCTTTTCCATCTTCAAGTTCTTGGTGAACAAGAGGTTTACAATAGTCAGGGGCACTCGGAATATAAACTGCAGAATATACATGATCGGGAACTTTGTCATTATCTGTATCTGCGAATATCAACGCTGATTCGAAACCTATTGCTGATAGAAGAGAGCACAATAAAATTGCTTGATCTTCACAATCGCCAGCTCGAAGTTTCAGCGTTGTTGCCGGAGACTGAATTTCCTCGAACTCTAACGGATCCCGCACGTATTGAATTTCATCCCTTACAAATTCGTAGATTTTTCTTGCCTGCTTAAAGTCACCAGCACTAAACCTCATACCTAAACGTACTGCAAGTTTCCTAACACTCTTCGCGTTTCGATCTACTGCATCAGTAATCTTTGTGATAGAAAGATCGAGACTTTCTCTAGCTTTACCTCCTGATTGACCTTCCATTTTGTCTATAAGATGACAGATTGACCTGCGCAAATTATCTCCAATGGCACGATTTTGCCTAGAAAACCAAGCAACTTCTTTCTTATCCCGATCTGCTTCAGAATATTTTCGCATTAGAGGAATAAGTGAGGTGTCCAAAATTGTGCTTATCCCCAGCGCATGTCCCAGATACGCTAGGTGCAGTGAATCATTTTCTTGCTCTTTTTTGGCCAATGCCTTGTAATGTAGCATTACACATTTTGTGAAATAGATAATTCGATGTAAAACTTCATATGCGTTTAATCCAGTTGAGGTTGACGGAAAAGATTCGACAAGAATCCTTCTAGCTGTTGCTATAGAAACTATTGCACTATCAATTTTTCCTTGATCAAGTTCCTCTATCGCTTTTTGCAAAAATCGATTTGCCTTGACTAAAAAGTTTTCTTCCAAAGGGCACCCTCTTAAACCTATCACCTAGCGTTTCGACATGAAAATTTGAACCCACTTTTCGACGCGGGATTTGAGAGGTTCTGGTCCAGATATAGATCCATCCCCATTTACCGTGACCTCCTGATTTCGCAAGCTGAGTATCCCGCTTATTGGATCAAAACTTTTGATTCCCCGTTCGTACAAAAAGGATGCGAACTTATTGATGTTAAAATCATTTGTTGAAACAACTTCTTCATAGACAACCCGTTTAGCTACTGTTCCAACTTCCTTCGAAATTTGGATGACACTGTTACAGTATGGGCATTTAACGAATTTGGAATATGGAGAGATCGGACCCTTATAAGTAGCCCCACAGTTTTCACAGATCACGTTCACAAAGCTTCGCCACCAATGCCACGTTGGATAGCACTGATCCAGTCTCTTGCATTATAGACTTCAAAAGCTGGATTTTCCATTCCTTCAGGAGTGTCAAGGCTGACTATAAGGACCTCATACGGTTCTTTGCTAAAGAAAGAAGGTGGTTCATTCAAAGTACCCTTCTTCCTTGTGCGCGTCTCCACCGTGGCTCCCACAACACCATCTATCGGAAGGTTGATTTTCACACCTGCCGTTTGCACCTCATTTTTCTTGCCAAATCCCAGAAAGCCTCCTGATTTGACCACGCGTTGCTCTAAGAACAGAAATCGTTTGTTGGTCAAAATAAGTTTTCCCCACATGAGAGATCCGATTCTGCTATAACCATTATGATAAACAACATTTTGTTGCTCTCTAACAACTTTCTCGCCACGCCCTAGGAAAAAACTCATTTAGTTTTTTCACCTCCCCCTTTCTCTTGATATGATATACTTGATGAGATACACACTTTTAACCCTTTTGACGAGGGTTTTCCGATTTCCAAAAACGTTAAATCCGAACGGGGCGGGTAATATTCGTTGGAAAGGAATGAAAGCGAACATGAGGAGAAGAGCCAAGGGCGTAAGTACCGAGGTTGAGTATCCTCCCGCGAAGAGGAGGATTCCATACCGGTCTTTAGCGTATTATGTCGGACGCCCTCTCAGGATCTTCGCGAAAGAAAACCCGCTTGTGAAGCATCCGGCAATTTATGAAGGAACGTTATCAGGCGTCTTTGAGAATCCAACGGCTCTGCTTTTGGAGGACGCGTGTGCTCTTGTTTTAGATCTGGTTCCCATGCAGAAATATTACAGCGTAGTGAAACGGGACAGAATTGGGGCGTTTTTCATTCGCATGGATGAAATCAGATACTTTGAGATATTGCCTGAGGGAAGCAGAAAACTACGCGCTTCGAAAAGTTATAAGCTAGGCATCAAAACCTTAGAGGATGTTGAAGGCTGACGCGCCTGGGATTTGGTAACCTAAATATAGAGAGTGGTTTAATTGGAGGAAAACGAGAAAGCCCCTGTCAATTTGTCCTCAGCCTATAGGCTGCTGTATCCGAGGAACGTTGTGTTAGTAAGCTGCATAGACAAATCGGGCAAAGCCAACATCATAACATTAGCTTGGTCCATGCCAGTCTCAATGGATCCCCCCATGGTGGCTATAGGACTAGCTCCCAGAAGATACTCCTACAAGCTGATTCGGGAAACCGGGGAATTTGTGGTCAACATTCCCACTATGGACATTGCCAAGGAAACGTTGTTCTGCGGCAGAAGAACAGGGAGAGAACATGACAAGTTTAAAGAAGCGCCTTTGACGCCTCTTCCCGCAAAAATGGTTAGGCCGCCGATAATCAAGGAGTGCGTGGCGCACTTAGAATGTAGGCTACGGCAAGAGGTAACCACGGGAGACCACACGCTGTTAATCGGCGAAGTCTTAACCGCCCACGCAAACAGAAGAGTTTTCGATGAAAGATTCGACGTCAAAAAACTGAAACCGATCCTCCACATGGGTGGAGACAACTTCCTAACTATAACGCCTAAAATAGTTACGCCTCAACTGCCTGAAGACAGCAAACGAAGCTAATAAATCAGACAACGACACCACTATTTTTGAGAGAAAAACCGTGGCTAGAAGAGTTAGAAAAATCAGACCGTTTGACAGAGCTGAGTGCAAAGTCTGCTCCATGAAGGGAAGCTTCTACTGCTGGAGGCAATGCCCCTACAACACTTGGCGCCAGAGACAGATCGAATGAGGCGACAACACCAGAACGGTTTTTAAAACCAACAGAAGCTTAATGACATGTGTGAAAGGCGATGAGCACCCTTCGTGAGACTCTAAAGAAGTGGCGACATGCCGGAAAAACCGTAGCTGAGGTCAGAGAAAAAGCGAGAGAAGTTGTTTATGAGGGCATGCCCATTATTGACCTCTGCGAAAAGGTAGAGGCTCTAATTCGGGAAAAAGGCTGTAAACCCGCTTTTCCTTGCAACGTTTCCGTTAACGAAATCACTGCGCATTACAGTTCTCCTCCGCGGGACAAGCGAACCATTCCAGAGGGAGCCTTAGTGAAGATAGACCTCGGTGCTCACGTGGACGGGTACATTGCTGACTCGGCGGTAACCGTGTGCTTCAATCCTGAATATGAAAACCTCGTTTACGCGGCGAACAAGGCCCTCGAAAAGGCGACTGATATCCTCCGTCCAGGGTTATCTATGTCGCAGTTCGGTTCAATCATCCAGAGTACAATAGAGAGCTACGGGTTAAAACCCGTCTCGAACCTCACAGGCCACCAGATTGGACGCTATCTGATCCACACGGGAAAGTCACTGCCAAACGTGTCCCATCTTTCTTTAGATAAGATAAACGCAGGGGAGGTTTACGGTGTTGAGCCCTTCGTGACAGTTCCTGACGCTGCGGGAAAAGTTAAGGGCGTTTCCGAAGCTTTCATCTTCCGTTTTGTAAAGCACAAAACCTTAAGGAACCCCCTTTCCAAACGGCTTCTGAATTACATTAGTAAAAATTTCCGTACGTTGCCTTTTAGTGAACGTTGGCTCCAAGGATTGATGTCGCGGGACAATTACAGAATCGCGTTCTCAGAACTTCTCTCGACGAGAAGCTTAATGGCTTACCCTGTGTTTGTAGAAACTAGTGGAAAACCCGTAGCGCAAGCGGAACACACAGTTTTGATAACAGAAGACGGTTGCACTATACTGACCTAAAGCCGCTTATTTTTTCATTGGAGCAGGAAAACTGTAGGTTATATGAGTCAGCTTTATATTGTAAAACCGATAATTATCAAGCTGTGAATGACAGATGAGAACTGCAGCAGTAAAAAGACCTTGGAAAACAGTGCAGTTGCCAGGAGACCTGATTAGACAAGTAGACAAAATCGCAGCAACCCCCGGATTAGGATACACGTCTAGAAGCGAATTCATCAAAGAAGCCATACGCCTAAGAATCAAAGAACTCGAAGCCAAAAAAACTAGATGACCTTTAGGCGGACATCTCAATTTTTGGCTCCTTTAACATATTTAGGATTATCTTCTATTCTTGTTCCATAAATCCTGCGAATCTTTTGAGGGGTTTAAGTTTCGCTTTTTTCCTCTTTCTTAACTTCGCGGTAGATGGAGTCAATTATCATTTTCTCGTTGCATTTTGGGCATGTTTCACTATCTTGGAGAATATAGTCGCCGCGCTGAAATTCTCGGATATTTTTGAAGCCGCATTTTTGACATAGAACCTCGGTAAGTACTTTTTGAGGTTTTAAGATCAGTTGTGGAGCCGTCTTTCGCGTCTGAATTAACAAGGAGAAACCGTATGTTGAAACAACCAAACCTACGATGCCTATCACCGCCAACCAAAGCCCATTAACTAAGCCGCTGCCGCTCATGAACGCCTCAAATGCAAAATAGAGAAAGACAAGCGACACCAGGAGGATTACGGAGATTACCGTAAATAAGATTAGAGGACCTTTCTTCGTTTGAGAACTCTTTTCTTCACTCACTTTCTTTCACCTACTGTCCAATCCCGATGGTGTTCCCTATTCCAGCTATTATGACTGAATCACCCTTCTTTGTTCGCTCAAGAATCAACCGCTTAATCCGTTCAATGACTTTGTCAGCAGCATCAATTACTTCCTTCCGCATCGTGGAAACCGCGTCTCCGAGGCTTTCCTTGATTATCACCGCGTTCATAGGAATCTTATGCTTAAGCAACGCTTCGTCAGCTTTATATTTCTCGACCCCTGGCCCACCGATGGCCACGCCCACACCCTCAGCGACTTCTCCGGGCTGCTCCCCTTCAAACTTCTGAGCGGCATCTATAATGATTATCGTGGCAATCTTTCCGTCGTTTTCCTCTACGATCCGTTTTATGCCTTCCCCGGGCTTACCCACGTTTCCGCCTGGGCCCTCTGCCTTTAGAACGTAGGCTGTTCGCCCTTCTATGGGCACCTTAGCCATGACAGTGTCCGTGGCTATCGTGCTTTTTTTATGTCCGTGCATTAACCTCGCTGCGACAAGCGCTCCTGCACCATCGCCTATAGGTTGACCGTTAGTAAAGGCCCTCAGCGCGTCAGCGTAAGCTTTCGCTTCTTGCATAAGGATGGGCAGCGCCATTTGAACCTGCATTATAACGTAGAGGCTCATGGTTTTTTTGCCGAGTAGATAAAAGTGTCTTATGACTTTGTAGATTATGTTCAAGGCGAGAGCCGCCTCAAGCATGTTCTCCAAGTTGTTTATTTGAGCTTCACTTGCCTCTGGGGCCATACGTTTTATTTCATCCTTAAAACGGAGATCGCGAACATCCAGTACATGTTCAAGCTTCCAGACGACGCCTGAGGGATCCATGCTCTCAGGCGGATAGGCAACATATTCCAAAAACTCGTCCACTCTACTCGTGGGATCTTCTTTGGACTTTCCTATCTCTTTCATGGTGTCTATGGCGACTTTCCGCCCTTCATCCCTCATCTGTTTGAAGCGACCTAGAAAATTCCCCACTTCCCTCAACATGTTCCACACCTGAATGCGTTGACTGTAAAACATCATGAACACAAAGACCCCGAGCCAAAGTATCTGAAAAATGATTCCGAAAATGTTGTTTTCACCGAAAAGTCCCTGCGAGACCCCTTGGATCACTGATTAATCACCTTTTTCAGGAAAAATACACGCGGTTAGTAATAAACTTTGAGATAAAACGGGTAATAACAACTGATTTTTACGTCTATCCAACTGCGACAACGAATTATATATCGATAACCTTTCTAACCGCTTTGAACTGTTCAGGAGCCTCGTTTTGTATTTTCATAAATGTAGGAACACAGGAGTTTCCACCATTCAGTAAGCCTTTGTGCCTCTTCAATCCATCTGCTGGTTATCTCCGGAGAAGCTTTCGTCTCTTTTGCTAATTCTTTTGCTGACGCTTTAGCGAGATCCTCAATTGTATTTATTCCTAAGGCTTTGAGTTGTTTTTCCCTTGCGGGTTCAATGCCTTCAACTTCTGCCAGTTCAAGGGGAAGCTGGGCTGTGGTAGCGGGTTGAGAAAGGGAGAAGCGGGTCACCATCGCTTTTGACTCTTTCGTTTTCATATCCTGTCTCATCATGTAAAGACCTATTAGTATTAAGACTACGCACCCAGCGATTGGGGCGGCGAGGAGGCTGAGTTTAATTGGAGCAGGAGTGATCCAGAAATTCCAGAGGCCGGGCAACGTTTTCGGGGGCTCTATTGAGATTAGGCAGAATATGCCGAGGAGCGTCGAAGCCGCTAGGCTGAGGGTGATTAAGCCGCCCCAGAAGACAGAGGTTTTTTCGCCTTCAAACATCTTGAACACGACTGTGGCTCCACTCTGTTTTTATTCGTTAAGTTAATAAATATACTCACTATTTTCGGCAGTTACTCGAATGGATGTGAAAAAAAGGTTTTGGTTAATAAATTTATCAGTTATGAACATGGGAAGATGTTTGGGTGCCATTTATTCCAATCTTTTCTTATGGCATGTGAACTATTTTTGGTAATGAGTATATGCAGGTTGATAAGCCAAGTCCGCTGTTTTCGCTGATTTTGCTCAACTAGCCGCGTGTCATTCTTCATCCCCCTTCAGCATAGAGTGGACGAGAACCCTCAGAGCCTTGAACACCTCTATGTTAGGGAACTACACGAGGATTAGATTGGAAGTTTTGGTACTACGATCTTTTGTTCCTTGGGTAAACTCTCTTTTGTGACTATAATGCTTGGACCTTTAGTTTTGTCAATGTTCTTCTTACCTTTCAGAAACTCGTCAAGGGCTATAGGCATCGACTTTGATAACCATGGTGATGCCCCTGAGAGCCCTGTGTTGTAATGCATCGGTATAATGATTTTCGGATCTAGCTTGTTGATAACCGACCATGCTACATCAGGCCCTATAGTGGCTCCTCCCGCAACTGGCGTGAACACCACATCTACCTTGCCTACGTCCTTCGCCTGTTCTACAGTTAGGTCGTGGCCTAGGTCTCCTAGGTGACACAACCTAAGGCCGTCAACCTCTACAACATAGACGCTGTTTTTACCCCTTTGACTGCCGCCAACGGCATCGTGTAGGGTCGCTACCCCCTTCACGAGTATGCCATTGACCTCCTTTGCACCTACGAACCCTTCTAAGACGACCCCTCCTTCCTTAAGGACTGGTTTCGAGTTGTTGTGGTCTACGTGGCTGTGGCTACACAGGACGACGTCAGCCTTTGCCTTCGGCTCAGGCAGACCGATTCCTCCAAAGGGGTCGAACACAATTGTGGCATTCCGGCCCTTTACTTCAAAGCAAGCGTGTCCATGCCATATGATCTTAACCAACGTTCATATCTCCTTTTCAAACATTCTAGGCACAATTGGACAGAACCTTTTAATAACTTTAAGGATGTGCAAGCCTCTACAAAACGGATATCTAGGAACCGATGAAAGCCCTCTTCAGGATTGATTGGGAGGACTGGGCATAAGAGCATATTGATAACTCTAGGGGGCGCAAGCGCACGCCCAACCACCCGCAGAGAATCGGATGCTTACATTATAAAACGCTCGGGAAAGGTTTTTGAGATTCTTATTCCGCTTTATCCAGGTCTGTATCTCAAGAGAGCGGCAAAGCCTCCCAGAGCTGTGAGCTTTGCTTTTTCTTCCGACTCTGTACGTATCACTTCGACCTTTGCGGCTGTCTGTGAAGCCACATCCTCTAAAACGTCTATTATGTCCTTCTCCTCCACCTCGTATTCAACTGCGTTGCACTTCTCGCATGGGCTTGATATCATTTCTTGTATAGTTTGAACCTTCTTCTCCTTATTCACTATCTTTGCCCTTGATAGTTCGCATCTTTTGCACATTGCAACAATTTCAATCATGTCCGTACTATCTGTTACTAGCGCAACTTCCACTTCACCGTTCTTAAGCGCGTTCAACACCGAATCTAAGCCGCAAATGGCCAAACCGTCTTGCTTGCCCATATCTGCCAGAAGGCGCTGCACGGTCCTCTTCTCCTCTGGCACACCCATATTCTTCAGTGCCTCAGATGATTTGCTAAGCACTTCTCTCACCCCTTCTCTGCCGGCGGATTGCGTATCAACTCTGCTCAGCAGCATATTCTTTAGCTCATAATGAAGGTAATCGCCCTTTAAGAAATCCTCTTTCGTTGGGCCCGGTCCTCCAACTATCAACGCCGTAACTTTATGGTTCTCGAGAAATGCCTTTGTTGCATGCTCCGCAACCCTGTGGAAAAAGTATGTAAGTTCCATGTCACGTTCTCTTTCGTACCTTCTTTGGCTCTCCCCGCCCTTTCCAGACTTTCCTGGAATCCCCGACGTGATATTTTCGATTAATTCGAGGCGTTCACCATCGAGTATCCCAAAGCTAGCCTCCTTTGAATCCATGGCGACAAGCCCCACAACTCTTTCGTCTCTCAGCATTTCCCTTAGCGGCTCTAACCGGAAATGGTCGTCAACCTCGTAAAGATAGGCGGTAATCGGCTCTGGTGGGACGAGCTCTTCGACGTTCAAAACTTCGCTTTCCGAATCGTTCGCGACGAAAGTTCCAGCAAATATCGCGAGCCCATTCTCTGGAATTTCCTTCTGCAGCTTTAGACGCTGGATTACATTCTTGAGGGCGTCTTGAAGGCGATCCCTAACGCTCTCAGATTTCATGACAGCAGAATCAGACTCCTCCTTGAGGATTGCGACTATCTCATCTATTGATTTCTCCCGAGGTATGTAGAGCGAGATGAACTCCATTCCCCTTCCCTCTTTGTCTGCTAGCCACGCTATGAGCTTCCTCAGTTTGTACTGTTTCACGGAATTAGTGGTTGCCATCTGACATCCGTGAAAATGCATTACTTTTTCAGTAACCAAATTTGACACCTTAACATTCAGTTACAGCAGAAGCTAATTTATTAGCTTTCTTGATGCCCTGAGAATACTTTGTTTCTTCTGCCACGGGTTTTAAGTGCTAATCAAATTTCATAATTAGCTCTGGTTTAAACAAGTTTAATGAATGTTTAACATACATTTAAATAAATTGTGGTGAACGAAACATTCAAACAACGCAAAGGTAAGGGAGACATAAATGAGGGTTAAAGTGAAGTATTTTACGGTTCTCAGGGAGATAACCAAAAAGAGAGAAGAAGAAATTGAGTTGCCCGAGGCGGCTACTGTTGAGGGACTGTTAAATCTTCTTTCTGAAAGGCACGGCCGCAAATTTACAGAGTATGTGTACGGCGAAGTGGAGAGGGCGCGGTCCCATCTTCAGTTCCTAGTCAACGGCAGAAACACAACAACCATGCAGGGCTTCAAAACAAAACTGAAAAACGGCGACGAAGTAGCGATTCTACCCCCAGTAGGCGGAGGGTAAACAAGCGCGCTTAGGGGGAGGATTGTTCATAATTTGTGGAACATGGGAAAAGTACTACGAAACGTTGAGGCAGATACCAGATAGATGGAAGCAGCTGGTTCCCTTCGTCGTTGAGGCACTACCTACGTTCAAGCGTTACAAGTTTAATCACATGCTTGATTTGGGATGTGGTGCGGGCAGGCATTGTATCTATCTGGCGAAAAACGGGTTTAATGTTATTGGGGTTGACATTTCTAAAAGTGCATTAGAACTAGCAAAGGACTGGGGCAAGAACGAGAAGCTAGCAAACGTAAGTTTCATGCGAGCAACGATGACAGATCTTCCATTTCGTAAGCGTCAGTTCAATGCGGTGATCAGTGTCAGCGTCATACACCATGCCATGATGAAGAACATCATTAAGACTGTAGACGAAATTTATAGAGTCCTCGAGAAAAATGGGCTATTTCTTGCAAATCTTACTTCAGTGGAGGATTATAGATACGGCGGAGGTCAGAAAGTGGAAGGGGGTACTTTTAGAATTTTGGACCATTTTGAAGAAGAATCCGTTGAAGAGTTGCATCATTTCTTCACAAAGCAGGAGGTTTCTAAACTATTGGCTCGTTTCACTGAAGCAGAAGTAAAACCCCTTGTTGTAGGTAAAAAAGATCAACTCCATCACTGGTGGAAAATAACAGCGGTCAAGTAGCGTGCGCTCCTAGATGATTTCTGCGGCTAGGTATGTTGAGAAAGCCTTGTTAACTTTGACTTGGAGGAATTTGCCCAATATGTTCTTTTTGCTTTTTATCACCACAGGTTTGTAGGCAAAGTTTCTTCCTATCCAAGAACCGTTCCGTCCCTTTTCGTCCACGATTATTTCGCCCTTCCACCCAAGCCAACCTTGATTCCTTTCAAAACAGATTCTCCTGAAAAGCGTGGTCATTCTTTTGCTTCTTTCATTTACTTCCCGCCTCGGAAGTTGCTCCATGTCTTCTGCAGTGGTTTTCGGTCTGGGAAAGAACTTTGAGATGTTAAGAACCTCAGGCTTTATCTCCGTTATCAGCTTCATAGACTGTTCAAATGCCTGTTCGCTTTCGTTGGGAAAACCGCAAATTATGTCAGTAGCAACCGTGATTTTCGGAATTTCCTCCCTGAAGGAGGCTACGATGTTTTTGAAGGTTTCCACTGAGTAGGGTCGGTTCATAAGTCTCAGAATACCGTTGTCTCCGCTCTGAACAGGCATGTGCAAAAACTTGAAGACCTTTTCATTTCGGTAAATCCTGATTAAGCGGGGCAATATTTCCGACAGATGCGTAGGATTCATCATCCCGACTCTAACGAAGAATTTTCCTTCAATTTCACAGATTTCCTCGAGTAGACTTGCTAAGTCTGTTCCGAGGTCAGCGCCGTAGGCGCCGGTGTCTTGAGCGGTTATCCAAATCTCCCTCGCGCCATCTTTGACCGCTTTTTCAACTCCACTAACAACGGTTTTTTTCGGATAGGAGAAGAGCCTACCTCGGGCGAAACGGACGCAACAGTAGGCACAAGCGCCTGTGCAGCCCTCAGCTATCTGCATTATTTCCACAAACCTGTTGGTTCTAACCTTGGGCAACTTCGGTTTGATTGTGGGCTTTTCTGAGAAGAAAATCTTGTTTCTTCCTCCAGCTTCAGCTTCCTTTACCGCCAAGAGAATTCTGTCAACAGATTGCGGGTCAATGAGAGCCGAATAGTTTGGAGCCGTTCGTTGAATAGCGGGTAAATTGATTTTAGGTAGGCATCCGGTGATGACTAAGGGTTTGTTTAACTGGCTTAGGAAATGCAGCCGCCAGAGGATTCTGTCCTCGGTTTGTTTCTTAACGCCGCAGGTGTTGACGAGGAGAACGTCCGCTGACTCAGGTGAACCACTCAGGTGGTATCCTGCCTCTTTTAAGTAAGCCAGCATGACCTCGAGGTCGTATCTGTTGGCGGTGCAGCCGTAATTTTCAACGTAGATGCAGGTTTCTCGGATGTTCATCACACAGGAAGGTAAATGGACCTTCTAATAAAAACTATATGGCACACCCCGCTTTCAACTCAACACGCAAAAAAAGGGCGTACTGCGCATTTTAGGGCTAAAAACGGGTCTAATCGGATTTTAACCCGTGAAACGGGCTTTTTTGATGCGTTAAAATTAAGAAAATGTTCGGGTTCTTTAAGGGGTTTACTTTACATAAAGTTGCAAATGGTTTTAGTTGGATTTTGGGAAAGGTTTATTAAGGAAGTCTTTTTCATATTTAAATCATATTTATTTCTAAATATAATGCAATATATACTTGTCAGCAACATGGAGAGAGTACCACAGGTGATAAGAAATGAGATTAATAACCTTACATCTACCCGAAACCTATATACAGGCGCTAGATCAGTTGGTGGACAGTCGTTATTATCCCAACAGGGCCGAAGCCATCCGGATAGCTGTCCGCGATCTGTTGAGCGATGAAGTCTGGAGAAGGGAATTTGTAAATGCAAATAGCAGATAAGGCGCTTCAGTCCGTTTGGCCTGAAGCGGTCCACGAGGGGATCCGTGAACCCGGCTACTGCCGCATAGCGGTTCTCGGCGTTGGTGGCGCAGGAAACAACACCGTTAACCGCCTAATGGAAACAGGAATCGCAGGAGCCGAGTGTGTCGCTATAAACACGGACATCCAGCATCTCAACGCTGTGCACGCAGCCCACAAGGTTCTGATCGGGGAGAAAACCACTAGAGGCTTGGGGTCCGGAGGAGACCCGAAGATCGGAAGAGCCTCAATAGAAGAGTCAATTGAAAAAGTTGACAGCCTACTCACCGACGTTGACATTGCGTTCATTACTGCAGGAATGGGCGGCGGAACTGGCACAGGAGCTGCTCCTGTAGTGGCTGATCTGGCCCGACGCAAAGGCGCAATCGTGGTCGGAGTCGTCACCACGCCCTTCAAAATCGAAAGGGGAAGAGGCTGGTATGCAGCGCAGGGATTGAACGCCATGAGGAGAGCCTGCGACACGGTGGTAGTAATTGACAACAACAAGCTTATGGAGGCGGTTCCTCACCTACCGTTGATTGAAGCTTTCGGCGTTGCAGACAGCGTTCTGTCAAACATGATCAAGGGCATAGCGGAAACCATATCGGCGCCGAGCCTTATCAACTTGGACTTCGCCGACTTTAGAACCATAGTGAAGATGGGCGGAGTAGCCGTAGTTGGCATAGGAGAGTCAGACGCGCCGAACAGGGCGGAGGAAGCCGTTAGAAACGCTTTGAGGAGTCCTCTGCTGAACATTGACTATGCGGGAGCAAAAGGGGCGTTGATCCACGTTTCTGGAGATGACGAAATGAGCATAGAGGAAGCAAACCGAGTAGCGGAGATCATAACCGGAACCATGGGCGACGACTCCCTCGTCATCTGGGGCGCGAGGGTAGATCCAGCACTAGCAGGAGTCTTAAGGGTAACTATGGTCATAACTGGCGTACATTCGCCCGACATGCTGAGCGGCTTCGGAACCATGCCGCCAAAAATCTTCGACTTAGATCCAACCGCCGACTCCGAGGAACCACTAAATCTGGACTTGAACCTTGATCAACTTGAAAAAACTAGGCCCTAAACCCCTCTTTCACAGCCATAAAACTCTTTTTTAACCTTAAAGCCCAAGGTTTCGCCTTTCCCTGAGGAACAGTTGCGCCTCTTCTTATAGCTTCAATTATTTCATCGGTTTCTGGATCAGCATCAATCAGCGTGTAAGCCATACCGATTGTCTCAGGCATGTGAGAGTCGCTTCCAGCCGTTTGAGGAAGATTGAAGCGAACAGCAAGGTTCCGGCTGAGACGTGTAGAAAAGGCGAAAGGAAAAGTTGCTGAATTAATCACCTCAATCGCGTCTAAGTTCAAACGCTCAAGCGTTCGGGGGTTCCAGCCGATACGCAGAAGCGCTATAGGATGAGCAGCTACGGCTATTCCACCTTCCTCGTGAATTCTCTCGATAATCTCAGGGCGGCTCAACTTCGAAGGGATAGGCTTGGTCACGTTGAGGGCAAGCAGATGACCGTGGGAAGTTTCTATCTCAATGCCCGGAATAACGATTAGTCCCTTAACTTTGCTTAGCCGGAGGGCGCCAGCAACCGTCCCGTGATCTGTTATGGCGACCCCGTCTAAGCCCTGCTTCTTCGAAAAGGCTACAACCTCTTTGAGGGTGGTTACGCCATCGCACGAATAGCATGTATGAACGTGCAGGTCGATTTTGAGGGGTGCATCGCTCACCTTATCTTGCTCCCGACTTTCACGGTTTTCTCCGGTTTAAGTAGAGAAACACCTTTTTCGTCTTCCGCGGCTAAGATCATAACCTCCGATTCGACGCCGAAGACGTGCCTCGGCTGAAGATTAGTCACAACCGCAACCTGTATTCCCTGAAGCTGTTCAGGAGCATAAAATCGGGCGATGCCCGCTACAGCCTGTTTTGTTTCGCCTTCGCCGATGTCGATGGTTAGCTTAACGAGGTTTTTGGATTTGGAAATAGCCTCTGCCTTCACGATTTTGCCTATTCGAAGGTCTAACTTCGAGAAATCTTCAAACGAAACTTTTTCTGGAATTGACACTTTTCTTTTCTCCTTTGTTGGCACTTCCTTTCTGATATCTTCTATTTTTTTGAACAGTGGTTTAGGCTTGTTTATTTTGTGTCCGCTTTTAATAGTTATTTGTGCTGTTGAGTCCCACTTTTGTTTGTGGACAGAATTTGCCAAGTTTAATTGATGCCACAGGTTTTCAGCTGAAGATGGAAGATACGGTTCAAGCAAAACAGCCAAGTTTCTGACGGCGTTTACGCAGAGAAACAAACATGTATTAGCCTTCTCTTTTCTAGCCCAAGGTTGCTTCTGTTGGAAGTATCGATTACAGAAACTTGAGAATCCCAAAATTTTGTTTAATCCTCGATCTAATCGTATGTTCTCTAACTCCTTAGAAACCTTTGCGCCAAGAGCCTTGATCTGTCCTTCAAATTCTTTATCCGACGCGTCATATTCTTCTGCTTCAGGCACTTTTCCGTCGAATCTAGTCCAGATGAAAGTCAGCGTTCTGTGAATAAAATTCCCGACATTGTCAACCAATTCGTTATTGAATCGACTCTTCAAGCTCTCCTCGGAGAAGTCGCCGTCCTCCCCGAAGGCAACTTCTCTGAACAGAAAATATCTAAGGGCGTCAACAGAATACTTTTCAGCCAAATACAGAGGGTCTATCGCGTTGCCTAAGCTCTTGCTTATTTTCTGGCCATTAATAGTTAAGAATCCGTGGGCAAAGACTGTTTCGGGCAAATCGTAACCGGCACTCAGCAGCATTCCAGGCCATATAATCGCGTGGAACCGCAAGATGTCTTTAGCTATAAATTGTACCTTCGCTGGCCAATATTCTCCAGCAACCAGATAGTTCACTAAAGCATCAAACCAAACCCAAAAACGGTGCTTACTATCAATCGGTAATTCAATTCCCCACTCAAGATTAGGCCTAGAGATGCTGATGTCTCTGAGGCCCTCTTTAATGAAGCTAACCACTTCGCTTCTTCGAGCTTTCGGCTGGATAAAATCAGGGTTTTCCTCGATGTATTTCAACAGTTTTTCTTGATACGCAGATAATTTGAAGAAATAGTTCTCTTCCTTTATGACCTTCGGAGCTTTTTTATGTAAAGCGCATTTGCCGTCCACTAAGTCACTTTCAGTTAGAAAAGCTTCGCAGCCTTCGCAATACAGGCCTTTGTACTTTCCTTTGTAGATGTCTCCCTTCTCGTAGACACGCAAGAAGAACTTCTTAACGTTCTCCTTGTGCCTATTCTCAGTCGTTCTGATGAAATCGTCATTGCTTATGTCTAAGGTTCTCCAAGCGTTTTTCCATTTTTCAGCCATAGAATCCGCATATTTTTGAATATCCTTGGCCCCTCGTTCTTTGGCTGCCTGCACAGTCTTTGCTGAATTCTCATCTAAGCCTGTGAGAAAATATACATCGTCTCCTCTGAGTCGGTACCATCTAGCTAAGATATCCGCAGCCACGGTTGTGTAAGTATGCCCGATATGAGGCACGTCATTCACGTAATAAATCGGCGTAGTTACAAGCACCTTATCCTTCAACACAACCACATCTGAGATTTTGGTGAGCGTGGTACACTTCCGAGCTTTGATTTTGTGAATAATGACTTCGCCTCTTGTACTTAAAGCCAACGCAGTCGGTTGAAGTGCTGTGAGTGAGATAAGACAGATGCCTTCAATTTTGCATGTTTTGCAGATGTGACATTGAGGCATAAGTTACGGAGTGAGCATAACAAGGGATAAAATCCAAGATTTGATCAGCTTCCTTAAGCGGAAAAGCGAAGAAAGAACGCTCACTCTTGTTTACGCGGCTTGGGATGAGAAACATGACAGTGCAGTGGCTCTTAAAACGTTCCTTGAAGGCCATGTTGAATAACACGTGTTCCGGGCGCCGTAAGAATATTGTATATAGCTGAAAAACGAGATTATGAACGTAATTTGTGCAAATTTGGTGCGGGGGGTTAGGTTTGGACATCGGTTTAGATTCTCGGTTTGATCGGATCAGAAACTTGCTAGAGCGTTAAGCATCGAGGCATTGTCAGTTTGATGATTGACAAGAGAAAAAGGATTCGGATTTCTCGCGCATCTGCAGACCTGTGTGGACTATAAAAGGCTAAAATGGCTTGTTTTTACAAAAAAAGTTAGATACTTGTACTAATTTCCTTAAAAGCTCCAAAACTTAGATGTCTGTACCATAACGCCTTAATTATGCCGTGTTTTTACTTCTACTGTAAATGGTGACGGAGGTGAAAAGCACGAAAGCATGGAAAAAGGCATTACCTATTCTTGCTATTGCTCTAGTCTTAGTTCCTGGTCTATTCTTTGTAGCTCATGCACAGACGTCGACAGCGACGCCGACGGCAGCAAACCCTAACAATAACGTGAACGAGCAGTATCCCAATTATACTGGTTCCGTAAAGGCTCCAGAGAACGCTACAGATCAACAGCTTGCAGCTCTAGCGACAATCAGTCCGGACCAGGCAAAGGCTTCAGCTCTCAAAGACCCAACGGTTGCTGGAGGCACGGTTACAAGCGTTTCACTGGACGATGAAAACGGAAACTTGGTGTACTCGGTGGAGATTGCTAAAGGCTCAACCAGTTATGACGTGAAAGTCGATGCTGGAACTGGAGGCGTATTGTTTATCGACCAAGGCATCGAGAATGAAGTCGGCGCTGTAGAAAATTTAGAAGACTAGCAATGACAATTGAGCCCAAAGCATTAATTTCCCTTTTTTTCTAGTACATTAACGGAGCCGATAATGTTTGAAGAAAACCTCTGGAACGAGGAAGAAAATCTATGACTACATACAAGAACATCCTGGCTCGCATTTACGTGAGATCGGGAGGAACCTAGACTTGGCGATTGGCGACATACAGTATCAATTGAACGTTTTAGAGAAGGCAGGTCACGTTGTTTCTAAGAGAATGGGAATTTACAAACGTTTTTATTTAAGCAAGATGTTTGGTGAAAGGCAGAAAGACATTGTAGGAACATTGTCGCAAGAGACTCCAAGAAAAATTTTGCTTTTGCTACTGCATAAGCCTGGCGCTGGTCACGGAGAAGTTGCAAGGTTTGCAAAAGTGTCGGCTCCAACTGTGACATGGCACATGAAAAGGTTGATTGATGAAGGATTAGTTGAGGTGCATCGTGAGGGACGAAACGTGAAGTATTACATCAGTGGTTCTGCTGGGGACATTGAAAAGGTTATGAAGAGCTATCACCCAATGTTCTGGGAGAGGTGGGCGGATAGGTTTGCAGAGGTCTGGTTAGACCTATCAACCTACAAGAAGAAGGAGGAACGAGAGAGTGTTTGAAGGACTTGACATAGCAGAGCTGCTTAAACTAGGCTCAGGATTATTTGCTCTTATTCTTCTATTCATATCGCTACTAGCGTACTACAGAAGCAGGCAAAGAAGGCTCCTCTTTGTTTCAGGCGCATTCGGTCTTTATTTCATTAAGATAATCATTGAACATCTAGACCTTTTCATTCCTAATATAGAAACTTCGTTCTTGGACTTGCTTTTGGCATTCATCGACTTCATCATACTCTTACTGTTTTTCCTTGCCATAGTAAAAAGCGATAGAAAAGGTGCGACGTCTTCATGAGAAATGCTAATGATTCTTTTCCTACATGTTCTGAGCTGGCGCTTCTCCATAAATTGGTTAACAGTACTAAATTATGTGGAGGTTCAAAATTTTTGAGGTTGAGAGTAACGCGCACGAACTGGACGGCCCAGAACATCAGCATGGTGTATACATGTTCAGCGAAAAAGTTGCTACAGAAGGCTTTGTTTGAAGGGCAAAAGAGATAATGCACAACATCCGAATTTTCTCTAAGCTTATATTCGTCTTCGGCATTGGCTACGCGTTTATATGGGCGCTGTCCATCCTTATCTTAATTCCATATTATTCTTCTGCGGAGTTCAGCTACGCGCCCTACGCCGGTCTTCCGTTCATGGCGGCAATGGCCTCCGAGTTGAGTGAGCATTATATACCATTGCCCGTGTTTTTCATCGCTTTAGCGTTCTTGTTCCCTTTGGTCTCGATTTTCACTCTTTTCTCCACCTGGACACTTCGTAAGATTTCAGAGACGGCTTCTAGAAGTAGGTTCATTTCTCAACCGTTATATATCATAGCTATCATGCTGGCTTTGGCTAGCTTTGTCCCTATGGTTTGGGTCCTGAGAGAACTTGTGGTTATTGAGGGGCCCGTTGTTCAAAATTGGCTCGCAAATGCGATGCCGCTCCTAGCCTCTTACATTCAAGCGGGTCAAGGATTTGTGAACTCCATTGTCACCGCTTCTAAGAGTTGGATGGCGACATATGGACCGATTGGTTTGTTCACGGCTATGATAGTCTCTTCGATAATCTCTCCGATACCAAACGAAGTCATCTTGGCCTTTGCGGGCATGACCATGAGCCCAATGAGTGTGGCAGCCTTTGGTGCCTTAGGCTCAACTGTGGGCGGCGTGCTCTGCTTCTACATCGCAAGGTTGGGAGGAAGACCGTTAGCAGAGAAGTTCGTGAAGAAAAGCACCATAGCCTCAATGGATGGATGGTTCCAGCGATGGGGTTCATGGGCAATAATACTCGGAAGGCTTGTCCCTTTCATTCCCTTTGATGCAATTTCATACCTCTCAGGTTTAACCAAGGTTAGAATTGAAAGGTTCGCTTTTCTCACGTTTCTAGGCTCAGTGCCGAGATGCCTATTCTACGCTTATGTAGGAGAACTGATTGCTGAGTATAACCTTCCCATTCTGATTGTCCTTTTTGTGATCATGCTGACGGCCTTTTTGTTCTTCAAAATTAAAAAAAAGAGAAACACATAGTGAATCGTTTCAACTTTTTCAAGGAGCAATATCATGATAAGTCAGATGCAGGGAGAAAGTATTCCTAGACCTCGCCTAGAACTAAGGGAGATTCTCCTTGCAACTCTCGTCATAGGTGTAGGTGTCCTTTTTGAGTACATTGATGAAGTGGTATTGAGCAAAAGTGTGCCTTCAGGCCCTGACACGTTTCCACCTTGGATTACGCGCTGGGATGCTTCCTTGCTCCTGTACATCAACCCTGCGCTCATTAACCCTATTCTTAGCATCTTACTTGGCTTGATAACGCACATAGGTAGCACGCTTGCAATCGTGGTGCTGTGCGTCGTATTCTATTTCTTAGGTTACAAAAGAGAAGCTGTATTGATCTTCACAACTATTGCATTAGGAACTCTTATAGCGTTTCCTTTAAAGGTGCTTATTATACGACCTAGACCATATTCAACGCTATCGACGGTGGTCGCTCTTGAACATGATGCAGGCTCAAGTTTTCCCAGCGGGCACTCAGAGAGAATCTTCGCCCTTGCAGCTGTTCTTTCAAGGAAAAAATGCAAAACAGCGTTGCTCTTATATCTTCTGGCTGTAGCTGTTGCCTTCAGCAGGGTGTATTTGGGGGTTCATTACCCTTTAGACGTTTTTGTTGGAAGTTTAATAGGCTGGGCTGTTGGCAAGGTCACCCTGCGATATGAGAAAAAAGTGTTTGAAGTAGCTTCTCACTTCGTCAGACTATGACCCGCGCGCTGAATAACGCCGGGAAATAGATCCAAACCTTAGTTTAAGTCCTTGTTTTTTGACGACTCTATAAAGATACGCACGCACGAAAAAAGTCGAATGAGAGTGGCGTTGTTAATGCGCCATTTAGCTTTTTGACGTGTTGATATCTCTTATCCGTGTGAGTATTAAGGTGGCTGAAATGAATGCTGGAATTGACGCTAAGAATGGGATAATCTGTCCCCAGCTATTATACAGATACCCACCTAATATTTGGGCGGGAATTGCAGTGATTAGGGAAAAAAAGCCGAATAACGCCATCAGCCTCCCCCGCATCTCTTGCGGTGAAAGGTCAGCTTGGAGAGCGGTCAAAGAAGGCCCAAGTAGCGCGGTGCTTGCGCCACCTAGAGCGCTCCAAGCTACAAAGTCATCCGTACCCTTTGATCTTACGAATATCAGCTGGTTCAAGGGAATTGAAAGCGAGGCGTAAATCGCGCTTTTCCTGAGACCGACCTTTTCAACGATCTGCGTAGCGGGTAGAAGAAGCAACACGCTTATCAGCCCTGCCAAATTTGTGAGGAGACCATAGGATTCAGGCTGTAATCTTAATGCATCGATCAAGTAGAGTGATGTGTACGGCACAGTCATTCCGGTTCCTATGCTGGCCAGAATGGAATAGATAAGAAGTTTTTTAACCCCATTGCTGGCGTTTTTCAGGACGTAAGTAGTGTTCTTTATAAAATCTGAGGTGAATTGAAAAAGCCCCTTCGCCTTCTCCGCTTTACTCCCTGAATATGTTTCTTTTAACTTCAAAGCCCGATATGAAACTGCAATGATGCCTAAAACTCCACTCACAAAAAAAGCGAAACGCAGTCCTCTAAGCGTGCCAAGTCTATTCATTAGCAAACCTCCAATAAATGGGCAGAAGATTGATGGTAGGGAGGTGACTAATGTGAATGAGGCTATGCCTCTTGCGCGAAGCTCTGGCTGCATCGATTCAGTTAGCATGGCATTGAAAGCAGGACCGTACACCCCGGCGATTGAACCCAGCATGACGGGAATTATGAGCAGCTGATGCTGTTCAACGAAGATGTAAACAAAAGCAGTTGCTGCGCTAAGGAAGCTGAAGATTATGATTACTTTTCTCCTACCCCAAACATCTGCGACGTATCCGCCTAACAGCTGCATGAGAGCTGTAACCGCTGAGCTCATAGCCAGCAAATAACCTATAAACAGAGAATTTGCTCCTAAAGTGAAAAAGTAGATTGACTGGAAAGGGTTAACCACTGAACCGCCGATACTCCAGATAGTGGAGCTCAAGGCAAGAATCCAAGCTTCTCTAGGAAGATGGAAATTTTTCCTAACGCTTTGAAGATCCATTTTCAGCCACAACCTTAATGAAACAACGAGATCGTTTTTTAACCTAACTCACATAATTCTTATTTAATCGCTGGATTTTTGGTCAGAATGCGCGCGCGTCGGTGAAATACTTGAACCCTGTCTCCACCAACTTGCCGAGAAAGTTGACGGAAAAGGTGTTTTTTTCACTGTTCCACAAAAGGTAAATATCAGTCTACAGATTTTCTCTAATAAAAAAAGAATAATCTTGATGGTGTGTAAGATGTCGAAAATTACGGCGAGAACTAAACTCATAGAAAATGTTCGTACAGTAGTTGACAACTCCAGAACCCACAGTGTTGTTTGTGACTTGCAAAACGCCAAGGGAGGACAAGATACTGGACCAACAGCATTAGAACTAGCAATCATGGGATTAGCTGATTGCGCCGCCACAATATTTGCTGATGTTGCCAAACAGAGCAAGATTGAAATCACAAAACTCGAGGTCACAGCAGAAGCAGAAAAACCTGCAGACTCACCAGTATTGAAGGCCGTGAAGCTTAAAGTTGACGTTTCTGCTAAGGCGAGAAAACAGTTGCTTGAGGCTGCATGGCGAAGAACCGAAGCAAACTGTCCCGTGGTAGCTATATTCAAAGAGCCAATACCTGTAGAAGTCGAGTTGAAAACGACAACTGTTGAATAAAACAGCGCAACACTTACTAAAATAACAGAAGTGCCTATATCACAATTACGGACACGGAAGCATCAACGAAAGTCATAAAAAGGAGGAGTTTTGCGGGAGATACTCCCAGTTGTCTCGAATGCAAATCCCCGCGGCCCCACAACGAAAGACCCCCGCCCTTGCGCGCGCGACAATCCATCACTCTAGAAAACTTTGAAAAAAACAAACACATATTATTCCAATACACGGATCAAGAAATCAAAAACACATCCTACGTAGAAAGACTATTCGAAATCGCCACGTTAAACGCATGAAAATGTTTCAGAGAAATCGACTTCTTCCTCAGCCTCAAACTTCTCGCGCATTCAATAATCAACCTGCTTATCTATGCTCCTATACAGAAATAATGACGACTCAGTATTGATCCTGAGAAGATGATTTAAGCAGTTATGACGTTATTTTGTGTGGGGGAGAGAGTTTGTTGTCTCTAGCCCAATTACAGGAAATTCCGCCAACGAACGTGATCCTTTTGATTGGCCCCCCTGGCTCGGGAAAGTCAACCTTCTGCCATCAAACGGTTCTTAGAAATATTGAGATGAAACCGGTCGTCTATGTGACAACCGAATCCGCTCCATCGAAGGTTTTAGACTCCTTGAGACAAAAGGGGCTTGGTGAGGTGTTACCCCACTCCCTAGGCTTCGTCGACGCCTTCCACGAGACCGTGGGCCTCCCAAGCGCGGCTCGACCAGACACGGTGGACGCTTCTTCTGGGGATTTGACAAGCCTAGGCATCGCTATATCTAAGCTGCGGGAAAGGGCAGGCAAAAACGTTTTGCTAGTCTTCGATTCCTTAACCTCGCCCTACCTCATGAGCGGCCCGGAGGTTATACGTTTCATGAGGATGACCTTGTTAAGGTTAGCGGCTGAGGGAAACGCTGTCTTGGCCTGTATAGACGAGGGCTGCGGAAAGGAGGAGGACTTCGTGGCCATGATGAGCACAGCGGACGGAATCGTCAAGATAGAGCTTATGGACGGCTCGAAAGCCTTTAACATCATGAAATACCCAAAGGTAGAGCCTACAAAGATCGAGGTCCCCATGACGTGGAACCCCGCGATTTCCTTCCACATGGATGCCGAAATGTTAGCGCAACATGTCGCGATGTCTATGGGTATGATGGCTGGAACCCCTCTGAGAACAGAGGTTGGGGATTATGTGAACTTGTTCTGGCCAAACTTTGCCCGCTGGTGTGGCATGCTCTGGGACCCCAAGAGGTTCCCAACGATGGCATACAACGCAAACAAGGATAGCAAAGAGCCGTTACAGGTTTTCCGGCGTCTTCCCCGGATTAAAAGGGTGTTTTTCAAATTATTGATGCCTAAGAACTTTAGTAAAGTGAAGGACATGAAGAAACTAATGTCACAGGCCGGACATGGATTAGAGCGCGATCGTTTCTACACGCTAGAATATCTTGAGGATGCCTCAAAGACAGATGAACATTTCTTCAGAGCACACGAGTCTGGCACATGTTGGGGCTTTGAGAACGTCGGAGCGACTCTGGGATTGGAAACTCTCGGTGGTTTTGTGGGCGGGTTTAAGGGACTTGAGAAAGAAGATAGGGACTGGAACGCTGTGGAAACCAAGTGCATAGGACTTGGAGACCCATACTGTGAGGCGAAGTTTGTGCCTGGAGAGATCCCTGAGCTTAAGGACTCACTAGAGGCTATTGACAACACAATTCTAGAAAGAATTCACAACCGCCTCATGGATGGACTTATGGGGTTCATGCTCCGTGGGGGGCCTCTCTGGAAGGAGAGACCGAGGTTGGGAAACGAGGTTAGCTTGCATGCCTTAGGCCACATCATGGTTTTGCCGGCCATTGCAAGTGAGCGGTACCGGATGGCCATGAGGCTTGGGGGTGCCATGGGCGGGAAAGAGGTTGGTGAACGTCTGATGGATGCTGGGATGGGGGAGGATGAGGCGGTGAAGCGCATCCTGAACCTTTTTGAACACTGCAAGGTTGGGAAGGTTTCCACGGGTGAGACCTTAAGGATGGTGCAGAATTGCGAGAGCTTCATGATGAGAGGCGAGGAACCCTCCTGCTATTTTACCACGGGCTTCTTAAACGGCTTCTTCTCAGCCGTCAAGAACCAGCACGTTAAAGAAACAAAATGCATAGCCATGGGCGACCCTTACTGCGAGTGGGAGTTCAGATAGACCACCAAGCTGTACGTCGCGACGCCCTTGTACAGATTCTTTCGACTTATCCGTTTGAGAGTCCGCCAGACAATTGGCATCACAAATAAGCGTATGCGCGCGCAGGAAATCCTTTGTATTCGATGACACCTAGTTGTTTGAAGAAATCCAACATTAGGTGTAGCGCCACGATAGCTTTTCTTGATTTAGCCAGTTGGTTGTATGTTCGCAGGCTTTTCGCGTTTTTTACTGGGTGTGTTATTCCCTTCGATCTAATGTTCTTCTTAGTTTCTGGCAAAACCTTCGTTGACTCCATAGCTGGTGTCGATGTGTTTATTTCCTTGAAAAGAATATCAATAATTGAAAAGCCATGACTCTGTTGAGAAGATTAGCCGTAATAATGGTTGTGCTTATTTTCGTAGGGTTGAGCATCAGCGTAGGCAGCAGTTCAGATAATACTAACACCATTTTAAAGGTTAACCTAACCGGAGAAATAACTGCTGCAACCACAACCATGGTGAGTGATGCGTTAAAGCTGGCTGAGGCTCAGCAGGATCGCTTAGTAATCGTAACGCTGAACACTCCGGGAGGAGAGGTGGGCGCTGTGCAAAACATAATGAATCTGTTCGATAACTCTAATGTCACAGTTTGCTGTTTTGTGTATCCGTCTGGAGCAACGGCGTGGAGCGGAGGAACCTACGTTCTAATGGCTTCTCACATTGCAGCTATGGCTTCTGGGACAACGATAGGCTCATGTCAACCAGTTTCGTCAACTGGAGAACCGGTCACTGAATCAAAATATATAAACGCGCTGACGGCTCTTATGGTGAATCATGCAGCGTTGCACGATAGAAATGAAACTATGGCGCAACTGTTCATAACTGAAAACGATAATCTTGGCCCAGAAGAAGCCCTTAAATTTCATGTCGTTGAGTTTGTGGCAGACGACATCCATACACTGTTGCAGAAACTTCAGAATTTCACACTTGTCCGTTTTGAAAAAACATCTGGTTCTACGGTGTGGCAGCTGGTCCCAAATGATGAGGCTCAAAACTATTCTTACAGAATATCTTTCAGCAACATTAGCGAAGCTAACATAGTTGAGTACAAGCCGGGAATTCAAACAGTCTTATTCAGCGTTCTCTTGAATCCCATCGTCAGTTCGCTATTGCTAATCGGAGGGATATTCCTGCTTTTCATAGGCATCAAAACTCCTGGTTATGGCGCTGAAATCGCAGGCAGTATCTGCGTAGTTTTGGCTTTGATTGCTTTTGGGATTATAGGAATCTCGTTGGGTGCTGTTTTGTTGTTCTCTATTGGCGTAGTTTTAATAGTCGCAGAACTGAAAACACATGTAGGTGTGTTGGCTCTGGGTGGTGCAGTCTGTATGATTATTGCGAGTTTGCTCTTGTTTCCGTCTCCTCAATGGCTCATTTATTCTGTGGTTAGCCGGCAGATACAGGAAGTGTTGGTCATAACAACGGTTGTGCTGGCGGCTCTTTTCTCCTTCATAGTCTACAAAGCAGCAAAGGCGAAGCTTTCCAAGGTTAAAACAGGCAGAGAAGCGTTGATTGGCGCTAGAGGCGTTGCGGTAAGCGACCTTAAGCCTAAGGGTGAGATTAGGGTTGTTGGTGAATTTTGGCACGCCAAAGCTAAGGATGGGTGGATAAAGAAAGGTGAAGAGGTGGAAGTGGTCGACATGGAAGGTCTCTTTCTCGTAGTGAAGCGCCTCAAAGAGAAAAGTTTAACCCAGTGAAAGTAGGAATATCCATGAGGTGAAATAATGGTCGACCCTGTAACTGTCGCTGTCGCATTCGTAATCCTGATAGTTGTGCTGATATTGCTCAGCGGATTAAGAATTCTGAAAGAATGGGAGAGAATGCCTGTTTTGAGGCTTGGGCGTTATGTGGGTTTAAGAGGACCGGGAATAACATATCTTATTCCGTTCATTGACAGGGCGCCAATGAGAGTTACAACGAGACTGGACACGATCCAGTTTAGAACAGAATCGACTTTGACCAAAGATAACGTTCCTGTGAACGTGGACTCCGTATTGTATATGAGGCCTGTGGACGTGGAGAAAGCTGTTTTGTCCGTTGAAAACTATTTTCAGGCCACTCAATTGGCGGCGCAGACGACCCTTAGGGAGGTAATAGGCAAAGTAGAACTCAACGAGTTGCTCGCAGAACGGGAAAAAATTGGTGCCCATCTCCGCGAAATCATCGATGAAAAAACCGAGTCTTGGGGGATAAAAGCCACGTCTGTTGAAGTAAGAGACGTCATAATTCCTACAATCCTACAAGATGCTATGTCCAGACAAGCACAAGCGCAAAGAGAAAGAGTCGCAAGGGTGACGCTGGCTACCGCGGAATTTGAAGCTGCCAAAAAAATGATAGAAGCTGCACATCTGTACGAGCAAAGCCATGAAGGCCTAAGGCTACGTTGGATGAACATACTGTATGAGCTTGGCCAGCAAGCAGGCGCAAACACCATAATGCTGATTCCGTCAGTTATGCCTGAAGCAGGATGGCCGCCAGTGGGCATGTATGGCTTCAAAGAGCTGCCTAAAGGCCAAGCGAAAAAGGAAACAAAGAAGACAGAAACCCAAGAATGAAATGATGCGCTTCTCTGTTTTTCCCATTAATTAGAGAGCAAGAATTGAATCTCCGGTCGCACGTGTAGTCCAAAGTCTATAAGCGCGTTACACACGGATGCTACTGAGCGTGTGCTATGGCGCGCTTAATTTGTCTATTTAATATTGTAGTTATGGTGGTTTACTTTAAAAACATAGACTGAAGATACAAAAATCTTCTTAAATCAACGGAAAGGAAACCTGAAACCTAGAGGACTTTTTCTTAGCCTCCAAAACCTTGTTCACACTTCTTCCGCCTTTTTTTCTTCGTAAACTCGTTGTTTCGCGGTTTTTTCGGTGAAAATTTGCCGAAAAGCTTTTATCTGGGTTTAGTACTACCAGTGGTACTAAGTTCTGGTATGTTGTTATATAGGGTGGTTATAGAAGTTGGCGAAGGCAAAGATAAGCGTGTCCATGGATGTGGACCTTATCCTTTGGATGGACGACCAGGTGGAGAAAGGCGTGTTTAAGAGCAGAAGCCAAGGCGTTGAGCACTGCATTAAAGAGATGATGAAGGAAAAGCGATGAAAATGTTTATTCCAGTGAAAACGTTGGTGGACGTTCGAAGGAAAGCCCTGCGGCAAAGGGCGTGGTTCAAAGTTTTGAACAGGACGGAGCGGGCCATCATCAGCCTCACCATAAGATGCGTAGACAAAATCAAAAGCTCAAAACTGGCCAACATAATAACGGCCATAATGACTAAGCTTGAAGAGGCTATGGAAAGCAAGGTGAAAAGGCTGATGGAAACAATCGGCTGCGCTCTAGCCCAAAAAATAAGCGAAATCGCCCGAACATGGGGCAACAATCTCGCCTTAAAGTGGGCGAAGAACATCGGCTTCATTCAATATTTAGCCGTAATGCAAATAAACACACCCAAGATGTTCCAAATATAACTAAAATGAAAGTGTTCTCATCAGCTACTTTCTCAAGGATATACAAGACAGGGAGATCATAAGGAAAAGCCCTTGAGCAAAAACATTTTATTAGGTCGCCTGATGTTTAAGCCAATCTATAAATCTGAAGCCTTTCCTCTCTTAGCGTTCTTTATACCGTTAGTTGTGCGTGCCATTCCTGAGTATATAATGGGACCTTTTGTTGTTGGGTTCGATACACTTGCTTATTATGTTCCAAATACTCTTGTATGGTTGAGAAACGGTGTGGGCTTTTGGAATTTTATGGCGGTGGCCCCGCTTCTCTACATGGTGCTAATGGCACTTACTTCCATTGGGATTCCGATTGTTATATCGTTGAAAGTTATGGCCCCGGTGCTTCTTGGTTTTCTAGGTGTCGCTGTCTATTTTTACGCTAATAAGACATTATCGTGGTCACCTAAGAAGAGTTTGCTTGTGGTTCTGTTTGCAACTTTGTATTTTGTGGCGTTAAGAATATCATGGGATATGCTTCGAAGTGAACTTGCTTTAATATTCTTATTTGCAGCTCTGATCTTTCTTGAAAAAGGTGCAACTTCTTATAGAAATGGCGTGTTGCTTTCGTTAGCTATGCTTTCGGTTGTTTTTGCTCATCAGCTTGTTGCTGTTGTCATGTTTTTTATCGTTTTGGTCACAGTCATACGTTTAGGTCTCGATAGGAAAATGGTTGAGGTGCGGAGGCTTGTTGTTAGTTCTGTTCCTGCTGGGTTGTTGTTCTCGGTAATAGTCTATGCGAATTATGTGGTGTCTTCAAAGTTTTCTGTGGTGAGTGGTTTTCCTGGGCAAGATTCTGGTGGTTTCATGGCGCTTTTTGGGTTTGCTTCTTATCCAGATTTCGTGGTTAATACTTTAGGTTTTCTTGTTTTCTGTTATTTGCCGTTGTTACCTCTAGTAGTGTTAGGTGTTAAGCAGTTTGGAAAAAATCTTCAAATGAAGACTTGGGTTTTTTGGGTTTTCATTGCGCTCTTGTCAGCTGTGATTAGTCCGAATGCTTTTGTTGCAGCATTTCCTTATCGTTGGATATTGTTACTCACGTACCCTTTGGCTTTCTATGCAGCAGAGGCTTTTGCCCATCTTAAGTTGAATGGGTACAAATTAGGTGTTGGCTTGATGCTAGTAACGTTGAGTTTTGGGTTTATGGTTTTGCCAAATAATCTGGCATTTCCTTACTATGTTTTGTTCACATTGTACATACCATCGTCGATGTTGCAGAATACTGTGCCTTTAAGTGATTGTCAAGATACTGCTAATGCATTACAATGGGTGAGAAATAATATGCAAAGCGATTCGCGTTTGCTTACTCATGATGCATTCTATGGTTGGGCTTCCTTAACTCTTGATGCTAATCAGGTAATTTCTTATGGGTATGATAATCCTGAGACATTGGCGGAGAAATTGGTTAACAATGGCTCCGAGTATCAGTTGTATTTAATTTGGTGGATTAACGGCAGTGGATGGCATAGTCAGCCTACCATCTCCTCTAATTTTAGCGAAGTTTATGAAAGTGGCAGAATAGCGGTTTACACCTATAAGCCAAGTGTTTATACTAGCGCTTCTGATGCTGTGGTTCCGAGAGACATTAAGTCTTGACTGGTTTTTTGTTGAAAATGAGACCAAGTAAAGTAAACGGCGGTACGCCATAAAGTATGTCTAAAGCACGTGTACGCTTAATTAAAAAGTACTTTAGGGAGAATTGGGGCGCTCCTTTTGTCTTGGGGTTCATGGCACTCCTGATTGTCGCTGCTGTTTCATTAGTTATGGGTTTAAATCTCTTGGCAAATGGGGTAGCTGCCGTTTCGTATTATTCTTTGGTTGTTGGCGTCGTTTTGCAACTTGTTTGCTTTTTGAAATATGGTAAAAAGAATGGAGAAGAGAATTGATGGGTAAGGTTGAGCTTTCGCTTGTTATACCTGCCTACAATGAAGAGGATTCTATAAAGGATGCTAATTCCCCGCCGACTCCGCTTTAAGACAACTGGGTCAAAGATAGAATGAATAATAGACCAGAGCTTTCAGTTGTGATGCCTGCTTATAATAACGGCCATGTCGTAGAGGAGGTCATTAATCGCGTAGACACCGTTGTTAAGCAGATGGGAGTCAGCTATGAACTGATTGTTGTGGACGACGGAAGCGTAGATGATACCCGGAAGAAAGTGACTGATTACGCTAATTACAACGGTCATGTGAAGGTGGTTGGCTACGGAAGAAATATGGGGAAGGGATATGCTGTAAAGACTGGTTTTCAGTATGCCACTGGCAAGGTCGTGATTTTTATTGATAGTGATTTGGATATTGATCCTGGGCAGATTCTTCGTTATTTTAAGGCTTTAAAACATGGTGATATTGTCATAGCGTCAAAGTGGCATCCCCAGTCGAATGTGGAGATTCCGTTTATTCGTAGGTTTCTCAGTCACGCGTTTAATGTTCTTGTTAGGCTTTTGACGGGTGTAAGATTAAAGGATACGCAGACGGGGTTGAAGGCGGTTAGGAGGAAGGCTTTGGAGAGAGTTTTTTCAAGTTTGGCTGTTAAGCGGTATGCCTATGATGTGGAGTTGTTGACATTGGCTAACCTTTATGGCTTGAGTGTTGTGGAGTTGCCTGTTAATGTTCGGATGCGTGGCTTGTTTAATCCTAAAAATGTGTTGGGTATGTTTGTGGACTTGTTGGGAATTACGTATAGACTGAGAGTTGCCGAATGGTATTCACGCGCCATGAAACAAACAATTCAGAATAAAGACATTGCTAGTCAAAATATTTGAATGTAAGAATGTAGGCTTAAGTTTTGAGTGGAAACCGTAGATTCGTTTCTATAATAATTCCTTGCAAGGAGACAGATGATTATACGAAACAATGCGTTGACTACTGTAAGAAGCTGGATTACAAGGATTTTGAGATTATTTTGCTTCCCGACCATGCGCCTGGAGAAATTGATGCAGTGAATATTATACCTACTGGCTGTGTGTCGCCTGGCAGAAAAAGGAACATTGGAATGGATAATGCTAATGGAGATTTTTGTGCTTTCATAGACTCTGATGCCTATCCGAGAGCGGATTGGCTGAGTAATGCTATTAAGTATTTCGACGACCCGCAGGTTGCCGCCGTCGGAGGACCCGGGCTCACCCCTAAAGAAGATTGCATAATGCAGAGGGCCAGTGGGCATGTCCTCTCATCTTTTATGGTGGGAAACTTATCGAGTAGGTATAAGGCTGAACGGAGCTTTGCGTCAGATGACATACATTCCTGTAATTTCATAGCCCGCAAAACGGTTTTAACAGAGGTTGGCGGCTGGAACGAGAAATACTGGCCTGGTGAGGATACGCTGATTTGTTTAGCCATAAAGAAGATTGGTAAAAAATTAATTGAGGCTTCAGATGTGGTTGTTTATCATCATCGGCGTCCTCTTTTGATGCCGCATTTAAAGCAGATTTCGAGATTTGGGCTGCACAGAGGGTTCTTTGTGAAAAAGTTTCCTGAAAACTCTTTTAAGCCAACTTATTTTGTTCCGTCTTTGCTTGTACTGTCTTTATTTGCGGGTGCTGTTGTATCATTTATCTATCCATTTTTTTTGGATATTTTGCTGTTGGCGATAACTACATATCTTATCTTGGGCTTAATTGCATCGTTACTTGAGGTTAAAGAAGCCAAGTTGCTTCTCTCAGTTTGGTTAGGTACTATGGCGACTCATATTGTCTATGGCTTGTCATTCTTGGTGGGCTTCATTAAGCGTGATCTGCAAAGATGAAGATTAGCATTTCTTATCCGCCAATAGTGCATAAGAATGGAGTGCCTTTGCTCAGTCAGAACAGGCAGTTTCAGTATTTTCATGAGCCTACGTACATCTACCCGGTGGTTCCAGCGTACGCCGCTACCTTGTTGAAGAACGCGGATTATGATGTTGTTTGGGATGATGGGATTGCTGAAGAGAAATCGTACGTCAGATGGCTAAATGATTTGGAGAGGAACAGTCTGGATCTAATGATGATCGAAACGAAAACCCCTGTGGTGAAGAGGCATTGGAAGATCATAGAAGACGTAAAGGGAGCAAGTCCAGAGACGAAAGTTGTTCTGGTTGGCGATCATGTCACGGCTTTACCACGAGAATCGATGGAAAACAGTAGGGTTGATTATGTCTTGACAGGCGGAGATTACGACTTTCTTCTGTTGAATCTCGCTGAATATTTAGAGGGAAAGGCTAAGCTTGAACCTGGAATTTGGTATCGAGAAAACGGGAAGATTAGAAACACTGGTCGGTTTCAATTGAATCACAATTTAGATGATTTGCCGCACATTGATCGTGACCTGACAAAGTGGCGGCTTTACAGCGAACGCAACGGCAACTTTAAGGTAACCCCTGGCACCTACACCATGGCTGGTCGTGATTGCTGGTGGAGAAAAAATGGCGGGTGCACTTTTTGTTCTTGGCCTACCTTGTACCCTGTTTTTAGGGCTATGAAGCCTGATCTTTTAGTTGACGAAATCGGCTTGTTAATAGAGAAGTGTAAGGTCAAGACGGTTTTTGATGATACTGGCTGCTTTCCAGCTGGAAACTGGCTTAGAAAGTTTGCTACATTGATGATTGCTCGAGGATACAACGACGAAATTGAGTTTAGTTGTAACATGCGTTTCGGAGCGTTAACGCGTGACAATTATCGGCTGATGAAGAAAGCTGGCTTTCGGATGCTCCTTTTTGGCGTGGAGTCGGCCAATCAAAAAACACTTGATAAGTTGAACAAGGGAGTCGCAGTGGAAGATATAGTTAAGGAGTGCAGGGTGGCAAGGGAAGAAGGCTTAGAGCCGCACATAACAATCATGGTTGGTTATCCTTGGGAGAGCCGTGAAGATGCGTTAAGAACTCTAAAGCTTGCGAAAAAGCTTATGGAGAAAGGCTGGGCTGTTACGCTTCAGTCTACGATTGTTATTCCGTATCCAGGGACCAAGTTATATGCTGAAGCGTTGGAGAATGGATGGTTCAGAATTGATCCAAAGGATTACGACCGATTTGATATGAAAGAACCCGTTCTTAGCACACCAGATACTACGCCTGAGGAAGTAATGAAGATTTGCGACGAAATCTATAAGGTGTTTTTGTCACCCAAGTACATGCTTGAACAATTGATTCGGATACGGTCTTTACGAGATGTCAAGTACTCTGTTAAAGGAGCCGCAAAAGTTTTGGGGCACGTAAAGGATTTTGCAAAAAGTAAGTAACCTTGGGCAAGACGTTGCTCTTTCCTCTGCACAAATGACGAACCATCCTACTGTTTCGGTGGTTATAACTACAAGGAATGAAGAGAAAAACATTGAAAATTGTTTACGATCAATAAAAAGTCAAACTTTTAGGAACATTGAATTGATCGTGGTTGATAATTTCTCCGAAGACAAAACTGCCGAGATTGCCAAAAAGTATACAACAAAAGTTTACTCAAAGGGGCCAGAGAGGTCTTCACAGCGAAATTATGGAGCCGAAGTTGCTAGCGGCAAATATTTGCTTTACTTGGACGCGGACATGATTTTGAGCCCAAACGTAATCGAAAAATGCGTCGAAAAATGTGAACTTGAAGGAATTGATGCGCTTTATATTCCGGAACGAATAGTTGGAGAAGGCTTTTGGATAAAGGTTAGAGATTTTGAGCGAAGCTTCTATACTGGAACAGTCGTAGATGCAGTAAGATTCATTCGAAAAGATTTATTTGAGGGGGTAGAAGGATTCGACGAGAGTCTTATTGGCCCTGAAGACTGGGACTTCGACAGGAGAATAAGGAAAATTGGTCGAACTGGAATGATTAATACGGCTCTTTGTCATAACGAAGGCGGCTTCAACATGAAACGGTATTTGAAAAAGAAGAAGTACTATGCCAACGGGATCAAAAATTATATTAGAAAATGGGGACCTAATGATCTGGAAACAATGAAGCAGATGGGCATGTGGTACAGGTTGATGGGTGTTTTTGTTGAGAAGGGCAAATGGAAAAAGCTACTAAGATACCCGCTGTTCACGATTGCGATGTACTACTTAAGATTTAGAGTCGCCTTGGGATACAGCCAAAGCTCGAGGTAACGTAATTGTTTCTCTATAATCAAGTAGCATTCATAAACAGAAAAAGTTGGTAGACAATAATGGAAAAAAAGGCCCTTATTACAGGCTTAACTGGACAAGATGGGAGTTTTCTAGCCGAGTTACTTTTGAGTAAAGGATACAAGGTGTATGGTATTGTAAGGCGTTCTTCTGTCTTCAATACGGAGAGAATCGACCATCTTTTATCTGATTCTCATATCGAGGGCGAGAGATCAATAGGAAAGAACATGTTTAGGATGTATGGCGATTTAACGGACGGTTCAAGTTTCGCAAGGATCATACGGAAAATCGAACCAGACGAGATTTATAATCTTGGAGCTCAATCTCATGTAAGGGTAAGTTTTGATGTGCCCGAATATACCGCTGATGTAGTTGCGCTTGGAACTTTAAGACTATTAGAAGCGATTCGAGAAGCTGATATTAAAACAAAGTTTTATCAAGCTTCGAGTTCAGAGATGTTCGGCGAAGTTACGGAAGTTCCACAAAACGAAAATACACCGTTCAATCCTCAAAGCCCATATGCATGTGCAAAAGTTTTTGCCTATCAAATTACTAATAATTATCGAAAGAGTTACGGGATTTTTGCTTGTAACGGTATCCTGTTTAATCATGAATCAGAGCGTAGAGGAAAAACTTTTGTGACTCGAAAAATATCGAGAGGTCTGGCGAGGATAAAGTTGGGTTTAGATAAATGTCTTTATCTGGGAAATTTAGATGCAAAAAGAGATTGGGGATACGCTAGAGAATATGTGGAAGGCATGTGGTTAATGTTACAACAAGATGAACCTGATGATTATGTCTTAGCAACCAATGAAAGCCATTCTGTAAGAGAATTCATCGAAAAATCATGCGAAATTTTGGATATTGACTTGGTCTGGAAAGGAAAAGGTCTACATGAGGTTGGTGTTGACAGGAAAACGAATGCCACAATAATAATCATAGATCCGTATTTCTTTAGGCCTTCAGATGTCAACTTGTTGCAAGGAGATTATTCAAAAGCAAAGAAAAAGCTTGGCTGGGAACCTAAGATCAGATTTAATGAACTCGTCAAATTAATGGTTGAATATGATTACAAAGAAGAACAAAATGCTGTCCGGTAAGAGAAACCAGCTTATTTTCTGCTCCTTTGTACCTGTAGGACTTGAGGATTATGTGCAATACTTCATAAACAATTTCGACGAATTCACATATTTAAAATGGAAATTTCCTCACAGTAAGGGCTCTATGAAATCTTTACTTATTGAGTATAAGAATGGAAAAAAAATTGAAGAGAATAACCTCTTTTCGACAGCAAGTTTTCAGGATAAATATTTATATTTCTTGCTGTTGCCATTTAGTTATCTTATTTATATATATCAGGCTTTAACATCATTTTGGTGCCGAAAGAATAGAACCCAACTAATTTTCATAGGGGTAAACTACTTTTGCACATTCTGTGGAATATTGCTGAAAAAAATGGGCAAAGTAGATTTTGTTATTTATCGGGTGATGGACTTTTTTCCTTTGCCCCCTAAAGGTATTTATCGATATTTAAACAGATTTTTTTACATGATCGACAAGTTTTGCTTAAAAAATTCGGATTATATCTGGTTTACGACAGAAGGTCACATAGTTGGACGAGAAAAATATGGATATTTCAATCGAAATCGGTACGATTACAAGATAATACCGCTGGGGTTAGACAGCAGCAAATTTGTTTCAAAATCAATTAATGAGAAAAATAGATACTCTCTAGTCTATTGCGGCGTAATAAGTAGATATCATATGCTTGATTTGCTGTTTGAGATTATTCAAGACTTAAAAAAGGATTTTAACAATATCCGGTTAAACCTTATCGGAAGCGGACCTGACGAAGCATATTATGAGGAGTTAGCAAAGAAAATGGATCTGCAAAGTAACATAGTATTTCATGGATTTGTTGAAGAAGGAGATCGTTTTAAAACACTAATGTCTGATAATATCTTGGGAATAGCTTTCTATCGTAATGAAGAAAATTTTATGAAATACACTGAGCCGGCAAAAGTGAAGTATTATTTGAGTTTCGGGGTTCCAGCCATTGTTTCTAAAGTTCCTTTGATTGCAAATGAACTAGATGAAAAAAGGGTTTGTTTTGCTGTCAATAACAAAAAAGAAGAGATTGTGGGGATAATAAAAAGGTTCATTTCAGATCAAAACCTTCAAAAAGAATATAAGGCAAATATCCATGAGTATGTAAAAACAGTAGATATCAATAGGCTCTTAGACAACGTTATTAGAACTACATTTGAAGAATTAAAAATATATCAAAAAAGAAAAGAATTAGCTTCTAATGGACGAATACTCTAGTGTATAAAATATTAATTTTGAATTTGCCTGGTCCAGTGCTGAAATCTGGATCAAGATGGTACAATGTTACTAAAAAAGCTCCTGCAAATCTAAAATATTACCCTTATCCTTGGTTCATGGGATACGCAACTTCCCTATTAAAGAAGAACGGTTTTGACGCCGTTTTTAAAGACGCAGTAGCTATGGAATGGAGTTTCCAAAAAACAATGGGATATATTGAAACTTTCAAGCCTGAATACATCATTTGTGAGCCAACATGGGTCAGTGTGCAAGATGATAAACAACTGCTTGACGCAAATGATAAAGAGATAGTTAAAATTGCTGTTGGCAATTATGCTACTAATTATCCGTTTGAATGTTTAGAAAAAACGAATGTGGATTACGTGGTAGTCGGTGAATATGAGTTCTCTCTGTTAGACTTTTTCAAATCTAAATGTGAGAAGCTTCCCAAAAACTTTGTGAGCGCGTTAAAAAGAGAGTATGAAATGCCGGATTTAGTTCAAGATCTGGATTTGTTTCCGTTTCCAGAAAGAGATGATACGCCAATCGAATTCTATAATGAACCTTCGTGTTATGGCAAGAACGTCGTGATGGTTTCATCTCGCGGGTGCCGTCTTAAATGTGATTTTTGTAATGTGGAATGTATTTATGGCAACCATGCGTATCGGATGAGGAGCGCAAAAAATATTGTAGACGAGATGGAATATCTTCAAAGGAGGTACAAGTTTGACGAAATATATTTTGACGATGACAATATGGTTTCAAGAAAGTCACATATTGACGGTATCTGTAGAGAAATAATCAGAAGAAGATTAAAAATCAAATGGCTGTGTCTTGGTGACGGGCTTGTTGATGATGAAACATTAGAACTGTTGGCGAAAGCAGGCTGTGTGACATACAAGTATGGGCTCGAGCATTTGGATGCTGAAGTATTGAAGGCTATTCCTAAACCTCTGAAAAAAGAGAGGTTACTAGGCATTATTAAAAAATGCAAGGAATTGGGCATGAGATCGTATGCCAATCTGATTGTTGGATTGCCCAAATCAACGTGGGGAAAGGATCTTAAAATGCTACGAGATGTTATCAAAGCAGATCCTGATCTAATTCAGATAGCGATAGCCACGCCTTATCCTGGAACAGTTTTCTATAGAAAAGCAAAAGAAAACAGATGGCTAGTGTCAGAAGATCCGGAGTATTTTGATGCAACTGGAAAAAGTGCTGTCTCTTATCCTGATTATCCTGCAAACAAGATCGAAGAAATGTTCCACCTGGGCTGGAAACTTTGGTATAAACATGTACTTCTTAGAAAACCAAAAACGTTGTGGTTCTTTTTTACGAGCGAAATAAAAAGAGACGGATTGGTCAGCACTATTAAAAAGTCCTCTGCGTATTTACCAAAGGCCTTTGGAAAATAAGTAATTTATCTAGTTTTCAATATGAACGAGCCGAAAATGTGTAGCAGAAAGAAACAGTTGAAAAAATCTGTTTCTGAGAAAACTGGCATGTCGAAAATACTAATCACAGGTGCAAGTGGATATGTTGGTAGTAACTTGAGAAAATATCTCAAAGCCAAGGAATACAATGTTTACGGTCTTACTTCAAAAGAAGCGCAAGAAGAAAAAATATATCGAATGGATATAACTAACCCTCAAAATTTATTCAATATTCTTAATGACATAAAACCTGATATTATCATTCATACGGCTGCTTTAAGCAGTCTTAATGAATGTGAAAAAAACCCTGAATTAGCCATGAAAATCAATGTGGAAACAACAAGAAATCTCATTGATGCGATTCGCAACATAAACGCTGATATAAAATTTGTTTTTATGTCTTCGGATTACGTTTTTGATGGAGAAAGGGGAAATTATAAAGAAGATGATGAAGTTAATCCTCAGACCTTTTACGGCAAGACTAAGATGTTATCTGAAAACGATATAAAAAAATATTTAGAAAATTACATAATTTGCCGAACTGCAAGTATTTATGGAAGAGGCGGCAATTTCTTCGATCTTGTTTTAGGTTCGCTAGAGCAAAATAACTCTATTGAGGTCCTCGACAACGTTTTTTATACGCCGACATACATAGATTACTTGTTAGATTCGCTTAGGGAGCTTATAGAGATAGATTACAAAGGTGTCATTCACGTTGCTGGAAGTGAAAGGTTATCCCGCTATGATTTTGCTTTAAAAATGGCTGAAGTATTAGGAAAGGACAAGGCTATAATTAGGCCAGTTAAACAAATAGCGGTAGGAAAATTGATCGCTAAAGACAATTCGCTAAATTGTGAATACAGCCGAAAAATACTGAGAAATTATTGGCCAAGTGTAGAGGGATCTTTGCATTATTGTTTTGGCAATTTGATTCCACCATATTTTTATTCTGTTGATGGACGGGGCAAATTTGTCGGAATTTTTCAGGGTCATAAATGGGAAGAAATAAATTATGTAGAGTCCAGTAAAAGCAGTGTTAGAGGAAATCATTATCACAAGGAAACGAAAGAAGGCTTTTTCATAATAGAAGGCAAAATAAAAGTAACTCTTATAGATGTTATGAACAAATCAAAAAGAACATTTATAGCCAAGAAAGGAGACATTTTGATTATCAATCCTAACACACTTCATACTTTTGAAATGCTGGAAAATTCAAAATGGATCAACATGTTATCTAGGCCTTTTCATGGCCCAAAAAAGGATATCCATACCAATCGTACAATACATGGACATGACTTTGACCAAAACTAGGCTTTCAAAAATCTTTAAGGAACAGACCTTGAACAATTCAACGGTCAACCTCATTTTTAGTACTCATGGACCACCCTCTAGGGGTGTAAGTGGTGGGGCAGTTCGTGAGCTGGAGATCATGAAAAGAATAAGCAAAGATCAAAATGTAGTCTTGTGGGTCATTTCTTCAAAAACTGTTTGCAGCAGGTTCCAAAAAAATGGCATAAAAGCCTATTATAAAATTGATCCGCATTTCATCAAGAGTGAAAAAGTCTTCGTCGCACAGATCATCGATTCAATTGTTAGCTCGATCTACGTCTGCATAGCACCCATTCATATATGGGACGATAATATTTTGATACATTCTCCGTCGGATTTTCTTTGGGATACTTTTCCTGCCTACATCAAGAAGCTTCGGAATAAAAAAATAAAATGGTTTGCTTCTGTTTATCATATTATACCGCATCCATCGGAAAGACCTGGTGGTTTTAATCTCTCTAATTTGTTTTCATTTATTGCACAACGTATGTCTTTACTCTTGGTAGTACGATGGGCTGATATGATACAGACGGAGACTAATTTTGTAAGGGATGAACTTGTGAGAAGATACCGAATATCTCCTGAGAAGATAATTGTCTGTCAAAGTGGTATTAATCCAACAGTTATTGATAATTTTTCGTGGAATAAAGGCAAAATCTATGATGCTTGCTTTCTTGCTCGTATGCATGAATCAAAAGGTATCTTTGATCTGATTGAAGCGTGGCAATATGTATGTAAATACAATAGAGCTGCCAAACTCGCGATTGCTGGGGGCAGTTCAATTGAAAAAATTAACGAAGTAAAAAACAGAATTAAAAACTTGCACCTAGAAAACAACGTATTTTACCTCGGTTTCTTGTCTGAAGTGGATAAGTATAAGTTGCTTAGGGCCAGTAAACTCTATGTTCTTCCAAGCTATGAAGAGGGCATCCCAATAACCTTTTATGAGGCGATGTACTGTGGTCTTCCAGTCGTAACCTATTACTTGCCAACATATTCGGATATTAAAAATTATATTGTGAGCGCGCCTTTAGGTGATGTGAAGGCATTAGCTGATGAGATTATCAGGGTTTTAGAGGATGATGAAGAGTTAGTGCGTAAGCTTGGTGATAGGGGCAGAAGTTTGGCTAAAGAGCATACATGGGATAAAGTAGCCGACTACACACTTTCTCAAATATTAAAAATTGCATATAGGGGATATTAATATTTCAATGTTAAAAAAGCATTTGCCATCTTGTCCGAATGTTTTAGTCGGAGAAATTCTCTCTAAATTTGGGCATGTTAATGGTTTCGTGCTAGATGTCGGTTGTGGTGCGGGTGATCCAACAAAAAACTCGAGAAAAGATGTAAACATATTGTTGGAATTGACATTTCACGTATTTTCGATAAATCAAAAATATCGCCTAATTTAGATTTTTGTTTAGGAGATGCCATTAGACTTCCATTCAGGGATGAAAGTTTCGATGCAGTTTTTTCGTTCGATGTGATAGAGCATGTTGAAGATGATTTAAAGTTCCTAATTGAGATTAGGCGAATAATGAAAAAAGGTGCGAAGTTATTACTGGAAACTCCTAATATGGATCGATTATCTAATAAGATGAAAGGTTTGGTTAAACCCGTTAAATATCCATTGATATTAGGTGAAGGTTGTGTTCATATTAGAGAATATTCAAAGAACAGTTTAAAGAAACTTCTGAAGGTGGCTGGATTTAAAAACGTGAGAATTAAAGGAGTTTGGCTTGGATTAAGAGGGAGATTTGAAGTAGGAATAAGTAAATTTCCAGGATACTTGGAAAAAATATTCGCAATGCTGGTTAATAGAAGTATTAGTATGAGTGATTCAAAACTGAGAGTTCTATTTCATAGAAATGTTGAACATCGGGTTAACTAATAATGCGAATATTAATAGTGAATCCCGTTCTACCTTTTTACGGTGGAGCTTCAGCGGCTGTGGCTCATTTATCTGCATACCTAACTTCTAAGGGCATAGATAATGCAATTCTTACTTCTCTCGTAACTAAGCGATTTATTCAAGAGACCGAAGTTTTTGGGTTGGACATAATAAGCAAGTCTCAGCCATTGACTGACGCTGAACCTGTGTTCAAAGCGAGTTTCACCCAAAGAATAAAATCCGTTATGAACAATCTGTTGGAACTAAGATCTTTTGTCGGGATGCGTAAGAGGCATTATGACATAGTTAATCCGCATAACTGGCCTGCTAATTGGGCCAGCATATTACATCACAAACCCGTTGTTTGGATGATGAATGAGCCATTAAATGTTTATTCAGCAGAATCCCCCAATCAAGTGCCTTTATGGCTCAGAATCCTTAAAGATTGCGGTATCGCTGCTGATCGTTTTCTAATGCGAAATTATGTAGACAGAATTTGTGTCAACAGTTATTTGACTTACAGACAAGCAAAAAGTGAGTATGGAGTGAACCCTGATATAGTGTTCTTTGGAGTAGACTATGATTTTTATTCCAAGGTCTCACACGAAGACGTTGAAAAAATCATTGAAAAGTATGATCTGTACGGAAAATTTGTTGTACTGACATCAGGCGGGTTAGTTCCACAAAAAAATCAATTGGCAAGCATTAAGACAATCGAGTCTGTACGAAAAGTTATTCCTAATGTAAAACTTATCTTGGCTGGAGGAGGCGACGAAAAATATGTTAATATGTTGAAAACTTACGTGAAAACTAAGATGTTAGAATCGCACGTAGTTTTTGCAGGTCAATTGTCAAAATATAAAATTTCAAATATGTATCATGTTGCCCACGTAGGTCTCTATCCCACTAAGGAACAAGGGGGTTTATTAGCTCCTTTCGAAACTTTGGCTGCAGGTACACCAGTTATCATTTCTACAGTAAATGGTGCCTCAGAATTGATCATGAAACATGAGCTTGGGATAGTTACTGAAAACTATGTTGATGCTGTTATCGAAGTTCATAATAATTACGGGCTTCATAAAAAATTGGCCCAGCGGGCAAAAGCAGTTGTTAAGAAAGACTTTTCGTGGGATAACTATTCAAAGAGATTCGTGAAAGTATTTGAAGATGTGTATAACACGTGAAAAGGGCAGGTTATGCTAACATTCATTCTGCGTTCATTCAATTCAATGTGGTTATCTACTCGGAAATCTTTGCATTACGATTTAGCGAAGATTTAATATTTCAGTTTGGAAAACCTTCTTTGCGGAAGAGGAACTGGATGAAAGTATTAGTAACTGGCGGTTGCGGTTTCTTAGGCTCTCACACTTGTGAATTCTATGCGGAAAGAGGGCATCAGGTGATTGCTTTCGATAATTTGACTAAGCATGAGCTTAGTCGAACAAAGTATGATGCACAAGCTGCTAGAGCACATGTGTTAAGCTTCTTAAAAAGCCTGAAAATTGAAATAATCAACGGAGACATTAAAAACAAAGTCGAACTTTTACGGGTTTCAAAAGACTGCGATTACATAGTTCACACCGCAGCTCAACCTGCAATGACCATTAGTATCGAGGACCCTGAACTGGATCTATTAACGAATGTTTTGGGCACATTTAATGTCTTAGAAGTAGCACGAAAACAGGATATACCTGTAGTTATATGTTCTTCGATACATGTTTACGGAAACAAGATCAATGAGACTTTAAAGGAAGGAGAAACTAGGTTCGTTAGAGAGCCTCCAACAATAAATGAGGACCACCCAACGATGGAAGGAACTATCACCCCTCTTCACGCATCAAAACGAACAACTGAACTTTACGTACAAAGTTACATCGACACATATGGATTAAAAGCTGCTGCATTCAGATGTACTGGCATGTACGGTCCGCGGCAATTTGGCGCAGAAGACCATGGGTGGGTCGCCAACTTCACAATTAAAACTTTGCTTAAAAAACCTATCACGATCTTCGGCACCGGGAAGCAAGTGAGAGACATTCTCTACGCTACGGATGCAGTTCGGGCATTTGATGCCTTCTGCAAAACTAAGGAGCCTGGAATATATAATATAGGTGGTGGAATGGATCGGTTAATTTCGTTAGCGGAATGTATCCAGCTGATAGAGGAAATCACTGGAAACAAAGCTGACGTCAAATACGCCCCGAAAAGGACTGGTGATCTCTGGTATTTTGTCTCTGACATAACACGAGCTAAGGAGAGACTTCATTGGAGCCCCAAAATATTAAACAGAGAAGGTATCGGGAAGCTGGCTGCATGGGTAGCTGAAAACATAGCTATCTTTAAAGGTGTAAATTAGTGAAGGCTTTGATTCTAGCTGGTGGCAGAGGTAAAAGGCTAGGCGACATAACCAATTCAATCAATAAATGTATGCTTCCCTTTGAAGGAAAACCTGTCCTAGAATATAATATGCAACGAGCAGTCGACTTAGATGAAGTGGACCAAATAGTGCTCGTGGTTGGGCATAGGGCAGAAGATATCATAAACAGGTATGGAATATCTTACAAAGGGAAGAAAATAATTTACGTAATTCAGCCAGAGCCTAAAGGTTTGGTTCACGCAATAGACTGCGCCAAGGGCGCTTTGGCCAAAGATGACTTTTTCCTATTGCTGGGCGACGAGGTTCTTATAAATAGTAGACACAGCGGGCTGATCAAAAAATTCAGAGAAGAAAACCTATTTGCGGTTTGCGGAGTTACACTGCAAAAAGATAAAAGTAAGATAAGCAGAACGTATACGGTGCTTACGGGTGAAAACGGTCGAATTTTTAGATTAATAGAAAAACCGCGCAGGGCATTAGATAATTGGCAGGGCACTGGACACTGTGTATTCAGGAACGAAATATTGTCATATATCGAAAGAACCCCTATACACCCCGAAAGAGGTGAAAAAGAACTGCCCGATTTGATTCAATGCGCTGTTGATGATGGTCAACTCGTGAAAATTTTCAACATCTGTGATGAATATACCAACATAAACTCTCGCGAGGATCTAGAGGAAGCTAAAATTCTCAACAAAAAATGAGCGCGCGCACACATATTTATGAAAGCCAATAAATCCTAACTCCTGAGGAGCTTCGATGCTAGAAAGTCTAAAAGTGTTGTCAAAAAAGCACTGGGTAATTGTTTGCATCTTATTGGCCATCGCGTTTTCTTTTGTTATAAGCTTTGGTTACTTGTCTGAGAACGGTATAAAATTCTTTGTTGCTGGCAGAGTGAATTCAGATTTGTTTGCAGGGCTCGCATTTATTAACGAACAGAGTGCTTCTTTGTCAGATTGGTCAAGACTTCTGTCTTTACCGTTCTTTGTTGGCGATAGCAATTTTTTTGTGTTAGTGCACGTTCTGATTTACTTAGTTACTAACAACGTCATTCTGTCTTACAAACTCTACGAAGTTCTTCTATTTGCGGTCAGCTTCTTTTCCATGTATGCGCTTACCTATTCATTAAGCGATAAATACAAAGAACTATGCGGTGTAGCGGCTGGTGTATTCTATGTGCTAACTCCTTATTTTCTTCTTGAGCTTGTGGGTCACATTTACATGATGTGGACGTATGCATTACTCCCTTTGGCTTGCCTTTCCATTTACAAGGCCTTAAACAATAAAAACCCATGGGCGTGGACATGTGTAGCTGGTATTCTCGTTGCGTTGGTCACGTCCTATTCAATGATAGAATACGTATACACAAATGGTATATTCTTAGTTTTATTCTCTCTCCTTTTCTGTTTTAAAGGTATCAGCAGAACTCAACTTAAACTACTTGCACACAAGATAATTCGTGTCGTAATTATGTTTTCAATAGCCTTCCTGCTTTCAGTTTACTTTATATTCCCAATGTTTTTCCTTCCAAGTCCATACTCAGCAAGCTTTGCATTCTCGCGGACGCTCGCGTATCCTATTTATTCGAATACGTATATTGAATCGTCTTTTCTGCTGAATAAGGGTTTTTCTGCAGACTTTGGGCTTAATTATTTCAATGTTTTTGGAGCGTTAATGATACCGTTTGTGTTGCCTATTATTTTGAGTTCGCTTCTAATACTCGCCAAGAGAAAATACGTTTACATGGTTTTCTTTCTATTAGGGCTCTTGGGTGTCTTTTTTTCAATGGGGTCTAATGCTCCGCCTTTTCTAAGATTCTTTGAATACGCTAGGACTTTACCTTTGTTCAGTTCCGATAGAACCCCCTGTCGTTTTACTGTAGAAGTTGCTTCGTCATTTTCACTTTTGGGCGGGACCGCTATCGGTGTGATTTTGGATAATTTACGTAAACTTGGTTCTCGTTTAGGCAAAGTACCTAAACATAATTATAGACCCAAGGTTCTTGGTCTACTACTTTTTTCAGCGGTGATTATTCCATATCTATTTTCTGGAATCAGTATTGCATACTCGGTTGCTGGACCGTTTCAAACACAGCCAATGCCGGATACCACCTCTAAAGTAGTTGCATGGCTCAATGATCATGATCTGAATCAAGATTATAGAATAATAGATTTGACACAAACCGGCTTGGTTGGGTCATATCATAGATTCCTTGATAACGGGGTGGATATAGTGTCGAGATTTTATCGTTCTCCTTCCTTCGCTACCTTGCTAGGAATGTTAAATGTGAAATATGTCATCACGGATCCGGACTTGGGGCAGCCATCATTTTACTGGTTTAATGACATAAATAAAGTGCTTTCAAACTCGCCAAATTTTGATAAAGTTCAGATAAATAATGTAACGATATACATAAATAAGCTTGCTAAACCAAGAATATATGCGAGTTACGGCGCTCTCACCGTAGGCGGTGCTAGCACCTTATCAACTTTTTATGCGGCAATTGATGGAGCACAATTAGCTAACACTAATCCGATTAGGGATGATAACCTGATATTTAATAGTGGTTGGACGGCCGCCGAAGTTGTTAGTACAGCATCATACGGTTTTGAGGCTTATAATGACACTGCTGATTTGTGGATAAATACTACACAAACGTGGCTGGCCTATGTTGGATACAGCTACGATAATTTGGACATAAATCCGAATAACACATGCTACTTAGTCATACGCCTAAAGAACGATGATAATCCAGCGTCGGCAACATCAGTGCATCTTTTTGATGATTTGCACAATAGATTAGTAATTGTAAACTATGTACATTTCTCTAATTGGACTACATTGACTATCGATCTCTCAGCCTATACACAGAGATCAATAAATAGGATTCTAATTTATACCGTGAAAACCTCCAACGTAACTGATGTTACACTGCACACGTACGTCGATTCCATGGCATTTCTCAATGAGACCTCTCGGTCAACCATATTTAACGAAAATTGGGCTCTGTTCGGTACCGATGTTCTAACAGAACAAAATAACCTAAATCAAACTGGCAATTTTAATGCCATAGTTTTCCAGGATTCGGATCTAATGGATTTGGTTTTTCAACAATTAGATCCAACCTTCAAACTGGAGGTTTGGAAGTACTTGAACGGAAACTGGAGCATAGTTGAAGATCAACATGGCGGAATAATACCTTCTGCGGAATCTTATCAAAGCTCGGTTTCTGGCCAATTAGTTCTTTCTGAAAGAGCTATATACACAGGCAAAAATGCAACATTAGTCGTTCCATTTAGCATAGATAATACAGGTTCTTACGATGTTTGGGTTCGAGCGGCAAACACCGTTCCAATCGACTGGTGCAAATGGGTTGCTCCTCTGCCGCCAACCACAAACGTTATCTCAACCAGCATAGATGGATCAACTGTTGGTGAAGCGGATTTTGGAAAAGTAGGTGGCTTCAAATGGATAAAAATAAATGCCGCACCACTTTCACTGTCACAAGGGTCCCACATACTGAATCTGTTTACGAGTGGGAACTCAATATATCTCGACATGATTGCAGTCACTCCTGCTGGACTCGTTGATTCAGCAGTGAAAAAAGAAACAGTGGCTATAAACGATCTGCAACAAATGTACCTGCTTGAATTTTCAAATTACTTCACAGGAGAAAACGCTGTTCGAGAAGCCAGCGTAGTGCCATACACATCTGATGCGTGGTCAGGCTACCTGACACTCCAACCAAATGCAACAATTACGCAGAACTTGTACATAGCGAAAAACGATACTTACGTCCTAGACTTGCGGCTTTTGCAAAGACTAGACAGCGGCATCTTAATTCTTAAAATAGATGGCACACCTGTCTTAAACGCTTTTGAGCGGGGTAACAACTCATGGACTTGGATAAACTCAGATCCAATCTATCTAAGCGCTGGAGAACACAAAATAGAAGTCACTAGTGAAAACGGATACAACTCAATCGACCTTATGTCATTAATTGAACAGCCATTAATGTCTAATCTTGCAGTCGAATCTGGGCAGGTACAATATAATCAAGTTCAACTCAACACATGGCGCGGGAACTTGAATTTCAGCAAACCTGCCTTTGTTGTCTTCACAGAATCCTACTATCCCGAATGGGTATTTCAGCAACAAACTGGAAACAGTCTCACTCCGATAGGATCACTCGAGGCATTTTACTTCCTCAACGCTTACCACATCGACTCCACTGGAGTTGTCCAGTTTACATTATATCATGAGCTTTCTCAAGTTCGCAGTATTTCTTTTGCTCTTTCAATTTCAACATTTGTAATTTGCATTATCGTCATCGTGGTTGAGAACATACTACGGAAACGTTTACCCTGTAAGCTACATGTTCTCATTAGGTTCAGAGTCAAATCAACTTAAAATGTGTGAATAGTTCTTGACTGCATGTATCGTTAGAGAATTACGAATCACAGACATCTATGTGCTTCATAAGATGTATGATTCCCTTTTTGAAGAAAGCAAACGTCTTTTTCATCCAGGTTTTCTCGGATTTGAATCCATTAATTTCAAATGGTTTCTCGCCCAATTTGCCTTGGCGGCCTCTTGTTTTACTCTTCCAAAGAAACTGCTATTACGTGTTTATCCGTTCTCCGTTTTTTTGGTGATAGTATCTACTAATGAATTTGGCGAAATTATCGGGTTTGCATTTATCAAGGTCAAAAGACGTATATCAAAAAATAATTTTCTTGGAGAACTAGGCATATGCGTAAGGGATAGCTGTCAGGGAAAGCGTGTTGGATCTGAATTAATGAAGAGCTTAATAGAGTTGGCTAATAATGAACATATCCAAAGAATTTACTTAACGGTTCTAACGAATAACCTTAAAGCCATTCATATGTATGAGAAATATGCATTTAAAAGGACTCGAATAATGAAAAAAGGTGACATTTGGCATGGAAAAAGATTCGATTCTGTTGAGATGTGCCTGGACTTGCATTAGTTTTTTGGACATATCCGAAAACGCGCACAGCATACCTGTTGACTATTCTAGAAAATTTGCGTGAGAAAACGAAGAATGCTGAACATGAGTCGCATCCTTTGCTACTTCAAAAAGTGAAAGAAAATGACTTTGGAAGAAAAAATGGTAGGGGTTTTCCAATTACGTAATTGTTCAGAGTTTAAGGATGTAATAGTATGAACCATAAAATACCGATAGCCGAGCCGGATATAGGTTGTGAGGAACTTGAAAATATTGTTGAAGCGGTAAAAAGCGGGTGGATTAGCTCTAAAGGAGATTTTATTGTAAAATTTGAAGAGAAATTTTCAAAATATTTCAACTTAGATTTTGGAGTATCAACTTCTAGTGGCACTACTGCACTCCATCTAGCAATCGAGGCTTTAGACATCAAAAGAGGCGATGAGGTGATAGTTCCGACTCTCACGTTTATAGCTACTGCTAACGTGGTAAAATACACTGGTGCTAAACCTGTTTTTGTCGATTCAAATCGTAACTATTGGTGCATAGATCCCGAAAAGATCGAAGAAAAAATAACTCAAAGAACCAAAGCCATAATGCCTGTTCACTTGTATGGGCATCCATGCGACATGGATGCAATATCAAAAATAGCTAAAGAGCATGATTTGTACATAGTGGAGGATTGCGCTGAGGCCCACGGAGCGAAGTATAAAGGCAAGAAAGTAGGCACATTTGGAATCATCAGTTGTTTCTCTTTTTATGGAAATAAGATAATCACGACGGGAGAAGGCGGAATGTGCGTAACCGATAATGAAGAATTAGCTGAAAAAATGAGAATATTAAGAGATCATGGTATGTCCCCTCAGAAAAGATATTGGCACAAAGTAATTGGATTTAATTATAGAATGACTAATCTTCAAGCTGCTATCGGTGTTGCACAGCTTGAGAAACTAGATAAATTTGCGGAAAAAAAGAGAAAGAATGCCGAAACTTATAACCAATTTTTGAAAAATGTTGAGGGATTAGTATTACCTCCTGAGATGCCTTGGGCGAAGAACGTTTACTGGATGTATTCCATTTTAGTAGAGAATAATTTTGGGATAAATCGAGACCAGCTTATCGAGAAATTAGCGGACTCTGATATTGATAGTAGGCCATTCTTTTACCCAATACATACTATGCCTCCATACAAGGAAAATGAAGAGTATCCGATAGCAGAAGAAATTTCCAAGGAAGGGTTGAATTTACCAAGTAGCGTAAAATTGTCAAATGAAGATCTAGAAAGGATAGTTAGTGCGATATGTTCTTAATCGAACTATTAAAGACCAAGAAAGTTGTATTGCCTTATGGGTAAATTATTGGGTAATTCTCAAAAAGACTCAAATGAAACGATCTATGGTAGATTAAGTCCTATTATCAAGATGCGCCAAGGAGTTAACGGTTTATCCGCAAACATCGGATCAAAAGGCAGAAGTCTTTTCGCAGATGTAAACTTGGATATAGATCGCGAGGTCAAACCAGATATTGTGGGAACCGTCTTAAGTCTCCCTTTCCGAAAAGGTTGTTTTGATTTTGTATATTTCATGGAGGTTATTGAACATTTGCCAGCTGGGACGGAGCATTTGGCTCTTTCAGAAATATACAGAATTATTAAGAGAGAAGGTATCCTAATTTTATCCACACCTAATAATTACAGGTTTTACGGTTTGCTTGATCCCCCAAAGCATTTGATAGGCCATAGACACTATAAACTAGAGCAAATCCTGAAACTTGTTGAAAATGCTGGTTTTCAAAATTATTCCTTCTTCACAAGTGGAGGTATTTGGGAAATTATTGGAAATCTATGGTACTGCTTTTTTCTGTTTCCCCTGAAGAAAATTTTTGGATGCAATGGGTTCACCCCCTATTTCTTAACTAAAAAAGCTACACAGGAATTTAGGTACATTAGAGGTCAAGGCGGGAGTGCAATTTTTATTCGGGCAAGAAAAACATAATTTATGCTAAATTGAATAAAATTCCGTGTTTCATGCAGCACAGTTTCAGCGATTAGAAGCCAAATGCCAGAATGCCTTCAAGAATCGAGAGATTTAGGCAGGGAACTAAAGAAAACGAATTCCTCCCCATCTGGAGCTTTAAAAGATGCAAAATCCTATCATCAAAACTTTGCTTATTGCCAAGTTTTTCTCCCTCAAGCTAAACTCGACTTAACCGACTGATGGTTCTTTAGAGCCCGTGCGCGGACACGCCACGCTTCTACGGCATGTTGGTAGGAGAGGCTTAAGGCTTCCCAACAGGATTCAGGGCTTCCTATGTCAAGCCTAACATCATCTTCCTCTAACTTCACTCCCATTACCTTGAGGTCCCAATCAATCAGCCTTTGGATTCCATCGGTGAGTTGTATCTCGCCGCCTTTCCCGGGTTTAGTTGCCTCTAATGCCTTGAATATCACCGGATTAAAAACGTAGATTGGCATTATTGCCAGATTTGTCAGGGGCTTCTCGGGCTTTTCTGTTACGGATCCAACCACGTAAACATCCTTATCGTTTTCTTTTCCTTCCATAACTCCGTACTGTCTCGGATTTTCCACCTCTTGCACAAGGAATGTGGCATCTGCCTCACGGCTTTGATGTATATTAACTAAGCGGCTTAAGTGGCGATGTTTTGGGGAAATAATGCATGTGTCACCTGCGTGAACGAGGAAGCCCTCCCCTACGAAAGGTTTAGCCCTTAACACTGAGTCTCCAAAGCCCTTAGGCTCCGGCTGATTTACAAAAACAACGGATGAAGCATTTATCTTCCCGTAAAACTCTTCTAATTCGATAGCCAAGTCATCCTTATTACCCTTCTTTAGGACCTTTACAAAACTGTTATCTGATGCAAAATGATCGGCTATAGCTCTTTTCCCTCGACCTACAATGAAGCAGAATTCCCTAGAGCCAGTGTCGTATAACTGTTCGAAAACCGCCTGCAATATTGGCTTTAGGCAAACTTTGCCGTTGTTTCCCTTTGTGAATATTGGAAGCATCTCTTTAGGCATTTCCTTTGTCGCTGGCAAAAGACGTGTACCTAAACCCGCCGCTGGAATAACAACCTTTCGAATCATATAATTCGCCTATCTAACTTACTTCTAGAGAACTATTATATAATTAACGGTTTTAGAACATAACTGACTATGAATCAGGTCTGAGGAGTTTAGATTTTGGTGAAGGCAATCATATCAGCGCCTGGTAGAGCGTGCCTCTTCGGTGAACACATGGATTGGTGCGGCTTCTACGTACTTACCGCTGCTGTTAATATGAGGAGTTTCTTGGAAGCTGCCCCTAACAATAAGTCAGGCTCAGTTGAGGTCTATTCATACAAACCCTTTGACACCTATGCTTCTTACAACCTGTCAGACTTATCCATAGATGTCGAATCCGACTTGAGCTACGTAGGCGGAATTCTGAAAGCCATGTTTATGAATGATTCTATGAAAGTCTTCAAAGACGGCCTAAGGCTCAGGTTTTTGAAGGCTGAGGATGTTCAGAGTCTAACAGACAACGATGGGCTTACAGATTTGCCCGTTAGTAAGGGATTATCCTCCTCAGCAGCCATATCTGTGGCTATAGCGGCGGGCATAGAAATGATTCTGAAGAACCCCAGTAACCTAAAGGAGGTGGAAGAGATCCTGTCCAAAGAGGAGAACTTGAAGAGGTATGCGAGCCTAGCATACACTGGCGAGAGAAAGATTTTAGGTATAGAATGTGGACAGATGGACCAGTTCGCCTCAGCCTACGGTGGGATCCTACACATCGATTGCCGAGTTGAACCTGCAAAGGTCGAACGCCTAAACCCCAAAATAGAGATACCCCTAGTGGTAGGGGATACCGGACAGGGAAAGGATACCCCTAGGATTCTAGCGTGGCTCAACAAGCGATATAGACTCAAAGAACCTGAGTTCATGGAAGGCGTCAAAGAAATTGCAGATGTTGTTCTCGAAGCCAAACGTGAACTCGGCAAAGACAAACCAGACTTACACAAAATAGGAGAACTCATGAATACAAATCAGCAGTACCTAGCTCGAAACCTCAGAGTTTCAGGAAGTTGCCCAATATCGCCTTCCCGACTTGACATTCTAGTAGAAGCCGCCAGAGGGGCTGGAGCCCTCGGAGCCAAACTCTCAGGATCCGGCGGCGGAGGCTGCATGGTAGCCCTATGCCTTCCAGGAGACAAAACTAGAGTAGCCAAAGCCATAGAGGAAGCTGGCGGAAAGGCATACATTACCCGTATGGCTAACAGAGGTGTGAGGTTAGAGCTCTTCGACCTAGCTGGCGAAGGTATATGAGAAAGTGAAGGCATCACAGAACCGCTGCCCGTGCGACCCCCTCTACCCCAAGATCATATATTCCTTGAAGTTGCACAGGCTAAAAGTCAAATGTGAAACTGCCCCACGGGCCATTGAGCGCCCACTTTAGATAGGGATCTAATTTTTCCTTGTCAAACTCTTCTGGTTTAAGCCATTTATAGTCCGAGTGTTCCTGATTGAGCTGGGCTTCAGAATTTGATACTTTTTTCAAGAGAAAGTTTATGTTAACTGTGTGACGGTTTTTGAATATGCTCGAGTCGACACTCGCCACTTTCAGGACCTTTAGATCAGACCATTCAAGACCTGTTTCTTCCTCAGTCTGCTCCTTCAAAGCCTCCTCTAGAGATTGCCCCAGCTTGATTCTTCCGCCGGGAAACCAGTATCGCCCCTTAGCCGGCTCATTATTCCTCTTCATCACAAGAACTCGCCCTTCGCTGTCAACTATTATCGCATTGAAAGAAGCTATGGGGATCAACCGTTCAATCTCTCTAAACTTCTCCTCAGGAATATACACCACAAACCACACCTGCAACCATTAACGAGCTTGGAAGTTTCCTCCCTTAAGTTAAGCTTCCTCGGAACCAAGTAATAGTCCTCTGGAGTCCTTGCTCCAAACTGATTTTTGGGCTCCATCCCAGTGTCTTCTTCGCTTTGCTAATGTCTGGGCATCTTCGTTTAGGATCGTCCACTGGTAGAGGCTGAAAACTCAGCGAAGACGAACTTCCCGTCAGTTGTTTAATTTTTTGTGCCAATTCCAAAATTGTTATTTCCTTTGGATTCCCTATGTTCACGATCTCTCCTTTAGCGTTCTCGCTTGTCAAGAGTTTTAAGAGACCTAGTGTAGTGTCGGTTGCATAACAGAAAGACCTAGTTTGGGTTCCATCGCCATACACAGTTATAGGCTTGCCCGATAGGGCTTGATTTATAAAGCGTGGAACCGCTCGACCGTAGGCTCCGTCAGCTCTTATCCGTGGACCATAAGTGTTGAAAATTCTCGCTATCCTTACATTCAATCCGTATTCTTTTTGGTACGCCATGAACAGAGCTTCAGCGAAGCGTTTTCCCTCATCATAACACGATCTGACTCCTACGGGATTCACGTTGCCCCAATAGCTCTCCGGTGTAGGCACCACCTGAGCGTCTCCATAAACCTCCGAAGTTGACGTAAACAATATTGCGGCATCGTTTTTTCTAGCTAACTCAAGCATGTTGTAGCTTCCAAGAGAGTTAGCCCTTAACGTTTCAATAGGGTGCTTCTGATATTCCTCTGGCGAGGCGCGGCTGGCCAAGTGAAGAATGTAGTCAAATCTTATAGGGCTCTTGAAGCTGCAAACATCCTCGCTGACAAAATTAAACCCTGCTTTCCCTAAAAGATGATCTATGTTCCCAGACCTTCCGGTTGACATGTTGTCTAAACACGTGATCTCAGCATCGAAACTTCCAAAAAAGTCGCACAGCCAACTGCCAATAAAGCCAGCGCCGCCAGTAACTAAGATAAGTTTTCCATCAAACTCCTCTCTCTTAAAGTTGCCTCTAACGTTCTCCACATCTTCACGGATTATTTGGTCTATCAAGCTTTTGCGCCTCGCGTGCCTTTATAACATCTAGAAAAATGTTATATAATTAACGGTCTTTTAAAACATCTTAAACCTCTCGTTTCAGATCAGGAGGTTATTGCTCGTGGCTTCATACAGCATCTCAATCGTTGGGACAGGTTACGTAGGCCTATGCACCGCAGTAGGATTCGCCAACAAAGGCTACAAGGTTGTAGCGTCCACTAATAACCCCAAGAAGGCCAAACTAATTAACATGGGAATTCCTCCCTTCTTCGAACCCGATTTAGAGGAATTAACGAAAAAAGCCGTGAAAAATGGTTATCTAAAATGTGTGCTAGAGCGAGAGGAAGCTGTCATAAATACTGATGTGAGTTTCATCGCGGTGGGCACTCCAAGTCAGCCTGATGGAAGCATCAATCTGCAACAGATTAAGGACGCTGCTCACGAAATCGGGGAAGCCCTGAAGAAAAAAGAGGTTTATCACTTAGTGGTGGTTAAGAGCACCGTGGTTCCCGGTACAACGCAAAACGTGGCCAAACCAATTATTGAACAACACTCCAACAAACAGTGCGGCGTTGACTTTGGTTTATGCATGAACCCCGAATTTCTACGCGAAGGCTCTGCTATGCAGGACACTTTTCATCCTGACCGTGTTGTCATCGGCGAATTTGACAAAAAGTCTGGAGAAATCTTAGAAAGACTCAACAGAGAGTTCTACGGCGAAGCCATTCCTCCCGTTATCCGGACTAACTTACCAACCGCCGAGCTTATCAAATACGCTGGTAACAGCTTTCTCGCCGCCAAGATCAGTTTCATCAATGAGATTGCTAACATCTGCCGAAAAATCCCAGGCACAGACGTGAAGACCGTAGCCAAAGGCATAGGTCTAGATAAACGCATCTCACCCCTCTTCCTGAACGCTGGCTTAGGCTACGGAGGCAGCTGCTTCCCAAAAGACGTCAAAGCATTAATTGCCTTCTCCAAAAGCTTAGGCTATGATCCATCACTACTAGAGGCGGTTGAAGAGGTAAATAATGCCCAACCACGGCAAGTCGTAGAATTAGCCAGAAAACATCTAGGCAACCTGAAAGGAAAAGAGATAGCCATCTTAGGTTTAGCCTTCAAACCAAACACAGACGACATGAGAGAAGCCCGATCCATACCCGTCATAAACCAACTCCTGAACGAAGGCGCTAACGTCACAGCCTACGATCCTGTCGCTATCTCAAATGCTAAATCAATCTTCGAAGACAAAATCAAGTTCGCCTCCTCCGCTATTGAATGTCTGGAGAATGCAGACTGCTGCATAATCGTAACCGAATGGGACGAATTCAAAAAACTCAAACCAGAAAACTTCGTCAAAAACATGCGACGACCTGTCCTTATTGACGGAAGAAGAATCTACGATCCAAATCAATTCAGCGAAAAACTCAAATTCGAAGCCATAGGACGCGGCCAGTAAACAACAAGAACTGAAATTCCTATTATTTTCTGTGGTGCTTTTCTAACTGTTTTATTAGTTTAGGCAGGTTGTAAACCAAGAACTTCCTAGTTGATTCACTTGGATTTCGCTCAACCAGTCCATGTAAAAAGCCGTCAAGCAAAATAAACGCCGGATCAACCTTAAAGAAGGGATGAAGAAGATCGTCAATTAGCCTGTTCAGCTCCCCCTTGCTTACAACATCCCCGCCACGCTTAGGCATTGAACCCCCCCGGACATCAAACTACTTTTCACAACTCTTCACGAGAGCCGCCTCTCCAAAATTTCTAATTTGCCCGAATTAACTACGTCCTCATAACTAATTAAACCTCCTAACCGTTAATAAGCATCGAAAGAAACCAGATTGTCTCACCACGTATGTTGCGCCTATAAGTCGAAGAAATAACCCTCGTGCATTTCTACGTCAGACAAGCCGTCTGACAGCTGCGTCACATCGCGTCAGACAAAACGTCCGCTGGTGTGGAACACGTCCCTGGCGCACATGTCTCCAACATCCGACAGTCAACTGACGCTACTGTCAGACCATCTGTCCGACAACTTGTCTCCCATGTCAGACACAAGACCATACTGCGTTTACTGTCACCAGCTATCACCGCTGTAGCGAAGTCTACTTGTCACCAGTAACCCCTAATGGTGACTTAAGCCAAAAGCTTGCGCGCTAACCCACTCTCATACAATATATGGTGACTCTTTATTGCTTGCAATCCCTTTGACACGCTTAGGCGTCAACATCACCTCCAACATAAATCCCTTAGGAAGAGCCGCCCACACGATATTTCTTAAAAGTCTTATTAATGATTCCATAAGAAAAGTAGAGAGCCCCAACACCCAACTTCCCTCTTCCAATATATCCTGCGTGAGATCACTACAAATCCTTAGACCAATTTGCTTGCTTAGTTGCCTAGTAGTTGCCAACTTAGTTGCCTAGTTAGTTGCCTAGTAGTTGCCGAGTTAGTTGCCGAGCTGCACTTAAGGCAATTTGCCTATACTGTGCTATACATGCTACTCAAATACGTCAGACCCATAACCTCTAAGCATCTTATAACTTGCCTTGCCGTTGCCTTGCTTAGGCAACATTATGGATCTCAACGATGTTTTCCACGATGTAAGGAGACAGTTTGCTGATAAGCAAGTTTCGGTGCAAATATGCGCGCGCAAAAATACAACCTACCCAAACTGATAAAACAACTAGAAAAGCACGCGCATAACTAGACCATACTCAGACTAATCACGTCGGAGGAAGCTACAGACCCCCTACGGGAGGAGAGGCATAAGAGCCGTCTAATTGGGGTCAGGTACGTTTCGACATCACGTTTCACTTCTTCTGCTCAACCAACCGTAGATAATCCAAAGCGTGACTATGATTATGAACCAGGCGAGGGTGTAAATAAGCTGGTGTCTTGTTGTCCACTCATAATTAAAAAACCAGTAGAACACTGACCAGTGCCAAACAAAATCCATTGGGGGTAAAGAGCCGTGAATTACCCACCAAAAGAAGTCCAAAAAACCTCCCAAGGAGGACACCAGTATAGTAAAGAAAATCAGAAATGATAGGTACTTGTCCTGCGGTCTTGATGTTGCCCTCAAACGGAAAGAATAAGCACTATTCAAAGCCGCTGACAGAAACACCACGTTCAAAGCGATCCAATAAGGCTTAGCCCAAGCCAAAGAGAATTGCAGCCCATAAGAGTAAAGCGTGTAATGGACAATATAATCCAAGTACGTCAACGAAAACAGGAACGCTAAAAAGGTTAAGAACCAAGGCTTAAGAGATCTCCTCACACATAATCCCCAAAATAAGGATTCTCATATAATACTTAAAAAATGATTGAAAAACTGTTGGAGAAAAGAAATCACTCCACTTTCAGTACGTCCGGTTTATGTGCACGCACGTTTGTCTTTCAAAAGACTAATGTAAGCCATTTCTCATCTAGAAAAGGGATTAAGATGAAGTCTAGTAGGTTAGGATACGGTTTCCATTCCTTTCTCAACGAGTACATACAGGAGAACAAATGCAGAAGAATCATGGAGATTGGTGTAGCAGATGGAGAAAACGCAACAAACATGATAAAGGCTGCTAAGCAAAATCATCCACCAGAAGAAGTGGAGTACTACGGGTTCGACCTTTTTGTAGGCAACTCTGATTCTGAGATAAAACAGAAATTAAAGAAAACGGGATGCAAGTTCAAACTCTTCAAAGGAGACTCCGTGAGAACTCTTCCTAAAGTGACGAAAACCTTGCCGAAGATGGACTTAATCTTCATTGATGGAGGCCACTCCTACACAACAGCAAAGAGCGATTGGAAAAACTCCAAAACTCTCATGCACGACGAAACAGCCGTCTTCTTCCACAACTACGATTTTCCAGGCGTCAAAAACGTGGTCGACGATATTCCCAGAGAAGACTACCGAGTGAAGATAAAACATCCAAAATCGGATTACGATACCGCCTTAGTTAAGAAGAAAGATTAAAATTTAATCCAGCCAACCAAACGGACGGACGGTTAATGGACGTTCCTATCCTGTTAATCCCTGTTTATGGAAGGTACATATGGAATAGAAATGTACAGGATGGTACCATAGAAAATTATGTGTAAGGGGTAAAAAACAGAACAAAAATTACCCCTCAACAAAACAAATACGAGGGGTAAAAAAGGCGCGCGCGCAGATATTTATGTGGCAGATCAAATAAGGTAAGGTGACGTTGTGAAATGTTGCAGAAACCTCGAATTCTAGATTCTGGCAAAAAGGGAATTGCTTTTTTGAGCACATATACTCCTAGGGAATGTGGTATAGCAACTTTCACGAAAAACCTAGTAGATGCTGTTGATCGACTTGGCGAATTCAGACCAACAAAGGTCATCACAGTGAATGAAAGGGAGACAATCTACCAGTATGACAAGAGAGTTAAATGTCAAATAGGACAAGACTCTGCTGAGGACTACATTCAAGCAGCTCGCTACGTTAATTCATCTAAAGTTGATTTGGTCAATCTCCAGCATGAATTCGGTATTTTCGGAGGAGAGTGGGGAAAGTATATTATCTCCTTTTTGGAAAACGTTCAGAAACCAGTAGTGACTACACTTCACACTATACAACAAGACTTTGATTTAAAGGCTCAAGCAATTCTGAAGGACATTACATCTCGCAGTGCATCAGTTGTCGTCATGGCACAAGCGGCTTTAGACATTTTACGAAAGTATGATGTGCCAAAAGAAAAAATCCATGTAATCCAGCATGGCTGTCCAGATATTCCATTTGTTCCCAGTGAAACCGTCAAGCTTTCACTAGGTTTGAAAGGAAAGACCGTTCTATCTACTTTTGGGCTTATAAATCGTGGTAAGGGTATTGAATATTCAATCCGAGCTCTCTCATCTATTGTTGATAAGAGGCCGAATATTCTTTATCTTATAATCGGAGAGACCCACCCTGAAGTAAGGAAAAATGAAGGCGAACGCTATCGGATGAAATTGATCAAGTTAGTTGATAATCTCGGATTGATGAAGTACGTCAGATTTCACAATCGCTTCCTAACCAAACGGGAATTGATCAAGTATCTTCAGGCAACTGACATTTACCTCCTTCCCTACATCAGTCCGAATCAGATAAGCAGCGGCACACTTGTATACGCTCTAGGAGCGGGTAGAGCCGTAATCTCAACGCCTTATCTTCACGCCAAAGAAGTCTTGGCTGAAGGTCGAGGTTTGTTCTGCAAATTTAAGAACCCTGCTTCAATTGCTGAGGGCATAGACAAGCTTCTGGCAGATGAAAGACTGAGAAGTGACATGGAGAAAAAGGCTTACAAGTATAGTAGAAATTTCGTATGGTCGAGCGTTGCAAAAAAGTATGCTAGCGTATTCAAGCAAGCAATAAAGACCTGAAGATGGTGTGTTTACGTGGAACTCCCGCCTATGAAACTGGATTTTCTAAGATCTCTTACAGATGATACTGGAGTCCTTCAACATGCAAAATTTGCAACTCCTAAGAGACAAGAAGGATACGCCACTGATGATAACGCACGTGCGTTAATTGCAAGTGCCAAATACTATCAAATTCATGGTGATTCAGGAATCGGAAAAATGATAGACACTTATTTGAGCTTTCTATTGTATATGCAAAGATCAGACGGTAAAATGCATAATCTCCTCAGTTACGATCGCCGTTTTATGGATGACGAAGGTTCTGAAGATTGTATGGGTCGCGTCCTTTGGGCATGCGGGTGCATCGTGAATTCCGCTTTACTTATTGAGAAGAGACTTTTATCGAAGGAGATCTTTGACAAAGGTTTTTCATGGGTTCCTTTCTTTAAATCACTCAGATCCAAGGCCTTTGCAATATTGGGGCTTAGTCAATATCAGAAAGCTTACCCTCAGGATCAAAACCTACTCCAGAACATTAAGGTGATTGCGGATAAGCTTTTGGAAAACTATAAGCATGAGTCTTCTAGAGATTGGCGTTGGTTTGAATCTTATCTGACCTATGCCAACGGGCGGCTTCCGCAGGCTCTTTTTGAAGCTTACAGAGACACAGGTAATGACGAATATCTTCAGGTAGCCGAGGAGTCATTCGATTTCATCCTAGAAGCTCAGATGATCAATGACAGATTCGTGCCAATAGGCAACAACGGTTGGTTTAGGAAAGGTGGGCAAAGGGCAATGTATGATCAGCAATCAGTCGAGGCATCGTCCATGGTCGAGGCGGCGCTTGTAGCTTTTCGAGTGACTGGCAATGACGATTATAGAATAGTAGCTCGCACTATCTTTGATTGGTTTTTAGGAAAGAACTCTCAAGGTGTAGTAGTTTACAATACGGACACTGGCGGTTGTTACGACGGAATAACTCCCCGGGGACTAAACCTTAACGAAGGCGCTGAAGCTACCGTTTCCTATCTTATAGCTCGTCTGGAACTGGAAGCGTTGAACAGGCCCAAGTTAGATGTGTCATCAGAATGAAAGTTGCCATCGCTTAGGCTTGCGTATTTTGCTGTTTCTCCTTCATGACCTGAAAATGGAACTGACACTTATAAGTGAGAATACACTAAAGACACGCAAATATTAAAAGGAGAGTTTTAATGAAATGCTGATTCGTCACATAATGATTAAGAAAGTTGTAACCGCAAGAAAGAGCATAACTGTTAGGGATGCCATTAGAATTCTATTCAAGAGGCATGTAGGAGCGATAATCGTGACTGATGAGGAGAAAAAATGCGTGGGCATCTTTACGGAGCGAGACGCTATTAGAGTCGTTGCTCAAAATATCCTTCTAGACCGACCGTTGGAAGAAGTAATGACCAAAAACGTTGTGACAGTTCAAGAAGATGCAACTTTTGAAGAGGCTAGAAGAAAAATAGTTTCCAATAAAATCAGACATCTGCCAGTGGTAGATTCTAACAGAAAACTGGTAGGATTGATAACCGTCAGACACATTTTGGATGAGTTCTTTAAGATATAATTGAAAAACCATGTTAGGGCGTCAGGATTCATGAAGCGGTTTCAAGGCAACCCAATTTTAGAACCGATTGGAACTCATCGATGGGAATCAAGAAGAGTTTTTAATGCAGGTGTTATCGACGCTGATAAGAAGATTCACATTTTATATCGTGCAATGGGCCAAGACGGTGTTTCTCGCATCGGATATGCCGCTTCCTTAGACGGGTATCACATCGATGAACGGTCGCCTCTTCCCATCTTTAAACCAGCAAGCGAGGCGGAGATGGACGGATGCGAAGATCCTCGCTTGACTTTGTTGGATGATACGCTGCTTATGGCTTATACTGCTTTCGGAAAATATTCCAACCACCAAGTTTACCAGATTGCCCTAACTTCCATTTCTATCAGAGATTTTCTAGCAAAACAATGGAATTGGGGCGAAAGACGCTTGGCTTTTCCAGGTATCCACAATAAAGACGCGATAATCTTTCCAAGGAAGCTGGATGGAAAATACATAATGTTTCATCGTTTTGAGCCAGATGTGTGTGTTGCTCGCTCTGACGACCTTCAGCGCTGGTATGATCTGAGGTTTGTGCTAGGACCTAGAATGAAGAGTTGGGATTCCTGGAAGGTTGGAGCAGCTGGACCCCCTATTGAACTTAACGAGGGTTGGCTGCTCATATATCACGGAGTTAATGTCGAGAAAGTCTATTCGCTTGGCGTTGCGCTACTTGACAAGAGCAATCCTGAGGAGATTCTTTTTCGTTCTAAAGAGCCAATTCTATCACCAGTAGAGGACTATGAACGCTTTGGCAAAGTGCCCAATGTGGTGTTTAGTTGTGGAAATGTGTTGATCGATAATGAAGTTCTGATATACTATGGAGGTGCTGACAGCGTTTTATGTGTTGCAACCTACGATCTGAGTGAGTTGATGCCTAAAAAATGAAGGCTTTAGTTTAGGGGCAAATTTTTTATCTTATAAGGCTTTACAATATTATTGTTGTCTCGTTTTGTGTTGTCTCTTGGGCAGCTAATCCGCTAAACCAAGCTTTCGGTGTCTTTTTTCCGTGGTGTTGGAGAATCATTACTCAGGTTTGAGTAATTTAGGGGGATACCCTGTGGAGCTGAAACTGTTGAAGCGGCGTGCGGAGATGTTAGATGCGGTTAGCACTGGTCTTCATCCTGCGGCTGTGTTGTGGTTTGGGTTTGGGGATATAAATTATACTTTTACCCCTTACACATAATTTTCTATGGTACCATCCTGCGCATTTCTATTCCGTTAGGTACCTTTCATAAACAGGGATTAACAGGTTAGGAACGTCCGTTAACCGTAGTCCTTTTTGGTTGGTTGGATTAAAATTTAATCCCCCAAACCCAATTCTTCTTTTAGTAGCATGTGAGCTATCACCAAAGCAATTGCAAGAACAGTAATTTTCCTCAATTTCAGTTTCCCCATTTTTTCCTTTTCTTCAGGGTGTATACCACGAAAAGCAGTATGATGCCCATTGCTATTATTAGGCTGAGAATAAATGAAAAAGTGTATTTCCGGTCAACCACTGAGGATACCGAAACTGAAACAGCACTCCGTAGGCCCATCCGAGTAGCCCATAGAGGAATAGCAATTCTCCAACAACTTTGATGAAAATGATGACTTTGCCGTGAATCTTCTTCATGTTTGAAGTTTGATTATGGTAAACAACTTAAACTTAACGCATATGCGCTTCAGTTATCTTTTTTGCGTTTTTAGGCTCTACTGAACAAAGAAGCCATAAACAAACGTGCTCTAGCCGTAGTGCCGTGTTCATGAGTGTTGCTGGTGTTGTCCATTCTTGAAGTGAGAATAGGCGCGTGTGACGGGATCGAAGAGAACGTGTACGAGTAGCAGCACGACGAAGGGGGCTAGCAGGAAGTCGTGGATTCTGAAAGCTAGATTTCTGGTCAGCAGTCCGAGGGTGAGGGGTTCGACGATTTGGTATTGCGTGATCCCTAGGCCGCTGATTAGGTAGATCAGCGTCAAAGCGAGCAGCAGGTACCGTATCGCTGCCTTGGCGGCTTCTTGATAAGTGTCTCTCTCCATGGTTCGTTCACTTCTAGCGCGCTCACGGCCAGTCTGCGTCGTTGCTGTATCCTCTGCTTTCCCAGTAGCCGCGGAAGCTGGTATCGTTGGACACTTCCATCCTAGTTATCCATTTTGCCCATTTGTATCCGAGCTTTCCTTCGGCGACCAGCCGGAACGGGTAACCCTCGCTCTTAGGAAGAGTAAGCCCGTTAACTTTGTAGGCTATCATAATGTCGTTGTTAACTATGTAGGATATTGGGAGGCTCGTGGTGAACCCGTCTTGGGAGTATAATATCAGAACTTGAGCGTTCGGGTTATATTGTGCGTCTTGAAGTAAGTCTTTCACGAGTACGCCTTCCCAGAGAACGGTGACCTCCCAGCCTTCCACGCAGTGAAGGGTCGCGACTTTCAGGTAATGCGTGTGCGTGTTCACTATTTCGTCGTACGCCAGGACGGTTTCGTTCTGCACCAGTCCCGTTATGGTTAGCGTGTAAGTGCTGATGTTTACGTCTTGGTTGCCCTTTATCGCCTCGTTCCTGAAATCGTTGACTGAACTGAGTTTTTGACCGTTGTACTCTCTGATTTCCTCTGAGTTACTAGTTTGCGTCGGCAGATTGACCCAGATCCAAGCTCCGACAAAGGCGCTCCCTATCACAACTATCAGTGTGATCGTCAAAAGTGTGGACTTCTTCAAAAGAATCGACCTTGCCTATATGTTAAAAATCTGCAAGGCGCGTTTTTAAGGTTTCTGTGGCTGTTTGCGTGCATAATACGCAGGTGCACCGCCAGGATTACATTAAGGCATTGCAGCGAAAGGACATTGCGCTCAGGTGTTACTGCCGGCATACATATTTTCGGTTTTAGATCTGAAAAAATAATACACTGAAGTTCGCAATTCTTTGAGCTGTAGATGGTAGAAAGTTTGCGCATTTTCCAAAACAATTATGTTGCCCAACGACCTATTTTTAACCTCGAGTTAAAGGTGAATCAAAAATGACAAATATTCTTTACAGATTCATCGTTTTCGTCAAAATCATTGGCCAATTGCTTTTCCTATACGGCCTTCTCGGCTGGGCCTACGGAGTGGCAGTACAATTATTGCATCCCAACTGGCTGTCCCTCCCCATCTCGCACCTCACTCCAAGTCTGAGATTAGACACTTTCACGATAATAGCATTCATTATTAGCGCAGCCGGCTTTTTCATGTGGAGACTAGCCAAAGAATTAAAAGCGCCTACATCATGACCATTTCACATGAGGAGCAGAGAGAATGGGTAGAAAGAAAAGATGCCCCAAATGCGGATCGAAGAAAGTAGATGTCTCCTCGAGCCCAAACATATGCAAAACATGCGGATTCACTTGGACCGGAAAAGGAAGAACAAAAGCTGCCCGGAAGGATAAAGTCAGATTCTGACCCGATGGAGATGAAGCTTTCTGAAATCGGTGATAAAAGCTTATAGACAAACGGATCTGGAAGACATAATGCTTTCATCTTTTTTGTTTCGTTGTGTTTGTTAATGCTAATATGGCAATTGACTTAATGTTGTGTCTACGCGTGGGTTTTAAATGCGTATGAATAAGGGTAAGAAAGATTAAAATCTAATCAAAAAACGTCGAAATGCCATAACCAGCTTACGTAGCGTCTTGCTTGTGTTTGCGAAGTATCCCAGGTAGCCATCTTGGCACAGTCATTGAATATTCTTCGTAGGCTTGTCCGAACCTTTTTCTTAGGTCTGGTTCCTCGTAGTAGGCTACAAGTAAGTAGAATAGAAGCCACATCAGCACAGCCAACAAGAAGATTATGGGTGATTCGAGTATAACTGCTTGCCCTATCAAGGTGAGAATAGCCCCAAGATACATAGGATTTCTCGTGTACTTGAAGGGCCCTGTAGTTACGAGTTTTTTTGGGGGGTCGGAGTGTGCAGGGGTGCCTTTGCCGAATAGGGGGAGGTACACGGTTGCCCAGAGCGTGAACGCTGCGCCTAAGGCCAAAGGTATAAACCCTAAGAACCTGTACGCTCCAAAGCGAAAAGTAAGGAATTCTCTTGTGAATGACCAGAGAGCCAGAGGAAGAGCGACGAACAAGCTGGTGGCGACGACGATAAGGTAAACCAAGGACTTTAAAAGCGCGGAGCCTTTAGCTGTTGAATCATCCCCGCTCAAATTCTCAAAGCCTCTAAGAAACCATTTTATATGACTGAGCTAATATGCGCGCGCACCAACCAAATAAAACTTCTCCCAGAATCCAATACGCTTAAAATTGGAAGATGTAAAAACCTATACCGAGTTCAAGCGAACCAACTCAGTTGGAGACTATTGAGAGGTGCTCTTCTATGGCTGAAGAGGATGAATCTGGCAAACGAAGAGGGTATGGACTTGACCGCGTTCTTGCTATAAGCGATGGCGTTTTTGCTTTCGCAGTGACTCTTCTCGTTCTTGATTTGGCGGTTCCTGTTCTTTCAACAGGAGCATCATCGGCGGATCTATGGCAAGCGCTGTCTAAAGAATGGGTTAGTTTTCTCAGCTATCTCTTTAGCTTTTTTATTGCTGGCTTATGGTGGAATGCCCACAATCGAAATTTCAGACATATACGGAATTCCGACTCCACTTTGAGATGGTTAAACCTGCTATTCCTGCTCTGGATCGCTCTGCTTCCTTTCTTCACTAAAATCTTGGATCAGTATAACACTCTCCAGACTGCAGTCGTGTTGTACGCAACCGACCAAGCTGCTGCTGGTATATTCATGACTCTCTCGTGGTGGTATGCGAGTAGAAACCATCGCCTAGTGGATAAAAACTTGAAAAAAAGCGTGATGAGGTCTAGATTATTGACGAATGCTGTTGCACCGTTTTTCTTCATTATTTCCATAGGCATATCTTTTGTTAGTCCCGTTATCGCCACCTACTCTTGGTTTGCAATGTTCCCTGTCCTTTTCCTAGTGCACCGTTTGGAGCGAGAAAGCACGCGCATAAACAAAAGTTCTTGTTCCGCAAAAAGGGTCTAAAGCAGCGTACAGCTCAAGATGGGTTTAACGCTTAAATTATTAAATCCGAACTTAGCATATCAACAAGGCGGGGGAAAAAGTTTGCTATATGGCGAGTTCTTAGGGTTTCTTGGGGGTGCGTTGACGAGTCTGGGTTTCATTCCTCAGCTTGTTCGTATTTTGAAGCTTAGGAGTGCCCGTGAGATCAGCCTTCCTTTCACACTTTCATTCTTGGCGGGTTCGGTATGTTGGCTTACCTACGGGATTCTATTCGGCCTTATGCCTGTTATATTATGGAACTCGACAGGGTCCGTTTGCCTATGTATACTTCTGTACGGGAAGCTGAAATATGGAAGATAGTCAACTAGCGCCTACAGAAGTCGTGGAATATCTAGGGTGGAACCCGCTAGCGGTTAATTGGCATATTTTAACTGGTAAATTGGTGCTGAAATTCCCCCTCAGCACATGAAAATGCGTTTGCCACAAAAAAACTTGGATAAAAAATAAATCTTTCTCTCTCTCGTTCCCACACCCTCTCCCCCATCCCCCGCGAACCCGTGCACACGCGCGCACACGGCAAATACAGAATGGTTTACGCCCCAAGGAGTACCCATGATTGTTTACAAAATGTCAAACAAGCGAAAGACGGCAAAATCACAGCCAGAAAGGAGGTGAGAACGTTTGAGAGAGAAAGATTAAAATTTAATCCAACCAACCAAATTCTGACGTTGGTTGACCTGAGAAAAGTGGTCTAGTGTATACTGGATTCAGGATATACAGGTATTGACTATGAAATAGCGCAAATTATAAGACAGCCTCGAGTATCATCTTATATGAAGGTGAGTCTTTGAAGGCAACGGATATAATGAAGAAGGAAGTAGTAACATTAGGGCCTGATGACACTGCGATGACAGCCGCAAAAAAGTTTCTGAAAAACAATATCAATAGTGCCCCTGTGGTAGATAATAAAAAGGTAATTGGCTTTGTCAGTGAAAGAGATTTAGTCAAATTGATAAGCGAAATACTTGAAACTCCTATTGAAACAATTCGCCATCTACCGCAAGTATTCTCTCCTCACATAGGAAAAGAGATGGATAAACTTCGTAAGGATTTTGAGAGAGCTCAAAGAGTTAAGATAAAAGAGATTATGACTAAAAAACCAATCACTATCTCTCCTGAAACTTCGATTGAAAAAATTGCAGAAATAATTTGTGAAAAAGCAGTGAATCACATGCCAGTCGTAGACGAGAATGAAAAGCTAATTGGCATGGTTGCCAGAGAAGATGTCATACGTGCAATTGCACAAAGCTAAAGGTGAAGAACCATGCCCTTAGTGAAAGATGTAATGACGAAAAAAGTAGTAACATTCAGCCCTGAAACTACAATAAGAGAAGTCTGTGAGGCTTTATCTAAACACAACATAAGCGGTGCACCAGTAATTAACAATAAAAGAGAAGTTATCGGCCTCATCAGCGAGTCGGACATTATACAGTTGGGGGAGAAATCCGCCACGTTAGCAAGGCTTGGACACTACTTGCCACTTGAGATAAGCCTAAACATCAATCAATTTGAACTAAAGCAAATACTGAACGCAGTAAAGAATGCTGGAGGAAAAAAAGCGGCTGAAGTGATGACTAAAAGACCTATAACCATTTCACCAGATGCTGGTATAGTTGAAGCGGCGGATATAATGAAGAAGAAAAACGTTAACAGACTACCTGTTGTTGACAACAAAAATAAACTGGTGGGTATTGTATCTAGGCAGGACATAATTCGCGGATTTTACCTTCAATTTGCAACAAAGGAAAAATGATCCTTCTAAGCAATTTCGCGCGTGCGGCAAAAAAGAAAATAGGTTGAACTTAATACGTACGCCTCAGCCTAGCCAGAGCGGTTATGACTGCAAAAATTATAAGAACAATAATGCCTAGAACATCCAAATTAGTCGAAGTTGACTGAGACGGTATAGGAGAATAAGCAACGAACTGCAAAGAGTTTATTGGATATGCGGTCCATCCGCCGTCTTGAAAGTCTGGCGGGGTCCAGCCCAGTGGGTTTGAGCTGCCTGTGGCTTCAACCCATATCCATCCAGCGCCTCTGCCGTCATTAATATCCCAATAGTAGTTTGCGTTCGAGAACTCTGGAAGCCAAATTAATAGGGCACAATGGCCTGGTGCATCAATTATGGCAGCGTCGAAACCTGCACCAACATAGATTGTGCCGCACAGAAAGGCCATGTCTTCACAGTCTCCGACGGCTTTGACGCCTGTAGTTTCGTTGAAAGCGTGTGCAAATTCGTCAGCGTTTTGCGCCCACTCGTCTTGGGGGACACCATTTCTGATGAAGTTGTCGCTGTCGTAGCCGTAATATGTCCATGTTTGAACGTACTTTAGGATGGCAACTGCCCTATCGGTCTTGCTTGGATAGTCGCTTAGGAACCGTTCGCCGATGCTATAGGCCAGCTCCTTGTTTTCGCCGAGCGTTTCAGTCGCAAGGTTGGGTAAGTACCCGGGAAGACTTCCGTTAGTTCCTGCGTTATTCCTGTCTATTCCCCAGTTGTCATACCAGTCACCATTTTGCTGATGGAAGCTTGAGGCTGGAAACGCACTGGCAGTTTTGATCAGCGCAATGGCTGGTGCACAGAGAAGCAAGAATAGAATGAGGTATCGCATGTGAGTCATTTGTACTCCTCTGCTATATTGGGACGGTTAGGCTCGCAAGAATTATGAGCCCCAAGAAGACTTCGTAACAGAACAGGAAGACTCCAACAGCCATGGGATGCTTGTTGATATCGTCCAGCTCGATGCCGAAAAGCCTGAGTCTCTCAAAAACTACTGAGAACAAGCCTCCGAAGAATAGGCTTACGAAGAAGCTGAGGACAACAACGAGAAGCCTCTGCACGTTGAAGTAAGAGCCAACAGTCACTGATTGTGAAAGAAAGAACGGGTTGACCATCGAACCGTAAACAACCAAGCCAGCATAGACAAAAAAACCGCCCACAAAAAGGCTAGTTCCTAGAGCATGACCCTTGATGCTTTGGAACTCTTTAATCTTAGGCATCAAAAGCGTGATGCTCCTGATTCCAATGTACCCAATCAGCAAACAAATCAAGCTTGAAACTAAAGCACGAACAAACCACAAGACCAATGTTATTAGGAACTCTGAACCCGCCATCTCTATCTCCTCACCACATGATATACTCTGCGCGCGCAAATATAACACTTTCAGGGTCCTAAGATTGTTGGGGTTAAAATTTAACCCCAAACCCAAAATAAAATAGGGTATTTATTTGAATGGGTTGATGGTTTCCTGAATTACCACTGCTAAACCCTGATTCTGCTCGTCTGAAGCCCTCCTCATCAATTGAGACCACATAAACCATGCAACACTACCCATGAATGCCTCTCCGCCTATAGAATATAAAATTATCTTATCCCACTCTGGCGGGTGTGTCTGCCCTGCTAGAGGAGAGATAGTAATAAAAATTATGAGCAAAGGAACAAGAAGGACAAAGAAACCCAAACAAATCGACACGAAAATTTTGCCTAGGAGCGTATACTTGTAGCCGTCAGAAAAAATTGAAAGGTCGCTGTTGGATTTTTCTACAGTTATTTTAGCTTGTATTGCCCTAGTGGAAAAGGCTTTAACGAATATTGAATTGTTTCCTCTCCACACTTTGGGATGCTTACGTTTTTCCTTGTCTCTGGACAACCCAAACAAATCCCTCCTCAGAGTTGCTTCCAATTTCTCCAGAAATTCTTCTTGTAGGTTTGCCATGCCTTCTAATCTTTTTTCGATTAACAAGGTTCTCCAAAACATGATTAGCAGGTTCTTTATTTAACGTTAGTCTTCCAGTTCAACCGTTGTATTCTTGAAGGGAGTTATTTGTTTTCCACCCATTGAGTCAGCCGTTTCTGTAAGCCAATGTTGCATCTCCTTATGTGTACGGTTTCCCTTCTTAATGACGAGAACAAACATTGGAAGAGCCGTCGCTATTCCACACGTTGCGATAATTAGTAAAGCTATCGGGCTAGGACTGTTAGGAGGAAGACTGTTTATTACAGGTAACCAAAGGATGAAAGCGACTATACCCAGAGGCACGCCTAACCCTAATGTTCTCAGCTTTTCCGACTTCTTGAACAGCAATTGGGCAATAGGAGCCTACTCGAAGGTTTCCATTACGCTCCTTAGTTCGTATTACCACTATTCCAACTTTTTTTGAATAAAAAAGAATACTGTTCTCCATAAATGTTAATTCTCTTAATATTCTCCAGCCGAGAAACAGGTGCTCTCTTGCATCTTCACGCCGTCCTTGGAAAAAACTATCCTCGGGAGACATAGGCTTAAGACCTAAAGACTGCATTTTATGAGTAAGCTTTTCCAAGAAATCGTTCTTCCTTGAACCCAACCCTTCAAAAGTACACGTAGTGAATAGCTTCATTGAAGCATATTCCTTGCCAGCCAAGCAATGCGCATCTCTAATAAATACTCCATATCTTACATCTAATAAACTCTACGAAAGAAGACTTAGCCCCGATGAATAATAGGTTTTCAGAAGCCTGTCTTCTGCTTCCCTCTTCTGCTATTGCTCTTAATAGCTAAGAATAGTAATAAGTATCGTTAACCGTTAACCGTGCCTCTTTTCAGCCTTATTTCTGCTCGTGCGTTAGCACGCTTTAATCCGCTGCCGAAGGCAGCGTGTCAGAGGTAGCGGCACGCAGTGCCGCTGGGGGCATTAAAATTTAATCTGAACAACCAAAACTGCTTTTAATAGCTGACGCCTGAAATTAAATTTTAATCCAACCAACCAACACTGCTTCTGACTAGCTGACGCCTGAATCTTGAAGCTGACATTGCTTTCAAGACCATGCTATTAAGGATTTTTGGAGTACAGGCAACTTATCAAGCGAATTCATCGTTTAGTGTATTGATGTGCGTGCGTTTTTTACATCTAACCAATACTGCAGTTGATTCATCATCGTCTTTTTTTATTTGTAACTCGAAAAGATTAACAACTCTAAAAAGCTCAATTAAATTTGAATAACCATAATTTCCGACTTTGAAATCAGGTATTTTTTCTTTGATTTTAAGTTCTACAGAATCTAGATTTGCCCATCCAGATTCATCTAATGTCTCATTAACGGTTCCAACCAATAACTCATGAAGTAGCAAATCATCCTCAGGTTTTGTTACATAATTTGGATTGGTTAGGACTGTGGCACACATTAAGTGCTCATTGTCAATAACATAATCTTTATCAGAGTTTTTTATTAATTCCATACCGTAGGTTTCTGTTAGTTTTTCTATTATTTTCCTTGTGAAGTCTATGGCATGACCAAAGGAAATAAAGAAAATGAGTGCATTACCACTTTTTTGGTTCATTAAAGCTCGTCTTACGTATGGTTTTATTCCCTCTGTTTTCATTCTCCAAGTAATAGCAACGTATATTATTGCAGTTTTAATATATGCTCCTTCATATTGAAGAGGTATTTCTTCACGTGGTTTTCTCTTAGCCACAATTTCAGTATATTCAAAGAAACCTTTTACATCACTTCTTATTTGGGAAAGGTTATGAAAACCCAACCCTTCAATGATGGGTAATTCTTTCAATTCTCTCAAGAATAATCTAGTGAATAAACCAACTTTATCCATTAACTCAATTTTCTCTAAAAAGTTTAATACCGCTTCATCGCCTAATTTAGGATTAACAATTTCATTCACAAAATATCTATATGCATTCTTTTCATCTTGCTTTAACAATATTTTTTTAACTAAAGATAAATCAATAGAAACATTCATTTTTGGCTCAATATACATTCTACTTTCTGGGATGACGCCCTTACTAACTTGTATTAATGATGCTTTGGCTAAATTGATAGCGTTATCTTTAGAAGGGTTCATTCGTACAATTACTTTACCTTTATAATCATCAAAAAATGAGTCTGTTTTTACTTTAGTAACCCATTCAACTTCTGCTTCTGGTATCAAATCTGGAGATTCCTTGTTTACAGTCTCTCTAAACTGATTGATGTTACCTTGAATATTATACTTAATAGATGCCAATTCTGCTTTTTCAATAAAATTGAAGGAACTTAGTATTGGTGATATACTTTTTTGAAAACTTGGCAAGTTTCTTATTAACAGAAGGAATATTGCAGTTGCAGAGACAAAACCTCCAGCACTTGCGAAAAATTGTAAAAAAATGTTGATAGTTAGGTAGAAGAAGCTACAGACTGCAATAAAAAGAGAAATTCCAAAGCACAAATAATAAATCAGCGCTTTAGGATTCATTGTCGCCTTCTCCCTTATTGGATAGACTTCGTGCAGGAGTTATTTCTTCAATGGTTCTTTCTATACACTCCAAGTTATCACAACAAATTCTAATCTCCTTTTTTAGAGGATATATGCATCCAACATTCTCTTGAGATATCTTTTTCCACAGCAACTACAAAACAACAATCCTTTTTCTATGCTTTCAACCAAGCCTAAGCTTTCTAATAATCTAGCCAAGCCACTATCGGATACTGCATGGATTTTTTCCTTCATTAGATATCCCTATTTAATACGTTCTCTGAAATTCGTGTAATCTTACTACCTCAATACAAATTAATTCTTTGCCTGTTATTTAATAAGATTTTTAGTCATTGAACGGAAAAACACCCGCAGAAAAAGCGACAGTAAGCCCAAAAATAAAGCAAAATAGATGGTCAAGTCTGATTAAGCCGTGATCGAAAAGCCGCTCTGGTTAACATGGACACCTTTTTATTCATTCAAGACCCAAAGAGTTAACAGAGCCAAAAAGGATAAAGCTTAATTCTGATGCTTTCTAGAAAGAATTAGGGAAACAGAAGGCAGGTAAACGGGTTTTTTAACCCATCTCTAGTTCCCCAATTAGAGAAAACTGCTTTTTGTTTCCCCATTTCCGTAAATAAGCCTAATTTAGGCTTTTTTAAGGGATAGTTTTTTAAGAAGGTTAGCCGATATAAATATCGGGGAACTAGAATGGGAAAAGCGAAAACAGCCAAAATAGTAGTAGAGAGCTTCGGCTCTTTTTTGGGCAGAGAAAAAGGATGCCTTTTAGTACGTGATAGAGACGGGAACAAGGAACTGTATCCTTTGTTCGATAATGAACTTGGAGAGATACAGATTAGGAGCGGTAACACAGTATCTTCTGGAGCTTTAGCTACTTGCGGATTCTGGAACATAGACGTTCTAATACTGACGGGAAGAGGTCACCCAGTAGCTATTCTAAAGAGCCTTTATGACGATAGTCACGTTGAGACTAGGATATGCCAGTATAGAGCTTTGGAGAACGGAAAGGCTTCTGAGATTGCCAAAAAGTTTGTTATAGGCAAAATCGAAGGGCAGAATCAAGTGTTAAAAAAATATGGCTTGAGACGTATAGATTTCTCTGTAATAGAGGCTATAAAAAGTCTGAATGTTGAAGGCTGCAGAACGCTTAGAAGACGGCTCATGGGAATAGAGGGAAAATGTTCGGAGAAATATTTTGGTCAAATCTTAGGGCTATTTCAAGAATCGATTAGACCTGAACGCAGAAAGAAGTTTAAGGCGTATGATGGGCTTAACAACCTTTTCAACTTAGCCTACAGAGTCCTATCTTGGAAAGTTCATATAGCCATAATAAAGGCTAAACTAGAGCCGTACTTAGGCTTCTTACACGGTATTCAATTCGGAAAACCGTCTCTTGTCTGTGACTTCATAGAATTGTACCGTTACCTAATGGACGACTTTCTCGTTGAGTATGCCCGTAGCCTAAAGCCTAAACATTTCGTTATCAGAGATGAAGATTTCTCTAGTAACCGAAAAGGCAAGAGACAGTATCTTAACGAAAAGATGACAAACGAGTTTGTCAAAAGACTCAACGCCTACTTTACGTCTAAAGTGGAAGTCCCGAGAATAAGAGTGGGAAAAAGGCAGGAACTAGAGACTCTGATTAACGAAGAGGCTATGCTATTAGGGAAATATTTGAGAGATGA
>CAZZLD010000006.1:0-117984 GCA_964655075.1 uncultured Candidatus Bathyarchaeia archaeon
CTGGGTTTAGACCGTCGTGAGACAGGTCGGACTTTATCTGCTGGGAGTGTTGGTTGCCTGAGGGGAAAGGGTTCCCAGTACGAGAGGAACGGGACGCTGTAGCCTCTTGTTTACCGGTTGTCCGACAGGGCACTGCCGGGCAGCTACGCTGTTGCGGATAAGAGCTGAAAGCATCTAAGCTCGAAGCCGCTCCCGAAAATAGGCAGCCGTTCTCAGACGTGGAGACCCGGTGACGGGCCTCTTGTCTGGGACGAGGGCTCCCATAGAAGATGGGGTTGATGGAGCCGGGGTGTGCGCGTCAAGGTTTCGACCGAGATGTTTAGCCTGCGGCTCCCAATCGCCTGAGGTGTCGGGCCTAAAAACTGGTTGGTGCTTGAGCGAAATAGCCGCGTTTTGGCCTTCTGCTTGGTGGAACCAGACCCTATATTTTATTTGTAGTCAAATGCACCACAAATGTGTTCTGCCGGTTTTTTGGCGGACCCAGAGGGATTAGCACCCAAATGGGTTAAGTCCAAAAATCACACGGAAGCCTAGGTGTTATTTTTTTATCCAAGTTTTTGTGGCAAACATATTTTCATGTACGGATGCTGGATTTGAACCCACGACAAATAGAGATATTCCCCGCAGACTCCCCTCTTTTTCTGTTTCACACTTGCAGCCCTGCCTAATGTTTGACGTCCGCCACTAGGAAGACGTTTTAGTTTCTATGTGCAGGCTTTACGGAAATCCTGTCCATAAAATCGACGAGCAAGCATCCCTTAAGCAAGCCGTCGAAACTTTCGCTTGTTCGCAATTATCGCACTTAACCCTATATTGGGTCAGTCTCTTAAGAATCTAAAGAAACGATTTCTGTTCAATGCTAAATCGCGTCTTTCCCTCTCTCTCCTGTCCTTATCTTGATCACTTCTTCGACAGGCGAGATGAAGATCTTGCCATCACCAACTCTCCCGGTGAAGGCCTTTTCTTTTATGATTTCGACGACCTTCGGGACGTCATTGTCATCCACTACGAGCTCTAGCTTGATCTTTGGCAGGAGATCCACTCTGTATTCCTTTACGCCTCGCCATTGAAGGACAATCCCCTTCTGGCGTCCCCTACCCTTCACTTCATAGGTTGTAAGCCCAATGTAACCACTCGCCGCTAGGGATACTTTAACTTCGTTAAGCTTTTCGATCCGAATGATAGCTTCAACTTTCTTCATTTGCATCTCCAATCCTGCTTATTAGGAGGTCGTATATGCCTTCTCCCCGTGCTGAGATATATCAAGGCCAACCTCCTCTTCTTCTGGCTTCACACATAAACCCATTGTGACATCTAGAAGCTTGAGGATTGCAAAGGATACGATGAAGGCATACCCAAAAGTCGCCGCAACCCCTATTAACTGAGTTATCAGCTGAGCAGGGTTCCCAAATAGCAGACCGTTGGTTCCTCCTATTGATGACTCAGCGAATATGCCAGTCGCTATAGCGCCCCAGATTCCTCCAACACCATGTACGCCCCACACGTCAAGGGAATCATCGAGTTGCCTTCTCATTCTGAGGATTACTGCCAAGTAGCAGAATAAGCCTGCACCAGCTCCTATCGCTATTGCTGAAAGAGGTCCCACGAATCCAGATGCAGGGGTTATCGCCACCAACCCGGCAACAGCACCAGCCATTGAACCCAAGACGCTGGGTCTACCTCTAAAGTACCAGCTGATCAACATCCATGTTAGCCCACCCGCAGCTGCAGCCGTATTCGTCACCACGAAAGCATTCGTAGCCGATGCTCCAGCCGTCAATGCGCTTCCAGCGTTAAAGCCAAACCATCCGAACCAGAGTAACGCGGTGCCGAGGACTACATGAGGGATGTTATTGGGTTCCATCGCTATTGAGCCATAGCCAGTTCTTCGGCGGATCACAAACACTGAAGCAAGGGCTGCAACACCTGCATTCACGTGAACAACCGTCCCCCCTGCAAAGTCGAGGATGCCAAGATTTTTTAACCAGCCTCCACCTCCCCATACCCAATGGGCGACAGGAGCATACACAAAGGTTGCCCAGAGTAAGATGAAGACGATGAATGTGCTAATCTTCATTCTTTCAGCAAAGGCTCCGACGATCAAGGCTGGGGTAATGATGGCGAACATGGCTTGAAAGATCATGAAGGTTTCTTGAGGAATTGTAGCTGCATAAATTGGGTTCGGTGTTGCCCCAACTCCGTTGAGACCTAAATATTCAAAGCCTCCTATGAGCCCTGCTTTGTCAGGTCCGAAGGCCAGGGTGTAGCCCCATAGAACCCATTCAAGGCTGATGAGCATGATGACGATGAAGCAATGCATTATGATCGAGAGGGTGTTTTTTCCTCTTACCATGCCTCCGTAGAAGAAGGCCAGACCAGGTGTCATGATCATAACGAAGGCTGAAGAGGCCAAGATCCAAGCTACGTCGCCAGGGACTATCGCCAACCTTCCACTCACCATAAGGCTTTCGCTAACAGGTTAGTCGATGGGGCAAAGATGCTTCTTCTACGAGAGGTATAGCCATGCCCCATATACCACTCTCTCAACGATTCAACAGTGAAGGCTCCAGGATCTAGGGGAAAGGGCTCCACCACAACTTCACGAATTTTCAGGCTGGATGCCTCAGCCTCAAGAAAGTCCAAGGCTTTCTTTCCTATACCCTCTCCTCTATACCCGCGTTCAATAAAGAGTTCTTCGATGAATAGGACTTGACTACGCCAGTCCACTCTCGCCACGAATTCGCCGACCTTCGCATGGTGGCTTTTCATCATTCCATGATAAATTGCTGTATCATTATCGTTGGGCCGCATCTTGGCCGCTTTGAACAGTATTTGTAATCCTCTGCTAGGACTTCTTTCAGTCCTTTCTTCTGAACCAACACCGTTCTCCCACATTTCCATCCGTATTATCACCCGTTAGGCCAACACATAACACCGACAAAAAGGTTAATGCATTATTTAAAATTGTTTGAGAAAAGTTATGAAATTTTCATAATAATCAAGAATTATTGAATGAATTAATCATTTTGCTTTTTCAAAGTGAAAACTTGGAAAGATGTGAGATTTACAGTTTATGCTATGAGGAAAGGATTTCAAAAATAGCGTGAGAGCAGAAAATGATGCCGAGAAGACTAACAATAAATTAGAGTCACATATCCAAATCCTCAAAGAGCAAGTAGCCGTTCTCAGACGTGGAGACCTGGTGACGGGCCTCTTGTCTGGGACGAGGGCTCCCAATCGCCTGAGATGTTGGGCCTAAAAACTGGTTGGTGCTTGAGCGAAATAGCGGTTTTTGGCGGGCCCGGAGGGATTCGAACCCCCGGTCTCAGGCTTTCTCTGGCGGAACCTCCGAAGGCTTACGCGGGTCCTTTTGGACCTTCTGCGCCTTATCCTGACTAGGCTACGGGCCCGTTGTCGTATTTAGGCATAGTTGAAATTGTGTTATAAAACTTAGCGCGGATTTTCCGGGAGGGCTTTCTGAGTTATCAGTTGCTTTTTTGTTCTTCCTTCGGTTCGATGTGTATGATGACTTCCTGCGTTCCTTTGACGACTTGCTTCAGTTTTTCCTCTATGACCTCGGTTATCTTATGGGCTTCTTCAACTGAAAGGTCGCCCCTAAACGTGACGTGCATGTCGATGTAAATTTTGTCGCCCACTGTTCTTCCCCTAACGGAGTGGCATTCCACTCCTTCTCTTATTCCATTGACCGTTGACTTGACCTTCAACAGAGTTTCTAGACTTATCCCCCGGTCCACGAGGGCGCTGGTGGCTTCTCTGAAAATAAAATACCCAACGTAGGCGATAAACAGGCAAACGAAGGTGGCGGCTAAAGGATCAGCGTATTGAAAGCCCAGCTTTGTTCCGAAGAATCCAGCGAGGACCACAATGGACGCAAAAACGTCGGTGATCGTATGCGAAGAATCTGCGGACAATATCATCGAAGAAGTGGACTTTGCGATTTTTCTTTCATAAATTGAAACCGAAAGGCTGATCAGCATGCTGGCTGTGATGGCGATGAAGGAGTAAAGCGTAATGTCAGGCACCACCTTACTTACGGCCCGGTCAATCGCCTCGTGCATAATGTTGAAGCAAGCCACAAACAGCATTATAGTTATGCCTAAAGCCGCCACCTGCTCAAATTTGCTGTGACCGTACGGATGACCCATGTCTGGAGGCTTAGCGCTCGCTTTGGTTCCATACATCCCTATGACCGATGACGCAGAATCGAACACAGAATGTATGGCGTCGGCTATCATGGCGATGCTGTTGGCTAAAAGACCGAAAAACAGTTTAATTACAACCGAAGCCACATTTCCCGCTAACGCAAGGAGCAACGTACGCTGAACCACGCGAGTTCTACTCTTAAACACCTCTAAGGGTCTCCTCAGCGAAGCTCTATACGGCATAACCTAAAGGTTTTTTGTTTTCCGCCAAGTCAGGGCTTATTAGCCTCAACTGCGGCAGCAGACCGCCTCAGGCACTCCAGCGCACATTCATACGTTGGAAAACTTTTCAGTCCACATTCCGGTCCAGCATAGGGAACGCGTTCAACGCCGAACCTGTTAATCATGCGCTTAAGCCGTTTCGTCATCAACTCTGTGGTTTCCAGAAAGCTCTCGGGGTCCAGTTTTCCTTTAGATATGGCTTTCCAAACGTCAGCAACCTTCTCGTTGATGCTGGATTCCCCGGTTTTTTGCGGCAGTTCGGCGGTTATTTTCGCTCGGATGAGGTTGTCAAAAAGTGATACAGCGATGCTTGTCTTCAGGGTTTTGTCCCTTGACTCCAACAGTTCTTTGGTTCTATCCGAACTGTAGAGCGGATCATCCACATGGGACTCCACGATGTTCAAGGATTCCACGTCCCAAAACAGCTCGTCCGCCGTGTTATGAAGGTGCATGCACGTTTGCACGCCTTTAGCCCTAGCCCTTCGGCATATGGATTCCCAAGCCTTCCGCAGGGTTTCCCTCCCGTCTCCGCCGTAGTCAAGCAGCGGATCATCCAGCAATCCGAAGGTCGGCTCGTCTATTGCCACCAGCCTTACTCTGCCGTGCTTACCGGCGAAAACGTTGTTTTCCACAATTTGTGAAACTAATTCTCCTAGTCTACTGAAGGTTCCGCTGTCTTTGTAGGCGAACATCGAAGCCAGCGTGTAGGGTCCTGTGACGCAGACCTTAACCCTCAAGGGTTCCCCCGTTTTCTCACGGATGTCTCCAGCCCGTTTCTTTATCGCTGCAACCTCGGGTATCTGCGTCTTCTCTGGTTTAATGGATAAACTGCCCGCCTCGACGTAACCAGTGCCCTTAATCTTCTCCAAGCCAACGATGGTCTCCAGAAACATTTCGTTCATATCTCTGAACTGCGGGTAATTCGGCATATCAACACCCGTCTTGAGTTTATCTACGAAGCTCTCAACAACCTTCTCCTCGAAGTACACAGCGTCCGCTAGAAACCTTGCAAAGTCCCCCACGAACGGCAGACTACCAACATCATACACCTCAACCATCAATTATTCCACCGAACCATACGAGTTTTCATTTGCGTTTCCTAAATACCTTTTTACCCTTAACTTTAGTGACTTATTCAAACCTTATATCTATACGCGCACGTTATTAATGAGTTGACCATTACATCCTTCGGAAGTTTCAAATACGAGCGAAATCTTAGAACTGTGCGAAAATAGAGAGGATGATTATGCCCAACATAATATGTGCGCATTGCGCAAAATCTTTTCATCTAGATGTTACATATTGGAATTACTCTGGAGATGTTAGATGTACAATTTGTGGTTCAATTTTAACAGTCAACATCAAAGGTGGAGAGCTGACATCAACACCAATACTGAGGACCACCGACTTTTATAAAATACCGAACGCCCCAAATAATATAAACAGTGATGCGCTTGAGGCTCAGACATGTCATGCAGTTGGAGCGACCAAGGCATGTGTAGTTATGTGCAGACGTACCCTAGAACAAGTGTGTATTGATAAAGGCGCTAAGGGAAAGACATTACATGAAAAAATTCGTAATCTTTTAGATCAAGGATTTATATCATCTGAGATATTCAACATATTCAACGAGATCAGGTATTTTGGAAATTATGGTGCACATCCGAGTAATGATTTATTGGGAGACGTGACCAAAGATGATTCATCATTAGTATTGGAAGTAACTCTTCATATGGTTAAACACATCTATGAGATTCCAGAAAAATTACGAAAACTCCGATTACGAAGAACAAGGTAGTTGTCGTTTAAGAAACTTATCTCAGAAGCATTTATCTTAATAGTAAAACTTTCAGCGACACGGATTTTTTTTATATATCTCGGTTAGACGGTTTTAAAGTGCTCCCATCCCCTAGCTTCTATGGCGACGGTTCCTTCCTCGGTTTTTAGAAGAATCTTCGGCTCAGCTGTTGCGGTTCCGATCTTCGTCAAGGAGCCTCCAACTTTTTTCACGGCAGCCTCCGCTCGGTTCCAAAGCTCGGGCTTAACGGTTACCACAAGTTCATATTCTTCTCCGCCGTACAAAGCCAACTCCGCAGGATCGAGACCGTGGGCATCAGCAAATTTCACCGACTCCTCAGCAACCGGCAGGGCATCGATCAGGAACCCTACGCGGCTCACCCGCGAAATTTCGTGGAGGCTCCAAGCTAACCCATCACTTGAGTCAATGGATGCAGACACCGCCCCTGTTTCAGCTAGAGCCAAACCCTCTTTAAGCCTCGCTTGAGGCATCAGAACAGCGTCCACCAGCTGCTTCCGAATACCCGAAGGCGCTGAAAGCCCTTCAAGCAAGATTTTCAGGCCTGCTGACGTTTTGCCGAAAAAGCCTGTTGTGGCAACCAGATCGCCTGATTTCGCGCCGCTACGCCTCATAAAATTTCGTTTTTCGCAGGTTCCAAAGGCGGTGCAGCTTATCACTAGGTCAGAGGCCTCGTTAGTGTCTCCGCCTAGCACGTAGGCGCCGTATTGGCGCGCGCCAGCGTTCAGTCCCTTCCCGATTTGTTGGATGTCTTTTTCAGTTAAGCCCCGCGGAAGCCCCACCGCGGCAAGCACAGCCTGAGGCTGAGTTCCTTTGGCCGCCAAGTCACTTATGTTCATAACCACCGCTTTGCGGGCTGCCTGCCAGAGATTCATGCTCCGCGGAACGTCGGTTTTGCCCACAAGCATGTCAGTTTTTATAACGGCAAGCCTTCCACCGCCGATGTCAACAGCTGAAACGTCGTCCCCAAACGGAACCGCCGCATTAGGCATCGCCTCTAAAATTCCAAAAATAATTTCGATTATCCCGCGCTCCCCAAGCTCCTCAACCAAACGCAAGCAAAAGCCTCCACTGAGTTATGCTTAGGAATTTTTAATAAATATGCGCTTCACTCTATTAGGACTTGAGAAAGCCTCGGTGGCTCAGCGGTAGAGCAACGGCCTCGTACGCACGCATACAACAGAGAAAGCCGTCGGTCGCGGGTTCAAATCCCGCCCGAGGCTCCAAACCCTTACGGGCACATTCTATAACGGGCTTATAATAATGCTAATTATCACTCCAATTAGACTTAGAATGAGAAATACTGCGATTCCTTTGGTCTTTGAGCACATTTCTCTGGTGCCATGGTGTGCCCCGATCCCTCCCAAGTAGGACTTCCAGATGAGAGTTAGGAAGGTTATGGGCAGACGATATAAGGCGAGCACTATAACTTGTGATTTGTAAGATTCGAGAGCTTGGACAGCGGCCTCGAGGTTACTCACGTCTAGCTGGAGAACGGGCATATAAACTGAGATCAGCACCATCCAAATTATGTTCACAATAACCTCTACAAAATAGGCGTAGCCAGTCACTGCAGCCGCACTGCTAAAACTCCAACCGCTCGCCTCATCGCAGGCTTTCCAAACAATAGCTGACTTTACTGCCCAACGTAAAAGGACAAGAAAAACACCAATACCCGTGGCTAAAGCCACTGCACCGCTAATTGCATTGTTCACTTCGGTTGCATAAGTGCCGATTATGTGAATTTTTGACATGCTTATGGAAATAGCTCCTATCATTAATGCGATTTGAAATATTAGGATGATGGTCACTCCTCCATAATCGGGTGCGAGTCCTATGTCCCTCATGGTTTCGGATGGTTTACGAAGGACCCCATAAAGCCTCTGGATCAAACTGAAACTTCTGCTATATGGTGGCGGAGGTTTTTCCCCAAAAAAAGTTTTGTCTTCAGGTGCGCGTGCAAGAGATATTTCCAGCCTCCTCCTTCTTTGAGCAAGGTCTTCAAGAGATATCTTTAGTCCCATTGAAAGAAGATGACGCCTCAAAGTTAAGTTTGTAATTTGTGGATTTTGCCAGATTTTGCTTTTGATAATCTCGTCAATTTCTTCATTTTTTCTGTTCTCTATCGCGATGTATCACCTATTCGGTTTATATTAACTTATAAATAGAGTGCATAAACAACACTTAAGTTTTTCAATGTGCATGCATGAATTGATAGGTTTTAATTCAAAAATTTGATCAAAGATTTTTATACTAAAAGATTGAAGCACACCTGAGGTTCCAGACTATCGAGGTAACAGTAAGATTTTTAATGTGCATGTCATTAATTTGAAGGAGTTGTGAGGAATATGCCGTCTGCGGAGAAGCGAGAGATTATATTCCCATTCGGTGAAGCCTTCCGTTTTTCCCTTGAAAGCATTCGTAAACGTTTCACGAGAGCCCTGATAACCGTCATATCCATTGTGCTTGGAATAGCCTTCTTGGTTTTGTTGTTAAGCATGAGCACGATTCTTCAATTTGTAGGTCAAACAGGTGGAGGCGGCTTGGCTTACCGATACTGGATGGCCATCATCGCCCTACTGGTCTGCGGCGTCGGAATCATCAATTCCATGCTGATGTCAGTTACCGAGCGGTACAAGGAGATAGGAACCATGAAGTGTCTCGGCGCGACAAACGGCAACATCCTTGAAATCTTCCTAATAGAAGCTGCGCTCCTCGGTTTACTCGGCGGAATAATCGGAGCCTTCGTCGGATGGTCGGCGGCATTACTGATATACGCCCCCACGTTAGGTTGGGGAGCGGTATTTTTTGAAGGCGCAATGCCGATTTACTTGACCATTATAGGCGGAGCGATCGTTGCCGCGATCGGAATTAGTATAGGCAGCGCCTTCGGTCCAGCATATAGCGCTGCTAGATCGAATCCGGCTGACGCCCTGAGGTACGAAGTGTAGCCTAAAAAAATAAACAGCGCTAGTCCTTATCCTTTTCCAAGGTACACTTCGGCTTTTGTCTCATACCTGTCGATTTTCCCATCACGAAGGTAAACGATTCTGTCGCTTACATCCAGCATTTTCAGATCGTGGGTTGCCGCAATTATCGTAACCTGCTGTTCCTTGTTGAGGCTTTTAAGCAGATTAATAATGTCTAACCCTGTTTCAAGGTCTAGGTTTCCCGTCGGCTCGTCAGCCAAAACAATGACAGGCTGGTTTGCGAGTGCTCTGGCGATGGCTACGCGCTGCTGCTGTCCTCCGCTCAGCTCTGCTGGTTTGTGGTTAAGCCGATCTCCAAGCCCCACCGTTTCCAAGATCTCTTTTCCACGTTTCATCCGTTCCTCTCGGTCTACGCCGGCAAAGATCATAGGCAACGTCACGTTTTCCATGGCGGTTAAAACGGGGATTAGGTTGAAGGTTTGGAATATGTATCCTATTTTTCGGCACCTCAGCCAAGCTAACTCGTAGGCATCCAACTTCGCGACGTCAACTCCGTCTATGTAGACTCTGCCTTTGCTGGGGCGGTCTATTCCGCCTACCATGTTGAACAGGGTGGTTTTGCCGCTTCCGCTGGGTCCCATAATAGAAAGATACTCGCCGCGTTTGATTTTCAGGTCGACACCGTCGAGTGCATTAACTTTGACGTGCCCCATCTCATAGTATCTGGCGAGCTCTTCGGTTTCAACAACGTATTCAATGCTGATTGTCCATCCCTCACTTGATGCTTATCTCGTGTTAGCTAAAAGTGTTTCCATGAACTCATGTTTAAGCTTTATGATCAAACAGCAAAACAGCATTTCCTCGTCAATTCGAGAACCTGAACCGCAAAACTGAATTTTAATAGCAACTAGAGATGTCTCCCACATGTTCTCCTTTTTCTTTGCTGTGATGGTTGGGAGTAGGATGGTGGGTTATTTAGTTTCGGTTCCTAGTGTTTATCTCAAGTATTGCAAAATCGACTGATAGCTGCCCCTCACAACTTCGTTACGTGTATGCAGTAAATTTTTATATCTTCCATTTTCTTCTCATTAATTAATGGAGAGAGGAGTCATGTCGAAAAGATGGCTTATATTATTTTTGTTAGCTATCACTTCAGTTTTAATAGTTTGTTTTGTCTACGGTTTAGCTGCAGCAGTTTATCCGTCGGCTCTTGTGCTTACTTTTTCAGGTTTTTTCTTAATCGCAGCTTGGAGTGATTCTTTCCAAGCAAGTGTTACTCCTGGACTGAAAAAGTTAAATGAACCAGAGTGGCCGTGGAGTCGAGTCTACTTTGCTTGGCTTTACGTTAACGATATGGAGAGGTGGGTAAGTTATACAATTATCATATCATATCTTATAGGATCCATATTAGGTGCACTTCTTGGCTGGTTCATCCTCTTACCGTTGAAGGTAAGTTTCTCTACATCTTTTGCAAGCTGGCTTTCAGGCATGTTCCTAATGTTATCAATAGCCGAATTGATAGCAACAAGTGATTATTCTTGGATAAAACATAGATATTCTCCCGGATGGCCGTGGTCGCGCGAATATATTTAATTCCTAAAAGAATTGAAAAGGTAATTCGTCGGGTTAGCTGTTTCGATTAACGTAGGGTCGGCAAAACGATTCAGACGAAATCACAGTTAAAGCAGTCGAGGACCTTCGGAAATTCAAGGGTCGCTTGAGGTAGGCTTTGAATACGTTTGCACCAAAGACGACCTGATATTCTTTAGAAAGCGAAAATGCATTGTAAAGGCGAAAAAGGAATCTGAAAACTGAATTTGTAGTTCATAAATCTTTCATTTACTAAACTAAACTCAAATCCCAGTGAAGCGATGTTGAAGGACGTTCGCTCGGCTGGGAAGCTAAAGCGGGTAACAATTTTAGCTCTGTTAATACTCGTCGCGTTTTCGCCAGTCTTTCCTTGTTCTGCGGATAATTATGAGCACACATATGAGCTTCTCGATCACGTAGGCGGTTCAGTGCAATACAGACTGACAGTTTCAGTAACCTCCTCCTTGTACGACTACTACAAAGGCAAAGACCACACCATAAGCACATATGCCGAACTTGCAAAATTCGTTACACCTGATGCTCTTCGTCCCATAGCTGAGGATCTTTGGAGCATCTACCAAGACGCAGAGGACTTCGCCAACGGAGTTTTAATGATCGTTCACCAGATTCCCTATGAAGAAAGTGGCCCTCAAAAATACCCCGTTGAAACCATGGTTGAAAACGAAGGTGACTGCGATCTGTTCTCGTTCATTGCCGCATCAATAATGAAAGCTGGAGGACTCGATGTGATACTGCTGTATTACGAGGATCAAACCCACATGAACATCGCCGTTCACCTTTCAGAGCCGCCCGAAGACGCGAGATTTGATGTCTACTCCTTGAACTACAGCGGAAAACCATACTACGTAGCTGAAACCACCGGAAACATACAGAACTGGGAAAACGAATGGAGAGTCGGTGAATGCCCAGACGAACTCGAGGGGCTCTCCCCGCGGATTATAACCCTTGAAAACTCTGAGCAGTCATCCCCTGAGCAGGTTTCGTCAAGCTACAGCGACCTAACCTCCTCCCCCAACCTAACCTCTTCCTCCATGACCCTGTGGTTGCCTTCAAAAGTCACAATTGAAGGAAGCAGCGTCATGGTTAGTGGAACAGTCTCGCCTATTTATTCAAGTGGAAATGTCACGATTTACGTTAGTTCAGATGGTTCATCATGGTATCCCCTACAAAGAGTAACAATCAACAGCAATGGATATTACGCTTATTATTGGAATATCCAGTTGATCGGCAAAGTTTATTTGAGAGCAAGCTGGGCGGGATATGAAGAATACGCTGGAACAGACAGCTCGGTCTATTCCCTCTTCGTTTTACCTAAATACCTCCTATTGTTCGTCATCACTTGCATAGTCCTTTCCGTAGTTTTAGTTGCGATTAAAATAGTCGAGCGTCGTTACGCAGAAGAGGCGCCGCAACCAGATATTTACGGCAACATTGAACCTACTGAATTCAAATGAGCTTTTTTGTGCACGTGAGAGAACTCTTAAAAACATATATAGGAGCTTTACCATTTCTAGAACAACCAGAGGGGATGCTTCATGGCAGCTGTTGCGTCAGTTGAGGTTAAAGATCTTCACAAAGACTACATTCTCAAAGGCGAAACCGTCAAAGCGCTTAGAGGAATAAACCTCAAAGTCACTCATGGCGAGTATCTTTCTATTATGGGACCCAGCGGAAGCGGCAAAACCACCCTGTTCAACATGGTAGGCGGAATAGACCGCCCCAGTGAAGGAAAAATAATCATCGAGGGCACCGATGTCTCCAAAATGTCCCCTAAGGAGATGGCTTGGCTCAGATCTCGCAAAATAGGGTACATATTCCAAACCTTCAACCTAATCCCCGTTTTAACCGCCCTTGATAACGTTGCATTGCCTATGATCTTTGCCGGTGTACCTAAAGACCAGCGGGTCAAGAAAGCCACTGAACTCTTAACCGTAGTTGGGCTTGGAGAGCGCCTACACCACAGACCAACAGAGCTGAGCGGAGGACAGCAGCAGCGCGTAGCCATCGCCAGATCACTAGCAAACGATCCCGCTATAATTCTCGCTGACGAGCCGACGGGAAACCTAGACCTTAACACGGGCTTCGCTATAGTTCAACTTCTCTATCGGTTGAAGGTGGAGAGAGGAACCACAGTGATCTGTGCAACTCACGACTTGAAAATGATTGACATCAGCGATAGGGTCCTCTTCCTAAGGGATGGAGCAATTGAGAACATCGAGAAAAGGCGGAGCCTCGTTCTGACAGCCGACGATCTTAAGAAGAAAATAGAAGTGCCCGCAAAGGCGAAAGCTCAGTGTCCATGCGGCAGAGATGTTGGAAAAGCGGAAGAATACACGACTTTGTACCTGAAAAAGGAACTGAAGGAAATCGATATTCTATGCCCTAACGACGCGTGTTACCTAAGGGAGCTTGGATACATTAGGTTCGATTTCGAAAACGGAAAAGCCAAATTCAAGGAAGCCACGTTTTACCCGCCTTTCGTGACTTGGAACGCAGGACGGTTGGGGTTCGAAAAAGCAGAAAGCCTGTTGAAAGCTCACCTCAAGGAACTCGTAACTAAAAAAATTAACTGGGGCAAAATCGCTAAGCCTAAGACAGCTGAGTAAAGGTTTCTAAGCTTTTTAGGGAAGTATCTTCAGCACATCCGCCTTAGTCACTATGCCAACGACCTTTCCCTTCTTTGAAACCAGAACCGCAGGATAAACCTGTAGAAAGCTTGAGATCAGAGACAGCGGCGTGTCTTCCACAAACTGCGGAAAGGCTTCATCCATTATCGCCTCAACAGGCAATTTAGATATTTGAGACAGATCTTTACCAGCCATGATTTGACTCATAATTGTTTTCTCTGAGATGCTTCCAACTGCGCGTTCGCCGTCGAAGACTGGAAGCTGGGAATAACCGTGGTCACGCATTAACTGCGCAGCCTCAGAAACTTTAGCTTCTTTCTGAACCCCAACAACTTCGTTGTGAAGCACCTCGCTGACATGAAAATCCCTTTTTATCTCCAGCCTCCTCAAAGCATCGAAAATATCTTTAACCTTCGTATACGAGGAGTCGATTTTCCCTGATTCCAGTTTGGCGATTAAAGATTGACTTACTCCAGATAGGCGAGCTAACTCCTTCTGCGTTAAACCTAGTAGTCTCCTTTTTCTAGAAATCTCTTCAAGTGAAGGCAACATACCTTACGGTTTCCCGCGCCATCCTATATTCTTTTCGGAATAAAACTTTCAAAAAAATATTAAAGTAAGAATTGTTTTCCTAGTCAGCTAACACCTCTAGGAGGAGATTGAACTCAAAGAAAAAACAATCCATAAAGGAAATAGGCGTTCTATAGCCGAGATCAACGAGAAAATAAAGAGCGGAGACGCTCAGATTTTAACCGCTGAAGAAATGAAGAAGCTGGTGGAGAGCAGCGGAATCGAAGTGGCCTTTAAGGAAGTAGACGTTGTCACAACCGGGACCTTCGGAGCCATGTGTTCTTCAGGTGCCATAATTAACCTCGGACACGCAGACCCGCCCATCAAAATTCAGAAAGCTTGGATAAACGACGTGGAAGTTTGTCATCCCGGCGCAGCTGTAGACCTTTACATCGGCGCGACCATCATGTCTGAAACTAGACCTTTCGAATACGGCGGAGGACACGTAATAGAGGACCTGATCCGAGGCAAGGAGGTTGAGTTAAGAGCCACAGCGTACGGAACGGACTGTTATCCCCGAACTAGGCTTGAAACAACGATTACTAAGGAGGACTTGAATCAGTTCTATTTGCTCAACTTCCGCAACTGCTATCAACGGTACGTTTGCGCCACAAACAGCCGCGACGAAATAATCTACACTTACATGGGAAAACTCCTGCCCCACTTCAGAAACGCGACTTTCTCCGGAGCCGGAGAATTAAATCCTCTAATGAATGACCCAGACTATGAAACCGTAGGCGTCGGAACCCGCATCTTCCTAGGGGGCGCCCAAGGCTACGTAATCGGAGAAGGAACCCAGCATGAGCCTGGGAACCGCTTTGGCACAATCATGGTTCGAGGGGACTGCAAAAAAATGAGCCCTGAGTTCATTCGAGGAGCCACCTACACCAAGTACGGCACCACGCTTTACATGGGCATAGGCATACCGATACCAATCTTGAATGAGCATATCGCAAAAAAGGTCGCCATACGCGACGAGGAAATCGTAACCGACATAGTTGACTACGGCGTCCCGCGGAGAGGAAGACCCAAGCTTGGAAAGGTGAACTACAAGGAGCTGAAGTCAGGCAAGGTGACCATCAACGACAGATCGGTTAAGGTCAGCTCGCTTTCAAGCCTAAAAACGGCGCGCAAAATCGCGGAGACCCTGAAATCATGGATCGAAAACGCCGATTTCTACTTGACCACTCCAGCTGAAAAACTTCCAACTGACACAGTCTGCAAGCCCATGAGACAGACCAAGGAAGCATCCTTCGTGGAAGGCATCGTCCACGCAGCTGTTACATGTACGGAAGACGAGGAGGTAAAGGCGGTTGCTCAGCGGATAATAAACCGTTCAGTTAACCACATTATAGTAGTTGACAATCAAGGAAAACTAAGGGGCATCGTAACCTCATGGGACATAACGAGGGCGGTAAGTCAAGGAAACGGAAAACTGGCGGACATAATCGTTAGAAAGGTGATAACGACAACTCCGAATGAACCGCTTGAGGCAGCTTCCAGAAAGCTGGCGCAACACAACATATCCGCGTTGCCGGTCATCGACAGAGACAGAAACGTTCTTGGAATCGTGACGGCCGAAGACATTTCTAAACTTATTGGGAGGTAAAAACTTGGTGAGAGTTCTGCTTAAATTTTCGAAGGAAGTAGTCGATCAGCCCATAACCTCGCAGGTCATTCTGGAACAGGGAATCCCTCTGAACATCCTCAGCGCCCACATCGATCAACAAGGCGCAGAAATCATCGTAGACATCGCTTCAGATCAGGCTAAAAAGGCGATCGAGGCCTTCAGAGAGAAAGGTGTAACTGTTGACGTACGCAAGTTAATCGAAGTGGACGAAAAGTGCGTTGACTGCGGAGCATGCGTTTCATTGTGCCCAGTGACCGCCATAGCCTTCGACAAAGATTTTTCAGTGGTTTTCGACGAGAACAAGTGCATTGGTGTAGCCTGCGGTTTATGCGTTGACGCTTGTCCAGTGAGGGCCATAAGACTAATCGGATGATACCAGATTAGCCGGAAACCGTGAAGAACAATCGTTTAGACGGAAGACTGGTGTGGTTTACCAAAGGAAGCCACGGCAAAAATGATCTTCATAGAATCGAAGAACCTATTCAAGCAAACTTTCCAGCGTAAAGAAACAGCGGGCACAGCAATATCGGACAGCGAAAGCGCCGTCAAAGCAGCAATATCAGTCATTGAAAACCATAGAAAGGAACTTGAAAACTACGTTCGGAAGAACCCAAAATTTGTTTATTCCCTTGAACCTATTCGCGTGGATGAGGGCCCTAGAATAGCCAAGCTGATGGCGGAAGCAGCTGAAGCTGCAGGTGTAGGTCCGATGGCGGCGGTTGCAGGAGTTCTATGCGACCTTGCGGTTGAAGCCATGGTTTCTGTTGGTGCTGAGGTGGCAGTTGTCGAGGATGGCGGAGAAGTTTATGTGGTTTCGAATAGGCCAATAGACGTAGCCCTATTAGCTGGTGATTCTCCGCTTTCGAAGCAGATAGGTTTTAGACTGGAAAACTTTCCCGTTGGCTTGGCTACAAGCTCAGGCGTGTTTAGCCATGCTTTAAGTTTCGGTGACGCTGAGGCAGTCACGGTTTTCGCTGAAACCGCGGGGTTGGCTGACGCGGCAGCTACGGCTGCTGGAAACGTCGTCAAGGGCGATGATGTTCAAGGGGCGGTTAGAAACGGCGTTAACAAGGCCTTGTCCATTCGAGGAGTTATGGGGGTGTTTATTTTGTACATGGGGACGGTTGGAAAGGGTGGGCAAATTCCTAAAATGGTTAAGCTCAGCGAATAACGAAAAAGAGAGTGCACGCATAATGTTTTTTTATTTGTTCAATATGGAAGAGATAAAAGGGCAGTTGATCCATGGCGGGGACCGTTAACCTAATTTGCCAGATATGCGATTTTATCTTTACAAACCAGCACGTTTAATGAGGGTGTGCCCGTGGCTTCCCAGAAACGTTTGTTCTTCAGGTGGACGGCGCCTAAAGGCTTCGCCGCAATAGCAGTTTTCACAGTGTTAGCCCTCCTAATAGAATACTTTCTGGTCAGCCTTTTCCTCTCCACTGGTCTAAAAGACGAAAACCTCCTCGTGTGGGCATCAACCAACCCCGCTTTCACCATAACCATAAGCCCCCTCTTCCACCTTATGCCTCTCGGCGTCACCGCCGTCCTAGTCGCAAGCTGGACATACATAACAAAACACACAGCAACTGTGCCACGTGTTGGAAAACCCCACGAAAAACCGCCCATTAAACGAAGGAAAAAATATCCAGGGTGGTTTGGACGACGCCTCAGGTCCATCAAAAGCTTCTTCAAATGGATAAACAAGAAACTGCAGAGGGTTAGCCGCGCGATCAAGGCCCCTTTCAACAGAATAAGCTTCAGAGCCACCCGAATCCACGGTGTATCCTACCTTTCCCAGCGGCTGCATTTCGCAAGAGCCGCCATCAAAAGCACCGTAACCGTCCTCTTCATTTTCTCAGCCCTAGCACTCATGCTCTACGTCCTAGGCTATCCAAAAGCAGTTTACAACGGAGTTACCGCATTATACGAAGGAAGCCCCGCTTTCCTCGGATTTGTTTTGTGGTTAATCAACTTTGCTCACGCAGTAGGACAAGTCTTATCGCCGTTAGGGTGGCTGGCTTCAGCCATAAATAATGCTTTGCTTGCCGCTTCGCCGGGCTTCAGAAATGCCCTCTTAAGTTTGGGAAATCCCGTGGTTAAGGGTGTGTCTAATCTCGATCCGACATTGAAGTACATTCTCTGCCAAAACATTGTAGCGTGGATTTGCGCGTTTTCAGCCCTAGCTTACGGATGGTATGCCCCTCGGCTGTATCGCCACCGCGGAAAAAAGCGGTAAGCCCTCGATTCGGAGCAGTTTTTAGCTACGGTCGTTCAATTATGACGCGTGGCGAGTATTATGGCTGACCGCCCGAGGTTTGGACCCGCTGGCGTTCCCTTCGAGTTTAAGGAGCTTAAGCGGCCGGTGGAAGATTTCCCTGCCTATCTTCGCAATGAAGAGTTGGATGCCTTTGAATATCAGGCAACTCGGTGGGGTCCTAAGTCTCAGATGAAGAGGGAGGCGGCGGAAAAGCTTGGAGCTAACGCTGAGAAATTTGACGTTTGGTTGACGGTTCACGGCTCTTACTTCATCAACCTATGCGGCGCTGAAGAAACAGTGGATGCGAGTAAAAACCGGCTGATCGCATGCGTAACCGCCGCAGACTGGATGAAAGCTCACACCGTGGTTTTCCACCCAGGATTTTACGGCGAAAGAACGCGGGAAGCAGCAGTTAAGGCATGCGCAAAAGCAATTGAAGATGTTTTGGAGCGCATAAACGCTTTGGGAATAAGCAGCGTACGTCTTGGACTTGAAACCACAGGCAAGAAATCTCAACTCGGAAGCCTAGAAGAGATATTGGCGCTTTGCGAAAACTTTGAGCAGACGCAGCCGGTGGTTGATTGGGCGCACATCCACGCGCGGGGAGGCGGAATGCTCAAAACCAAGGGCGACTATGCCAAAACCTTGGATGCTATAGAGAACCGGCTTGGAACAGAGACCGCGGAAAATCTTCACGTCCACTTCGCCCACGTAGAGTTTACAGATAAAGGCGAAAGACGGCACCACATCATGGACGAGATTGAATATGGACCGAGCTTTAGACCCTTTGCCGAGTTGATTCATGAGTTTGGTTTGAAGCCGGTGGTCATCAGCGAGTCGCCGATTCTCGATCAGGATTCGATAAAAATGCGGAACATCCTGCTTCAAATAACAAGCGGGAAGCGTTAAATGGTAAGTCTGAGGCTTCATAAGGTTTAAATAGGTAGACCTTAAAGTGTGAAGTTCGGAGGACCTTCGTAGGGTGCAACAGGGCATTAAGCGACTTGTTTTGGACGTTTTAAAGCCTCACGAACCTCAGCTTCCTGAACTTGCTGCACGTTTGAGTTCCATGGAGGGTGTGGACGGCGTGAACATCCTGTTGGTGGAGATTGACCAAGACACGGAGAGCGTGAAAATCACTATAGAAGGCGAAAACGTCGACTTGGACCATGTGGAAGGGACTATGAAAGACTGTGGGGCTGTCATCCACAGCATAGATGAAGTCGCTGTTGGAAAGAGATTAGTCGAACCGGTCTCAGTTTAGACCAAGCCAAGTTCGCAACAAGTTTATTTACGCAGCGTATCTTACTACTGGGGGTGCTAAATGTTGGCGCGACTTAAAGGATTCGAGAAACTCACAAGCATCGAAGATGCAATTAACAGTTTTTCGGAAAAACTTAAAGTGGAGCCTAAAGGTGCAGTTCAGGTTCCGCTTGAACTGGCCTTGGGGCACGTGTTAGCCGAGAACGTTGTGGCTAAAGGTGACCTGCCGCCCTTCGACCGATCCGCTGTGGACGGCTACGCCGTGAGAGCTGAAGACACATTTGAAGCATCCCAATTCAACCCCGAACAACTTAAACTAACCGAGAAAGATAAAGTCCACGAAAAGGAGACACGCCCCATATGGACCGGAAACATGCTTCCTTCGGGCGCAGACGCTGTGATAATGCTCGAGTACACCCGTAAGAAGCAAGGACAATTTGAAGTTTTGGCTTCAGTAACTCCTGGCGAAAACGTCTCTAAACGAGGTGAGGATGTGCGGAAGGGCGAGGTCGCCGTGGAGGCCGGAACACGGTTGAAGTCTCAACATTTGGGTTTGTTGGCTGCGCTTAGGTTAACGCAGGTTAAGGCTAGGGAAAAACCTAAGGTTGCAGTAGTGTCTACGGGAAACGAGCTTGTTAAAGTTGGTGAAAAGCCCAAGCTGGGGCAGATAATAGGGGTGAACCACCTGATTCTCTCCAACATGTGCAGAGAGCTTGGCGCGGAGCCCTTAGACCTCGGCATAGTAAAAGACGATGTCGAGCAGATCAGCGCTAAAATTAGAGAAGGCCTCGAAAAGGCGGATTTGGTCGCCACAACCGGAGGCACAAGCGTTGGACATGCGGATCTTGTTCCAGCGGCTGTAAACCGTATTGGGAAGCCCGGGATAATTGTCCACGGAGTGGCTATGCGACCGGGCATGCCTACTGCGCTGGCTATCCTTGAGGGCAAGCCGGTTCTTGTTTTGTCTGGGAACCCTGTGGCAGCCATGATCGGCTTCGAGGTTTTCGCTCGGCCCCTTATCCTTAAACTGTTGGGAATAGAAGATGAGCCGAGGGTTAGGGTTAAGGCGAAGTTAACTAGGAAGGTTGCGTCGGCTTTGGGGCGGCGGGTTTTCTTGAGGGTTCGAGTGTATGAGAAGAAGGGGGAGTTTTTCGCTGATCCCGTGCGGATAAAGGGTTCAGGGGTTCTTTCAACTATGACGCGGGCGAACGGTTATATAGTGATTCCAGAGGATGTTGAGGGCATTGAGGAAGGCGAAGGTGTTATTGTGTATCTGTTCGATGGAGTGGGGGTAAGCCTGCTTGTTTAGGAAGCTGCTCTCATTTGAAGAGGCCAAACATACCCTTGAACACAGTTTCACCCCTGAACCCAAGGGAACAGAGCGAATCCCACTCGCAGAAGCACATAACCGCGTGTTGGCTGAAGACATCACAGCGCCAATGGATGTACCGCCTTTCGACCGTTCGACGGTGGACGGTTATGCAGTGCAGGCGCAGGACACTTTTGGCGCAGAAGAGAACAAGCCTGTTAAGCTGAAGCTTTCTGGGCGTGTAAACATTGGTGAAGCTCCGGGTGTTACGGTGAAGAGGGGTACGGTTGCTGAGATTGTGACGGGAGCGCCTTTGCCGAAGGGTGCTGACGCGGTTGTTATGTTGGAGTATGTAGTTCAGGAAAGCAATTCGGTTCTCATTCACCGCGCGGTTTCGAAGGGAGAAAACGTCATGAAGGCGGGGTCCGACATCCACAAAGGAGAGACTGTTTTGAAGAAGGGTCAGACGCTGTCTTCTCGCGAGATAGGTGCTTTAGCAGCCCTCGGCTTAGCTGAAGTTGACATGTATAAGCGTCCTAGGGTGGCGGTTTTGTCCACGGGTGGCGAGGTCGTTGAGGCTGGGAAAAAGCTTGAGCACGGCAAGATTTACGATGTTAATGCGCATACTTTGAGTGCTGCGGTTTTGGAGTGCGGCGGGGAACCGCTTAACTTAGGCATCATCGAGGACGAGAAGGATCGGCTTGAAGATGCCTTCCGAATGGCGCTTCGACTGGCTGACGTTGTTGTTAGCTCCGGAGGAGTTTCAGTTGGACCTAAAGACCTCGTTCCGTCCATTCTGAGCGGGTTAGGTGAGCCCGGCGTGATTGTTTGCGGGGTTGCCGTTAAGCCTGGAAAACCGTTAACGGTTGCTTTAGTAGACGGAAAGCCTGTTTTCTCTTTGCCTGGGCACCCCACATCTGCGCTTTTGATGTTCTATCTGATCGTTCGCCCTCTTCTCACGCAGATGGCTGGGAAGCTGGAAGAAGACAGCCTGTTCACAGTTGACGCTATTGCCGCAGAGAAGATGTTTCCAGCGAAGGGACGCCGAACTTTCGTCATGGTGAACCTTGCTCCCGACGGGGCAGGGGAGCTGAAGGCTTCTCCGGTTCCTCTGGGTTTGTCCGGCGCCATAACTACGTTGGCGAAGGCTGACGGCTTCGTTGAGATACCTGATGGACAACAGTTCGTTGATGCCGGAGAACCTGTCACGGTGAATCTATTCAACGCGGAAAACTGGGCTAGAGGCGAGATTGGGAGCCCGCGGTTTTCCCTCGGTTCATTTTGTATTTTTGCACAGCCTTCACTGCTTCTTCTCGCTTGTCGGTTTTGAGCAAGATGCGGATTTTAGCGGCGTCCAAGGACATGTGATAGTTGCATCCGAAGCAGAGGGCGGTTTTTTGGCTGGACTCCGCGTATCTTAGCGCTCCGCATCGGGGACACATAACAACCAAGTACCGCTTCCGAAACATCCCAAAGTTTCTCCGCTTACACGTTGAGTAGGCGTGTTTTTAGATTTTATTGACATCTATAATGCTTGAACCTAGGGAAGGCGTACTGATGACGCAAAAAGACCCTATAGTTTCATTTGTGGTCAAATAGGCTTCAAATATATTAGGGACTTGTTTTGTATGTTTTGTTGGTGATCAAAGGTTGCCGAAGGTGGTTATTATCGGCGCGGGTTTTGTCGGTTCGTCCTTCGCTTATGCGCTTATGATTCGTGGAATCGCATCTGAGATTGTCCTCGTTGATGTTGATAAGAGGCGGGCTGAAGGGGAGGCTATGGACTTGAATCACGGTTTATCTTTTGTTCGACCTGCGAAAATTTGGGCTGGAGACTACGCGGACTGTGAGGGAGCAGACATCGTGGTCATCACCGCGGGACTTGCGCAGAAACCGGGAGAATCTCGCCTAGCGTTGACGCAGAAAAACTTCGAAATTATGAAGCAAATCGTGTCTCAAGTGACGAAGTATAACTCTGAATGCATTTTTCTGGTTGCCACCAACCCTGTAGACGCTATGACTTACGCAGTTTTGAAGCTCTCAGGCTTTTCCGCCGAAAAGGTCATAGGTTCCGGCACCATCCTGGACACTTCGCGCTTCCGATACGTCTTAGGTGAGTACCTCCGGATTGACACTAGGAACGTTCACGCCTACATCATTGGAGAACACGGCGACAGCGAAGTGCCCGTTTGGAGCTTGACAAACGTGGCTGGAACTAGACTGAAAGATTACTGTCCGCTGTGCGGCGAGAAGTACGACCCTGTATGGCTTAACAGCATGTTCCAACAGGTGAAGAACGCCGCTTACAAGATCATAGAGCTTAAAGGAAGAACCCATTACGCCATCGGCTTAGGTTTAACACGCATCGTGGAAAGCATCATGAGAGACGAGAACGCCATTTTAACGGTTTCCAGCTTGGTGCATGACTATCACGGAGTAAGCGACGTCTGCCTCAGCGTCCCCTCCATAATCAACCGAAAGGGAATAGGAGGCATCCTCAAGCTTCCACTAACCGAAAACGAGATAAGAGCCCTCCACAAATCGGCAAAAGTACTAAAGGACACCATCAGCGCTTTACAGTTCACAGCGGCTTAACAACAACTATTTTAACCCTCGCCCCCCGTAAGCAGAAGTAAAGTTAACGGACGGAGATGCCTAATGGAGAAGACCGAAGCAGTGGTTTATACATCCACAAAGATACCGAAACCGAGGAAAGGCAGAGGCTTCAGCCTAAAAGAAATCAAAGACGCAGGATTAACACCTCAAGAAGCCAAAACGCTAGAACTGCCGCTTGACACACGGAGAAAAACCTCTCACGCCGAAAACGTTGAAGTGCTCAAGAAAGACTATGGAACCGTGGTTCTGCTCACGGACATCAAGGGCATAGGCAAAACCGCCGAGAAAAAACTCGTAGAAGCAGGCATAATAGACGCCTCCGATCTAGTTAACGCGAACTTGAGTGATTTAGCTACGAAGGTTCCGTACTCGGAGCAGATGCTGCAGAAATGGCGGACTGAAGCTGAAAAGCTTCTGAAGAAACAAAAGTAGCTGTCACTGTTAAAAAACACTCGAACCAGCAGTCCTTTGCTAAACGAGACGAAAACATCGTAAACGTTATGAGGTTGCCCTTGAAATTATGAAAAGAGTGTGAGAAAAATCTTGCAAAAATTTGATGTGATTGTGGTTGGGGCTGGAACCGCAGGGTGTATGGCTGCCAAAACCGTCGCCGAAGCCGGCTTAAAGCTCTGTTTAATTGACCGGAAAGCGAGGGGAGACATCGGCGAGAAGGTTTGCGGCGACGCTATCGGAAGGCATCATTTTGACAATTTAGGATTAGCTCCTCCCACAGGAAAAGAGTTAGAACGAACAGTTGAGGGCGTTAAGATTTATCCTCCTGACGTAAATATGGTTTACAGTGTTAAAGGGGCTGGCGTCTACGGATTCATCATCAATCGAAGGCTTTTCGGACAAAGATTATTAAAAGATGCACTGAACGCAGGTGCAACCCTTCTTGATTCCGTACAGGTTTTAGAGCCCATAATAGAGAAAGGCTTCGTTGTTGGCATCGAGGCGAGAAACCTGAAAACAGATGAGAAGATAAGGTTAAACAGCAAGGTGGTGGTGGAAGCCAGCGGTTTTTCAGCGGTCTTAAGGACGAAACTGCCCCCTGAACTAGGCATCGAAACAAACATCGACAAAGAAGATGTAGCAATTTGCTACCGAGAAATCCGTAAACTGAAAGAGCAAATGGATGAACCCGGGTTCGGCGAAATGTACTTTAATCAGGAAAAGGTGCCCGGCGGATACGCTTGGATATTCCCCGAAGGAGAAACCAAGGTTAACGTCGGCTTAGGCGTGGCAATGACCAATGGATTTCCAAGTCCGAAAAAACAGCTCTACAGCTTCATACTAAACAGACCTCTGTTCAAGGTTTCAACAGTGGTAACTGGCGGCGGAGGACACGTCCCAACTCGAAGATCCCTCGACTGCACGGTTGGAAACGGAATCATCCTAGCTGGAGACGCAGCCACCCAAGGCAACCCCATCCACGGCGGCGGCATAGGTCCCTCCATGATTGCCGGAACCCTCGCCGGAAAAACCATAATTAAAGCCCTAGAAAAAGGAGACATAAGCCGAGAAACGCTTTGGCCCTACCACATTAGATACCTGCAAGCATACGGCGTAAAGCAGGCTGGTCTCGATGTCTTCCGCCTGTTTCTTCAGAGTCTCAGCAACGACGACTTGAATCAAGGCGTGAAACATCAGCTTATCACGGAGGACGACCTTTTAAGGGCAACCTTGGGTGAGGAGATCCGCCTCAATGTAACTGAGAAAGCTCTAAGAGCTTTGAGAGGCTTAAGGAACCTTCGCCTTCTCAGGAAGTTGCGGGATGGGGTCAGTTTAACGGAAAAAGTGAAGGCTTGGTATCAGAAATATCCAGATTCGCCTGAAGGCTTCGACAAGTGGAGAAACAGAACGCAGAAAATGTTTAAAGAGGCGGAAACAAAGTTTCAAAGAAGCAAAGCAACCTGACGGAGAGGATGTAGAAGCCGCAAACTCCTTATTTAAAAGCTGTATAAGAATATATTGGGAGCGAACTCTGCATGCCTAGGGCGGTCGTGCTCTATTATAGCCGTTTCGGGAACACTAAGCAAGCAGCGGAAGCTATATGTAGCGGATTAAGACGAGGCGGAATCGAAACGGAATGCTTGGACATAAAGGGCGTTAAACCCGAAGACTTAACTCAATACGATGTCCTCATCGTCGGAACGCCGACCCACTACGGAGACGCAGCCAAGGAGATGCTGGCTTTTATGGATGCACTGGCACAAATTGAATGGACCGATAAGAAAGCAGCGGCTTTCGACACAAGATATGAAAACGAGAAAACTGGCGGTCTAAACACGTTAGAAAAATACGTGAAGAAACTCGGCATGCAGCTTATCACGTCTGGCTTACCTGTTATCTTACCTAAAGGCGACGCTTGGGGTCCCCTCCGCGACGGAGAGCTGAAAAACTGCCGAGATTTCGGTGAAAAAATCGCCCAAAAAATCATCGCCTAAAAACTGCTGGATCCGTGTATATAACGTGCGTCTTGCGGCTTTAGTAACTGGCGGGAAGGACTCCGCCTTAGCGTTACATCGAGCGTTGGAAGAAGGTTATGAGGTTAAGTGCTTAGTTACTATGATTCCGAAACGAGAAGACAGCTGGATGTTCCACTATCCTAACATTCACTTAAGCGATCTTTTCTCCGAGGCTGTTGGAATACCCCTAGTTAAAGCCGAAACCTCCGGCATAAAAGAAAAAGAAGTTGAAGACCTTAAGGAGGTGCTTTCCGCTCTGAAGGTGGACGGGGTGGTCAGCGGAGCCATAGCGTCGCAGTACCAGAAGAAGCGAATTGACAGAATCTGCCAAGAGCTGGGCTTGAAGTCCATCGCGCCGCTTTGGCAAGAAAACCCGGTGGAACTGCTGAAGGAACTTGTCGAGTTGGGATTCATCGCGGTTATCATGGGGGTTTACGCCTACGGCTTCGATTCAAGCTGGCTCGAGAGAAAAATCGACGCAAAAACCGTGGAAGCCCTCATCGAGCTAAACCGAAAATACGAAATCTCTCCCGTGGGCGACGGAGGCGAATACGAAACCCTAGTGCTCGACGCACCCTATTTCAAAAAGGAAATTCGATTGCTTGAAACCGAGAAGAAATGGGAAAACCACAGCGGATACCTGCTCGTGAAAAAAGCTGAGCTGAAAAACAAACCTTAACCAAGCAACTTTTTCAGAATGAATAAAACAGTGAAAAAGGCGCCCATGCGCACAATGTTATGTTTGTATCACTACCGAAGCGAAGTTTCCCCTTAATATATTATGTTGTTAATAAGGTTTATGGGTTGTCGAAAAGATTTTTATCAAGCATGAGAATACCTAATCATTCTGATGATTTATGAAATCTAGCTATGCCAATGCGTTAAAAGATCTCGATCCAGAATACAGAAAGATTCTCAAGAGAATTCCTAAGAAAAGCATGCATCCCCGACTTCCTTCAGACTGGCTTCACTGGCAAGTCCTTGAAAGGTTCGCTGTTCTGAAATACGCTGATATCCATGAAGGAATGACGATTCTTGAGGTTGGTTGTGGCCCTCATGCAATAGCTACAATGGCTTTAGCAGCATTAGTTGGTGAGAAAGGAAGAGTCTTGGCTCTTGATATTGGTAGATGGAAAGATTTCTGGATAATAGCAAAAGAGAGCAGCATTGCATTCAGGATAATTCCTATACAAGAGGATGCAAGGGAATTGCCGTTTCCATTTCCTTGTTTTGACTTGGTAACTTGCGTCCATGGTGTGAGAAGCTTCGATAGCAGAGAATCCATATTGAAAGTCATGAAAGAGATGTTAAGGGTCACGAAGGAAAGAATTTTCATTGCAGAAAGTTCTCCCATAGCAAAAACCAAGGCTCAAGAAGCTCATCTGGCAATGTACAATTTAAGACATTCAATTTTCTCAGCTTTAGGACATCCAGAATATGGTGGCATTCACTATTTAACACCAGAAGAACTGAGAACCATTGCCAAGGAAGCAGGAGCAAAGAAGATAGTTATGGACATAATAGATGTTAGGATGCCTCACCACTTAGCCTATCTTCCGCTTGACTACATTAGAAGGATAAAAAATAAGACAATTCGAGAAGACCTAGAGAAAAAATGGCATCAAGCTCTCAGAATGTTGGATGAGTATGGCGAGGAACATCCACCTGTAATTTTAATTACTTGCTGGAAGTAATACGCGCGCATTCAATGAAAGCTCAGAATCGTTTTTAACTATGGATAACAATTTGTTTGATTGTAAATGTTTCTTGACCTAAAAGGAACCAGCCCATTGTTTTTCCTCTAAGATCAAGGGCTTAACTCGGTCAAGATTTCTTGATAAAAAAGGTTTTCTTATAGTGTTTACCACGATATCTTGGTAGAAAGCGATGTCCGGTTTTGAGGAGGAGCCCTATTCAATCATATTCGCGTCTTTGAAGCATCCTGTTCGCCGTAAGATACTGAGAATGCTGTCAGAGAAGCCGAGGAACTTCTCTGAGCTACTTGAAGCCCTTGGAATATCTAGTTCCCATTTAACGTATCATCTTGAGAACCTTGGAGAACTCGTTTCCAAGACGGCTGATGGAAAGTACAAGTTATCCGCATTCGGAGAAGCTGCTGTGACAACCATGAGTAAAGTTGAGGAGGTGCCAAAAATAGCGAGTTCAAAATATTCACCATCATTACCCATAAAGTGGAAATCCTTTCTCGTGGTGCTCATGATCGGGCTTGTCATCTTAGCAGGCGTAAGCTATATCCAATATCAGTCTTTGAACAGAGTATCTGCGGAATATGAAAAACTAAAGGAGTTAGTTGAACTCGCAGAGACCGAAGGCGTATCGCTGCAATCTAAGTACACTCTCAGAGTCGAAGTTGATAAGGCCGATTTGCAGAGTGAAATCCACGGTAACCCGTTCTGCTCTATATACAGTCCATACGATAATTTCACATTGGATCTAGTTTTATCAATAAACAACTCTGAGACGCGTGTGAACGTCCCTGTGAGCGTGCAAGAGGGAAACGTGTTCGACCGCGGAACCAGTGAGACAGGACCCGTAATTTGGAGTGCAAAATCACTTGAGAATAACACATATTCGGTGCTGTTACCTTCAAAGGGATGGTATACCATCAGTCTAGTCGGTCCAATAACAAAGTCTGGATATAACGCAATGCTCGTTAAGATGCCGATCACTGAGGACGTTTATTGTTGGATGTCATTAAGAATAATATACGAAGGAAAATATTCCGCCTTCGTTGTAATACCTACCATCTTCTAAACGTTCTCACCTATCATATCCGTAGGCGGGCGTTCAGTAGGAACCTCCACAGAGTGACCAAAGCATAAGTAAACATTAATGCATGCGCAGAATGAAACAGACAAATATGAAAAATCTGATTTACTATTTTCCGTGGATTTTTTCTAGGATTTTTCTTTCCGCAAACTCTGTTAACTGTCTAAGCTTTTCTTTGGTTTTGGCTTCCGCTATCATCTTGATCTGCGGCTGCGTGTTTGAGGCTCTGATGAGGACCCAGCCTTCCGGTTCGATGATTTTAACTCCGTCTAAGGTAACGGTTTCGTAGCCCGTCCGCCTGATTTCTTCAGTTAGCTCGTCCACAACCTTGAATTTCCGTTCGTCCGGGCAATCATAAACCTTAACGGGTGTTGCAGGATATCGCGGAATGGAATCCACCAGCTCAGACAGGCGCTTATCGGTCTTCGACAGAACCTCAGCCAGCTTCAATGTAGCGAACAGTCCGTCGTCGAAACCGTAAATCTCGGAAAAGTAGAGGTGGCTGCTGATTTCTCCTCCAAGCGCGATGTTTTCCTTAATCATTTTGTCCATGACGTAGGCGTGCCCTATGCGGCTCAGAACAGGTTTTCCGCCGTGGGCTTTAACGACCTCAGCTACGCTGGAGGAACACGCGACATCGTACAGAATTTTGGCGCCCCTATGCTTCTGCAGGTGATAACGGGCAAGAACAGTCAGTGTGACGTCACCTGAGAGCACCCTTCCCGTGTTGTCCACGAAAAGCGCGCGGTCACCGTCGCCGTCGTAGCCCACTCCGAAGTCAGCCCCGTTTTCCACTACAACTTTCTTGAGTTCCCTCAAAGATTCTTCAGTGGGCTCAGGGGAACGCGATGGAAAACTACCGTCAGGCTCAGCGTTTATAGCAACAGCTTCAAGCCCGGCATCCTCGAAAAGTTCGGGAACCAACAAAGCGCAGGCTCCGTTCCCCGGGTCAAGAGCAACTTTTAGCTTCCTTTCAACTTCCACCTTGCTGAGCACAAACTTGGAATAATCGGCGAGAACTTTGCCATACTTCTCCATCTTGCCTCGGACACCAACTTTAAGTTGCCCACTGAGGACTGCTTCCTTAACTTTCTCCATGCCCATGCCCTCCGCGCACAACAGGCCCTTTTCGCGGCAAAGTTTGAACCCGTTCCACTCTGGAGGGTTATGCGAAGCGGTGACCTGAGCCCCGCCGTCCTTGCCGTAATGGACTATGGCGAAATAGAACACTGGAGTCGGCAGCATCCCGATTTCCTGCACATTGCAGCCTGCGGAAAGCATCCCTTCGATGAAGGCTTTCTCCAGCACTTCGCCGCTTAGCCTAACGTCTCTTCCGACCACAAAATCTTTTCCTGCGCCATTCATACACGAAGCGAAAGCGTGACCGATTCTTGTGGCGGTTTCTTCTGTGAGGTCCTCACCGTAGATTCCTCGGATGTCGTAAGCCCTGAAAATATGCTCCGGAATCTTCATGCATATCCCTCATTAGAAATGCTCCTCTTCCATTATTAAAATATCGAAATAAACGCTGAAAACAAAAACCGAGTAGAACTGCGGATATTAAGGCTTTTATACAGACTATTGCATTCATACTGTATTCAAACTTTGGGTGAGCGGCGTGACCAAATACGTTTTTGTAACCGGCGGCGTGCTTTCTTCGGTTGGTAAGGGCATTGTAACTTCTTCTATTGGGAAGATGCTTCAGGTTCGAGGTTTAACGGTTACGGTTATCAAAATTGACCCTTACGTGAACGTGGACGCGGGAACCATGAATCCCTACATTCACGGCGAAGTTTACGTGACGGAGGACGGAGGCGAAACAGACCTCGACCTCGGCGGATACGAACGGTTCCTCGACATCAACCTTCCAAAAGACAACAACATCACAACGGGGCAAATATATCAAGCGGTCATCGACAAAGAACGCCGAGGCGACTTTCTGGGAAGATGCGTTCAAATTGTGCCCCATGTCACTGACGAGATCAAAGACCGCATCCGCAAGGTTTCGAAGCGGTCGAAGGTTGATGTTGTTTTAACCGAGGCTGGAGGAACAATCGGCGACATAGAGGGCTTACCGTTCCTTGAGGCCATGAGGCAGATGCGGTTAGAGGAAGGCTTTGGCAACACGCTGTATGTTCACCTTGCCCTAGTTCCGATTCTTGACGTAACAGGCGAAATGAAGACGAAGCCCCTCCAGCACAGCGTGAACGAACTGCGCCGCATCGGAATCCAACCGGACACAATAGTCGCCAGATGCGAAAAGATGATTGATACTGAAGCTAAGAGAAAGATAGCCCTGTTCGGTACGATTCCGGAAAACGCCGTGTTTTGTTCCTACACTGTTCCCTCAATTTATCAGGTTCCGTTGATCTTGGATGAGCAGGGCATGGGCGATTACATCCGCGCACGGTTAAACTTGCCGGAAAGGAAGCCGAACTGGAGCGAGTGGAAAAAGTTTGTTGATGCGGCTACCCACCCAAAACACGAAGTTAAAATAGCGCTGATCGGCAAATACGCGACTTTGGCAGACAGCTACGTTAGTATGAACGAAGCGCTGCGACATGGCGGAGCCGCCTGCGAAACCCGCGTTTCGATCACCTACATCGAAGCCGAAACACTGGAGAAAGACACTAAGACGATAGAGGTTCTCAAAAACTATGATGGAATCTTCATCCCATACGGTTTCGGACCGAGAGGAACAGACGGAAAAATAAAGGCGATTCGATATGCGCGTGAAAATGGCACACCGTTTCTAGGCATATGCTACGGCTTTCAGTTGGCAGTGGTTGAGTTCAGCCGTAACGTATGTGGCCTAAAGGACGCGAACAGCACGGAGATAAACCCTGAGACTCCGCACCCGGTGATCGATCTGATGCCTGAACAGCGAGGCGTCAAATATAAGGGGGCAACCATGCGCCTAGGCGCCCACGACGTAATAATCGAGAAAGGAACAATAGCACATAAACTATACGGAACAACAAAAATTCGTGAACGCCACCGCCACCGATGGGAAGTTAACCCAGACTACTGGAACACCCTGCAACAACACGGCTTAGTGTTCTCGGGTAAAAGCCCTGACGGGCGGAGAATGGAAATCTTGGAGTTGCCTGACAAGTTCTTTTTCTTCGCGGCGCAGTTCCACGGAGAGTTCAAAAGCCGACCGGGAAAACCGGACGCGGAATACTACGGCTTCGTCAAGGCGTGCCTAGATAAGAAGCTGGGAAAAGCGAAGCCTGAGTTCTAAGAATATTGCAGATGCTGTTTTTGTCTAAAAATATAATACATAAGTAAACGCTATTTTGCCTTGTCTTTGCCCTAAGGTGCCTTGTGAATGATTCCGGAGAAGCGTCTGTCGCTGAAGAAAACGGTTCCTCTTTTGTTAATCGGCTTACTGATCTTCTTTTTGTATCTCTATTTCTTAGGCTTCAAATCCATCGCGAAGAGCCTTCAAAGTACAAACTTGATCTATTACTCGCTGACGTTCGTCGTTGTTGCGTTTGACGTGCTCGTCTATTCTCTAGCTTGGCTGTATTTCCTGCGTCCCCTTTCAGTTAAAGCCTCCCTAAAAGACGCGTTCCTGTTTGTGTGGATCGGAAACTTCGTTGACATTTTGGTTCCGGCGGAATCCATTAGCGGCGAGGTCTCTAAGGCTTATCTCATGTCCAAAAGGTCTGGGGGGAACACGGGGAAGGTTGTGGCTTCTGTTGTAGGTCATAGGGTTCTTAACATGACGATAACTTTAACCGCGTTAATCATCGGCTCAGTGCTTTTCATCGTTTATTATCCCGTGGAAATCTCAGGCTTCGCTTTGTTTCTTTTATTCGCTGTAACCGTCGGAACAGCCATTGCCGTGATTTTCTTAATCATCTTATGCACAAAAGAAAGCATGACCCGGAGGCTTAGCGATTGGATTTTGCGGTTTGCCGCGTTCATTTCTAGGGGGCGTTGGCAGCTAACCAACCTGCGGTCAAGAACCCAAGAGATGTTGAGCACCTTCCATCAAGGAATCAAAATCCTCGGCAAAAACCCGAAGGCTCTAATCCTGCCGGTTGTTTTCACCATAGCCGCCTGGGTCTTCAACCTCCTAGTGCCTTTCTTGGTCTTCGTCTCCCTTAAGCATCTCGTTGGTTTAAGCGTGATAATAATCGTTTATTCCCTCAGCTTCGCAATTCGAGCTATTCCGGTCGGAGTTCCCGCCGACATAGGTTTAGCAGAATCCGTCATGACCGGCTTCTACATATTGCTCGGCGTACCAGCAAACATCAGCGCAGCAGCAACCATTCTAATAGCAATCTCAACCATCGGATTCAAACTTCTCGTGGGCTACATGGCAGTCCACTGGGTAGGCGTCAAAATCCTGACGAATAATAACCAATAACTGCCAACAATTGTCTACTTAAAACGTTTTTATCCGAGACGCCCAAATAAAGAGAAGGGAATATCGTCCTCGGAGTCCTCTGCCATGACAAACTTGCACTGCAGCCAATGTTCAGCAATTTTTGAGCCAATTCCCCCTCAAGCCAGATGCCCAAAATGCGGAGGGCTCCTAGAATACATCTATGATTTTGACCGCCTGAAGAAAGCTGAACTCGCGGGTTCCCTCAGTTTTTGGAGGTATAGGCCTTATCTCCCCGAGGTTAAAAACGTGGTTACCATGGGAGAGGGTGGAACGCCCTTGCAACAAGCTAAACGCCTCGCGGGCGCAGTGGGTCTGAAAGCGGTTTATCTGAAGGATGAAACACGGAATCCCACGGGCAGCTTCAGAGACAGGTGCACGGCGCTGATGGTTTCAAACGCAGTTGACCACGGTTACGAATCGGTGGTTTGTGCCTCAAACGGAAACTTAGGCGCCTCCCTAGCTGCTTACTGCGCAAAATCGGGGCTTCTCTGCCACATCGTTGTTCCCGAATTGGTGGACATGGGCAAGTTAGCCCAGATGCTGATTTACGACGCCGTAATAGAGGAACACGGCGAAACCGTTGACCGCTCTATTGAACGGGCGGAAGCTTTAGCGAAGGAAACGGGCTGGTATCAGGCTACTGCTGAACTGAATCTACTCGCAGTTGAAGCGCAAAAAACCATCGCCTACGAAACCGTTGAGCAACTTGGCGTTCCCGACTGGTTCATAGCTCCCATGGGAAGCGGCGGAACCCTCTACTCCATCTGGAAGGGCTTCAAAGAGGCGCAAACACTAGGGCTCATCGATAAGACGCCGAAAATGGTCGGAGTTCAAGCTGAAGGATGCGCCCCCATCGTCGAAGCGTATCTAAAGAAGGAAAATAAGCCCTCGGAGGTCTCTAGGTCTGCAACTCACGCCTTAGGCATCCTCGTGGAAAAACCTTTGAACGCGAAATGGGCTGCGGAAGCAATATCAACCTCTAAAGGGACTGCTGTTTCAGTGGCAGACTCCGAAATCATCGAGGGCGAACAGGAAATTGCGAGGCTTGAAGGCGTCTTCGCGGAACCAGCGAGTTCAGCCACCATAGCCGCGCTAAAAAAACTGGCAGGTCAAGGCGACGTAGACAAGCAGGACAGCGTGGTTTGCCTGATAACCGGGAGCGGACTGAAAGCCACCGATGTGCTTCAAGCTTTGACTAAGAAGCGGAAAACCGCCGTCGTCGGCTTGGAACTGAGCACAAAGGAGAAAATTCTGCGGATTCTGAGCGAAAAGGAAACCTACGGCTACGACCTGTGGAAAAAACTGGGCAAAAACATGACGCGAGCCGCTGTTTACCAACATCTGAACAACCTTTCAGAGAGAGGGCTAGTGACGATCTATAAAAAAGAAGGGAGAAAGTACTTCACGGTTACCGAGCGGGGAAAAAGAGTGTTACACGCCATTTCTGAACTGAAGGTTCTGCTTTAGTAAAATTTAAATAGTAAAGTTGTAACTATACTATTTTTGTTTTCATAAGACTCGGAGAGAGCCAACATGCAAAAGAAGCCGATGAGCAAAAATAAAACCGTGGTAACTTCAGCATTTTGCGGCGTCATGGCGGCCCTCGTTTTCGCGGCAACCACAATTGTCCAAATACCCGTTCCAGCGACAGGAGGCTACATAAACGTTGGAGATTTAATGGTCTTTGTATCAGCTCTTCTCTTCGGTCCTATTGTTGGAGGGTTCGCTGGAGGCGTCGGGTCAGCCCTCGCCGATTTGCTTAGCCCTTTTTCATTTTACACCCCTTACACTTTGGTTATAAAAGGTGTAGAAGGAATTATTGCAGGGAAAATTGGAAAGAGTGGAAAAACGTGGATGCCCATCTTGGCGGTAATTATTGCTGGAATTGAAATGATCACGGGGTACTTCATTTTTCAGGTCTACTCATTCGGTTTAGGAGCAGCAGTTACTGAGCTCCCAGGAAACATATTTCAGGCAAGTTTTGGGGCAGTTGTAGCACTTCCATTATACCTCGCAGTAAAGAAGATGCTTCCGACGACTTTTGAAAACCTGAAAAACATCATCAAAGGTTGAGACTTCGTACCGTAGGTCACATAGAAAACGTCGACTTCGAAGCCCTTTTAATTACTTGTTGATAAGATGAAATCAGGGAAGAAACTTTGATTGTTCCTGTGAATTTGGAATTTGCTGCGAAGGATGTAGTTAAGGCTGTTCAAAGAGGAGACGTAATAATTGTCATTGACGTTTTAAGGTGCTCCTCCACCATCATCGTGGCGTTAACAAACGGCGCGAAGGGCATAATTCCGATTGAAACCGTGGAAGAGGCTCGAGGTCATCGCCAAGACCACCTTGATTTCATCTTGGCGGGTGAAAGAAAGGGACTGAAACCTGAAGGGTTTGATCTTGGGAATTCGCCCCTTGAATTTTCGCATGAGAAAGTGAGCAGAAAGCACATTGTCTTAACCACCACAAGCGGCACACGGGCTATCTCGAAGTCCAAGGGGGCAAAGTGGGTTCTGATAGGGGCGTTTCTAAACGCTGAGGCTGTTGCTGACGCCGCCTTGAAACTCTCAGGGAAAGAACACGCCGGAATCTCCTTTGTGCTAGCTGGTAAAAAAGGAAGTTTTTCTCTGGAGGACTTCCTCTGCGCTGGGGCGATTGCAAACTATTTTCCAGCCGACAGGGTTGAGTTTTCTGATGGGGCTTCAGCGGCAGTTTTAGCCTTTAAACAAGCTCAAATCTCCTTAGAAGAGGCTGTTCAGCGCGGAGGTCACGCGCAGTACCTTGAGAGGCGGGGGCTAGGCGAGGATGTGAAGTTTTGTTCGCGGATGAATGTTTTAATGGTTGTCCCGGTTCTTAAGGAAGGCAAGATCGTTCCACTTGAGGTTTAGCTGGGTTTTAGGTAAAGTAATAAATTGTTTCTATGCCGATTTAAGTTTGTGAAGGCGAAACAGCAACCATGAAGAACAATAGATTCCAGCCGACGGTTTCCATTGTGGTTCCCGTTAAGAATGGGGAGACAACCATAGGTAGACTTCTGGAATCTCTTAAGAACGTAGCTTACGACCCGGAGAAAATTGAGGTAATCGTGGTTGATGGAAGCTCAACTGACAGAACCAGAGAAATCGTTGTAAAATACCCAGTTAAGCTGCTTATCGAAGAACGGAAGGGACTAAACGCGGCGAGAAACACGGGAATGAAAAATAGCACAAGCGAGATCATTGCTTTCACAGACGCAGACTGCGTTGCGCCGAGCGACTGGGTCAACAAAATCGTTGAGAACTTTAAATCCTCCAAGGTTGGTTGTGTGGGGGGAAACGTTAAGGGCTATGCCAGTGATCTCCTCTCGCAGTACGCGGACATCAGCATCATGCCTGTAATGAGAATCTTTAAGAAACGAAAAGTTCTAGACATGATAAAACTGTTTTTCAATTATCCAGCTGGTTGTAACATGGCATTTCGTCGTAAAGTTGTCGATGAGATTGGATGCTTTGACGAGAATCTACATTATGGTGCGGATGACTTGGAATTTATCGAGAGGGTTGGGAAAGCCGGCTACAAGATAGTTTTGGACCCTGATGTCCTCATTTTGCACAAGCACAGGTCCACCCTTAGGGGGCTTCTAAAACAGACATTTAACTACGGGAGAGGAGGGGCGCTCCTATTTAGGCAAAAGGGAACGGGAAGCGTTTTTTCAAGATGGCACATTTTAAATTTAGTGAGTTTTTTTGCAAGTCTTGCAATTATTATCTCCTTGATCTTTTTCACACTTACAACAAGTTCAATCATTTTCCCCCTACTTCTGATGGTAATTGTGGGTGTGCCTCTTCTCAGCCTCATGGCATTTTACGCAGTTACAAACCAGAAAAAAGCAAATTACAAGGGCATAATTGTTTTTCCTATCATAGACTTCCTTAGAGTGATTGCATTCTGCATAGGCGAAGTTTATCAACTATTCAAGGATTAATTCGTGTCTACAGGGAAAGGAAGAAGACGAGCTTTGCGGTGGATATTACCTATATATAAGAATGAAGCTTCAGTCTTGTGTAGGATTTTCGTGGTCTCTTAAACGAGTTAATTCTCTTGCGAATTCTATACCACACCAAATTGGTCAGTATAATTTCTGGCAGTGTGTAACCGTGGGAATGATAAACGTTAAACCTCGGCTCCACTACAATCTTGTATCCTCTCGCCATCATTTCTTGTGCCCAATCGTGATCCTCTCCTCCGTGCGTATGCGCATAAGGCAAATTCTCTTCGAAGGGATATTCTACCCATAAGGATTTTCTGATAATGCAGTTTATAGTTGAAAAGTGCCCCTCTTTCATGTACACTCTGCTTGTTTCTTTAAAGTTAGACCACAGTAAACCGTGAACAAGTTTCTCCCAAACAGACCCATCTTTGTTGGAAACAAAATACCCACTAACACCTGCAACGCGTGGATTCCTGAAGTGCTTTATGCCGTTTGCAAGCCAAAAAACAGAGGTAGGCAGAGCGTGCCCATTCGTAATGCAAACCAACTCGTTATGTGCAGCGTTGACTCCTAAGTTCGTGGAATACGGATGGGAAAATTCACTGTCGCTGACGGGAATCAATTTAACTGGAATTTGATTGCCAAAATATTTCGCTCTAAAACTGGGTAGGGCGTCCCTAATATCTTCTAATTCCTCTTTTGAAGAAAAATTATCAACGACTATTATTTCTGACGGCCTCAAAGTTTGGCGAGATAATTCCTGTAAAAGGCGACGAAAATGTTTTTCCGTATTTCTAGTACGAATTACGACAGAAACTCTTATGTTCTTAAAGATCCCGGCCATAGCTTTATCGAGACCCGTTAGGCTTTGCTTTATTTAAAAACGTAACTATTTACATGTTAGTGCGCGTTTTCTTCGCAAGTGAAACGCATATGCTCTTTAAGCTAATAATTAATTTATGCCTATGCACAAAGAGAAAAAAGGGCAAGAATTGCGTAAGTTCGACGATGCATATTATAAGAAAGCGTATCGTTGGGGATACGACGGGTTTCTAACAAAGATAGGTTACCGAATAAGATTCAGGAGGGCAATTTCCCTGATTAAACAGCATAAAACTGATGGCAAGCTGTTGGACGTAGGCTGCTCCTTCGGGTTTTTCGTGAAGGTAGCGTCGAACAGAGGTTTTGCGGCGGCTGGAATAGACGTATCCGAATTCGCGATCGAAAACGCGAAGAGATTACACCCTGATCTAAAGTTCTTCCTCATGGACATTCAGAAAAAGACAGGCTTCGATGATGGAGAATTTGACGTAATTACAGCTTTTGAGCTTTTAGAGCATCTTGAAAACCTAAGTTTCGCACTAAACGAGATCAAAAGAATTCTGAGCGGTGAGGGCATGCTGTTAGTGTCGGTGCCGATAACGGGCATTCACGACACGAGAGCCGACAAAACCCACGTGCATCATTTAAACTTAGACGAGTGGATTCGCGTACTTTCTCAGTTTTTTCACGTTGAAAAAATCGATTTTCTGTTCAGGAGGCTATCTCAACTTAATCGTGAATGGTGCACTGTTTTTATCGTTTGCCGAAAATTAGGTGCCTAGCCTCAAGGACCCACAACAAAACTTAAAATCCTCGTTGTTACTTACCATGTCCACATAAGCAAGATGCTTCAACCTGTGAGGATACGAAATGGTTCCGTCTTCGCAAAAAAGTCTCAGCATACTTAGGCGTTCCTTGACTCCTAGCCGTCCCTATCATGTGCAGTGGTTCTTGACGCGGCGATGCAACTATCGGTGTAGGGGATGCAACGTTTGGCGGGAAAAAGTAGACGAGAAGGAGTTATCCGCTGACGAGATCAAGGACGGGTTAGACGTAATTCGAAAACTCGGCGCAATAGAAGTAGTTTTTTCTGGTGGAAACCCCCTGTTGCGGGATGACATCGATGAAATTCTGGGATACGCCTCGAAATACTTCATAACAACAGTATACGACAACGGCAGTTTAGCAGCGAAAAAAATCGACGCCCTACGGAACGCGGATTTTGTCGCCATTTCTTTAGACACGCTAGATGCAAAGCTGAATGACTACGTTAAAGGAGTGCCTGGATCTTGGAAGAAAGCCATCGAATCCGTTGATAAACTGCACAAAGAAGGAATTTCCGTGACGGTTTCTCCCACCATCTCCCAGCTTAATCTACATGGAATCGTCGATTTTACTAGGCACTTTACTGATCGTGACATTCCAGTTTGGTACTGTCTCTACAGTTACGATACCTTAGATAAAGACCGACTGTTTTCGATAGGAAAGAAGGACGACGAGTTCGAACTCGTTGACAGAGAATCCTTAGTGAAAGTTTGCGACACGCTCATGGAGATGAAAAAGGAGCGAAACGGAATCCTCATCACGAACAGAACGTTGACTGCACTAAGAAACTTCTTTCTAACCGGAAGGAGAACGTGGAAGTGCCAAGCGCTTAACGGGTTCTTTATGGTTGATCACCTTGGCAGAGTTGCGGGGTGCCACTGTCTCAGTCCAGTGGCTTCAGTGTTTGAGCTTCCTGACGTTTGGGACAGCCCGAAGTTTGAGAAGCTTCGAAAGGAATACAGCGCCTGTGACCGATGCTCTTACCTATGCTATATTTTCTATTCGCTTCACTCTAGCGTGACGGGCAACATAGAGGTCATTCGCGATCAGTGGAAGAACGCTAAGATGTTGTTGCCTCAGGTTCGCGCGAAAGCCCATCATAAAGCAGCTGCTTGAAAAGAGATACTTCGGTTTATAAAAATAGATAAGGAAAGAGACGTTTACAACATAGACGGAGATGTGAGGCGTAATGGAGCTTAAAGTGGTAAAGATAGAAATGCCTAAAAACTGCAACGTAGTTCTGGGCATGGCACACTTCATCAAGACTGTGGAAGACCTATACGAGGCTTTGGTTGGTTCTGTTCCAAACGTCAAGTTCGGTTTAGCCTTCTGCGAAAGCTCCGGAGACTGTTTGGTGCGAGTTGAGGGAACAGATGAGGAGTTGAAAGCAGCAGCGGCGAAGAACATGCTGAACCTCGGTTGCGGCCACTCCTTCCTCATCTTCTTACGCGGCGCCTATCCGATCAACGTGCTAAATGCGATAAAGCGCGTGCAGGAAGTTTGCACAGTTTACGCTGCTACGGCTAACCCCCTACAGGTTGTTGTTGCAGAAACCGACCAAGGACGAGGCATTCTCGGCGTAGTTGACGGGTTAAAGCCGAAAGGCATCGAAGACGAGAAGGGCGTGAAGTGGCGGAAAGAACTGCTTAGAAAAATAGGATACAAAAAATAGCATCGACAATGCTACGTATATAGCGCCTTTTATCACAAGCCCAGAACTGGTTTTGCGTGGTCCTGAAGACCATGATTTCAGGAATCTAATGAATGCCGATGAAAGTAAGAGGCGTAACGCTACACCTTATCGTTCTTTTGTGTCAATCAAATTTCGGTGAGTGTTGCTTGAAAAAGAACATACAGTAGAATTAATAGGATGCCGCCCCATTTAGGTATTCCACCCTTCGTCAGAAAACGCCATAAAAGAAGCGTTGTTATTAAGAGAAAAGGAAGGATTTCTGTGAGGATAGTTAAGTTGACTGTAAAGGGTGCCGTTATAAGAATAAATCCTAGAATTAAGGCTATATTTGTAAGATTAGAGCCAATTGCGTCTCCTATTGCAAGGCGAACTCGTCCCCGCCTTACCGCGGTCACATCCAGCGCCAACTCAGGTAGTGATGTGCCTATCGCCACTATCTTTGCCCCTATGAGGATCGGAGGAATTCCCAGAATGGTTGCAATGCCGGATGCTGACCAGACTGTGAACCTTGCAGCGAGGATGACAACGGCTATTCCTCCAACCACTTTCGCCATGATAACGGTTTTAGTCTTTCCATCTCTTGAGTTCCTCTTTTGATCAACTGGCGGCGTCTTCCGTGTCTTTGCCATCGCATAAATGCTGAAGATAAAAACTCCGATAAGTGCTGCGCCGACGAGAGGACCAATTTGGAAGAATGCTGAAAAGAGAGGGATTACCAGAAGAATGGGGATTGCCGAAGAAAAAAATAGGATGTCTACCATCTCTACTAAGAAGTCTGACTTAACGTTTTCAAGAGGGCCGATTATCGCCATCACGCCTATCACTATCCCGATGTTGAACATGTTGGAACCCAATATGTCGCCAACACTAATTCCTGGAGTACCTTGAATTACTGAGAAAGTTGCCACTATCATCTCAGGTATGGAGGTCATAACCGAAAGGATAACAAACCCGGCAGAGGCTTCGCTGAGCCTAGTAAGTTTGATCAAAGCTTCTATAGACTCTATGGCCCAATGACTAGCCTTCGCGAGAACAGCTAGCGAGACTACTAAGATTATCCCTAAGGTTATTGGATCTATCATCGTGAATGTCCTCTCTGGCGGACAACTGGAGGAGCAACATACTTCCGTGGCTTGTTGCCTTCCTCTCTTTTAACATTAATTTAAGTGGTATTAACGTTTTAACTAATTATACCGATTTAACATTTATAAACATTCATAATGTTACTTAAACCTGAGCGCACAATGGAATGGAGACGAAAATGTGTCTGAGCCTAGGAAAGCCGTCTACATCGTGGATGCCCCCGAGAGCATCAGCTTGCTCGCTGACTTCACGCGGACAGAAATCCTTCGGTTGCTAAACAAAGGTCCAATGACGGAAACTCAGCTCTCTGAGCAGCTTGGGCTGACGAAGGCCGCTGTCGGCTACCACCTACACCTACTCAAGGACGCGGGGCTCATAAAAATAGACAAGGTTGAGGCGGAGAAACACGGCATCCTACAGAAATATTACACTCCCATAGCGATTTTGCTCATCATTGACCCCGATCGCATACCAAAGGACGTTCAAAGATACTTTATACGGACCCAAATAGAGCATCTGAGGGGCATGTTCAGCACCTTCAAATTGTACCATCACGCTTCCGAAGTTTCGTCAAGAACCCTAGAAAAATTGGCTGTAGCAATGTTAAAACAGCTCAAAATTGTTGGACAAAAGCACACGAAAGATGTGGCACCGAAAGAAGCTGAAGCCTTAAGGATAAAAATCTACGCTGAAGCTCTTACCAACCTCACTCAACAGAAGGAGTGGCGCAGCCTATTTTGAACATGAGGAGAATTACATACCTGCTAAATCTTTAAGAGGGGTTCGTCCTCTCCTACTTTAAGGATGCAGGAGTATGAAGAAGCGTCATATATCTAAGGAAGAAGTTGAGCACATTGCGTGGCTTGCACGCGTAGAACTTTCTGAACAAGAAAAAGCCCGCTTCACTGAGCAGTTCAACCGAATTCTTGACTACTTTAAGAAAATCGACGAGGTGAACGCCAAAAATGTTCCGCCGACCTACCACGTTTTGGAGCTAATCAACGTTTACCGCGAGGACAAAGTGACACCTTCTCTCCCTCCGAAAGAGATTCTTAAAAACGCGCCTAAGAAAGAGAAGCGGTTTTTCAAGGCGCCCAGAATCGTGTAGGAGCACGTGTACGGCCATGCCTAAGTTAAATGAGTTGACGGCGCAAGAACTCGCACAAAAAATATTGAGGCGCGAAGTAACCGCCGAAGAATGCGTGTTATCCTGTTTTGAAAGAATGCGCAGAGTGGAAAGCACGGTTCACGCCTTTGTCACACTGGTTGAAGAAGAGGCGGTTAAAAGAGCCAAGGAAGTTGATAAGAAGATCGCAGTTGGCAAACCAGTTGGAAGACTTGCCGGCGTCCCCATAGTCATTAAAGACAACATATGCACTGAAGGCATCCGCACCACCTGTTCTTCGCACATGCTTGCAAATTTTATTCCTCCCTACGACGCCACGGTTATTGAGAAAATCAAGCAGGAGGACAGCGTCATCATCGGCAAGGCGAACATGGACGAGTTTGCCATGGGCTCCTCTACGGAAACCAGCTGTTTTGGGGCGACGCATAATCCTTGGGACCCCTCAACTGTTCCCGGGGGTTCTTCTGGGGGAAGCGCGGCAGCCGTTGCTGCTGACGAGGCGGCTCTGGCTTTGGGTTCGGATACAGGCGGCTCCATCAGGTGTCCAGCGAGCTACTGCTCTGTGGTAGGGCTGAAGTCGACTTACGGGTTGGTGAGCCGTTACGGACTGATCGCTTACGCCAACAGCCTTGAGCAGATTGGACCGCTCGCGAAGAGCGTGTATGACTGCGCCCTGTTATTCAGCGTTCTATCTGGTTATGATCCTAGGGACAGCACGTCCGTGAAAACGGAGGGGAAGGATTACCCGCGGTTTCTCAAGGCGGATGTCAAAGGCTTGAAGATCGGGGTGCCTCGGGAGTTTTTCGGCGAAGGAACCAGCAAAGAGGTTGAGAAGACGGTTTGGGGGGCGGTTCATAAGCTGGAGGATTTGGGGGCTGTTCGCAGTGAGGCTTCGCTTCCGAGTTTGGAGTACACGATTCCCACTTACTATTTGATAGCTATGTCGGAGGCAAGTTCCAACTTGGCACGTTACGACGGTCTGCGTTATGGTTTCCGAGTTAAGCAGGACAGCGGAGACTGGTCAACTGTTTATTCAAAGGACAGGCGAAAGGGCTTCGGGGACGAGGTTAGGCGGAGGATCATCTTGGGCACTTACGCTTTGTCCGTTGGCTACTACGACAAGTATTATTTGAAGGCGCTTCAGGTTCGAACTTTAATTCGCAGGGACTTCGAAAAAGCCTTCAAAAGCTTCGATGTGCTGGTTGGACCTACCATGCCTGTTCCGCCCTTCAAAATCGGAGAGAAAATCGAAGACCCATTGGCGCTGTACATGTGCGATGTGCTCACGGCTCCCGCAAACCTCACCGGGTATCCGGCCCTCTCCGTGCCCTGCGGCTTCACCAGCAACAAACTGCCTGTGGGCATGCAAATAACTGCCCCGCCCTTCAGAGAAGACCTAACGTTTCAAGTGGGCTATGCCTTCGAACAAGCCACAGAATATAAGTCTCAAAAACCACCGTTAAGGTGAAATGCCTATGGCACCGCCTAGAATTAAGATCGGTCTTGAAGTTCATGTGCAGTTGACGAGCTTGAAGAGTAAGCTTTTCTGCGGTTGCTCTTCGGATTACCGGGGTAAAGACCCGAATCTGATGGTTTGTCCCGTTTGTCTCGGCATTCCAGGCTCGCTTCCTGTGGTTAACAGCCGCGCGGTGGAGTTCGCGGTTATGGCGGCTCTAGCCCTAAACTGCACGGTTTCGGAGCGCATGTTCTTCTTCCGCAAGAACTACTTTTACCCGGACATGCCGAAAAACTTTCAGATTTCCCAGTATGACCGCGCCGGCGGCGTACCCCTAGCCGTAAACGGGCACCTCTACATCGAGGTGAAGAAAAAACGGAAACTCGTCAGGATCGGCCGCGTCCACTTGGAGGAGGACCCCGGCAGGCTGGTGCACTTGGGAGCCATCGACCAGTCGCCTTACACGCTGGTGGACTACAACCGGGCGGGCGTAACGCTGCTGGAAGTTGTGACGGAGCCCGACTTGGACTCGCCAAGAGAAGCTAGAGTCTTCCTTCAGAGGCTTAGGTCGATTTTAGAGCACTTGGGCATCTTCGACGGCAGCTTAGAGGGCGCCATGCGATGTGACGCAAATATTTCTCTTGCAGGCGGAACCCGCGTTGAAGTAAAAAACATCTCGTCCTTCAAGGAAGTGGAACGGGCTTTAGGCTTCGAAATTATGCGGCAGAAGGACTTGGTGGACAAGGGGCTTGCAGTTAAGCGGGAAACTAGGCACTGGGACGAAACTAGGCGAATAACCATCAGTCTCCGCACTAAGGAGGAAGAGCAGGATTACAGGTATTTCCCTGAGCCGGACCTAGTTCCCATCGAGATAAGCAGAGACTTCGTTGAAAAAGTTAGGACGGGGATGCCGGAGCTGCCCGTTGCTCGAATAAAGCGGTTCGTGAGGGAATATGGCATACCGCGTTACGACGCTGGGGTGCTGGTTGGCGACAAGGCGCTGGCAGACTTTTTCGAGGAAAGCGTCAAACGGTATGATAAGCCGAAGGCGATAAGCAACTGGATGATGAGCGATCTCCTGCGGAACCTGTATGAAAATAACTTGGAGCTTTTGGAGTCGAAGATCACGCCAGCCCACCTAGTTGAAATGATCAAACTCATCGATGAAGGCGTCATAAGCGGAAAAATCGGCAAATACATCATGCCGAAGATGGTGCTAACTGGGAAACATCCGAAACAGATCGTCGAAGAAAAGGGACTGAAGAAAATCGCCTCTCGGAAAGAATTGGAGAAACTGGTGGATAAGATCTTCGCCGAGAACCAGAAGGCAGTTAAGGACGCTTTAACTGACGACAAAGCAATGCACTTCCTCGTCGGTCAGCTCATGAAGGCAACAAAGGGAAAGGCAGACCCTGAACTAGCCAACGAGATAATTCGCGAGAAACTGGGAAACATGAAGAGAGCTGAAAAACAGGGCGTTTAAGGTTTCACTTCTTCTTTAATCAAACGCAGGAAAATAATCAAACCAGCCGTGAACGAAGCTAAGCCGATGGGAACGCGGACTATATACGGAACTTCCAGCTTTTGAAGAAACAAAAGCACGTAGGTGGGTCCACCGAATATAAGAAGCGCCGAAACAGGAATCATTACCGCCCATATGAGTCTCTTCTGTTCCTCCTTCTTTAAGACGAAGAAAGCCAGGATTATGCCTACCAACGTTAAGGCAGCAACGGACCCAGAGAGAGGCATCGTGTTCGCAAACTGCGAAATTATTGTTCTAGTAGAAGTATCGGCGGGGCTCCGCCACCAAATGAGCGCCAGAGAGACGACTGCAACACCTATACCTAAAAACATGAGAATTGGAGTTTTTCCAAGCATTTTCCGTTTGTTTCCCGCAGGCAAACTACGGTATTGAAGCCAGAATGAAGCAACAACTAAAACGAGGAACGCAGGGAATATGGCGGGGTTACGTCCCACGCTGTCAAAAACCTTTACGGACATGGGCGTCTTGAAGCCCTCTTGGGACCAGAAGGCCAACATGGAGACAATTGGCACCAAAACTGCCACGATCAACAGCGCGTTCGAAAACTTCGGGTTATTCAAAATTGATGCATCAAACTTAACCGGAACAGCAGCCTTTCTTTTTTTCTTCGTCGTCAACTAACATCCCTTCTAATGGCAAAACCGTAAAGGATGACTCCTTCTTAACGCTTTCCCTCGTCCTGTTTAACTGCCTTGCGTGCGGAGGTGATGTATCCGGTATGCCCAGTCATAAGCGTTTCAGGTCGCGTTTTTCCCCGTTCAATCTGCATTCCCCGCATGAGACACTCAACGGTTCTAACGTCCACGAAGCCGTCTGCCTTTAGCGCTTCAACAGTTTTTACCACCTGATCCATGGTTGGGCTGAAGGAAACCAGAGCGCCGCTTCCCTTCAACGCGGAATAGGCGTGAGGCACAACCAGCCACGGCGTCGCCATGTCCAAAATCACAGCATCCACATCTTTTTCTTCGATGCCTGCCGTTATGTCCTTGTTTTTCAGTTCCACCCACTCGGACACTCCCGCTCTTTCCACATTTTTTCGAGCGAGTTCCATGAACTGCTCACGGATTTCGTAACTGTAAACTCGCCCTGACGGCTTAACGTAGAACGCCAACGCGCTGGTGAGGGCGCCAGTTCCGGTTCCCGCTTCGACAACTCGGCTGCCTGGACCCGAGCCGCTGAACATGACGATGAGCGCTATGTCCTTCGGATAGGTTATCTGGGTTTTTCTGAGCATTTTGAATATGTAATCTCGCACGTTTGGTTTTAGAGCTACAAACTGGATTCCCATGGTGCTCGTTATTTGAGTGCCGTATTCCTTGCCGATCAGTTCGCTCAACTGCACGATTCCTTTGTGGGTGTGAAAGCTTTTCTCCTTTTCCGCTTTCACCAGATAGGTTCTTTTTTGATCCAGATAGAGGAGAACATCGTCTCCTTCGCGGATAGCCTCAGGCAAATCTGTCCCTCATTTTCGTCTAAAAAGGTTAGAGGCAACAATAATAAATATATCTGATCTTACCTAAACCTATTTAATGACACACTTATATTAGGAACAAAGCATACAAAAACAGGGTGGAAAATGTGACGGAAGAGGCATCTAGGCTTTTTCTTCCCTTCGCAGTCCCTGCTGGAGATCGGGAGACGTTTACGCTTGAGATGGAAATAGCAACTGTTTTTTGTTTAGCCGAATCAGACAGAGAAAAAGGTGGAGGTGTAATTCTAAAAAAGGCTCCCGAAGAGTTAACTTTTGTCGCTGAGATTCACTATCCTCTGTGGTTGGTCCCTTGGAGAAGGAGAAAATTTCTGTTTGACGGATTCGGTATTTCAACGCACACCTTGTCCTACGATGTGCTGCCTGACATACATGCTTTCACTAACGAAATTCGTGGAAGCGCAGAATCCCGTGAAGCCTACTCTGCTTATCTCTCCCACCACCTGAATTACTTCGAAGCCTTCGCAGGAAAAGAAGAAGAAACAATAGAGGGGCTTATCACAAATCCGCAGTTCATACAAGACTTCGTAAAATATCTTCCAGAAGCTAAGAGAACCGAAAAATCCACAGTTGAAAAGGTGATTTTGGAGCCGACACTTGACGAGGAGACAATTTCATCTTCGCTTCAAGAACTGTCAAGCCTTAGAGCCGCGTTGAAAAAGGATGTTCTCAGCCTCAGTCAAGCTATGAAACTTCTTAACACTACAACTCAAAAACAGGTAAAAACGATTAGTAAAACAATCAAAATCACTCAAAAAGATTTTGACAAGAAAATCGCGGTTGCCACAGCCTCCGCTTTGAAGGAGACCCGCAAAATCCAGAAAAGATACGATAAACAGATCACTGGGGTTTCCAGAAAGTTCGAGAAGCAGCTTCAAGCCCTCCATCAGGAACAGGTTAAAGCCGAACAAACCAGTAGTCGGTTAACTGCCGAAGCAGAACAGTTTGAAGTTGAAAGAGAAACGTGCAGATCCCGCAAAAATGGGAAAGGAGAAGCCCACTGGAAACAGAAAATTGAAGAAGCGAAGAAGGAACTTGCGACTTTAGAAAAAACCATGGGTGATTTGAATAAAAAAATTGAGGAAGTTAACGCTGCCAAGAAATTTGAGATAACCAAACTTAAAACGGAATACGAAAGCCAAGCTGAAAGGACGAAAGCTAAGGTAAGAGACTTAGAGGCCTCTCGCGAAGCTGAAGTTCGACTGAAGCAGGAGGAAATGCAGAAGATGGAGGAGATGTCGCATTCTATTGTGGATCAGATGAACCGTTTGTTGGAGTTGAAGAGGGTGGCGCTGAAGGAAATCGAGAGTGAAGGCATAACCGGCGGAGGAAAGAGGTATACCATGGTTCATGTGCCCTTCTATTTGGCTTGTTACCAGAAGGAAATGAAGAAAAGATACGTGGTTGTTTCGCCTTCTTACGCGAGAGGTATGAGAGGACTAACGAGGCTTAAGGGAGTTTTCGGCGCGGCGAAGATAAAGTCTCTATTCCAAAACCGCTCTAAATCAATAACGGACTTGCTTGATCAGCTCGTAACTCTGGTTCAGCATAACCCAGTTTTCGAAAAGGAAATAATTGACGCTGGTTTCCGCGCTAACATCCTGCGAACTAAGGAATCCAAGGGAAAAGTGAAAGAAGGCTTAGAACAATTAAAAGATGAAGAGTGGCTTTCTGAAAACGAATTTCAAATATTTAATGAAGCCTTAAAACAGCCAGTTGCATAGCCCGCAATCTTCTGGAAAAGGTTAATGGGAAGCACTGGGAAGCTAGAGTGCTTTATCCTTATGTTGGGAATGTTCACGGTCACAGGTATGAGAACACTTACTGTCCTAAATGCGGCGAGCCACTGATTAAACGGTTCAGCTACACTGTGGTCAGATGCAAAATAACGGGTGACAAAAGATGTCCTAAGTGCCGCCACCCTATCCCAATAACAGGAAGCTACATTAGAAAGCAGTAACGTCTAAGGCGGCAGTTGTCTTGTCGCTAGGATTTTTTCGATTTTCGCTAGCCGTTTTTCTATGGCGTCTAGTCTATCCAGTATTTGTTTGAGCACTCTGCCTACGTCTTCGGCTGGAACCGCGGGTAACGGAAGCGGCGAGGGCCATCTTCCTTCTTCAGGTTTTTCTGGTAGTCTAGGTGTTAACGGCGGAGGTTGAAATGCCGCTTTTTTCTTATCTTCGTTTCCATCCATTTTCTGTTCCCTTTTCACCTAAAAGATTGTGTTGCAAGTTATTTAAAGGAAACGCAGGACGGGATGTTTTACTTTCTTTTAGGTTTGCCTTCCGCGTCGTAGGTTACGGACATAGAATATCCTGAGTCTCCTTCAGAGAGTTCTCTGTCAAAGGGAAAATCCTCATCAGTAAAACCGAAAAGGTCAAAAAAACCGCCTCTTTCGGCTTCTCTCAGACACCCGTATGCACCAAAAAAAACGGCTGAAGAACTGAATTAAAAATTTATCCCCAAACCCAAACTGATCTACCGATGATCGAATCCTAATTTTGGACGATACTTTTTTATTCAGAATAATACATATGAAGATTTATGCAGTCCCAACTTGGAAGAATGATGGGTTCAATATTGGGAGTTTTGGGGCTCATATTTCTCGCTGGCGGAGCTTGGATATGGTTGAACGTCGAAGGATATATGGGTTTAAGGGGTTGGCTACAATATTACGAATACAGCGGATACTCAGTACCTTTATTGATAGTCGGTATATCCTTTCTTGTAATTGGCATCGCTTTCAGAAGGTACGAAACGCAGGAAGTTATGAAAACCCAAGTATTACCCAAGCCTGAATCTGGTGCTTCTGTGAGTCCAAAGAGGTTCTGCACAAACTGTGGAACTCAAATACCAGCTAATGCCAAATATTGCCCAAGCTGTGGTCAGAAAATTCAATTATGAGTTATGTTATAGATTTGCGATTCTTGGATTCCATGATTCCTTTTCGTTCCTCAAGTATTTAGCGAACAACAAAGCCTCTTCATCTCTGATAAAAACTACATCTAGTGGTGCATGAATGCTTGTTTTCATTTTTGTGTTTTTTCTTCGTGGTTGTCACTATTTTTTCGTTCAATCCTTCTCCATGAACTTGAAAATGCCTTTCTTCTTAAGCCAAAACCAAAGCCCCATGTAAAGTAACAGATAACCCGTAATGCTTCCTCCAAAGACTATGGGTTCGATTCCTCTGCTGACTGGAAACATGCTGACGACCATAAGCACGCCAACCCCAACAAATGGAGCGGCGAGGAAGCCCGCGGAAAATATGAGAAGAAAGGCTATAATCCCTCGAACTCGAATTTTCTTCTCTGAAATGAGCGTGCCTATAAACACCCCAAGCAAGATTAAACTAATTGTTGTCACCCACCCTATCAGGAGGTTATATTCGCTTCCTAGAACATTAAATAATCTAAGAAACCACAACAACAAAAAGACCGAAAAGGCACACACAGATGCCCAATACGCCTTTCTTACGCTCATCTGTCTTCTCTAAGAAAAGTATAGTGGTGAATTATTTAAGAATTCGCTTTCTATCAACTTATGTATGTTTTCCGTCTCATAGCGCAAACGGGAATTAGATTTAGATTGAAACGCCATTAAGAATCAAGATGTGAACCTGTTGAGGCCCTCAGATGTGCTTCTAGGCGACCTTTGTTGCTTAGCAAAGGGAAGAGCTTAGTGGTGCATGAGCTTCTCTTCGTACTTTCGTAGGTGTTCTGCTGCTTCACCTATGTCCATGAAGAGCTTGTCCACGCGTTCCACGTCATTCACGGTTACTTTTTCATGTTTTGCCGTTCTCGCGTTTTGAGCTGCCAAGCTTAGAAGCTGCACACAGTATCTCAAGGAGCTTTTCGCACCGATTTCTGTAAGTTTCTGCAGAGCTTTAGGTTCGATTTTGGCCTTTTCTTCAACAGCACGGAGTTTCAAGATTTCCTTGATGCTTTCAGCGTCGTATTCTTCTGTGCCGATGATGACGCTTCGGTCTATGAGGTCTAAGGGGAAACCCAACAGGCTTTTCACGTCTGTGCCGCGGATGGTAGTTATGCCCCTGTTTGTAGCAAGAATTATAATGGGAACAAGTTCGCTTTCTATGGCGCGCCCTAAGAAGCTGAAGGCTTCTAGGTCTAGGAGGTGAGAGTCGTCAATGAAGAAGACGCCGGGGTGAATGAAGGCCTTGCCTTCGTCTACGAGTTTTTTTACGGATTCGTCGACCATGGTGCGGATTTCGGTGTTTATTTCCTTGGTTTCTGCTCCTCCGAAGAACACACTCATGATGCCGCCTCCTGCGCGTCTTCGAGCGTTGATTTCGTCCATGTCAGCTAATGTGAGCGTGTAAACGAACTCCTTTTCTTTGTAGACTTTTCCATCGGGTCTAGGAATTTTTCTGCTCACATCCACATCGAAGGTTTTTCCTTTCTGGCTTTCGAGGCTTAGGCCGAGGTTGGCTACGCGGCCCGTTTCTTTATCGATCTGGATAACGTTTCCTTCGGTTATGTTCTCTTGCATGATTTGTTGGGCAATAGGCGCGCCAGCTTCGATCGTCTTTTCTTCTTTGGCGGTTTTCAGCGTTATGCGTATGCTTTCTGGTACCTTCTGGTAGGGGTTGTAGGGGTGAGGCGCAGTTTTTATGTCCAGTCCAGTTATTTCACCTTCGTAGACTTCGCGCATTTCGTGGATTTCTACGCCTATGCACTTCCGAATGGCCTCGTAGAGAATCTCGGTTTTCTTTCGTTCGCTGCTGTAGATTTCGCTTCCACTCATCTGAATAAACGGAACATTTGCACCTAGTTCTTTTGATATAGCAACTGCAATAGCGGTTTTTCCGGTTCCTGGAGGGCCAGCCAAGATCATGGTCTTTCCGCTGAGCTTTCCTTCCTTTATCATCTGGACAATTAGGCCTGCAGCTTCTCGAGCTTTCTGTTGACCCACCATGCCGTCTTTAACGCGGACGGCCTTCATGTTTTTGTCTAAGCCCAAGCCTTTGATGTGGGTGTGTGCTCCTATACGTTCGAAACGTTTGGTTTTAGCGGGAACCTCCCTTATCGAAGCCATAAACCATCAACTCATCCAAAGACCGCATTGCAAAACAAAAATATAAAAATAACGCATTTAGTGCTTTAGGAAATAATTCTAACCAGCCTAGTTGTTAGCAACATTTAATCTATTTAGAATATTACGCAAGACTTTACGTAACTTTGTTCCATAAGGTTTAACTATTTTAGGTTCAACAACTATAATGTACATACGCGTTCAATCGGGAAGAAGAGGGGCAGTCCTATTGCCAAACGAGGAAAGGAGAATCGTCAGGTCATTTAGGAGACCGAAAAGGCTAGATTTACGCACCATCATTTTCCTTGCCGTTTTCCTTCTATTCCTCTCTTGTTATATTGCTCCACTGCATGCTGCTGAACCCCCTCTGACAGACATTTTGAGTAATTTGGGCTTTACGAACGTGGCTGTGGCGTCGGTTGAGACGTTTCCAGCGGGCACGTATAACATTACTTTGTACGCTGAGTTCGCTGGATATTGCGATGAAAACGAGCTTAGCTATTATCAGGTTGGCACAAGCGTATTCCATGTAATTTTCTCAGGACCAGAAGGTGGTTCAGGATACATTTCTCCGCCGCTAACTAAGACGTTTAACATTGGTTACGAATTCGGCCTTTCAATGCTTTCACCAGAACACAGGTACTTCACCGAAAGCGCCAGAAACCCTGACACTCCTGAACAACACGCGAAAGTATACAAGAACTTGGATTCCCCCAGCATGTTCCTTATTGGGTTCGAGAACCTCTTTGGAGGTGGAGATAGAGACTACAACGATATGGTATTCTCCCTTGAACTACAATACTATTTAGACGTAGTTTCGCCTTATGACACTCCAAGCGGCGATGGCTGGTATAATAACGGTACGAACGCTTTTGCCTCTCTAACTGATGACGTTGTCGATCATGGAAATGGTACTCGCAGGGTGTTTACGCACTGGAGCGGAGATGCGTCGGGCACAAACTATGCTCAAAGTAACCCGATTCTCGTGGACGGTAACAAGACCGCCATAGCTAATTGGAAGACGCAGTATTTGGTGACGTTCGCCCAGATGCAAATGGATGCCGATGCTACAGACACTGTGGTTACGGTTAATGGATCGCCGAAGAGTTTTGGTGATCTTCCGTTTAGTCTTTGGGCTGATGAGGGTTCTGTGGTCACCTACAGCTACAGCGATATAGTTTCAAGCAGCGTCACAGGCAAAAGATTCTTCTTAGACAGGATCGCCAGTCCGACCTCGCCCTTCACAGTAACAGGCCCCGAGACAATTACAGGAATTTATGAGGTACAGTACTACTTGACCGTGACCTCACCCTACGGCACCCCCGGAGGCACGGGATGGTACAACGCAAGCGACACGGCATACGCCACGGTTACTCCGTTAGTTGTGGCTGGTCCAGCGGGCGTTCAATATGTTTTTACTGGCTGGAGCGGCGACGCGTCTGGGTCCAGTTCACCCAGCGACCCGATAACCATGGATGGACCTAAGACTGCTGTTGCCGACTGGAAGACCCAGTATTTAGTCACTTTTAATTATACTGGTTTGGACGTTAATGCCACGGGCACCGTGGTAACAGTTAATGGTTCTGCTAAGACCTTCGGTGGCCTTCCGTTCACGTGGTGGGTTGATAATGGCTCTTGGGTCGAATATTCTTATGGCGCCATAGTTTCAAGCTTTGACCCCAATCAGAACTTCACTTTAATCGATGTCGCTGGTCCAGCTTCACCGTTCCAAGTGGGAAGCCCTGTGACGGTTACAGGGAACTACCAAAGCCAATTCCGGTACTACCTAGCCGTTTCCTCCGACTACGGAACTCCTGGAGGCATAGGATGGTATGATAATGGGACCACCGCTTACGCTACTCTGGACACAGGTATTATTGACCACGGAAATGGCACCCGCAGGGTGTTTACCCACTGGAGCGGCGACGCGTCGGGCACAAACTATTCCCAAAGCGACCCAATTCTCGTGGACGGCAACAAAACAGCCATAGCGAACTGGAAGACGCAGTATTATTTGACCGTGACTTCGCCTTACGCTACGCCTGGCGGCGAAGGTTGGTATGATTCTGGCTCCACTGCCTATGCCACTATATCCGTCAACATTGTGAACCACGGTAATGGTACTCGTCGGGTGTTCGTCAATTGGGGTGGCGACGCAACAGGCACAGGCACAACCTCAGACCCAATAACTATGAGCGGTCCTAAAACAGCCATAGCGAACTGGAAGACGCAGTACTATCTTACTGTCTCCTCGCCTTACGGTACTCCAGGCGGCGTGGGCTGGTATGATGATGGTGACACTGCTTATGCCACTCTGAGCACGGGTGTGATTAGTTATGGTAATGGTTCTCGTCAAGTGTTCACCAATTGGAGTGGAGACGCTTCGGGGACAAACTACGCCCAAAGTGATCCGATAACTATGGATGGGCCTAAAACAACTATAGCAAATTGGCTGTTTGAACAGACTTCTCCTGGTCCTGTGGGCGGCGTCATACTCACCCTAAATACACCTGAATCACCGTCCCTTTGGGTAGGTTTAACCTCGGCTCTCACAGCCATCATGATCCTAGCGGCTGTCCTAGTGGGACACAAAAACAGAAAAATGTGTACGCACAAAAGAGTTTAGGAAACACGCAGTTCAGCGCATGCCCTTCCTCCTTCCCTTAACGCGTAGCTACGCGTTTTCGCATAGACCTGATGGTTCTTAAGCTGAGCAAAGTATGTCTGTCATGTATGAAAGCCACGTTTTGTTTATTAAAAATCTAATGGGTCTTAAATACTCTATAATTCAGTTTCAGAAGCTTTAATTACCGTGAATCTAGAGACTTTGAACATGTGCACTTGTCAACGCGGGAAGGCACAGAAGAAGGTTTATTTCTAAATGAACGAGAGATCTAAGAAAAGAAAGAGGAAGACTTTTTTCAAGCGTAGATCCGCCCAAGGGATAATTGCCGCTGTTTCCGTAATTCTCTTATGTGTCATTCTCTATTTCGTCCTCTTTCCTCCTCCTAATAACTCTAACGTATTTCATTTTAAAGCTGCAATAGTTGACCAGCTGGGCGGCGGACACATAAACGCGCAACCCAATCAGACTTTCATCCAAGCCGCCGAAGAAATCTTGAATGCCTCAGGTTTCGAAGTGGATTACATCGAGGGTGCCAATGTCACCGTAGACTTCTACAGAAACCTTTCGTCGCAAAATTACGGTTTGATAATTCTGAGAGCCCACTCAGCAACTTCCCGCAATGAAACCAATCTAATAGCCCTCTTCAGTTCTGAACTCTTCAACGAAAGTAGGTATCAGAAGCTCAAAGATGATGGAGTGGTACCAGTAGCCTTCGCCCCTTATGAAGAGGGAGATCCCATATACTTCGGGGTTTCTCCAACGTTTGTCAGAGACAACATGAATGGCAGCTTCGAGAATACCATAATCATTATGACGGGATGCAACGGGCTTAGTAGTGACCCTCAAATGGCGAAGGCATTCATCGCGAAAGGCGCAAAAGCATATTTCGGTTGGAGCGGGCCTGTAATGGCGTCTTACACTGACAACGCAGCTACCCGCTTGCTTCAACACCTGATCGTGGAAAAGAAGTCTATAAAAGCAGCGCTAGCGGCTACGTACCAAGAGGTGGGTGGAGACCCAAGTTATGACAGTGTGCTGGGATTTTATCCAAGGAGTGCTGGGGATTACGTTATCCCGAATGCTACAGACAATAGTGCTGTTCAAAGCATCGTTTTGCAGCAGACATGTCAACATTCTAGAAATCTAGGGCGTTTAACGTTGCAATTCATAGCGACAACCGTTTTAGGCTGTTATCCGCCTAGGGTAGTGCGAGCTTTTCACTCTTTACGTCATGGGAAATTAGGGGTCCACAATAATAGATGGAAGGGAATGTTAATACCTTTATAAACGAAAGAATGGGGCTCCCCGATTTTTTCGGCTGAGCGAGCCACGCAGGCAAGGAAAGGAGATGAGACAAAATGCCTAACTTTTACATGACCCGCCAGCCACCTGAATATAACACATCCCTAATATTTATTTTTTTCTTTTTTCTGAAAAAAATGTGTATAAAAAAGCGAAAAATATGAAACAATGTGTGCATTATATATCTAAGATTCGATGCTTTTTTCTTTTTTCAGAACAAGTTTCCGACGTTTTGCGTTGGCTTAACTGCCTCCTCACCCCTCTTAATGCGCGCGGATAGTAGACTATCAGGAGTCTATTAGTTTAATCTCCCGCAAAATCTTTTCAAATTCTTCCTCTTTCAGGGAGGCCTTTCTGCCTTCTGCATAAATCTTTTTTATTTTACTTATAACCTCTTGAAGTTGCTGGTCGCTTATGGTTATTCCCATTTTTTTTATCTTGTGTCTAATAACCGCCTTCCCAGACTGCTTCCCAATGGTGAGCCTCCTCACGTTTCCAACAAGTTCAGGGGCATATGGCTCATATGTAAGAGGATTATTAAGCACTCCGTGGGTGTGTATTCCAGACTCGTGGGCAAAAGCGTAGCCGCCAACTATAGCCTTGTTCGGCGGGACCACATAACCCGCTGCACTACCTATGTAATTGGCAATCTCCGTTAATTTTCCCAGCCCTTTTTCATATTTCCTGACGCCGTGATGCAGATACAGGTTCATCATAACCTTCTCCGTTTCAGCGTTTCCTGCGCGTTCCCCTATTCCCAGAAAAGTTGTGCTGGCATAAATTCTATCAAGAAGACCCGAGGCTGCCCTGATCGCCGCCATTGTGTTCTCAACAGCGTTCCCGAGGTCATCGTGGGCGTGAATTTCGATATCCTTGATCTTTGTTTCTTCTTTTATTTTTCTAATCTTAGCTGGAATTCCATTAGGCAAAGGTGCGTCTGGACTAGATGATCCAATCCCAACGGTGTCGCAGATTCGGTAAACCTCTGCTCCAGCGTCAGCAACAGCGTTGATAAACCTCTTCTCGAACTGCCAGTCCGCCCTCAAACTGTCCTCTCCGTGGACAAACACTCTTAACCCGTGATCCTTTGCAGCATACTCTACGGTGTCCACGACCCTCTCGAGAAGTTCCCCGTTAGTCTTCTCTGGCCATTTAGCCTTTAAGTGAATGTAGGAAACAGGATGAGAAATTCCAACCTCTCTAAAATCGCACGCTAGTGCATCGTCTATGTCGGCTTTTAGGGCTCTGCACCAGCCAGCGAGCCTAGCGTTCAAGCTCATGTCTTGAATCAGCTTTATAGCCTCTTTGTCTGGTCTTTGATAGTGGTGAAGCTCTATTCTCTCAACTCCGATGGAATCAAGAAGATAGGCGATGTGCGCCGCTTTCTCAGGGGAAGCCGCTAAGCCAGGCATCTGCACGCCGTCTCTCAGGGTCGTATCGTCGATTATGGGCTCTACTTTCAAAGGCAATATAGGAAAACGAAATTCAACATCAGCGTTACTTGTTAGATGTCCTTTCATTTTTCATCGCTTTTCTTATGTTCGTTATTTACGGGCCGTTTGGACGCGTTGGTAGCATCCACCTTATTTTAAGGGTTAAAGAAAAAGGTTTTTGTTTTCAAAAGCGGGGTGGTGAGGTGTGTTTAGGGTGTTTCTGGGGTTATCGGGTGGAAGATGGATAACAGGGTCTCAGTGTGGACCACGTTGGGCTGTTGTTCAACCATTTCATATATTATCTTTCTGAGCTCTTCGAGGTCATCTGCCTCTATCACCACCACTGCATCGAATCTACCTAAGACTGAGTTGGCCATCTTCACGCCCTTGATGCGTCTTGATTCGACGATGTCTTGGGATGTGCCGGGTTTCACGGTGACCATGACGAAGGCTCTCAATGGTTTTTTGCGTAGGTCCTTGGTTTTAGACATTTTTTCTCTCTCCATTAGAATAGGGTTAACGATGTTTCAGTGTGGATGATGTTGGGATCCTTGCCAACTATCTTGTAGACGATTTCATTGATTTTTTCGATGCTAGGCGCCTCTATGACCACTATGGCATCGTATCTGCCGTAGACAGAGTCCGCGTTCAGAACGCCTTTAACTCGACCTTTTATGGCTTTAACGACCTTCTCAGATGTACCGGGCTTCGTTTCAATCAACAGGTATGCTTTCATTCTTTTTCACCTCTCACATACTCATTTTCATTTAATAGTCCAAGTATTTCATAATTTCCCATGGGGTGACGTAAAGGCAGTATTGGTTCCAGTCGTTGGTTTTGTACTCTATGAAAGCGTCAAAGATGTGGCTTCCGAGGGTCTTCTGGACGATTTCGTCGCTTTTCATTTCCTCTAGGGCGTCTTTCAGCGTCGTTGGAAGTTCCTTGATTCCGAGCGCCCGCTTCCTTTCTGCTGGCAGTTCATACACGTCTTCGTCGACTGGATCACCTGGGTCGGTCTTTTTCTTCACGCCGTCGAGTCCCGCCATGAGGATACACGAATACGCTAAGTAGGGGTTGCAGGATGGGTCAACACAACGAACCTCCGCACGTTTATGTGAAGCAAATTTAGGTCCTTTGAAGTAGACGGGAACCCTCGCTAAGGCTGATCTGTTGCGTCGTGACCACATTATGTAAATCGGAGCTTCAAAGCCGGGTACAAGCCGCTTGTAAGAGTTTACTGTTGGGCATGTCACAGCAGTAATAGCCCTCGCGTGCTCCAAGACTCCTCCAATAAAGTATCTACCTGTTTGGCTTAGCTCCGCGTACTCGTCATTCTTATCATACATCGCGTTTTCTCCGTCCTTCCAAAGGGAACTGTGAACGTGCATTCCGCTGGCGTTGTCAAGATAAATCGGCTTAGGCATGAAGGTAGCGATCATCCCGTATTTTTTTGCCACGTTTTTAGCCACGAACTTGTAGTACATAGTCCTATCGGCAGTTTTCACCAGCTCACCATAGTGAAAATCAATCTCCAACTGACCGGCTGTAGCCACCTCGTGGTGATGCATCTCAACTTCGAAACCAAAGTTCTCCTCTAGAACTGAGGCAACCTCGTTGCGGTACTCAACGGTTGTGTCCTCTGGAGGAGGCCTAAAGTACGCTTCCTTGGGTCTGAGGGTGAAGCTTCCAGGCGTAATCTCCGGCGACTCTGGCACGACTCTTGGCGCCCCCCAAGAGTCTCCTGCGCCTCCCTTTGGGCTGACCCAGAGGTCCCATACTAGTTTCGTTGGATCAATAGACGTAAAGACGAAATACTCCAGTTCAGGGCCGAAGCGACCGGTGTAACCCATGTCTTTTGCTGCTTTAACGGCTCTTTTTGCAACGTACCCCCTTGGACACACGTCGGAAGGTTCTTTGCTACCGTAAGCCTCGTAGATATCGCCTATGATGATGGCGCTCTTCTGCTTTTCATCACTGGTCCACGGAATGATGGCTAGGGTCTCCGGGTCCGGCATGAAAATCATGTCGGATTCCTCGATGGATTTGAAGCCTCTGATCGATGAGCCGTCGAAGCCGATTCCGGAAGTAAAAGCTGGCCCCTCCGTGTACTGTTTTGCGGGTATAACCACATCTTGCATTAGACCACGGATGTCCACGAAAGATGAGTGCACCCATCGGACCTTGTGCTCCTTTAAGGACTCAACGGTTTTCTTTAAAGTCTCCAATGTCGCACACCTATTTTTTTATTCAATTGAAGCTCTAAATATTGGATATTTGTATATAAAGCTTTCGTTTTTTGAGAGAAACATTTATATAGAAATTCATTAAATGAATGTGTATTCATGAAAAACGCTACGCATTTTCGTGAAATCGCTGAATGCGAAAATTGGAGGTAATTAAACTGGAAGCTGATTTGCCTGAAAAAGTTGACGAGGTTGACTTCCAAATTATCAATTTGCTCCAAGAGGACTCTAGGCTAAGTTTCAATAAGATAGCCACCAAACTCGGAATAGCCGTCGGAACCGCATACAACCGTGTTAAAGCTTTAGAGGATAAAGGAATTTTGAAGGACTACACAATAATGGTGGATACAGATAAACTCGGATACAACCTGACAGCAATCATATTAATTCAAGCCGAAGGAGGGCATCTCCCTGAGGTTGAGAAAGAAATTGCAAAGCGGGATAACGTTATCTGCGTTTACGACATAACCGGGGACTTTGATGCTGCGGTAGTAGCGAGATTTAAGGATAGATCCAGCCTAAACAGTTTCATTAAGAATCTATTAGCCACTCCTTATGTGAAAAGAAGCGTTACAAACGTCGTCCTCAACGTCGTCAAGGAGGACTTCAGGATTAAGCTTTGAGGCTTTATAAGATGGAGAAGAACATGTTCACGTCTATCTTGAATTTAACATATGTCGTTACTAAGATTATACAGGTTGGGATTTTCTGATGAAGAATCCAACAAGAATAACCATAGCCCTTGACAACGAAACAAGCGGTTTAATTGAGAAAATGAAAAAAGAGAAAAAAGTCTCTCAAAGCGAATTGGTAAGGCGGTCTCTACTATTTTATCACGAAAATGAGGACCTTGCCGATGTCTCGGTGAGGAAAAAACTTCGTTTCTATATGGATATGCTCCTTTCAGGCGAACATATAATCTTGGATGTGGACCACTGGCTGCTCTTCCTGAGCCTTGCTGAATCTCTGCCCGAAGAGGAATATTTTTGGGAAAAATGCAGAGAGGTGGCTAGATCCCACGCAGAACAGCTGGAAAATAAAGTCAACTCAATTGAAGACCTATTTGAACGACTAGAAGCCTGTAATTTCTTCAAAGCGACTAAAAACTCTCAAAACGACTTCACTTTAGTGTTGGGGTCCGAAACTGCAAGGAAGTTCGTTAAAACCTTCATTGAAGAGTTTCTTTTAACCATGGGACTAAAGCCGGAGATCAAAGAAAACATCACTAAGATAAGGGTTACAATCAAAAGCTAATTTGTTCAATTTTTAATGATTGTTTTAGACGTTTTTGCGTGCCACTGTGTTAGTGGAGTATGGGGGTCACTGGCAACCGGTTTGTTTGCAGCGGCAATGATAAACAACGTGAACGGTCTATTCTACGGTAATCCTCAACAACTAATTTTTCAGGCAGTAGCGGTCATTGTTGTTGCGGTCTACGTGTTCCTCAGTTCATACTTCATATTGAAATTGACTGACATTTCCTCACCAATAAGAGTGAGTCCAGAAGAAGAGGAGAAAGGCCTTGACCAGAGTCAACATGGAGAAGAAGCATACTGTCCCGCTAGAGCTTCTCCAATTAAACGGCCAACATAAGTCCAGTGGACGTAGAGCACTCTATTTCGCGTTAGCAGGAATCAAAAGCCTCTTCAGCGACCTTAAATTCGGTATCGCCATCATTCTTGTCCTTGTTGGAATAAGGATGGGGCTCTCCGCCATCTGCAAGTTTTCAATAGGCATGGTTCTATGTGTTACAGCAGGCGTACTCACGGTCTCCACATTAACCTCTGTTCTCAGACGACACAAAAACCAGCTAAATCATCAGCAATATGCTGCCTTCTGACCACGCTCTCTAACGCCATGATTTCGGCAAAGTTTATTTTTATCCAATCTGAACAATAAAAAAAGACGGAGAATTGACCAAGTTGATCATCGACGCCCACAACCATGTTGGAGGACCAGACAGGGGCGACGGAGCTCGCCAGTCCCCAGAGGAAATTATTGCTAAAATGAATAAAGCGGGCATAGACAAGGCGGTTATCTTCCCGTTTAACGAAATCAATCCCGGCGTTTCCTTTTCTAAAGCAAACGATGGTATAGCGTCTGCCGCAAGAAAATATCCCGATAGGCTTGTCGGTTTTGCAAGATTAGACCCGAACTTTGGAGAGAAAGCCCTACTGGAACTGGAAAGGGCGATAAACAAGCTCGGGTTAAGGGGCGTTAAACTGCATCCCAGCAGCCAAAACTTCTCCTTAGATAACCCCCATGTTTTACGCATTATCCAACGAGCTTCTGAATTGAGGATACCCGTGATCTTTGACTCCGGAAAGCCCCTTTCTCCACCGGAAAAAATCGGAACGCTCGCTAAGAAAGCCCCAAGCGCGAAAATTATCATGGCCCACATGCAAGGTCCCAAATACCTAGAAACCACGGAGAAATTCGGCAATGTGTATCTCGGCACTACGGGGATGTTCAACATGTCTAAACTTCAAGAAGCCCTTCAAAGATTAGGAGCTAAAAAGCTGATCGCGGGTTCAGACTCCCCTTACATAGAGCAAGAACGCGAGATTAAAAAATTCGATTTGATTCCAGAAATAAAAGAAAGAGAAAAAGCCCTGATTCTCGGGGAGAACATGAGGAAGCTTTTAGAATTGTAAACAGGTAGAGGTTAATTTGATGAGGAACCCAAAAAGAACCACTGAGCCTTTAGCGGTGAAACCGCGGAGCCGTTTGATGCGCGTGCAAGTGGCCATGGCACAAATTAACTCTACTGTTGGTGATTTAAAGGGAAATTCTGAAAGGATAAAGCATTATGTGCAGAAGGCTAAGGAAAAGGCAGTCGATCTAGTTGTCTTTCCGGAATTGGCTATAACGGGTTATCCTCCCCAAGACTTGCTCTACGAAAACAACTTCGTTCAAGAGAACAAGGCGTGGTTGAACAAAATCGTTGAAGAAAGCAGAGGCATCACTATCGTAGTTGGCTTTGTCGATTTTGATCCAAAAATCAGGGGCAGCGACGGGACTGAGGTGAAATATAATGCTGCGGCTGTGATGCGTGATGGCAGATTAGTTGGGGTCCAGTACAAGACTTTGTTGCCGACGTACGACGTTTTCGATGAGGACAGATATTTCGCACCTGCAGTTGAACACAGGGTTTTTGACGTCAAAGGCGTAAAATTCGGCGTTGAAATCTGTGAAGACCTGTGGGACGAAAGTTATGATGTCAAGGTCACGAAAATACTCGTGGATAAAGGGGCTCAATTTATTCTGAATCTTTCAGCTTCCCCTTTTTATGCGGGTAAAAGATTGGAGAGGCAAAGACTGCTATGTAAACAGGCTAGAAATAACAAAGTTCCAATCTTCTATGTGAACGCTGTGGGTGGACAAGACGAATTGGTTTTCGACGGTCAAAGTCTAGCTGTGGATAAAACAGGAAAATTGATTGCACTAGGTAAACAGTTCGAGGAGGACTTAACCGTCACAGAGATAGACCCAGAAACAAAACTTGGGAAAAAAGTCAAAGCTCCTAAATATAACCGAGAGGCGGAGATTTTCAACGCACTAGTTCTGGGAGTCAGAGATTACTTCAGGAAAACTGGGTTCAAGAAAGCAGTTATTGGCCTAAGCGGCGGCATAGACTCTTCTCTAGTTGCAGTAATAGCGACGGAGGCTCTGGGTAAAGAAAACGTTCTGGGTGTTTCCATGCCGTCCCGATATTCGAGTCAACATAGCAAAGAGGACGCGAGACAGCTCGCGGAAAACTTAGGAATCCCGTATAAAGTGATCCCTATTGAAACAGTCTTCAAAGCTTTTGAAGAAACTCTCCGGGAAGAATTCGCTGGTTTAGAACGAGACGTCGCGGAAGAGAACATTCAAGCGAGGATAAGGGGCATGATTCTGATGTCCCTCTCTAACAAGTTTGGTTATCTGGTTTTATCCACGGGAAATAAGACCGAGCTGGCGTTAGGCTATTCCACTTTGTATGGAGACATGTGTGGCGGTTTAGCAGCCATCAGCGATGTGAGCAAAACGGAAGTATATGCGCTTGCCCGATATGTAAACGAAAAAGCTGGGCGTTTTATCATTCCAAAAAGTTCCGTTGAGAAGATTCCGTCAGCTGAGTTAAAAGAGGATCAATTTGATCCCTTTGATTATGATGTGATCAGCCCCTTAGTTGACGAAATAATCGAGAACAGAAGAGGGAAAAAAGGACTCATCCAGATGGGTTACAAAAAAGAGGATGTGGCAGGTACAATGAAAAGGGTAAAAACAGCAGAGTACAAAAGGAGACAGGCTCCTCCTGGGATAAAGATTACGCGGAAGGCTTTCGGCATAGGCAGAAAGATGCCGATTGTGAACAGATATTTGTCGAAGGGCTTTGAAACTCGGCATTAACTATCAGCCGAAAATTCCAAAAAGAATATTTTATGACCGAAAATAACATTTTGGGAAAGATTTTTAAGCAAGTTTTGTTATGGCATACGGTTGCCGACGTCCGTATGTCAGTGGTAGTGAGAAAATTGAACGTTAAGTTCTGCAGTAATCGTTACAACTTTGAAGACCGAAGGGACTTAGACAGATCTATGGTCTGCGCTGGGGGACACCCCATAGAAGGCAACTGCGAGGATTTTATTGACAGAAACCAGAAGCTACGCACATGCGCTCAAGGTCGATAGGGATGAGAAGAATCGTCGTTAAGGAAGAAGTCTGCATGGGCTGCGGGCTCTGCGAAGTCTACTGCCTAGTGCAGCATTCTAAGTCCAAAGACATCATCAAGGCCTACAAAAAGGAGCACCCTAAACCGCTCAGCCGAGTAAGAGTGGAAAGAGACAAGCCGTCTTCGTTTGCCGTGCAGTGCCGACACTGCGAAGACCCGCCATGCGTTGTTGCCTGCCTCTCCGGTGCCATGCGTGTGGACGAGGAAACAGGGCTGGTGGTTCACGATGCGGAAAAGTGCATGGGCTGCTGGACCTGCATCATGGTGTGCCCCTACGGCGCTGTTACAATGGACGTTTCGGGCCGCAAGGTTGTAGCAAAGTGCGACTTTTGTCCAGATTTGGAAGTCCCTGCGTGCGTTGCCAACTGCCCAAATGAAGCCCTCGTGTATGAAGAGGTGAAGCCGTAATGTCGAAGTACGTAATCGTCGGCGGCTCAGTAGGCGGCATCGGAGCCGTTGAGGCTATAAGAGAAGTAGACCCGGTAGGCGAGATCACGGTTGTTTCAGAGGAGCCTTTCTCTCAGTATTCCAGACCCATGATCGCTGATTTGCTCAGCAAAGAAGCCGATTTGGACAAGATGAAGTACCGTGGCGACCGTTTCTGGAAAGAGAACAGGGTTCAGGCCCTCACTGGAAGAAAGGCGGTGAGAATCAACTTAGGCGAGAGGTATGTGGAGCTGGACGGAGGAGATAAAATCAGCTTTGAGAAGCTCCTTATCGCCACTGGAGGAAAGCCCTTTGTTCCCCAGATGGAGGGCGTAGAAAAGGAAGGAGTATTCACCTTTACGAAGCTTTCCGATATAAACTCCATAGCGAAGAGGACCAAGAAGGCGAAAAAAGCGGTAGTTATCGGCGGCGGTCTCATCGGGGTCAGCGTCACTGAGGCGCTGGTAAAGCTTGGAATAGAGGTGACCCTGGTGGAGCTCAAGGACAGAATCCTAAGCCTAATCCTAGATGAAACAGCCTCAGAGATTATAACAAAGGTCATTGAGAAGACGAGTGTTACCGTTGTCACTGGCCAAACAGTGAAGCGAATACTTGGAAGGCGTGATGACGAGGGTGCTGTAGGCGGGGTTACGTTAACCGACGGCAGGGAAGTGCCGTGTGACTTGGTGGTCATCGCCATCGGCGTCGTTCCTCAAACTGAGCTTGTTGCTGGAACGGAAATAAAAGTGAACAGAGGCATCGTTGTGGACAGGTTCATGCGCACAACCGTTCCAGACGTGTACGCCTGCGGAGACGTAGCTGAAGGGTTCGATTTCGTGGTAGGCGAGAGCCGTGTTCTGCCCTTGTGGCCAGTTGCTCACATGGGTGGAAGAGTAGCAGGCTACAACATGGCAGGCAAGAGAACAGAATATCCGGGCGGGACCTCTATGAGCGCCTTGCCATATTTCGGCCTCCCAACCATTACCGTGGGCATAGTGGACCCGAAGGAAAATGAGGGTTGTGAAGTGTTAACTAGACATGATGCTGCGAGGAATGTTTACGAGAAGATAGTTCTCAAGGACAACGTGATCGTCGGCTTCATCTTCGTTAATGACATCGAGAGAGCTGGGATATTCTTCCATCTCGTGAAGAACCATGTGGATGCGAGCAGCTTCAAACAGAAACTGTTGGCTGAGGACTTCGGTCTCATCAGCCTTCCGCAACCGCTGAGAAAAACAATGCTTCTGGGGGAAGTGGCGTGAAGAACCTAAGCAAAGTGAACAATCCCTACGGGGAAGACAAAGTCATCGATGCCTGCTCCATATTCGGAATGATGAATCTCCAAGGCAAAAGGTTCTCCTCAAAGGATCCAATTAGAGCCATAGCTAACATGCATGAGCGAGGGAACGGGTTGGGCGGCGGCTTCGCCGTTTACGGGCTCTATCCCGACTACGAGGACGCCTACGCTTTCCACGTTATGTACTTGAGCAAAGAGGCGAAGAAAAAAACAGATGAGCTACTTAAAGAGAGCTTCGAGGTTCTCTTTGACGAGGAACTACCTACCCGCGAAGCTAACGTCAGAGACCCTCCGCTGGTTTGGCGATACTTCGTTCAACCTAAAAAGTCGAAATTGGGTACGCAGCCAGCGGACGACTACGTGGTGCAGAAGGTGATGAGGGTCAACACGGAGACCGGTAAAGCCTTCGTGTTCTCCAGCGGAAAAAACATGGGTGTATTCAAGGGTGTAGGGTTCCCTGAGGACATAGCGGAGTACTTCTGCCTAGAGGAGTATGAAGGCTACATGTGGGTCTGCCACGGCAGGTTTCCAACCAACACTCCGGGATGGTGGGGAGGCGCTCACCCCTTCAACATCTTAGACTGGACAGTAGTTCACAACGGCGAACTCTCCTCTTACGGCACTAACCATCGCTACCTCGAGATGCACGGTTACAAATGCACAATGCAAACCGACACGGAAGTCTTGGCTTATGCCTTTGACCTTCTTATGCGGAAACAGGGTCTACCCATCGAAGTGGCTTCTCAGATTCTAGCTCCGCCCTTATGGGATGAGATAGACTCTATGGGCCCAAACGATAGGCATGTTCTTGCGGCACTAAGGCAGACGTATGGTGGACTCTTGATGAACGGGCCTTTCTCAGTCGTGGTCGCCCACCAAGGAGAGATGATCGGGTTAACTGACAGAATAAAGTTACGACCCCTCAGCGCAGGAATCAAAGGAGACCTTCTCTTCCTGTCCTCCGAGGAATCCGCCATGCGCCTTGTCTCTCCTGGCCTAGATAAGGCTTGGAGTCCTAGGGGCGGTGAGCCTGTTGTGGGTAGACTAGGCTCTCGAAAGGTTGTGGAGGTCCTAGCAAGGCAGAGGTGAAATAGACAGTGAAGAGCTATCTGCCTCCGGAGTACGTTGTAGAAAGAGACGATGAGCGCTGCATCCGATGTAAGGTGTGCGTTAACCAGTGCACTTACGAGACCCATTATTACGATGCTGAGGATGACGCCGTCTACAGCCGAGACGAAAACTGCACCAACTGCCAACGCTGCGTCGTCTTCTGCCCAACTCAAGCCATAACCATAAGGAAAAACCCTAATGCTTATCGAGAGAACGACAACTGGACCCAAGAAGCAATAATGGCGGTTAAGAAACAAGCTGAAACTGGAGGAATAATCCTCACAGGCATGGGCTGCGACAAACCCTACTTCACCTACTGGAACCGACTTGTCTTGAACGCCAGCCAAGTAACCAACCCCTCCATCGATCCGCTAAGGGAGCCCATGGAACTCAGAACGTATCTGGGAGCAAAACCCGACAAGCTTGAGCTAGAGTTGGAAACAGGAGACATCGTACTGAAAACAAAGCTCGCCCCCCAACTTCACCTCGAAACACCCATCTTGTTCTCCGCCATATCCTACGGCGCAGTAAGCTTCAACGTCCACGAGGCCCTTGCCCGCGCCGCCACCGAGTTCGGCACATACTTCAACACCGGCGAAGGAGGCTTAGACCCGAGACTGTACGAATATGGAAACCACACCATTGTCCAGGTGGCTTCTGGCCGCTTTGGAGTACACCCCAAATACCTTGACGTTGGAGCCGCTGTTGAAATCAAGATTGGACAGGGAGCAAAGCCCGGCATAGGCGGGCATCTTCCAGGCGAAAAGGTGGTCGAAGATGTCTCTAGGACGCGGATGATCCCCACAGGCACTGATGCTCTGTCCCCGGCTCCTCAACATGACATATACTCCATAGAAGACCTCCGCCAACTAATATACGCGCTGAAAGAAGCCACAGACTACACTAAACCAGTTTCCGTGAAGATCGCAGCTGTTCACAATTCAGCCGCCATCGCCAGCGGAATGGTCCGAGCGGGAGCCGACATCATAGCCCTAGACGGCGTCAGAGGAGCCACAGGAGCCGCGCCGAGAATCATCCGAGACAACGTTGGCATACCCATCGAAATGGCCATAGCCTCCGTAGATCAGCGTTTGCGCGAAGAAGGAATCCGCAACAGAGCCTCCATCATCGCGGCAGGAGGCATAAAGACCAGCGCCGACGTAGTTAAAGCCGTTGCTTTGGGCGCCGACGCTGTTTACATCGCCACCGCAGCTTTGGTAGCCATGGGATGCACGGTGTGCCAGAAGTGCTACACTGGAAAGTGTCCTTGGGGCATCGCAACAACCGATCCGTGGATCTCCAAGAGGATAAATCCAGACATCGCCACAAGGAGGCTAGTTAACCTTCTTCGAGGTTGGAGCTTAGAAATAAAGGAGATGATGGGCGGCATGGGTATCAACGCTATCGAGAGCCTCAGGGGAAACCGCGATCAGCTCCGAGGGGTCGGCTTAACGGACACTGAACTGAGAATACTAGGCGTAAAGATGGCAGGAGACTGAAGAAATGAAAGAAGGAAAAACGAGGGACAAACAGGTAGCAAAGATAGATGCTGGAGGGCTCTATTATCGAGACCTAAACGCGCTTATGAGAAGCTTTAATGGAAACGGCGTCAAAAAAATGGAACTCAGCAACGTCTATGGGCAACGATACATAGGCACTGATTTGGACGGGAACACTGAAATCGAAATCTTCGGCACTCCAGGAAACGACCTTGGCGCGTTCATGAAGGGGCCAAAAATTATAGTTCACGGAAATGTCCAAGATGGATGTGGCAACACGATGGATCAAGGAGAAATCGTTGTCTTTGGTCGCGCTGGGGACATAGCGGGGTACTCTATGCGGGGAGGAAAAATCTTCATTCGTGACAGCGCGGGCTATCGAGTCGGAATTCACATGAAAGAGTATGGAGACAAGAAGCCTTTCTTGGTGATCGGCGGAACCGCTCAAGATTTCCTCGGCGAGTACATGGCTGGAGGCGTGTTAGTTGTGCTCGGCTTGGGTCTAAAGGATGGAGAGCCGCATAAAGCACGGTATGTGGGCACTGGAATGCACGGCGGAGTTATGTACATCCGAGGCGAAGTGAAGCATTTAGGGAAGGAAGTCGACAAAGTGAGCTTTGAAAAGGAGGATGAGCGGCTTCTTCGCCAGTTGGTTGATGAGTTTTGCGCCTACTTTGGTTTCAACGCTGACGAGATTATGAGCCGAGAGTTCACAAAACTTGTTCCTGTTTCGTATCGACCTTACGGGACGCTGTACGCCTACTAGGTGAGTTGGCGCATCTCTATTTTTCACGACTGTAGGTAAGACAAAAACAGGTCGGATAGACTTGAAACTAAGTCCCCGTTTTTATCTCCAGCACAGTTCTCGTGAACAGAGTCGCCAAAGGCTCAAGAACATAATTTTTACGAGTGTTTCTTATATTTTTTTATTGCAGATTTTCGTGTTTCTCGTTTCGTGTTTGCTCCGAAAATGCTAACGGAAGTTATTAATTCTCCTAGCTCTATCTCTTTCGTGAACAGTCTCGAATCGAGTTGAAGTTTAATGTCATTGGCAAAACCTTTAATGTCTATTGAGGATGCGGATTTTGAGTTTGAAAACTCTTCGGTTCAAGTCGTCGCGAGCAGAAATTGTCCTGAAATTGAGCTCGCAGGCTTGAAGGTTGGGCCTTTCGAGGAGGGAAGAGAGTACGAGGTGCGTTTTTGGGTGGCTCAGGAGTTGAAGCAAGCCGGAATCGCCCGTTTCCGAGAGGATGAGCTTCTGGATGCGGTGAGTCTTCATAAAATCCATTGGAAAGAGCGGGTTCAATCCGTTAAGCGGTTGTCCTCCTTGCCTGAAGATTTTTACGCTAAGTTGCGGCGTTATTTAGCTGGTTTAAAAGCGGAAGCAGCGAAGAGCGCTGAAAAGATGAGAGAATATGAAAAGTCGGTTAGACTCGCCCACGACATCATAAACTGCAGATTGAAAAAAATTGTTTCCCTCTCCTCGTTTCCAGAAAAAACAAATCAGTTCCTTCAAGGTCTCGCGATGGAAGAACGCGTCCTTTACGATCGCCTACACCGATTTATCGGCGAGTGGCGGTCCGACATCCTGAAAGGGGGAAGCGAGCCTTGACTGAAGTTGAAATTTCTGTTGGAGACCCTCAGGAACGGTTCCAAGACTTTCTGAAGTCAGATAAATACCGTCGAAGATTCTCTCAGATGGCACTTGCAAACAGCACATCATTAATAGTGGACTTTGAAGACCTCTTAACTGTAGATTCTGCCCTAGCGGAAGCCGTAATAGAAAAGCCCGACGATTATTTGAGGCACGCCCACAGCGCCGCATACGCCCAACTCAAGATGGAAGAGCCTGAATACGCTGACAGCGTCGAAGAGGTCACGGTTCGAATTAGGGGTCTGCTTGAAACTGTTCCGCTGCGAACCTTGGGGTCTGAGCACATTGGAAAACTGAAAATGCTTGACGGCATCATAGTGCGTGCTACGCCGGCGAGGCCCTTAGTTATACGGGCGGCTTTTCGGTGCAAAAGATGCGGGACCACCAACAGCATTGAACAATCTGGTCCATTCTTGCGGGCACCCTTCGTATGCGAGAACCCCTCTTGTAGAAGCAAGGGTCCCTTCGACTTTCTTCAAGAACAATCCGAATTCATTGATTCCCAGGAAATCCGCATTCAAGAGCGTCCTGAGGACCTTCCGCCAGGTCAGCTCCCGCGGTGGATAAACGTTAAGCTCGTTGGAAGGGACATCGTGGGCGTTGCGAGACCGGGCGACTTAGTTTCCGTAGTGGGGGTCGTTCGCGCGGAGGCTCCAACCTTTCCAAGAGCTGGAAAACTTCGGTTGTTCCTGTTGCATCTCGACGCGAACTTCATAGACATCGCGAGTAAGGAGCATGAGACTGAGGCCATCTCGCCTGAAGAGGAAAAACAAATTCTTGAACTTGCCAAGGATCCGTGGGTTCACCGCAAGATAACCAGGTCAATAGCGCCTTCCATCTACGGCTACGAACACATCAAGGAGTCAATAATGTATCTTCTCTTCGGCGGGGTTGCGAAGTTTCTCCCTGACATCAACATTCGAGGGGACATGAACGTTCTCTTCATAGGTGATCCTGGAACCGCCAAGTCGCAGTTGCTGCAGTACGTTACGAGGATTGCTCCAAGAGGGTTGTACACTTCCGGTAGGGGAACCACAGCCGCTGGGTTGACTGCCGCTGTGCTTCGAGCCCAGGAGGGGATGACGCTTGAGGCTGGAGCCCTAGTGTTGGCTGACAAGGGCGTAGCCTGCATAGACGAGATTGATAAAATGCGTCCTGAAGACCGAGTGGCAATTCACGGGGCCATGGAGCAGCAGGTTGTCTCAGTTGCGAAGGGCGGCATCGTGGCAACCCTTAACGCTCGAACCTCCATTCTGGCAGCGGCTAACCCCGCCTTGGGAAGATATGATCCGTATCGGACGGTTGCCGAGAACATTTCTCTTCCCGTGACGATTCTTTCGCGGTTTGACCTCATTTTCGTGTTGAAGGATGTTCCTGAGCGGGAGGTGGACGAAAAGTTGACGGAGCACATATTGCAGCTTCACAAGACTGGTGCGGTTCCGGTGGAGCCTCCTATAACGGCGGATCTTCTCCGCAAGTATGTGAGTTACGCTAAAAACGTGAAGCCGACGTTGACCGCTGAGGCTTTGGACCGCTTGAAAGAGTTCTATTTGGCTATGCGTTCAGCTAGCGAAACTGAGGGGACGCCGATAGCTATAACCGCTCGGCAGCTTGAATCCCTCGTTAGGATGGCTGAGGCTAGGGCGCGGTCGGCTCTTCGGGACAAGGTTTCGGCTGAGGACGCTGAGGCTTCGATTGCTCTGATGAGGCGGTCGCTTGAGGAGGTTGGAATTGACATTGAATCTCAGAAGATCGACATCGATGTCATCATGACGGGTAAGCCTAAGAGCCTGCGGGATCGGCTGCATATTGTCCTAGACACTCTTGTTTTAATGGAGAAGGAGACAGGCATGGTTGAAAAGTCTGAACTCGTGAGTAAGCTCGAGACCGAGCACGGCGTATCACCTGCTGAGGCTGAACGGCTCATAGGACAGCTCGTAAAGGAAGGAACCCTATACTCGCCGAAAGAAGGCTACCTAAAGAAGACTTAGCTCCATAGACGAGAAGAAACCAAGGACAATTAGAGACAGGTCATAAGGGGAAAGGGTTATATGTTGTTATGTCGTTACATAGTTATGTGGTGATGGTCTTGGGAAAATATGCGACGATTTCGGTTCCCGTTGCGGTGAAAAGGGTTCTGGCGGAGGCTAAGGGCGGGGATGAGTGGGGCAGGTTCCTCCTTAGTTTGTATGCTGAGGTTAAGCGGTTAAGGGGTAAGAGGGCGTTCGAGGAGCTGGCAGGCACGCTTACTGATGAAGACTTTGAGGCTATTATTGAGTCTAGCAGAGAGTTCAGGGAAAGGTTTGCATTTAGATGAACATGCTCGACACGGACAAAATTTTAGAGTTGCTGCGGGAGAAAAGATACGAAGTTGGAAGCATCTCAATTGTAACTCTTATCGAAGTTTTGAGGGGACTGGAAGCCAAGAAGAGACCTAAAGTTAAGGCGTTGCTTGAAGAAAGCTTTGACATACTGGGCATAGACAACAAGGTTATTGAAGCCTACTGCAGCTTGTACCGCATGCTCAGGAAGGAAGGAGTGTCGATACCCGATGCTGACCTAATCATAGCTGCAACAGCCATGTCCAATAATGTGGTGCTGAAAACAGGGGACGAGCACTTTGAAAGATTAAGAAAGCTTGGCTTAAAGCTAGCCCAGGCACCAAAAAAGTAGATGTGTGTTTTGCGGAGGATGTGCTCTCGGAGGCACTAGAGAGGGGGGGCTATATATAGGGACATCTGCCTAGTTTCCCAACCGAGCTTCCATCCTAGCTTATTTGACTAACAATAGACCTTGGCCGTCCACTCCGGTCATGAGCATCTTTACGAATAAGAGTAGATAATTAAAGATAAAGAAAAAGAGCGCTCGCTTCAATCTCTAAAATCTGTAAATTGGCCCTAAAAACAATAATGCCCGTCCTCCTAATCCTAACATATTTAGGTAAAAATGCATAAATTGTGTGATTTGTGGAATCGGCATCTCAATGTTTTCTTTGTGAATATTTAGCATGTTAATGATCCATTCTGATTGTTCTCCAATAATTCTCCACACCTCCTCAATCTCTTCATTTTTTATTATAGATTTATCGATACCCGTAATTGATTCGAGACGATGTTCTATAGGGCGTGTCATAACGGAGTAATTCGGAAGCGATTCACGAAAATCTTTAGGTTTTACATCCTTCTTAAGTGCAACCCTGATGTGAAAATATAGATTGTTGTCATCTTTAGTTGTTGGAACTCCACTCTCTCTATCGTGTACCAAAAAATGATACCAATTTATGGCCTTCCTCTGCTTTAAACCATAAATCATAGGATGTACCTTAGATCGGATTATGTGGATAATTTGCTGCAAAGATGTCTTTTGAGGTATCCCAATTTTGATGAAAGTTTCCCACATTCGATCTAAATCGGGTTTTTCCATTCTTATCCCTCTTAAATAAGTTCCTATTGAGAACAGAAATTTAAAACTACTCTGACATAACCAAAAAAGATTAATGCGGTTGCTTGTTGCTTTTACAGTAGAGTGAACACCCTTGAGTGGTTTGACAAAACAACAAATGATAAATATTGTAGATGAAAAGAAAGAGGAAATACGTATAGCCGCCGACGAATTATCTGAAGCTATCCATGGTTTAAAAATCGGAGAATTACTCGATGACGAAAAGACAATTCTTGTAAAGAAAAAACTACGTGAGATAATGTCAAAGCTTAGTTTCATAGGTGGATTTTGCGATCAACATTCAAAGAATTGGATTATCAAAGTATCAAATATTGTTGCCGCGATGACGGCGTTGTCGCATTATGATTACACATCGGCTATACCTCTAAACTTTTTCGCTACAATGGCAAGTAGCCAAATAATAGATTTTACCAAAACTCCATTCAGATTTTCGGGCGAGTTCAAGGCTCGGTTTTCTCAATTTGAAGCGAAGGTCAAAGCCGCAATGAATAGAAAATGAGGTGTATGATTAACTTTATATTTAATTATGTTCTCATACAGTGTAACTCTCGGCGGCGAGGTCAAGCGTGGATAGCTGCCCCACACGCATGTGCGCTACATGCGCCCCAGCGGCATCGCTTGCCTCTCACCTTTACCGATTCTATGTTTCTTTATAGACAAACATTCATAGGTATAGGCAATACCTTTATATATCTTTCGCAAAATATGGGATAAAGAAAATGTGGGGTGCTGAAGATTGGAAGATGCTTTAAGTTTGCTCGAGAACCCTACCTACGTAGAAGTTCTACTTTGTATTATTAGCGGTAAAAACTACGCCACAGCAATATCAAGAATCTTGAAAAAGAAGCAACCGACAGTTACGGAACAAATCAAGCAATTAGAGAGAGCAGGGTTAATTAAGCCTCTAAAGAGAAGAAAAGCCCAAAAGTATGAGGTAGACTGGGGTTTGTTGTTAGACGTATTCTATAATGTCGTTAGGGATGTTATAAAATTAAGAGAAGAATTCCTTGAAAGCGAAGACTTGAAAGAAATCGAACGAACCAATCTGCAGGAGATAATACCAAAGGCTCTTGTTGAGGGGTTCTTGAAAGAGTATTTTGATACTCTCAGAGAATTAGGTGGTAAAAGGAAAGGATTCGATGAGATAATCTTTTCATTCTTTAGTGCGATGAATAAATTGGATAAGTTCAACTGGAAAAGACTTGTTAAGAGCTTCAGAATTGATAAGAAGATTTTAGCAGATATAGCCAATGCATTAGAATTTGAAATTTATGGAATAGAACAAACAGCATTAATGACTTATCTGGATCTCTACGGGCGGTCTTGAGGGCAAAACGACACTATCTTTTCAGTTTCCGCTTTTTTCAAGAAACTTGCTTTTCATGGTTCTCTAAATATTCTCTTAGAGCCTAGGCTTCTTTGGTTTCTGTTTCTAGTAGTAGGTTTATGAGGGTTTTTTGGTCTACTTCTGCTCGGGTTCTCCAGTCTAGGTATAGTGTCCCCCCTAGTATCGAGAGTATGCAAGGGAGGCAAGAAGAGCTTGACCAAAAACTAGAAATCAAACACCCAAGGACTATTACTCAAATCTAGCTAGAAAAGGGCGTAGATGTTGGAAATTAAGGCTCTATCAGTGCCGGAATCCGTTAAAGCGGTCATAGTCAAGTCGGGAGTCACAGAGCTTTATCCTCCGCAAGTGGACGCAATAAAAGCCGGAGTCCTAAAAGGTAAAAACCTTGTTTTGGCGAGTCCCACGGCTTCAGGCAAAACCCTCATCGCTGAGCTTTGTGCCTTAAAGCACGTTTTGGAAAAAGACGGGAAAGTTCTTTACTTATCGCCTTTGCGGGCTTTAGCCAATGAGAAGTTTGAGGAGTTTAAGCGTTACGCGGCTGTTCGCAAGGGAGATGGAAGGCGGTTTCGCGTGGGCATAAGCACTGGCGACTACGACAGTAGCGATTCGTGGCTCGGCAGATACGACGTGATCGTCACAACCAACGAGAAGGCGGATTCGCTTCTGAGGCACCGTGCGCGGTGGATGGACGACATCTCCCTAGTGGTTGCAGACGAAGTGCATCTGCTTAATGACGCCGACCGCGGACCGACATTGGAGGTGGTTCTCGCCCGCCTTATGCAGATTAACCCCGCTGTTCAGTTGCTGGCTCTAAGCGCCACGGTGAAGAACGCGGAGGAGGCGGCTGAATGGCTGAAGGCTGGCTCGGTTACCACCGACTGGCGCCCCGTTGTGCTCAAGGAAGGAGTGCTGGTCCACAACGAGGCTCAGTTTAAAGACGGAAGCGCCTTGAAGATCGAAGGAACCACGAGGAATCCTGCTATAAACTTGGCTTTGCACAGCGTACGTCACGGCGGTCAGGCACTCATTTTCGCGGGGACCAGACGGAGTGCGGTTGGCTTAGCTCGACAAGTCTCTGGGGCTTTAAAGGGGTTTGTTTCCAAGTCGATGAAGCGGGCTTTAACTCGGGTTTCTGAAAGGGTTTTAGCGGCAGGCGAAAGGACGCGGTTTAGCGAGTTGTTGGCTGAGCTTGTCCAACATGGGGCGGCTTTTCATCACGCTGGGTTAGGCGGCGCTCACAGAAGGATAATTGAAGATGCCTTTCGGGAGGGCAAGATTAAGGTTTTGACTGCTACTCCCACTCTAGCTTTCGGCGTTAACTTGCCCGCTCGGATGGTGGTTGTCTCCAGTTACAGGCGGTATGAGCCCGGCTACGGCTATTATCCAATCGCGGTTTTGGAGTATAAGCAGATGGCGGGGCGGGCTGGGCGTCCTCGCTACGACAAAACCGGGGAGGCTCTGCTTGTCGCTAAGACCGAGGATGAACGGGATTACCTGATGGAAAGCTACGTGTTAGCTGAGCCTGAGCGAATTTGGTCCAAGCTGGCTGTAGAGCGCATTCTCCGAGGTCACGTTTTGGCCACTGTCGCCGCTGACTTTGCACACACGGAGCAGGGAATCTACGAGTTCTTCGGCAAGACGTTCTATGCGTATCAGTATGATCCCCGCGCCATTAAGGAGGTCATCGCGAAGATTCTACAGTTTCTCTACAAGGAACAGATGATCGAAGTGGAGAGCAGGAATGTTTTGGCTACCGATTTTGGTCGCCGCGTCTCCGAGTTGTACCTCGATCCCGTTTCGGCAGTCATGATCCGCGAGGCTCTGTTCAACCGAGCGCCAGAACTAACCCCTCTAAGCTTTCTGCACATGATCGCCCACACGCCGGACATGTTTCCTAAGCTTCGTCCATATCAGAGAGAAACGGAGAATCTCAGTTTGTTTATGGATGAACATCGGAACGAGTTTATGTTCGAGGTGCCTGACGAGTGGGCGGACATGATGGCTTACGAGGAGTTCCTCGGCGAAGTTAAGCTCGCGTGGGTGCTAAATTCTTGGATGGAGGAAGTGACGGAGGACGAAATCATTGAGCGGTTCCGTGTTCAGCCCGGCGACTTGTACCGCCTCATAGAGACCGCCCGCTGGCTCCTGTACGGATCGCACGAGCTTAGCCGCCTTCTTGGGCACAAGGATCTTCTGCGTCCTTTGGCTAACTTGACAGAACGCGTTAAGCGAGGCGTGAAAGCTGAACTTCTTCCGTTAGTTAAGCTGAAGGGCGTCGGCAGGGTCAGGGCGCGGGTCCTCTATAATTCGGGTTTGAAGTCCATAAGCGATTTGAAGAAGGCGCCTCTAGAAAAGCTGACCACGCTTCCTTTGATTGGACCTAGGCTCGCTAAGAGCATTAAGGAGCAGGCTGGCGGGTACATCAAGTCCAAGGACTGGAAGAAGCTGAAGAAGGGAGACGAGTGGGCGCAGCAGGCTTTAACCGAGTACTGAACTGATGGTGAGACTGGACCCTATAGTTCTATTTGCTATTAACTAGGCTCCAAATATAAAGGGATAAAAAAATAAGAAAAATTGGGAGAATGTTAACGGATGATCGTTATCGGGTTGTTCTTCTATCGTCTTCTATGTTTCTGGTAGCATTCTCTACAGTAGATCGGTCGCCCTTCCGTAGGTTTGAACGGAACTTCGCATTCTTCGCCGCAGTCGCTGCAAACGGCTTTGTACATCTTTCGGGGACCGAATCCGCGTCTTTCATAACTCAACTACTTTTCACCACTTTTGCTCTAGTTATACATTCGACCCTACCTGAAAAGTAGAATCTAACTGTATACTGCCTACAACGTAACGAAACAACCCCTAAATAAACCTATGCCTATCAAAATCGGGTTACAAAATAAAGAATTTGTTTTAGATTCACCAATGCAAGTTTTGACTAGAGCGCCCCTATAGTCCTTTGAATTCCTTAATAATCTCGTTAATCTTGCATGCTGCTGGCTTCAGCTCTTTTTCTGGGCAGTAACCCAACATCACACACGAAGGACCCGCATCCTCAAAAATCGCAGGAGCCACCCGTTTCACCTGCTTAAGCATTTCCATCGCCATCTGCCGTATCTCCCACTGAGCCCTCCTGCAGCACCGCAAGTTGAAGAAGTGGCGCAGTTCTCGGGCGTTCATAGTTATCAAAATGTTGGTTTTCGCCGCGTTAGGCAGAACATACCGTGCGTCCTCCTCCGGCACGCCTCGCTTTAGCAATCCTTGATAGGCATCCGTTATTTTCGCCAATGTTTCCTCCAACATCTTTCTAGTTTCTGCGTTTTCCCGGATGCTTTCAGGAACCACGTAATGGTTTAACGCGCTGTATGGAACATACCGCTGGCTCTGCTGTGTAAAAGTTGCAATGCGGTGCCTAACTAGCTGGTGGGTCAAAGCCCGCGAAACGCCCTCAACGCTGAAGGTGAAAGAAGCATGTTCTATAACCGACAGATGACCGTAACCCATAACCCGCCTAAGCGTTCTACGCGCCTTCTCTAGGTCCAGCTTCTCAATCAGCTTAGAGGTCCCATCGCTTTTGTAGGAGGTTTGAGCCGCCGCAGCGCAAAGCAGTTCAGGATCAGGCGTAAACTGCAAAAGTTTAACCTTCAAGCCATTCACACTTCCGCTCTACCTTGTTGCTGAAGCTAATAAAAAGCCTTCTCGACCTTAAAAAACCCGTTCTAACACATACCGCGGGTATAACAGAGAAAAACTAATAGTTAAAGAACCCGAACAGTCGGCGTGTAAATTTTTTTACCATTGCGACTTTTCGTATTTCTCGTACTTCTCCCTTGGAACGTGCTCCGGTGCACCCACGGGGGTCCCGCACTTCGGACAGAAGCGGGGGTCTTCCGGCAACTTGGTTCCACATTTAGCGCAGTAAGGCAACCCTAAATCACCAACTAAAAGTAACAACCATGCACATATAAAGAACTATCGCTTGCAACAAACCACCTAACATGCCTCAAACAAGCAAGTTTAAAAACCCTAATTTATGTTAACAGTAGTGGAGAGAAACTGGATTTGAGTGAGAAAAAAGGCTTATACGAGAAAGCGAAGGATGAAAGGTCGCTTTTCGAGAGGATTCTATCGGTGCTTCCTGGCTTCCGAGGGTACAAAGAAAAGGAGCTGCGGAGAGAATCTGATAAGCTTATCCGAAACCAAATTTATGGAGAACTGGAGAAAGCCCGAGCGGACCTGAAAGACACCTTCCAGAAGCTTTCAACCCAACATATAGATGAAGTCCTAACGGACATGGACCACCTCATCATGAGGTTCGACCGAGTGGCGGAAAAAATAAACCACGCTTCATACGGTTACGCCGGGTTCTTTGACATCCTGAAAGTTCAAGAGGAAAAGCTTGACAAAATGGTTGCTTTCGACAGCGGTCTCATCAACCAAGTGAAGGAGATCGTTGACGAATCGGAATCCCTTAAAAAGGAGGCTGTGAAAGGCGTCTTTGAACACGCGAAGGAGCGTCTTCAAAAAATACAGGAACTGCTAGACTCACTAGAAGAAACTTTTGATGAAAGAGAAGAAATAATCTTAGGAGTGAAGGAGTGAACGCAAGATGGCTCAAGTAATCGAATGGAAGAACCCCACGTCCGAGGATGTAGTTTGGAGATATCCCGTAGAAGATATAACTTGGGGCGCTCAACTCATCGTCCACGAGTATGAGGCCGCGGTCTTCTTCAGAGACGGAAAAGCCTACGACGTGTTCGGTCCTGGAAGGCACACGCTTACGACCCTGAATCTGCCGTTGCTGACCAAAGTTCTCTCCCGCATCGCGGGCTACAAGGAAACTCCGTTTAAGGCATTCGTCATCTTCATATCAACCCGCATCTTCGCCGGGAAATACGGAACCCAAGCGCAAACAACCGAGCTGGCGCCGCTGCAAGTCCACGGGGCCTTCTGGTCCAAGGTGGAGAACCCCCAGCTGTTCGTTATGGAAGTCGTCGGCGGGCAGAACGCCTACACCACAAGCGACATAAACAACTACCTCCGCGGGTTCCTGAACGAAAAAATAATCGACGAACTTTCGAAGTATGACCTGCTCACGGTTTTCACGAAGCTGGACGAAACCTCCGTCACAGTGAAGAACGCTGTTTTGGACGCCTTCAGAAGAATCGGGCTTGACCTCACGGACCTCCGCTTCGAGGGAATCGACACAACCGAAGAATACCGCAAGATGCTGTTCTGGCTCAAAACTGGGCGCGTCCCACCTGAAGAAGTCCTACGCATGAAGACAGGCGTAGAAATCTCTAAGGAACTCGCCAAATCGTCAGGAGCAGCAATAGGAACCGGCATGGTCCTCATACCTCAGATCATGTCGCAAACCGGAGTAGGCACCGCTCCCGTGCCAGCCGCCGCCCTAATCGTCTGCCCCAAATGCAACGCGCGGGTACCCGCCGCATCAAAATTCTGTCCAGAATGCGGAGCCACAATAGCGGCACCGATAACTACGACTAAGAACTGCCCGAAATGCGGGCACTCGGTGCTGACAACCGCCAAGTTCTGCCCAGAATGCGGAGAGAAACTCCAATAACCATGGAGGAACGGTAATGGCGAAGGACTCGTCAGTGCTTTCAATAGGCGTCTTCATCATAATCCTAGCGCTTTCCATAGCCGCCTTCGCCACTGGACTCATCACATTCATCGAAATCGTTCCGATGGTCTTCGCTCTCTTCGGCGGTTGGATCATGATCCTCGCGGGAATCAGCGCCTCAAAACCACAAAAATACGCGCCGAGCCCCTTCAGCACCTTCGCATGGGGCACCCTAGTCATGGCAGTCGGCGTTGTGTGGCTTCTAGCCTCTCAAATTGGCATCCTCTATTCAATCGTGGCACTGCTGCTGATCTTAGGGCTCCTAGTAGTGGTTGCAGTGCTCCGCCCACAGAAAAAATAAGCGATTGCTTTAAGGCTCTAAGACGTGTGTATTAAAGCCTAAGCAGAGGAGAAACAAGTGAAAGACATCTGTGGCTGTGAATGGGAAATTAAAGGCGGCGTCTGGATTAGAACTCACACATGCGCAGAGCACCGTAAACCCAAGCCTAAACGACCCAAAAGACCAAAAGCAGAATGCATGCGAAGCGGCGGAGCATGGGACTAATCCTAAACTTATCTGTTTTCCAGACAGGCGTTTATATTTGTTCTGCGGGAACTCCTTCAGGCGTGTAAGCCGTATAATAACTTAAGCCACTTTTTATCCGTCTCTTAACCCTTGGATAATCCGGAAGACTCTCAGAAAAGAACCCTAAGTATAGGACTCATGTAAGAAGAACCTCTAAGGCTTTGAAAAGATTAGAGTTTAACATATTTTGGGTCTATGAGAATGAAGATGTCAGACTACAAGATTTCTCATGAACTTTCCGATGTTTAACTATGATTCAAACGTTATATATTTAAAGAATTTTACATAGATGAAAAAGAAGCATTTAATATAAGAACAATATGAAGGCATTTCTTATGAGTGTAACCATATTGGAAGGGATAGTTATTGGCGGTGTGGGGGGAGCTATCGCAGGTTTAACAATATGGCTCGTCCAATTGTTAAAGGAAAAAGTAACGGAGAACAGACACAAAAAAAGATTATATAACTGGTTATACAAAAAAACAGAACAGCATAAGCGGTTAACTGTTGGCGCACCTAATGATCCACGATGGGTATCCACAATAGAAATAGCTAGCTATACTAATTTAACCCCCGATAGAGTTCGATATATTTGTAGTGCCCATAAAGAGATTAGGCTCAAGATGGAAAATGATACTTGGAGAGGCGAATCTTTGGAAGAGAAATGGGGTATACGTGAGTTCGTCGATAAGAGGGTGGAGACAAATCAAAAGCAACATAAGAGAAACAACTTATGAGGTGTTAAAATGTCAGAATCTGAAATTCATTGCAATATAAAGAAAGCGTTAGCTGAAATGGTGCATGGAATTATCGAGGAAGGCATACTCAATTTACCGTTTGAGTATATACCAGATGTAATGGCCATAAGGAAGGGCACGCTTCATTTATTTGAAATTGAAACTTTGAAGAGCTATCAGAATAAAATTGATAGAATAAACGAAGTTAAGAAACGTCTAGGAGCTAAAAGCATTGTTGTCATACCCGATTATTACAAGACAATTGATGAATTGTGGTTATGGAAACAGAAACGTGAATTATCCACAACTGCTGGTGAGGTTTTAGAGCCTTTAAGACTAGACGGTAAGTATAGGGCGTATAAACTGCCTTACCGTAAGGCAGATGAAGAAAAAGGTGGCTGGATTAAAGCACGTGGAGTAATAGAAGGGGAAAAAATAGGTGAATTTACTCAGTTAAAAAACTGGGTTCAATATATGAGTGGTATACAAGAATCGGAACATGTTGACACGGTTGAACGTTATAACATCTTCGTTGGTATAAACAAATACAAAGGTAAAACGTATGTATTTATGGCGAAAGTAACCGATAAGGGTTTCGTTGGTCAGTTCTTTATGCAAACTCCTGAGCTTTGGGTCAAATCAATTTCAGCGTTGCATAAATACATCAAACAGTTTCAAGAGGACCCAAGTTATATAGAATCCTGAGCTTTTTAGGTCTTAGTTATGAGAAATAGCTTAATTTTTCTTTATAGTTTTTGTCTGCTCATGCTTCTCGAACCACAAGCTTTTCAATCGCCTTGTACCTAGCAACCGCATCGTATAACGACAAACCAGCGACCCTATCAATGCTGACTGCGAAAACATTAATGGTGAAACTGTTTTATTTACGCCTAGAGAATTATTGTAGCGGAACTGATGGAAAAGGAAACTTCGGCTATGACGGAGAAGATCATCGGTCACGGCACATGGTACGACAAGATGGCTGCGAAGATAGTTAAGCGAGAGCAGAAGCTGGGCAGAAGCCTAGACTTAATCCGAACCGAGATGGGCATAGCTGCTTCTGGTTTTCCTCACATCGGTAACTTAAGCGATGCAGCTAGGTCTTTTGCTGTGACTTTAGCCCTTAGAGAACAGGGCTATAATTCTGAGCTTGTTGCTTTTGCTGACGATAGGGATGGATTAAGAAAGGTTCCCGTCGGCTCGCCGAAATCTCTAGAGAAACATCTAGGTCGCCCTGTAACAGACATTCCAGACCCTTATGGGTGCCACAAAAGCTATGGTGAACACATGACCTCCTTGCTTCTCGAAGCCTTAGACAAGTGTAGAATCGAATACAAATTCATGTCAGCCACAGAAGTTTACAGAAAAGGACTGTTCAACAAAGAAATCAAGGCTATACTTCTGAGCGCAAAGGAAATAGGAAAAATAATCAAGGAAGAGGTTGGACAGGAAAAGTTTCTGGAAGCCCTCCCCTATTTCGCTGTATGCGAAAACTGTGGACGCATATACACTACTAAAGCCTACGATTTTCTGCCAAAGGAGAACAAAATCCTCTACCTATGCGAAGGAATGGAAGTCAAAAGGCGGTGGCTGGAAGGATGCGGCTACAAAGGCGAAGCAGACTATACGAAAGGGGAAGGAAAGCTGAGTTGGAAGGCTGGAGAATTCGCTGTCAGATGGAAAGCTTTAGACATAAGGTTCGAAGCCTACGGAAAAGAAGTCGCCGATTCAGTGCGGGTAAACGACCGCATATGCCGAGAAATATTCAACTGGGAACCGCCGTCTCATGCGAAATACGAACTGTTCCTAGACAAAAGCGGCAAAAAACTTTCAAAATCAACTGGGAGAGTATTCACCCCGCAAACATGGTTCAAATACGGATCCCCGCAGTCCCTCCTGCTGCTCATGCTTAAGAGATTTGTTGGGACCCGCGCGCTTTCCGTAACCGACATACCGCAGTACATGAATGAGCTCGACGAGTTGGAGGACGTATACTTCGGGAAGCGGAAGGTTCCGGACGAACGGGAAAAAGCGAAGCTTAGCGGTCTGTACTTGTACTGTTGGGGGCTGAAGCCGCCATCTCAGCCGAGTGTTCACGCGCCCTATAACCTCCTCGCATACTTAGCCAAGGTGGCTCCGAAAGGGTCGGAAAACGAGTTTATAGCCGAAAAACTCCGCGACTACAGGTACTTAAAGGACGGGTTATCCGAGGACCTGAAGAGCCGTGTTGAGTATGCGCGGAACTGGGCGCGAGACTTCGCGGAAATAAAGGAACAGGCTGTGGAGCTGAGCAGTGAGGAGATCGATGCGGTTAGGGAGCTCATCCAAGTTCTGCAGACGGAAGCAGACGAAGAGGAGATTCAGGGCGCCATCTTCGACACGGCGAGAAAACACGGCGTCAAACCGAAACGGTTCTTCAGGCTCCTATACACCGTGCTCTTAGGCGCATCCTCAGGACCGAGGCTGGGACCCTACATCGTCGCCATGGGAAGAAAAAACGTAATCAACGCGCTGGAACGAGCAGTAAAGAAACCCTAAGGTTTAATGGCTGGAAACCCGCACTATTCACTGGGGGATGATGCTGCCGTCCCAGACAGACCTTGAGCAGGAATGAAGACACCTGGAGTAGCAGACCCCTAAAACATCTAGCCGACCGAGAAACAACCGAAAGCCTAGCCCATTTTGTAACTCCATCATACAAAATTCTGAAGCAACAAAGACAGAAAAAACGGATACTAATAATAAAATAAGCTTACTTTTCCCTAACCTGTTTGAAGGCAAATAGAGAGAATAGAGCAGTAACCGTGTGCAAGTTACCTACAAAGACAAGAAATTATCATTTATAGCCGAAGAACTTCAGGATATCGATAGGACTAGTCCAGCTTTGGGTCAATCTATGCATTATCGCTTCATAAAACAATGTAAGATTTATTTCAGGCTTATGGGCTTTGTATCCGAGCTGGCATTCAGGGTCTGGAGGAAAACAAATTTTACCGCTTTTCGGATTAAAGTGAAATAACAATCCTTTTTTGAGAACACAAACAAGGTCTACTTGATGTTCAAGATTTAATCCTTTTTCTTCATTTGTTTTTTTCCATAACAACAATAAATCTTCCAACTTGCTTGAATCAAAGGAGAATATGACTCCTAAAGTTGGACAGTATTTCCACTGTTTGCCGTACGCTCGTATGTCTGTACCAAAAGGAGACAGTTTTTCATAATACGCCTCCTTAGGCATTTTCTTTACCTTTTCTATTTTAGAAATGCATTCTTTAAACGTTTTAGGCGTTAGCTTATTTTCTACCTCTATTACATCGTATACAACCTCAGACGGAAATGGTCTAGCTTCTCTTGGCATGTAATAGGTAAAAGGTTTGAACACACTGTAAGCAGGTTTATCATATATTATTATATCAATTTGACCGCTATTCTTTCCTTCAACAGACGTTATTACTCCACTACCAAGCCCTATATTATCGGGTAATAAAGGTTCAAGGAATCTGTTCAATAGAACTTCTCTTGCTCTACCTCTGAGTTCGCCTGCCTGTGCTTTGATGAGATTAAATTCTTCCATCATTTCATAAGCCATTAGTTTAAAAACATTCTTCCACATTCAATCTCTCACCGTTCCCAAACTTATGCTTATAAATCACTTTGAATAAAAACCTACCTTAGACCTCTTAATCATGGTCGCTTGAGAAGATAAAAAATAAGGAAATAGCTGAGTTTTTAGCCTAGCTTATTTTCTTTTTCTGAACAGCTTTTTTCCTTCAAAGTCTGTTACGTATTCGAAGCCTGCCTCAAGCAATTTAGTGCATTCTTTTAAGCTACTAGCTACTCGTACCGTGTATTCTTCTTCCCCAAATCTAATTAGCTTAGTGTAGATCAGAGTGGTTTCTATTTCGCTGTGCCCCATCTGCTTCTTAACGTATAAGATGCCCTTCGTTTTATAGTAGAGCATGGTGGCAAAGTAGTGCCTCAAACATCTAGCCTTAAGCTTAAGTAAACTATAACCATCTTAACTTCTAATAGAATGGGTTAATCCCGAAAAAAGGGCCCGTGGTCTAGTTTGGATAAGACGCTGGCCTGCGGAGCCGGAGTTCCGGGGTTCAAATCCCCGCGGGCCCGCCAAACTTAGCGGAAGTTCATGGCAATATGCTTATTAATCGCCTGCTGGGATAAACGAAATTAACACCTTCTCAGGTGGGTGGGATAGACGAGCCGGAAGTCCGTTAGCGAAGAGGTGAAGAGACGGTTGCCTCGCTTCATCGTCAGCAGCATAGCCGCCCTCATCTTCTGGGTTGTAAGCATTGTGGCTCCTGGAATCTTCGGAGACTCTGTTGTGCCGGGCATAAATGTACCCGCTCGCCAGCTCGTCTGGATAACCTCTATGCTAGTTATGGCGATTTTTCTCATACGGGTACTGTCAGACGGTCTAGTGCTCGCGGACATTGTAACCGATGCGATATTGAGGCGTCTTGGCGCAAAAGAGGAGCGGTCCATGAAGAGGGCTGCCAGAGACTTAATTTACATCATAGTAGCCGTACTGTTGGCCGCAGCGGCTTTACCCTACTTGTCCTCCGTGCATGAGATTGGTGGTCTACTGGCTGCCGCTGTAAGTCTAGTAACCCTCGCATTTGTCATCCTGCTTATTTACGACATCGGCAGAATCCTCTACAAATTTGTCGAGAAGAAAACGGAAGCTGTTGCGGATTGGCTTGCAGGTGAGCGGAAAAAAGAGAAGAGAAAAAGATGACAGAAGTCATAATAATCTTCCTTTTGATCTACGTTCTCACCCTCCTCCTGTCAGCGACTGAAACCGTACCAATTTCAGTGGCTGCCCTTGTTGGCGCCTTGTTAACGGCTTGGTTTGGGCTCAGCTATGGACTATTCGATTACAACACAGCTGCCGGTTTCATTGACATGAATCTTATTGCCTTAATCGTCGGCGTCATGATTGTAGTGGAAGTGGCTGACAGAAGTGGTCTTTTTCGGTTCTTAGCGTTGTATGCGATTAAAGCTGCCGGAGGGAATCCTCGCTGGCTCTTCTTCACCTTGAACATCGTCGCTGCCGTTGCTTCTCTGTTTCTCACCGACACAACTGCCTTGCTGCTTATGGCAGCTGCAATAACCACCATATCCAAGTTGCTTCACTATGATCCTGTGCCCTACTTCCTTTCAGCTACTGTCATGATAAACCTAGGTGGAACAAGCACGCTGATAGGCTCTGCGAGTAACATGATAATAGGCATCGAATCTGGTTTAACCTTCTCAGACTTCATAAGCTATCTGACCCTCTGTGAGATAGCCCTTTGGGCATTAACTATGTTGGTGTTATATGCCCTCTTCAAATCGCGATTAGGTGAAAAAAAGGAATTGCCTAAATATGATCCTTGGGAAGGAGTTGAAAACAGGAAATTGGTCTACAGATCCGCCCTCATTTTAATGCTTCTATTGGGGCTCTTTGTTGTTTTTGGCAATTTGGGTGTCGGAGTAGAGGCTGTGGCTTTGGGCTGCGCAGTTTTGGCGCTTGCGTTCAGCGGCTTCGACCCTGCAGAAATTTTCAAACGCATAGACTGGGAAACCGTGTTCTTCATAGCCGGCTTCTTCTTCATCGTCAAAGGCTTAGAGACAACCGGCTTATTCGAATCAGTATCAGCTCTGCTTCTCCAGTTGGCTGGAACCAGTTCGCTTAACGCTACCATGCTGACTTTGTGGGCGAGTGGGCTAATGAGCATGATCGTAAGCAACATAGCTGTGGCCCTCACATTCACTCCTATAATACAAGGAATAACCGGGAAGTTTACGCCAGCAGCTTTGTGGAGCGCCCTCATCTTAGGGACGAATCTTGGAGGGATGACAACGCCGTTTAGCGGCACTGTAACCGTCATGGCTATGGGAGCGTTGAAACGGGAGAACGCCAAAGTGAGCTTTAAGGACTTCACCAAGGTGGGCGCCGTAACCAGCTTCATTCAGTTAGGTTTCGCTAGTCTTTATGTGATTATGAGGTTCGGACTGGTGGTTTAGAAAAATGTCTAAGTGGAAAGAATGGTTGGAGTCCCGTAGAAAGAAGCGAATGGTTGAATACGACGAGACTAAGAAAGAGTTTGAGAAAATCATTGGAAAACCAACTATAACAATCACCCTAGACCTGCCTGAAAAACTCGCAGACCGCAAAGCCGAGTTTCTACTCTTAGAAAAAGATGAGAAGTTCCTCGAAGCCGTTAAAAAACTCGCAGAAAAACATCTTAAAAGAAGAAAAAGACACAAATAACCTGTTATCAGCCGAGCAGAAAGGTGCCCACGAACAGTGTCAACCAATCCATTCGCAGAGTTCCGCAGAGAATGCAAGACCTCGTTAGAGAAGGCCCTAAAGAAACTGTATCCGAAGGTGCCCCTCCCACTCATCACGCTTGTGGCTCCTCCTAACGCTGAGTTCGGCGAGTTGTCGTCCTCCACATGTTTTGAACTAGCAAAACAGATCGGAGTGAAGCCGCTTAAGGTAGCTGAGCAAGTTAAAGACGCTGTGGACGTGTCCAAGCTTTCGCTGGTTGACGCAGTTAAGGTAGCTGGAGGCGGATACGTCAACTTTTACGCGGATTTCGTAAAGTTCACCGTTTTAACCATCAGTTCCATTAGAAAACTCGGCGGCGAATACGGATGCATAAAAACAGGCGATCCTAAGAAAATAATTGTTGAGCACACAAGCGTCAACCCCATTCATCCAATTCACATCGGACAGGCAAGGAACCCAGTTTTAGGAGACACCTTCGCGCGTCTTTTAGCCGCTCAAGGTCACAAAGTCTCTAGGCACTACTACATTGACGATGTTGGACGCCAAACAGCCGTCATCGCCTACGGATACGAAAAACTTGGAAGACCGAAACCTGAAGAGAAACCAGACCACTTTATTGGCGCAGTTTACGCAGTGACAAGCTGCATAATGGAAATCAAGAGGCTGAAGAGGGACATTCAAAAGGCAGAGAAGGTTTCGCGTGAAGAATCCGCGAAATTGCAGGCGGAACTAGCTGATTGGGCATCCGTCGCCACAGACCTAGAAGGCAGATTCCCTAAGCTTTTCAATCAGCTCCTCCGCGAAATCGACAAAGACGAGAATCCCGAATTAAAAGTGGAAAATCTGATTCGCGGCTATGAAGCTGGCGAAAAGGGGGCGAAGCAACTGCTCAGGGAGGTCTGTGAACTCTGTCTCGGAGGCTTCAGGGAGACCCTTAAGCGCGCTGGAATAGTTTTTGATTCTTGGGATTGGGAAAGCGACTTCGTTTGGAACGGCGACGTTGCGCGGTCTCTTAAGATGTTGATGGAAACGCCTTATGTTTTTCAGGAAGGTGAAGTCCTCGAGTTTGACGCTGAAAAAGTGGTTAGCAACCTAGGCTTGAAGGAAAAGTTTGGTTTAAGAGAGGATTACGCTGTTCCTTCGCTGACTCTGGTGAGGGCGAACGGCACCACGCTTTACACAACTAGGGACATCGCCTACAGCCTCTGGAAGTTTCAAAACGCTGAACAAGTGATTAACGTGGTTGGGATGGAGCAGAAACTGCCCCAACTCCAGTTAAAATTGGCTCTCTACGCTCTAGGTCACGGGCGCCTAGCGGATAAGCTGGTTCACTTCGCCTATAATCTAGTCAGGCTTCCCGGCTACAAGATGTCAAGCCGCAGGGGACGCTACTTCACGTTGGATGAGGTCATGGATGAAGCCATCAGCCGAGCCTATGAAGAGGTTTCCAAGCGGTCTCCACATCTGTCGGAAAAGGAGAAAAAGAGGATTTCGGAAGCTGTGGGTATCGGGGCGGTTAAGTATGCGCTTATAGAAGTTGACCCCGTTAAGCTGGTTGTTTTCACTTGGGACCGCGTTTTAGACTTCGAGAAGAACAGCGCACCGTACATTCAGTATTCTTACGCTAGGGCACGAAGCATCCTGAGAAAAGCAGCTAGGAAAATTGAAAAGCCTGACTATTCACTGTTGAAAGAACCTCTAGAACACGATATAATCATAATGCTCTCCTGCTTCCCCGAAGTCTTCACGGGCGCAGTTAACAACCTTAAGCCCAACGCCATTTCAGATTTTGCCGATACACTGGCAGACAAATTCAATTCGTTCTATAACGCTCTGCCAGTGATAAAGGCTGAGTCCTCAGAATTAGGCGACGCTAGGCTGGCGCTCGTCGACGCCACGAGCACTGTTTTCAAAAACATCCTGAATCTGCTTGGAATAGAAGCCCTTGAGAGAATGTAGGTTAAACTGCTCTCCAAGCACGCTAGTTGTCAGTGTACTGTTCTACTGGCAAATGCTTATATAACAAAAACCTCTCTATGTCATATCGGGGAACGCGCTGTAGAAAAGGAGAGATCAATCTCCCAAAGATTCTATTTTCCAGCCTTTCTCCTTTCTATGCGTGCATCCCCAATTAGCTCATGCAAAACCGTTAACTTTAAGCCAATGCCCCGCAAATAAGTGGAATGAAGGAGCGGTCTCTGTTTGAACAAAGGGGCTACGGAAATAAAATATATTCAACTTATTGATGTAGATAATTTGTTAACCCTCATGATCAACTCCATGAGAGCTCCACCACTTCATCACATGTCAATTAAGAAGAAGCACGTTTATTTTCTTCCAGCCTCAATTGGATTAGGAGAGTCAGTTGTATACTTTGCCGTTAGCGATCAAAAAATTGACAAGAAATATGTCATCTATGACACGATAAACGATAGAATAGAATACAGTGATAAAATCAGCAGTAAACCAACCTCTAAAAGCTTTCCAGTAATAGAGGTTGAGGATCAAAACATCCTATCTATAGCGCTGAAAAAACTGTAGCGTCACTGTCCATTTGCTCGGCAACTAGGATATCATTAGGGACCGTAGCTATCTATTGGGGCTTCTTGAGGTTTTGTATTCTTAGACGTACTGATTCTTTGATGAACTCACTTCTGGATGTGTAGCCTAATCCTTCAGTCGAAATCATCGCATCCACAGCTTTGATCAAGTCTTCCGGCAATTGTACTGTTCTCCACTTTCCAGGCTTTACCGCAGTTCTCATGTGTTTATCACCTGCCTGATTGTTTAGATGATTCAACACTGGCAAGGTTATATTTAAAATTTATTATGTCCATATCAAATAAACGCGATACACATCCATAAAACATCCGCCTAATTTGGGTCTTAGTTAGACTTCCAAAATACCATTTTTCAACCTACTTAACCACATATAGGTGAATCAGTCCAAAAAATCAAGTCTCTTGGTTGAGGTCCCATACGCCGTTAGCTTCTATTGTAGAGCTGGGTAAGAAAAAAGGGAGTTAGGAAAGTCTCCAGTTTCCATCCTTGAAGCCTTCAAGGGTTTTACCATCCACTAATATCATGTCACCTTTAGAGAAATTCATACTTTTTATTATATCCCAGTGAATAGCACTCTCGTTGATTCCGCCGCACTCCTCGTAGGCGCGACCTATCGCAAGATGTATGGTGCCAGCGATTTTTTCGTCGAACAATATGTTTCTCGTAAACTTCGTTATTCCATGGTTGGTGCCGATCCCCAGTTCACCCAGTCGCTTAGAACCTTCGTCTGTGTTGATCATAGCCCCCAAGAGCTCCTCGTTTTTGCCCGCGGAATAGTCCACAATTTTCCCGTTTTCAAATGTTAATCTTATGTCCTTTGCTTCTTGGCCGTAAGCCAACGCTGGAAGGTCAAAGAAAACGGTTCCGTTCGCCGAGTTGTCCACTGGCGCTGTGAAGACCTCTCCGCCTGGAAGGTTGTTGATACCATTGCTTATGCGGGCGATTCTGCCTTTAGTCGATAGGGTTAAGTCAGTGCCCTCACCGATGATTTGCAACTTGTCGACATTGTTCATAATTTTCTCCAGTTCACGCATTTTTTCCGTTTCTTTCTTCCAATCCCGAAGCATCGCTGAGTACACAAAGTCCTCATATTCCCGCAAGGACATTCCAGCCTCTTGTGCATATACTGGAGTGGGATACTGCGTGAGGCACCACCGTTTCCTAAGCCGCTCATCAGAAATCTTCTTAATTGTTAAGCTTCTCGAACTGATTCTTTTAGGGTCCACATTGGACAGGTGCCGCGTTGTTTCGCCGGAGAGGATGGAGATGGTTACGTCCGAGGCTTTAACTAACTCGTAATAATGTTTAGGGAAAATCTTCAAGTATTCTTCCGGCGTTAACGTGTAATAGCCCCTTACAGCTTCGTCTGGTGTGGTTACGATCAGTGGGCTGGCACCTAAAGCCGCTGCCTGCTTGTAGATTTCAACGGCTAAATCCTTCCCGTAATCGGATATTTGAATGAGAACGTTGTCTCCTTTTCTGACTTTTGTAGAATAATTTACCAGAATCTTCGCATGTTCAACAACACGTGGGTCCATCTCATTCACCATAGCAGCTATTTACCGATTTTATTCGTGTGAAAGAATATAGCATTTCTCATGCATTTCAAAATAGTTCCTTCTTACATAGGAACTCTGATTACGTTGGTCATCATCCAAGCTCTTCGATTATTGCAACCCCTGTGCTGGTTCCAATTCTGTTGGCTCCAGCGTCAATCATCATCAATGCATCGTTAAGCGTACGTATGCCTCCAGCTGCCTTAACTCCCACTGCTGCGCCCACTGTCCTACGCATTAACTTAACATCCTCAACCGTGGCGCCTCCAACAAGCCCGGTGGAAGTTTTCACGAAATCCGCTCCAGCTTCCTCAGCAATTCTACACGCCTCCACCTTTTCCTCGTCCGTTAAGCGTCCTGTCTCTATGATAACCTTGACCTTTACATTGTCATGGGCACATGCAACCTTAACCACGGCTTCGATGTCGCTTTTCACCAGTTCGCGGTTGCCTGACTTCAAGGCGCCTATGTTGATCACCATGTCCAATTCTAGGGCTCCCTGCTCTATTGCCTTCTCAGCTTCGAAGGCTTTGACCTCAGACAGAGTTGACCCGAAGGGGAAACCAACCGTTGAGGAGACCTTAACATCAGTTCCTTTCAAGAAGCTCTTGGCTAAGGACACGTAAACAGGGTTGACAGAAACGCATCCGAAACCGTACTTTTTAGCCTCTGCGCACAGCTTCGCAACTTCGCTTTCTGTCGCGTCAGGCTTTATCAACGTGTGGTCGATTAGTTTTGCTAATTGACGCTTCGAAACGCTCATCCTTCAACCTCCAATGCGTACGAGAGTATTTCTATGTTTAAAGGTTATGTGCCGTTGACGTGAGTGGCTGATTATGGATGCCGTTTAGCCATTATGAGGTTGAGAACCATAGTTACAGCTAACGCTAAGGAAATCACTACCATCCAGTTTCTCACACTAATATACTCCTCTGAGCCAGCGAACAGAGGTAGAAATACAAGCCAGAGGTAGCTGATAAGCGCTATGATGCCTAAAGCGGAAAAAACGTAATAAATATTTATCTTAGCCAAGTTGCATCACCACAAACCATGTTTTACGCAGAGACACTTTTTATGTTTCTCCTTCGCGTGAACGTAAGTTTCATTTTACTGTCGATTACAGATATGTTTCAATTGGAAATATAGCTTTTATTTTTTGTTCCTTAATTATATAACTCGGTGATGGAAATGAGTTCCATAACTTCTCTGCGAAATCTTTCTAAAGAAGTTTGCATCAAATGTGCCCCTTTAACCGAAGACGAATGTCTTGAATGTAAAATTCACAAGCTAATCAACCAGCTTCTGAGCCAAATATCCTGAAACCATTTTCCGTCCCATCCCCTCCTCTGCACCCTGCACTTATTAGAAAGCAAAATTAAGATGGCGGGCCCGCGGGGATTTGAACCCCGGGTCTTCGGCTTTCTCTCTGTTGAGTTAGGAGGCTTACGCGCTTTGTCGGTTTTGACTTGGCTCGGCGCACTATCCATGCTGTGCTACGGGCCCTTTCAGTTAACATTTCAGTTAGAAGAGTTCTTAAATTTGTATCTACTCGGTCACTGAGTGGTACCAGTTTAGAACGTATTCAGGGAGTCTGAGTCCTTTTGCATTTAGTGTCTGTGCCAGTTTGACGGGTAGAGGGCTCAGCACGTAGGCGGCTCTCATGTAGAATCTCCTCGGCTGTCCGGGTTTAACTGTTTCCTCCAAAACTATGCTGTGGTCTGATTTTTTGTTTAGGGGCGAGCCTCGCGTCCCTGTGATGGCGAGGACTGTTCCTCCTAGGGTTTTGAAGATGTTACACCAGGTGATTACGGATTTGGTTTCGCCTGAGTACGATATTAGAATTTCGAAGTCTCCTGCTCTTGGGCGTGGGGTGTTGACGCCTCTTGAGACGTAGATGTTGTCGCCTAGGAATTTCTTGATGTGGAACAGTCTTATAGCGGTCATTTTGGTAACTTCATCGGCGGTTCCTTTTCCACCTAAGAATACATCGCTGCGTCTTTCCAGAAAATCTAGGGATAACTTGTAAGCTTCAGAGTCTACGTTTCTATTGACCATTTCTCCCAATTTAGGCAGTTCATCCTCAAGGAGTTCAATGACCCTTTTGGTGGAGCTGTTTTCGAATACTGCTTCAGTTATCATCTGCAGCAGGGAGAGGCTTCCAAGTTCGAATATGTCGCCCATTATGCCTGTTTCGTTATATTCTTCCGAGGGCATTTGTTGTCCTCTTCCGCTCAGTTGTACTACTGATCCGTGTTTTTTGACGACCTTGGCTATGGAGGAGTTCAAGTTTGAGGTTACGAGTCCCATGGTGAATTTTTCGGTCCTTTTTTCTTGAATGTACCTTTCTAGGTCTTCAACTAGGGTTAGGCCGTCTTCGGATTCGCCGCTTCCCGAGTTGATTAGAAGCAGGATTTTTCCGTATTTTTTCTCGAGTTCAGGAGCGGCGTCGTACATGTCCTTTCCGGGGAATCCGGTGTCTTCGGGGGTAACGACCACTTTAGCGTCTTTCATGGTGGCGATTTGGCTCATCGCCGTGTTTAGGGAATAGAGGGATCTTCCTGATCCGCCGCATATTATGCAGTCTGCTGATTTTAGAGCTTTGTAGAGGGGTTCTAGGTCCTTTTCTTTAACGTCGTGGAGGTTGTCTCTGATTCTGTTGATGTATCCAACTTTGCAGATTTTTTGTTTCATTCAACCTTCCCCCGCCGTGTTTCACGTTGTCTTCTACGCGTTTAACTCCTTTTAACTATTTTCTGAATTTGGGGAAAGCCCTATATGTAAGTGGTTTGTTCAATGGAGTGATCTGAGGAAAGGGACGATGGCTAAGCTTAGGTTAGTGGTCTTCGATGTGGACGGTACCTTGCTGAAGGTCCAGAGCAGTTGGCAGTATCTTCATGAGGCGTTGGGCACTTGGGACAAGGGTAAACAGTATGCTGAGCAGTTTTCTCAGGGGCTCATCAGTTATGCTGAGTGGGCGGAGTTGGATGCTTTTCTCTGGCGGGGTCAACTGTTAGAGAAGGTTAAGCGGATAATCGGCGATATGCCGTACACTGCGGGGGCGGAGGAGGTTATAACTGCGTTGCGGAAGGGCGGGTTCAGGGTGGTTTTGTTGAGTGCTGGTCTGTCCCTCATCACGGAGAGAATTGAACGGGAGATCGGGGTTGACTATGCGTTGGCTAATGACCTCGTCGTGGAGAACGGTGTTCTCACGGGCAACGTGAAGGTTAACGTTCCCTTAGATGGCAAGCTCGACGCGTTGCAGCGTATTGCGGGACAGTTCGGCATTAAACTCGAGGAGTGCGCGGCTGTCGGCGACGATGAGAGTTTGGTTCCGGTTTTTGAGCACGTCGGCTTAGGAATAGCCTTTAACCCTCAGGATGAACGGTTGGAGCGGCTCGCCCGCGTGATCATTAAAAACGGCGATTTACGGCACGTTCTGCCCCACATAATTACTTAGCCAGCAACTTTTATAGTGGAATAGGCGGAATTAAATTAGACATTGGAAAAAAGGCGGGGGTACCCGAGCCAGGTCTAAGTAGTGGGCTAAAATTCGACCCCTAGGAAACGGGGGAGGACTTAAGCGGCTTTCAACTTCCCGAAGAAATCCTCTGGCGAAGGCCTTCGCGGGTTCAAGTCCCGCCCCCCGCACCACGGGATACACCCTACCCTCTTTGAAGGCGAAAACTAAACTAAAACCCCTTTTCTCTATTTTTTCATGAAACAATGTTACTCAAACGTTAAATAAACTTCAGTAACATAATAGTTATAGGAGATTCATATGACGTTTAAAGCAATTACAAACATAATGTTGATCCTGTTTTTGGCAAGCATGATAACTATCCCACTTAACATAACATCTCTTAAGGCAGAGCCTACAACATTGATTGTTCCAGACGACTATGCTAAGATACAATGGGCAATAGGCAATGCCACGACTGGAGACACCATTTTCGTTAGATCAGGAACATACTATGAAAACGTGGTTGTGAACAAGTCTGTATCCTTTATTGGAGAGAACAAATACAACACCATTATTGATGGGAACGGCACTGGTAGCGTGGTTTACATAACAGCTACCAAGGTCAACATTACTGGCTTCACTATACGAAACAGTGGGTCAACATTCCCAAATAGTGGTATACTGTTAGAAGGTTCAAGTGACGACAACATAAACCAAGTTGTCATAATAAACAACAAGTTTGGAATATTGCTTATGTATTCTTGTAATAGCAACCTCGCAGGTAATATAGCCTCAAACAATATACATGGAATAGAACTTTATGATTCACGGAAAAACAAGCTTATCAACAATAACGCCTCAAATAACAACTGTGGAATCCTGCTTCACGAGTCCGATAATAACATGTTTATAGGTAATACAATTTCGGACAACAACTTTGGAATCGTACTCGGTTATTCTAACAACAATATGATTAGCAACAACACAGTGTCAAATGGAGAATGGACAGGAATACGAATTGTCGATCATTCTAACGGCAATATGCTTCTTAACAATACAGCCTCAAACAACCTGGATGGATTCGAGCTCACATATGCTAACAATAATACCCTTATCAACAATATTGCCTCACATAATAGGAGGGACGGAATCATGGTCGCCTATTCTGATAATAATATGCTCACTGGTAACACAGTTTCAAATAACGTACATGGAATTGAGGTCCAATCGTACAGTAGCAACAACAGCATTTATCATAACAACCTCATCAATAACGCATGGCAAGCATATATCATACTTTCACCGTTTAATACGATGTGGGATGATGGTTATCCTTCTGGCGGAAACTATTGGAGCGACTATGCTGGTACTGACTTGTTTAGTGGGCCCTATCAGAACGAGACCGGCAGCGACGGGATAGGAGACACCCCATACGCCATTGATCAGAATAACACTGACAACTATCCACTAATGAATCCTTGGGCTCCGACTCCAGTTATCACTGCAACCATAGACGTAGACCCTGACACATTAAACTTGAAGAGCAATGGTAAATGGATCACATGCTACATCGAGCTTCCAGAAGGCTACAATGTAAGCGATATTGATGTTTCTACAATCCTACTGAATGATACTGTTCCAGCAGAATGGTCGGATATTCAGGATAACGTTCTTATGGTGAAGTTCAACAGAACAGCGATAATATCTTTGCTTGATGCTGGTAACCAGACAATCAAAATAACCGGTGAACTAGCCGATGGAACACCCTTTGAAGGCACAGACATGATTAGGGCAATACACTCCGAAGACAACTATCTGATAGCTCCAGAGTTTCCCACATGGGCATCAATGCTACCGATATTAATCATGCTTACGGTTGCAGTAGCCATCTACAAACGGAGACTGCTTAAAACACCAATACAGTAAACGGCAGCATTTCGGAGCGCACTTTGCTAGCAGCCATGATGACGAAAACGCCTATTTGGATGACACGAACTTCAAATCAATTCAAAAAACATCACTAAAAAGCTTGGAGATCGTCCGCTTCCCGCACCAGAATCCGATTTTTGTAAGTTTCAAAATGCGCGCGGGTATTTTAAGGGCCTTCGTATCCTTTTTCTTTCAGGTATTGACCGTAATCTGTTCCTTTGACATTTCTAGGTTCAGCTTGAACATTAAGTGCGATCAAGGCTTCAGCATCGTGGCCGCAGGGTCCTTCAGTCAGAACCTCGCCATTAGGCCCTACGGCGAGTGAGCGTCCTATAACCTCTCTCCCTTTCCATGGTCCAGCCTCTATCCATCCGACATTGCTCACGCCGACGATCGTAATTTCATATAACTTGCTCAACTCTGAGTAGGCTCTCTTCCATTCCTGCATAGCCTGTTCTATATTGTCATGTTGGGGGTCAGCCGCCCAGGCTGAAGGTGAAAATATGAAGTGAGCTCCCATTCTAGCTAACACATGGCCTATGGCGAGGGAGTTTCTAAAATTGTCTGCGCAGATGTTGACGCCTATTGTGCCAAATTTTGTCTCGGCGACAGACAGCGTATTGCCGATGGTGTAGATGTCTTGGGCTATTTTTAAGATGTTGATCTTCCGGTGCTTAAGCAGAATTCTCCCCGATGGATCGATTAGAAGGGCTGAGTTGTAGATGCGGTCGTTTTCCCGTTCCGTTAAACCAGCTACAACCATAATGTTATTTCTTTTCGCGGCTTTACACAGGCGATCTGAGGTTTCCCCCGGGATTTTCCTAGCAAACTCACGCGCGCTCGGATGAGTCCATCCCACGTCTAAGCACTCAGGCAAAACGATTACTTGGCATCTTTCTCGTGACGCGTTTGACACCATTCTTTCAGATCGTTTAAGGTTTTCTCTGATTCTTCCACCTTCAACCAACATCTGACCTATGGCAAGTCTAAACTCAGGGAAAGCCAAAATGACCCCGTCCAACATTAATCATCCATTATACTAAACAAGGGTTAAAACTATTCGCTAATCGTTACTCTAACATTTTTGAATGTGTTTGCGAATAAGAATATTTTGAGAACATAAAAAATGGGGAGTTAGGTTTATAACTTAAACCTCTTAAGTATCGGCAATTTTCTAAGCGCGATGATGGCGCCAGCTAGCACTAAGATTATCAGGATTCCTATGAATGAAAGTTCTGGGACCACCATCTGCGATCCAACACTATACTCAAGTGGTGCGCGAAGTTTCTCTGCTTGTTCTTCCATGACAGATGCCACATTTTGGTCCACAGGCGTATTGGTGACTATGTAGCCGCGTGTTTCAACAACGTCGCCTGCGACACCATTGTATCTTCCCACGAAATATTGGCTGCAGTGGTGATCGCTGTACTCCAACTTTTGGTCTACCTTAAGAGTGTAGTCTGCACCCGTGATTGATCCTCCGCTGTAGACGGGAATGAAGCCCATGTCAGCAGCTGGCTTGTCCGTCGAGTCTGGTCGGCTGCCGTTGTAGCTCCACCACCCCGTGGGGCTGGCTGGACTGTAGATGTTGGCAGTCGTGGGCATTGTAGTGTCTGTGGAAATCGTTGACACGGTGCCGGCTGTGTTGCTCCATGTGAAATTCTCGTATATCGCTTTGCTTGTGCTGTTGGCGAGTTTGAAGTCCATGTACAGCGGCGAGCTGATGGTGTAGTTCGCCAAGTTCGTAGCTATGTTAAAGGCTGAACGGTGGTACACCAAAGGATTCAAATCTGGCTGATAATAGACCCTGACAATCTTATTCGTAGTTACATTGGAGTCGTATGTTGTTCCAAAGAAGTCCGACCCTGCGTGTTCCGTGAAATTAAAGTCAACAAATAGAGGACCACTGTTGAGCACTGACAACGTACCGTTTGTTCCAAACCAAAAGCCTCCCCAGGCGTCAGACCAAAGTGTTGCCAAACCAAACTGGCTGAATTCCCAGCCGGTTGCGCCGCCCGGCCACGTGACCAAGGTGCCGTTGCTGTATAGGTTAATTGAATTCTTGTAGAATATGCGGAAATAAATCTTTTCTACGCCGTCTTTGACAGCGGTGATGTTGTAGGTGTCACCTGCTAATTCTGTGTTAAGGCGGAGCCCATCGTATGTTGGCGCCTCGGCGGCGGTGTTGTTATATATGACGTAGTACGTTGCTGAATCAGAGGCTGACACGTTAGCCAAGAAGACGACGTTGCATGACTTAACATGCCCTCCCTCCATAGTTATGTTGTAGACTTGACTGGGTACCGCGTTGTTATCTGGCGCAATGACGCGAATTTCCTTTGTAGCGTTTGTGCATTGGCCTGGTCCCGTTAAGTCAATGAATACGTCCACTGGTTCGTTGACACGAGCTACACCGGCGGTTTCCGTTAAAGTCACTGGGTTGCCATACATCCACCCTTGGCTGTGCCAATAGTTTAGATCAGCCTTCACCGGGACCATTGTGAATGTAGACGCTAGAATAATCACCGAAACTGAAAGCAGAGTTAGACTTTGAATTTTCCTCATTTAACTCCTCTCCTGTGCTTCAATGCAGTAAACTTCTATTAAATATTTTTGGAACGGGACCAGCTTCGTGAGGAAACATCAGGCGTTCAATTTTTATAGGACTCTGAACAAAGGTGAAGCAAAGGACGGTCCAGTTTGCGGAAGAAGTTAGTAACCGCGTTCATGATAACGTTGACCTTGGCTTCAACTTTCGCTTTTATATCTTTTCCCTCTTCAGCGTCTGGAGTGGAATCCAGTATAAAATACCTATTCGTTGTTGAGCTGTCGCATCTAGACATCGGATATACGGACACCCCCGATGCGGTGGAGGAGTTTTACAAGTTGAACATCGATCACGCTATAGCGCTTTGTAAGGCTGACCCCGATTATAAATGGACGATTGAGGAGATTTGGCAACTTGAACAATGGCTTAAAAGAAGCACATCAAGCGAGATAGATGAACTGGTAAGTTTAGTGAAGGCAGGCAGAATAGGCTTAACCGCTGGATACGCTAACATGCACTCCGGGGTTCTAGGAGACGAGGAGATAAACAGGTTCCTGTACCCAGCCAAACAAATAGCCACCGCATGGAACATCTCCATAGAAACGATAATCCAAGACGATGTGCCCGGCTACTCTTGGGCCCTACCACAGGTGCTGAATAAAAGCAACGTAAAATACATGGCGACAGGCATCAACACTTGGATCTTCGGTAAACCCGCCATCCCTATAAGCGACAATCCCTTCTATTGGCAGGGGCCCGACGGAAGCAAGGTCTTAACTTGGATAAGCTTCGACGCCTACACAGAAGGTTTCAACACCTACGGCCTCACAGACATCACAAACGCATACAATAAACTCTCCACTAAACTGCCTCAACTGGAGAGCCAAGGATATCCCTACGACGCGGTCTTGGTGCTGAGGGGCGCCGACAACTGGGACACCAGCTCGACTATGACCAACTTAGCTCGACTATGGAACGACACTTACGATAACCCAAAAATAGTGCTAGCCCATCCGGAAGACTTCTTCAAGTATATGGAAAGCAAGTATGCAGGGCAGTTTCCAACATATTCTGGAGACTGGGCGTCTTGGTGGGATATACTTGGAATGACCCAACCGCAAAGCGTAGCCAAGAACAGGTGGGCCCACGACAACATTTTGTCAGCGGAAAAACTTTCAACCATAAACGATCTGCTCGGGTTGCAAGCGTACCCCGCGAACGACATAGAATTGGCCTATCAGAAAATGATGGAGTTCGACGAACACTCGACTGGCGGGTCCCCATGGCCAGGCTACATGACCCCCGAAGAATCCCAGAGACAGAACGAAATCTATTGCGGCTACGCTACTACCGCTTACGAAACAACTGCGAATGTCCTCCAGACTGGACTGGAAGCCCTAGCAGGCGACGTTAAATCAAACAAGCCCTCGATTATCGTTTTTAATCCTCTTTCTTGGAATAGAACAGACGTCGTCCGAATTAAGTTAAGTGACGGCCTGTTTTCTCGAACCTTTGACCTAGTGGACTCTGAAACAGGTCTCCCGGTCGTCTACCAAAAACTGGAAGAGACAAAGGAGATAATGTTCGTAGCTGAGAATGTTCCTCCGATTGGATATAAAAAATTTGAAATAAACTTCTCCCAACCTTCCACTCCTTCTTCTTCAGTCTACGTTTCCGGAAACATCATCGGAAACCAATTCTACGAAATCACCTTAGACAACGCTGACGGCCACATAACGAGCGTTTACGACAAGGAAGCAGGTAGGGAACTGGTGAACCAAGCCAGCGAATTTGGCTTCAACGAGGCGATTAAGGCCAGTAACCAGCAGGTCTGGCTTGGTGGGTACGATGTTGTTCCGACTGGGGCTTCTGCGATAACCATTGGCATGAACGGTTCTGTGGCAAAGAGCCTGATTGTGAACAGGAGAAATTCGCCTCATGTAAAGACTGAAGTTATACTCTACAACGACATTAAACGGGTAGATTTAGTGAACACCATGAACAGGACTCTAATGGCGCATGTGTCATATTCAACAAACTTCGTCTGGTACGCCTACACATTTCCCTTCAACCTGACTAGTTTCGATGTCAAATTTGAAATCGCCAACACATTCATGACTCCCGAAGTGGACAACCTTCCAGGCGCGAATACGGCCTACTTCCCAACTCAGCATGGCCTAGAGATTTTTGAAGCAAATTACGGGGTAACGTGGGCAAGCAAAGAAACTTTTTGTCACGAATTCGATGGCATGAATCTTTATTCTACAACGTTTTCTCCGTCGGAGGCTACTCTTGTATCCCGTTGGATTAAGAAAGAAGACGAAGGCGAATTTGTAGGTGGATCTATAGGACCCGTTGTGCAAGAGCCGGGGGCCAGCCCAATACTGGTTCAGACCTATTCCTTCGAAACCCATTCAGGCTCATTTGACCCAGTGAACACCACCCACTCTATCTGGGCTTACTCCAATCCCCTCCTAGCGAAAGAGACATGGCCAAACCCCAATGGGTTCCTCGCCTCTCCATCCCTAAGCTTCTTCAGTGTCAACAGCTCAAACATCATGCTTCTGAACATGAAAAAAGCGGACTTCGGAGACGATTACATATTCAGGCTGTTAGAACTGGAAGGAAAACAGACCGCGGCAAGGCTAGATTCCGCGTTCTTTAATGTTGAACAGGCCAACCTCACCAACATTGTTGAGGATAACATAGGTGGGTTGCCAGTAGAAGAAGGGGGCGTCATCGTTTCAATCGGTCCCTTTGAGACGCTCACAATGCGAGTAAAGATACAACCACGATTTGCCCGGTTCAGCGTAGTCTCCCTCTCTGAGCTTCATCTTAAAGCGGATTTGCACCTCTTAAACGGCACTTCCCTAAAGGTCTTCTTCTATAACTATACAGGCGCGTACGCGGCGAACGTAACCGTTTGGAATGGTTCAACTCCCATGCAGGTAGTAATTTCTGCAAATGTGACCCATCCGTTGGGTGAAGGAGTAAAAAATGCGACTCTAGTGTTAACTGATAACGGAGGAAACGTGATTTCCAGTATCGCGAGCTTTGTAATGTATCGCTCTAATCTCATGCAGAGGCTTGTGACGATGGACTTAGACTGGCCCTATGCCAGCCCAGAACAACAAGGCGCGATGGCGGTAGAATACAGTGACATCGATAAACAATGGGCACATGCACCACCGTGAAGAAGGAGTAGTCTAAAATGAAAAAGGCTGTCATGCTGTCTTTTCTATTCACCGCCGCATTCTTGTCGTTAGGTTTGCATAGCGTCTCTGCGTCCGCAATCCAGGTTACCCCCATTGACCAAACAATCAATGTGACCTCAAATGGAACCTTCGTCCTCGCATACAAGATGCTTTGGAACGAATCCGATCCTGGTTACTTCTCAACCACGTTCTATTGGGACTCCGCCAACACAACCCCCTACTGGAACTTCACCTACATTGGTTTTCTCTGCAGGTTCACTGACGGCACAGAGTTTTCAACTCCAATAGACGTGGGGATCAAGAAGGAGGCTCCATATGGCTATCCTAGTGGACATTACAGATACACTGTGGCAGTTAACGAAAGTTACGGCGAATCTTACAATGGAGAATTTTGGCTCAACATAACGATGCGAGCGGCCGGCGTTGCGAACAATGGTCATCACCCTCACTCTGGAGGAGACCACAACATCACTATATCCAAAGTGCGTTCCAACGAGAAATCCACAAACGAAGTAGGTCCCGGCACCACTACCATACATGTGACTCCTCGAATACTATCCAGCGACTCAACGGGCGCCCCCAAGGAAGCCTTCAATGTCACCCTAGGTGAGGAGGTTTACGTCGAAGGTTACGGTTTCCAAAATAGCACAACTGGTGCAACCATAAGGTTGTATATAGTAGCAAACCAAACATGGACTGATGGGCAACCCATTGAAAGCGATGTCAGGGGAGATTACAACACAACCAGCGTGACAGCCGCCGGAGTTCTTGAGCTAACGCGGCTAGGTAAGTTAGACCTTGGAGCATACGACATTGTGGCTGACGTGAACAACAACAGCGTCTACGACGCGGCAACAGACGCCGTAGACAACGTCACCAGCTTCCCCGGAGTAACGGTTGTCCCAGAATTTTCGTTTGAGACGGCGATAGCGATGGCGGCCTTAACAATCATCTTTGCAGTTGTATGCCTCAGAAATCGGAAACTAAAGCCGCTTCCATAAATAATCTAATTTTTCTCACGATAGCTCCTCACGCAATCGGATAGGCTCCATATTTCTGGGTTGCCTTCACCATGGCGGCGAAGTTATCCACCGGCACTCCGTCTCCAACATCGTGGCTGGATGCCACCACGTATCCGCCTCCAGGAGCCAACGCATGGATTTGTTTCCGCACGTCTTTCGCCACTTCTGAAGGCGTTCCGTAGCCTAGAGGTCCGGCGAGGTCTACGCCGCCGATGAGACAGAGCTTGTCGCCGTACTCTTCTTTAATGGCGTATATGTCGTTGGGCGGGGTTTGCACGGGGTTTGAGGCGCAGAACCCCAGTTTCACGACATCGGGTAATATCCAGTCAATTAGTCCGTCAGTGTTGAATACAATGGGGATTCCCTTAGATCGGAAAGGTTCAATGATCTTTTTAGTCCAAGGAATCCATAGTTCCTTAAAGAGTTCGGGCTCCACGAAGGGGCCGGAGTTGTAGGCGATGTTGTCCGCAAAATAGTAGAACGCTATGGGGTAGCGGCTAACCTCTTGGGCTTCCCAAACGTAGTACTTCGCGAAGAAGGCAAGCAGTTCCTTCACGAAATCCCGGTCTTTGTAAATTTTCGTCATAAAGTTGTCGAACCCGCTTGCTAGATGGCTGTCTTGCCAAAACGGGCCGCTCAGGTAGAACACGCCGACTCCTGTTCCCTCGGCAGCCTGTATGTATTTCTCCAGCAACTGAAGCTTAGGCTGTAGGTGCGTCTCGTAAGAGGGGGGCAATAACCTTTCCAGTACGTCCCAATCGCGTATATTGCCAATTCTCCTCGACTTGAGATTGAACTCGCCATCTAACATCGAATAACTCTGCATTATTCCGATTTCGCCATCTTTTCCCCTAACGCGTAAATCTCGGGGCGCAAAACCGATGACGCCCATGCAGTCCTGCCCAATTCGACGGCAGAGCTCCAGGTGGTCTTGAGGCGAAAGCGAGCCGAATGTGGTGTATTCTATGTCTGTCATTAGACCTCCGTCATCACGAAGGGCTGGTCGCCCTAAAAGGTGGTCAACATGCTTTTTGTGAATACACATCTCAAAGAAGGGCACGTGATCGGGTTCCTCGCATGCAAAGGCCGTTAACAACCGCTCAATGTTCGGCTCTCTACTACTTGCTTTTCGCACTGTTCATCAACCCATATGACGCGGCATCTATTAATATAACATTTGCTAGCAGAAACCAAAATTATTTGTCTATATCCTAATCGGATATTTTCCGTATGTTCTTGCAGTGTCAAACATTGTTTTTGCTCTCTCGGTGTTGATTCCTGTAAGGGAGTGATCTGATGCAAGTATGTGACCTCCTCCCGGTGAGGCTGCTTTTATACATTCTTTCGTTTCCCTCATGATTTCTTCCATTGATCCAAAGGAAAGGGCGCCAGTTACGTCAACGTTTCCTATTAAGCAGAGGCGGTTCCCATACTTCTCCTTTATTTCAGCGATATTCATTTGTGCCTTCCTTTGCAGTGGGTGAAGGGCGTCGATTCCAATTTCTACGAGGTCCGGAATAGCCGCATCAATGTTTCCGTCAGAATGCATTGCAACAATAACGTCTTTCTTTTTGAGCTCTGACACTATTCTCCTAAGGTAGGGGAACACAAACTCTTTAAGATTCTTTGGAGATACCATCAGGGAATCATTTGTCCCCAGATCATCCGAAATTATCACCACATCCACCCCCGCGTCAACCATTCTTTTGCCGATCTCGATGTTGAAGTGTGTAATCATCTCAGCGGCTTTGTGAATTATCGACGGGCTTCTAAACATGCAAATTGTGTACGTTGTGAATCCAAAGAGCATGTAGGTATTGCTGAAAGGCCCACCTAACCCCCCAATTAAAGCCATGTCTTCACCTGCCAGCTTAGCCGCCCCTTCAATGGTCCTCGTTCTTCCAGGAGCATGAGGATCAGGAGGCTCAAATTCTAGAATTTTTTCGGCATCTCTAAAGGGATAATCAACAACCCAAGGGATCGGCCAGCTTGTTTCCGTGCCTTCGCAAACGATCCCCCATTCATCATAAAAAGTTCCAGGCTTACCCGCAGACTTCAATTGAAAGTCCTCCGGCGCATCTGCTCCCAGCCACAACGCATCTAAACCCAGCTTTTTTGTGCATTTCACCCAGTCTTCGACGCCTTGGGGTGGAAACCTACCAAGAACTGTTTTGAAGATTTCTGGATTGAATAGAAAGTCAAAGAGAGGGACTCTGTCAGGCTCTTCAAGATTTATAGCGGTCATGAAACGCTCCTTAGGCGTCATCCTTATCACAGTTATTGCCTCAAAAGAGTTCAAGACAATTTAGCATACATAAGAATTGCGATATTTCGGATTATAGAAAAACTAAAGTACACTTTTGGTAAGCAAGACTAAGCGGTGAAGCTTCTTGAGGGAAGAGGATGTCCGCTTTGAGAGCGACGGACTGAAGCTTGCAGGAGTTCTACATATCCTCGACGAGAAGGCTCCCGGAGTGATCTTGTGTCATGGAGGCGGAGGGCACAAGTGGTATCATAAATGGGAGGCTGATCCTCTGGCTGAAAACGGTTTCGCGGCACTGCGATTTGATTTCCGCGGATGCGGCGAGAGCGAGGGTAAAAGAGGCCTGATAAGGTTCGCAGACGAGATTGCAGACCTTAAAAACGCCGTAACTTACCTTCAAAGCAGAAAAGAGGTTGACGGGAAAAAGATAGGGGTGTGCGGTCACAGTCTCGGCGGCACTGTGGCGCTAGCTGCTTCCTCTGAGGACAAAAGAATTAAGGCTGTGGTCTCAGTCTCAGCCCCTTCGAACCCGATGTGGATAGCTGGAAGCCTCGCTGGCCAAGAGAAACTGTGGAGAACAATGTCCGTGGACAAAGTCAAGAGGGCCTACGGTAAACCACTGAGAATGTCCTTTGACGATATTCCTGTAAAGCCCAAAAAAGTTTGTGCAACCGACCTAAAAGCTGCTGAAGCATTGAGCAAAGACCCTCTCGTGGTTAGGGAGTTTTTGGTGGAATCATTAGAAGACCTGATGACTTTTAGGCTGGTTGACGTTGTTGACAGAATTTCTCCGACGCCCGTTCTCTTCATACACGGGGAAGACGATGATCTGGTGGATGTCGAGCAGGCCTACGAACTATACGAGAAAGCGAGGGAACCCAAGGTTTTGAAGATAATAAAGGGCGCCGGTCACGTTGTGCCCATCGAAAAAGCGAACCCGCTTATAATCAACTGGTTTAAGAAACATCTTATGTAATGTGCTAACTTCCAAGATTAACGGGGCCGCCTTGGCGCAGAAGCGATCTTCCCTACGACTTCTTTCGAGTTGGCTATGTAGCTTCTGTATTGGTCAGCAAACTTGGTTTTCACTCGCTTTAGCGTGTAATCAAACTGCATCTCCAGTCTCCACAACCCGCCTCTCTTTCTGACTGGGCTCAGACCCAGATTGTTCCAATAGCCTATGTACTCTTCCACAGGACGGCCTCCGGAGCGGTAATCCCAGCCTATGCAGTCGAAGAGGGGCCACCAAGTGTAACCGATGACTGGCATTCCCTCTTCGCGGCACTCCTTAACTTGGGCAATAGACGTTTTTAACCAAGCTGCTTTTTCCTCGTCGTTGCCGTAGACGCAGGTCTCAGTGATTAAGATGGGTCTCCTGTAGCGTTCAAAGTAACTTTTCAGTATCCCCTTTAGTAGTCCGCCGCCTTTTCCTGTCATTTCTTCCTTCAACTTACCGTTTTCTGTGCACACTTCGCAGGGCCAACCTTGAGGGTAGTAGTTCAACCCGATAATGCCCAGCCTAACGCTGTTGTCCTGAAACCATCTTAGTTCTTCTTTTTTCATTCCATTCTGGAGAAGCCAACCGTGAAGCGGGTGTCCTTCATCCACAAGGCCGCTGATAAGATCATACATGAGGCGTAGGCGGTTCTCGCGGAATTCAACATCTTTTTGGAGTTTTCGTTCTTTGGTGTGATATAGCCCCGTGGCTTCCACATGCACAAAGGTGGCGTTTGGGTCCTCTTCCCTAACGGCATTCATCGTCAGGATTATTCCCTTGCAGATGTTTTTGAAGATTTTTACGAAGCCGTCGTATCCGTGAAGGTGAGGAGGCCAAGTTCCTATCTCTCCGCAAAGTGTGGCATTGACCAATGGTTCGTTGTGCGGCGCATAATAGTTGATCACGTCGCCATAACGGCGTGCGAACTCCCTGGCGTATTCTGCCATACGCTCTGGGTAATGGGCGTTAGCGAATTCGTTGTCCATCCAGGTTGGAGTTACATAGTGGTTCAAGTCCGCGATCGGATCGATTTCTGTCTTGTTCACAAGGTAGTCTATAACCCTGTCGATCCACGTCCAATCGTACTTTCCCGGGGACGGGTTGACCTTGTACCAAGGGATTCCGTATCGTGTCATGTTCACGCCGAGTTCGCTGGCTAGGTCTAGGTCCTCCTTCCAGAACTGGTAGTGTTGAGTTAACTCAAACTCGTCGAGCCTTCTTTCGCCCGTTCTATGCGTTTGCGGGATGAAGGTGTCTTCAATCCCAACTGCCCATTTGAAGTCCTCAGCGTCTGAGCTAAAATCCAGTTTGGCTTTATCTATGGTTGGTATCCCAATTCCCCCTAGATTTCTATTCACGTCCATACTTACAACATTTATTCTTCGTTCTTAGATGAGGAGAAGAATTCAAATGAAAGATAAGAAAGTTTTCCTCGTTGTTCGCAAAATAGGCTGGGAGACCTTGTGCCGTTAATACTTGTACCAGAATGCGCCTACTATGGCTAAGTCGCCTACTTTGACGCATCCGTCGCCGTTGAAGTCCGCCCGCCAATCATAAAGGATGCTTGGGTAGCACTGCGTGTACCAGTTTGCTCCCAGTAGGGCTAGGTCTCCGACTTCGACGTGGCCGTTGCCGTTGGCATCACCTGGTATTCTGACTACCACGGGGACGCCACCATAAACGTTGTCTTCTGTTTCTGTTTCACCCTCAACCACGCTAGCATTAGCGGATAGTGTGTAGGGAATGTACTTGTTTGCGGTGTAGTTGTAGGTGCATGGGGTCACGCCTTTGGTCCACCACGTGAAGGCTAGCGTCATGTTGGTTCCGGGAGCCAAGTTAATGACGTTTTTTGCACCGACATACATTTGTGTCGTAGCGTTCTCGTAGTAGATGGTGACCGTGAAGTTCTCGTAGAAGTCACCTTGATTCTCCACAGTTACGTTGATGTAAACCACCCAGTATACAGCAGGAAACACTATTATTAGTTGATTATAATTAACCAAGAATTTGGATTTGCTACTAATATCTACAACAGCTACATCATGCACGCTCTCCACACGCACACCAACTACCGCCGAAAACAACAACGCTAAAACAACAATTAATGAAACAAATCTTTTTTTCAACTTAACCATATTTACTTGTTAATCTGATTCTTATAACATTTTCGAACGGGTTTCTATGTTTCTCGCTGGGTTTAGCATTCAAGGTTACGAGTAAAGCGGAGGTGCCGTTCTCGGCATACGAAACACTGAGAAAAGCACAGATGCATAACTCTCCTCTCTAAAGACCAATTCAGCGCCCCAGACCTCCGTTGGTTTCTTCAGCTTCTCAGAAAGCTAAGAATGTCCAAAGAAAACTTTTAGTATACTGCCTATTCTTGAACGCCAATTTCCCCAGTTGTGCCCTTCGTGAAATTCTTGATAAACAAACTCGTATCCCTTTTTCTGCAATGCTTCATGCATTCTTCTGTTTCCTTCAGTAAAATTCCCAAACATTCCGCCAACATTGCTTTCATAAGTTCCACAATCCACGTAAAACTTAATTTTCTTCTTCGAGCTTTCCTTTAAGGCGCGTATCACATGATCATCCTTTCTTGATAGATATCCCGATTGAGAAGCAACGTTTCCGAAGACCTCTGGGTGATTAAAGGCAATATATACGGCAATTAATCCACCGAAAGAGGCTCCTATAACCAATCTTTCTGATGGATCTGGTATCGTAGGATAATTAGCATCTATGTATGGAACAAGCTCTCTGATAAGGAAATTAACGTAATCCTTATTCAAGTCGTATTCCAAAAGCCTGTCATCTGGATCAACGAAAACGACTATAACTTTCTTTATCCTTTTTTCTTTGATAAGATTATCCAAAGAATTGTCAAAAAAACCGTAACGCATGTAGTCACTTCCATCCTGAGCGTAAATGGTGGGATATTTCTCTGAAGGGTCATAATCAGGTGGTAAGTACAGATGAATTATTCTAGTGTTGTCAAGAATTTTACTGTAAAACCTAAAGGCTGAAATCTTTCCGTGGGGTACATTCGGATTATATTTTGCTTCTTTTGGGGGCGCGTATTTTGGCATGCGAAGCTCTGAATATGTACCTAAGCCTTCGAAGCTCTGTTTTTTGTTTAATGAGTCACACATCCATTCTCCATTTTTCATGAAACCATATATTATCCTAGAATCCAAAGGAAACTTCATGCGCTTATAGTACAAATTGGTTCCTTCAAGCTTCTGCAGATGGTCTGCTTCCTGATTGAAGTTGTTCATGTCTCCAACTATGGAAATCTTGTTTGTAACATCCCCAACATAAACGAAGGTCACATCTTCATCCTCTACTATTGGAAAGCCACCGTGGGCCATTCTCTCTTTAACATAGTTCTTGACCAAAAGGTCCTTCTCTTTATTATCAGAAACCGAGTCTACCTCATCCTTAAATTCATTGAAAGTTTTCATTTTTACATCGCGAGAAACTAATATTTCAAGCTCCACTTAACCTTTTTCTAACAAAAAAGCTATAAAAACCAAGTTTTCCATAATAGCGGGAGGTTGAATGGTTTATGCTTCCCAGAGACAGGGTTCTAGAAGCTTTTGATCACCGAGAGCCTGACTTCGTACCGATTTTCTTTCTAGGCTTCACCCCTCAATGGGTGGAGTCTGTGATCAGTAGGCGCCCCATAGACGTTGTCAAAGACTTCCTGCCGGTTTTTGAACGCTTTGATTCGGACGTGGTTGCGACGGGGCCGGATGTCTTCTATCCTTTCGACGTGTACGCAACTAAGGAAAAGGTGGATGAGTGGGGAAGAACAATTCGAGTATGTGGACTCTACGCGGAGTTTGTAGAGTTTCCCATCAAGAAGCCTGAGGACATCGAGAGCTATGAGGCTCCATCCCCTTACGAACCGGAGAGAACGAAAGAGGTCACCGCGGTCAAAAAGGCCATCGGAGACCAAAGGGCTATAATGGCAATTGTAAACGGGCCTCTGGAACCAGCTTGGGCTCTGCGAGGGTTCCAAACCTTCTTAGCGGACCTGTACAGGAACCCGTCTCTTGTAGAAAAATGCTTGGATATCACCACAAATTTCGAAATAGAAGTCGGAAAACAACTTATCGACGCTGGAGCTGATATAATCCTGATAGGTGACGACTATGGCATGCAACAGAATCTGATGTTTTCTCCAAAGCTTTGGAGAAAATTAATCTCGCCGCGCTTGAAACAAGTGGTCACCGCGTTTAAAAAACGCGATGCGCTTGTGGTTCTACACTCAGACGGAAACATAAATCCTATAATTCAGGACTTGGTCCACATAGGCCTAGACGGACTGAACCCCATCCAAACAAGCGCTGGTGTGATTCCTCGCGAGGTAAAAGAGAAATATCCCAGTCTGACTCAAGTTGGAACCGTTGATATCCAGTATACCCTTCCTTTCGGCACTCCAGAGGAAATTGAAACAGAGATAAGAGGAACAATTCGAGACGCTGGCCACAGCGGAGGGCTAGTTATAGGGCCGCAACACGCCGTCCAACCTGATGTGCCCTTGAAAAACGTCGAGATCATGGTAAAAGCCGTTCGAAAATTCGGTAGGTATCCCCTACAAATCTGAATGTTTCAACCTTGTCATCGGGATCACTCGCCAACGAAGCTCCTTGCCCACTTTCTATCAGCACTGAAAAAAATGGCAACCCTAAAATCTAGTGACATTAAGAATTTAAGTAAACAGGCAATCGCAGTTGGCATGTGGGTCTGATGAAACCTCGTGAACGTGTGTTGAGCGCGCTCTGTTTAGAAGAAGTCGACAGGGTTCCGCTTTTCGAGCTTAATGTAAGCCCCATGGTCTTGGGAAAAATTTTGGGCAAGAACCTTGTGGGCGCTCCTCTAAAGGAGTACATCAAAGCACACGCCGAGGTGGGTCTAGACAGCTGCGTCGGCGTCGGAACTTTCTCAAAAGAAGAAAATAACCGAGTCATCGATGAGACCACCTATGTTGACGAGTGGGGCAGGCTCTTCAGCCGAAGGGTTAAAGCTGGCACGATGATGGACTTCTACATGGGGGGCTATTTGGCCACTCCTGAGAAATACGATGAGTTTCCGAGGCCTGACCCCTACGACCCTTGGAGGGCGGACCAATACGTTCAGGCAGTGAGGGCGGCTGGAGATGAATTATACGTGGTTGCTGGCACAGGAAGCATATACGAGATTACCGCTGAGGCAGTCGGCTTTGAAAACTTTCTGCGGTACGTTTTTACTAATCCGAGCTTCGTCAAGAAAACACTGGAAGACGCTATGTATTTTACGATTGAACAGACAAAAGCATGCATCGACGCGGGGGCAGAGGTGTGTATGATCTTCGACGACTACGCGTACAAACACGGGCCGATGATGTCTCCGAAACACTGGAAAAAGCTTGTCTATCCGTGTCTCAAGAAAACCGCTGACGCTGTCCACAAGAGGGGAGCGCTTTTAATGCTTCACACAGACGGAGACATCCGTACTCTGCTTGACATGATAGTGGATGCCGGTGTAGATGCTGTCCAACCTCTAGAAAAGACGGCAGGTATGCGCTTGGATGAAGTAAAAGAGAAGTGGGGAGACAAAATTTGCATTATGGGGAACATTGATGTCGCCCACACGCTCTCCTTCGGAACAACCGAAGAAGTTGCAAAAGAAGTTCGAGAAGCAGTAATGGCAGCAGCCCCCGGCGGCGGATACATACTATGTAGCAGTCACACAATTAATGACGCTTGTAAACCAGAAAACTTTCTCACTCAAATCAAAACAGGTAAAAAATTCGGCAAGTATCCAACAAGTTTTACGACATAGATTATTGCGCGTGAAATTTTTTTCTCACAACAGCCGAAGGTTTATATTTTTTTTAGCACAACCATCTGATTATCTTGGAGGGATAATGGGGTGAAACCTCGAGAAAGAATTTTTTCTGCTTTACATTTGGAAGAGCCTGACAGGGTTCCCATGTTTGAGCTTATCGTCAACGCCATCGTTGCTGATGAAATTGTGGGTCAACGGTATCCCGCTGTAGCCACAAACCCCCCTGGGACTGAAGCCCTGAAGCTTGGTCGAGAAAAGATGATTAAGGGAGCTGTGAAAGGGCACATTCTCTGCTATAGGAAACTTAAAATTGACATGCTTTCCGTTTTTCCCTCTCCACCAATCCAATTTCAGCCTAAGTTCAAAGACGAAAACACTATAATAGATGAATGGGGCACCACTTTTCAATATACTCCTGAAGCGGACCAAGCTTTTGTGGTGGATAACCCAATAAAAAAGCCTGAAGATCTGGAAGGATATGTTTTCCCGGACCCCCTAGCCGAGGGAAGACTCGATGTTCCGGCTCTAGCCGTCAAGATGGCAGGTGACATGGCTGTTAGCAGCTGGCTTCACGGGCTTTCAGAGTTTACCATAGCTAACCTTATGGGGTTCAAAGGGTTCTCGACTTTTTTATACATGTACCCAAACTTGCTGGTAAAAATCCTAGATGAACTTACATATTTTATCACGGAACTCGGTAAAGCTCTCATCGATGTAGGCGTCGAAGTAATATGGTTCGGAAACGATACAGCCTATAATAGCGGTCCTTTCATGAGCCCAGAGGTCCACAGAAAGTATTTCATCCCCCGTTTAACCAAGATCGTTGATGTCTTACATAAAAAGGGAGCTCTGGTGATCCAACACAGCTGTGGAAACACATACTCTCTTATAGAAGATTGGCTTTCCACAGGGGTAGATGCACTCCACCCCTTTGAACCCCGAGCCGGTATGGATATAGCCTTCGCTAAACAAAAATATGGGCATAGGGTCTGCATAATGGGGAACATCGACGTCTCCTACACACTGCCCTTCGGAGACCCAAGCGATGTGGAACGAGAGGTCAAAGAACGTATAACCGCCTTAGCCCCAGGTGGAGGATACATTCTCACATCTTCCAACAGCATATCCAAGGCGATTTCTCCTAAAAACGCGATATCCATGTTTAATGCTGGGCTAAAATACGGAAGCTACTCCCATATAAGGTAACAGGCGGCGGGCTCTGATCGGCTTAACCTTGTGAGAAACCATTTAAGAAAGACCTACTTACTTTTTGGTGATAAAAATTGATTCCCAAGGAAAGGGTGTTAGCCGCCCTGCATTTAGAGGAACCCGACACAATTCCTGTGTTTGAACTTGCAATCAACGCTCCTGTAGCCAAAGAAATTTTGGGGAGACCCATTCAAGTCAACAGCTATCTCGTTTTTGACGCTGAGGACTATTACAACGTCTACAAGAGTTCCAGATTGGACGGGATGACCCTCTGGGACCCGGGGCTACCAACAAAGTATCTAGACAAAGAGACCTACGTCGACGATTGGAAAAGAGTGTGGAAAAAGTCAGAGCACAGCCAAGTTACGTACTATTTGAGAGGAGAAATTCACAGCCCTGAGGATTTTGAAGAGTTTTCTCCGCCGGACCCGTTTGATCCTAAAAGGCTGGAATGCCTTGAAAAGATAATAAAGATGAACCGAGAGGGGTTGGCGATTGTGGGCGGCATCCACGACGCGTTCGAGATTCCTTCTATGATGAGAAGCGCAAGTAACTTTCTCCTAGACTATTATAAAAACCCGAGTTTCGCAAAAAAGCTCATCGAGACAAGCGTTAAATACAACATCGAGCTGGCAAAGGCGATGATTGACCTAGGGGTCGACGCCGTAATGTCAGGCGACGACTATGCAAGTAATCAGGGGCCTATGATGTCTCTAAAGCATTTCAACGAATTTGTAGCCCCTTACCTGAAGAAAATTGTCGATGTTGTTCACAAGAGGGGGGTTCCATTCATAAAGCACACCGATGGCTATCTCTGGCCAATATTGGACGACATGATGAACACGGGCATAGATGCCCTACATCCGATAGAGCCTCAAGCGGGGATGAGCCTGAAAGAGGTCAAAGACAAGTATGGGGGGTCTACATGTTTGATAGGAAATGTAGACGTAGCTCACATATTGCCGCTCGGAACAGTTGAAGAAACAGTGAGAGAGGTTAAAAGGTGCATTAGAGAGGCAGCCAAAGGCGGAGGATACATTTTAAGCTCTAGCAACTCCATTCACGACAGCGTTAAAGTTGAAAACTTTAAGGCCATGATCAAGGTCACCAGAAAATTCGGCAAATATCCAATCCGTTAGGTCCTTCCTCTCTTAGGGCTCTCCTCCGGCTTTTTAGAGATAAAAAAACAATGGACGTTACATGGAATCATAGAAATTTTCTCAGAAAACTAAGATAGTACACGTAATTTTGGTAGGGAACGTCAGGTGGCACCTCATGATCCAAGCTTGGGATGTAACCCCCTTCCTCTCTCAAGTAAGGGAGCTTAGATTTGATCTCCTTTTCTATGGCAGCTTTACCTTCGGCGACAGCTCTCTTGTCGATGTTGCCCACAAGAATCAGGCGCTTCCCATATTCCTTCCTGAGAGCCACTACATCCATGCCCGCTTGGACTTCTAAGGGGTATAGACCGTTAACTCCCCCCTCGAGGAGGAGCGGTATTAGAGGATGTATGTTTCCGTCAGAATCAACAAAGATCGTGTCGACGCCCTTGCTCCTCAGGAAACCCGTCAACTTCCTGTAGCCGGGAAGCATAAACTCGCGGAAGAGCCTCGGCGATATGTGCGAACCGTGCTTATACGCCATGTCCTCCCAGATGGTTACGCAGTCTATTCCAGACTTCAGAGTCTCAACAACCGTTTTCATAGTCCCAACTAGGAAGTCAGTCCAAAATTTTTCCATTTCTCTGACGAGCTCGGGATCCTTGTAAAAGGCGAGGAGCCAGGGCACTGTGCCCATGAGCTGCCGGCCAAACCCAAAGAAACCTGGCACTCTAACTCGGATAGGATAGTTCACTGTTTTATAATATTCAATCATTTCGTTGCCCCAGTCCAGAGGATATCTTCTGGGGTCAGCTGAGTTGAAGCGCTCCTTTACCCTATCCCAGTCCTCTCGACTCTTAACTGGCCAGTCCAAAAACTGAGGCATCGCAAATTGGCGCCCTTTCATGAGTTTCTTCTTAATGCCCACTGGGTCCACTATGATTCTGTGTCTGTCTGTATCTTCGAGGGTTTTATACCCAAACCTAGGTATGGGGCCAAAGTCTATTGAGATCTCTTCGGTTCTGTCCAAGCCGAAGTACTCAGTTGGTTGGTGGTACGAGAGAACGCGGTAGCAACAAACCGATAATAGTTCACCGCATACGAATAACTCGGATTGATCAGCGATCTTTGCTAGCGACAGGCCTTCTTTAATCCAACGAAGGATAGTATCGTCAGGTATCCCGACCCACTCGTAAACGGGTAAACGGTCAGGCTTCCTGAAGTGTGTCACAGCTTTGAAACGCTCCCTCGGAGTCAGGTCGCTCATCGCTTCTCCTCCATCGCTTCTCATGTAGGGATATGCGTGTGCATTTTAATATTTTTGATTTCGCATCTTTAATAACTAATTTTTCTGCTAAAAATTGGCGTTATTCTTTTAGTTTTCCAATCGCGCATGATTTGAGTCTGTTTATGTTGCGTCCCTAATGCCCCAAGATTTTTATGCATCTATCTGTACAACGTTTATGCTCGAAGGAAAGGATTGCAAAATGAAAGACAAAAGAATTTTTGTTATTCCTTCTTCTCATCTGGACTCCTGCTGGCTGGGTACACGAGAAGAATGTTTGTCGCGGGGAAACGAGATCCTATCGATGGCCATTGCCCTCGCTGAGAAAGATGAAGACTTTCGTTTCTACTGGGAAACCGTGATTTACTTGCGTGATTTCTTGAATAATCATCCAGAGAAGCTCGACGAATTGAAGAAGCTGGTTCACAAGGGAAAGATAGAACTCCTTGCTAGGTGGCAGGGACTATGGCAACATCACACGGGAGAAATGCAGGTTAGAAACGTCATATACGCAAAGAAGTTTATCCAAGAAAAGTTTGGAGTAAACCCGCCAACCAGCCACATCATGGACATCCCCAGCTCCACGCCCCAATTTCCGCAGATCCTCGCAAAATCAGGAATAAAATACTTCATTTTATACAGGGGTGGACCAGAAGAAGTGCCCCTTTACTATTGGCGGGCGCCCGACGGCTCCAAAGTGCTGGCGTGGAACTCATCTATCCGGTTTGAAGGCTTAAACTATGGACTCAACGCAAGCGTCCAAGAAATGAAAAAACTGAAACTAGCAGAAGCAGCCGAGAAATTTCTTTCCAAGTGCCCCGCCTCCGTCGCCATGACCTACATGATAGATTTACTGCTTCCTCCGAAGAACCTCTGCCAGAACGTGAGGGAATGGAACAA
>CAZZLD010000007.1:0-21348 GCA_964655075.1 uncultured Candidatus Bathyarchaeia archaeon
GTATCTAATCCGGTTCGCTCCCCCAGCTTTCGTCCCTCACCGTCGAGCGCGTACTAGCCGACCGCCTTCGCCACTGGTGGTCCTCCCGGGATTATAGGATTTCACCCCTACCCCGAGAATACCGTCAGCCTCTTCCGCCTCCTAGCCTGACAGTATCCCCCGCAGTCCAACGATTAGGTCGCTGGATTTAACGAAGGACTAGCCAAGCCGGCTACGGACGCTTTAAGCCCAATAATCGTCCCCACCACTCGAGGAGCTGGTATTACCGCGGCGGCTGACACCAGTCTTGCCCTCCTCTTATTCCTCCGGCGCTTTACACCAGAGAAAAGCCATCCTCAGCGGACGGCACTCGGGGTAACCCCGTCACGCTTTCGCGCATTGCGGAGTTTTCGCGCATGCTGCGCCCCGTAGGGCCTGGGCCCTTATCTCAGTGCCCATCTCCGGGCTACCGCTCCCACGGCCCGTACCGGTTAAAGGCTTGGTAGGCCATTACCCCACCAACAACCTGATCGGCCGCGGCCCCATCCTTAGGCAACGCCGGAAAGCATGACTCCGACGGCCTTTAGGTGAAGAACCATTCCAGGCCCCCTCGCCTATCGGGAATTAGCCCCAGTTTCCCGGGGTTGTTCCCGTCCTAAGGGTAGGTTGGCCACGTGTTACTGAGCCGTACGCCGCGTCTCATCATAGCCTGAGACGCACGACTTGCATTGCTTAGTCTCACCCCGATAGCAGTGAGGTCCGGCAGGATCAACCGGAGTTGTTTTTTGGGAAGATTTTTAGCTGCAAAGCCAACTGGAATTGGGGATCAGCGTCAAACCCACATTAGACCTAAGCGTTCACTGTTCAGGTCCTCATCTCTGTTCCCGCAGCCGGAGGTCAACCCCTCATCCAACAGGCAAACACGCCTTAAAGTCAGGCTGACGCCGCCGCAAAGGCCACGGGCAATCAGCAAACATAATGAAGAAAAACTAGCGATATAAATGTTGCTTTTACCCCTCGTGAAATCTAGTCTAAGACTGAGAAGTGGAAGCATCATAGGAAAGCCCTTCTGGAATATTTACTCATTACAGTACATGTACGTTTTTGTACGCAAAAGTTTTAAATAAAACTTTGCCGTCGTATTGAGTACTTCCAAAGGAGAACTGGAACATGGGGTATCATGTTTGGCTCTAAGCTAGAGGCGAAGGCTAAGCTAGGCAAACTGGTTTTTAGAAAGTTCCCGTTTAAAGGTTCACCCTTCGAGGCTTTTTCGAAGTTTCACGCCCACTTCGAGCACGTTTATCTCCTTGAATCGGTTGAGGGTCCAAGGAAGCTGACGCAGTACTCGTTCATCGGTTTTGACCCCCAGCTGGTCATCAGCATAAAGCACGGTGAGGCTGAGGTCCACGACAGGAAAACCGATGAAGTGACTAAGGAGAAAGCCGCCGATCCGCTGACCTTGGTTAAACGGGTTGTTGAGGGGCGTTCAGTTATCTCCAGTTGGCTTAGGCTAGCAGGCGGCGCCGTCGGCTACATCTCCTATGACGCCATTCGCTACTGGGAAAGGCTCCCCGAGCTGGCGGTTAACAACTTGGATTTTCCCGACGTTGAATTAGGCGTCTTCGACGACGGCATAGTCTTCGACCACAGGAACCAGCAGGTTCTATATTATTACAGAACCGAAGACCGTCTCAACGAACTAAGCCCGCTAGTCGAAGAAAACTGCGACCTTGAACCGTTGTCTTACACGCCGCCGAAAGTAAGCATCAACCAAGACCGCTTCGAAGGCGCCGTGGCGAAGGCTAAGGAGTACATAGCCGCAGGCGACATCTTGCAGGTGGTTCTTTCTAAGCGCTTCGAGTTTCAGCTCAAGGGCAGTCTAATCGGCTTCTACAGGCACCTTCGGAGGATCAACCCTTCGCCTTACATGTACTTTCTAAAGATGGGCGAACGCCAGATCGTCGGGTCCAGCCCTGAGATGCTTGTGCGGGTTGACAACCGCATTGTTGAAACCTTCCCGATAGCTGGCACGAGACCCCGCGTGAAAAACCCCAGCGAAAACAAGGCGTTAGCGAAAGAGCTGTTGGCGGACCCCAAAGAACGCGCTGAACACGTTATGCTCGTGGACTTAGCTAGGAACGATGTTGGTAGAGTTTCGAAGTTTGGAACTGTAAATGTTCCAGAGTTTATGACAGTTCACCAGTATAGCCACGTGCAACACATTGTTTCTAGGGTTGCGGGGAATCTTAGGGAAGACTGCGACTGTTACGACGCGTTGAGGGCAATTTTTCCAGCTGGCACAGTTTCAGGCGCGCCGAAGGTTCGAGCCATGGAGATCATCGAAGAATCTGAACCGGTCAGGAGAGGACCCTACGCTGGAGCGGTCGGCTACTTTTCTTACAACCAAAACGCGGATTTCGCCATCGCCATCAGGACGCTTGTCGCGAGTGGAAACAAGGCTTACGTTCAGGTTGGCGCTGGCATAGTGGCTGATTCTGTTCCAGAAAGAGAGTGGTTTGAAACTGAGCATAAGGCAAGGGCGTTGATGCGCGCCTTAGAAGTTTCAGGGGACAATTCGAAATGAAGACTCTAGTCATCGACAACTACGATTCCTTCGTCTACATCCTAGTTCAGTACATCGGAGAGCTCGGGGGAGAACCCGTGGTCTACAGGAACGACCAGATAACGTTGAAGCGAGCCTTAGAACTTAAACCGGACAGAATCGTCATATCGCCGGGACCAGGCACACCGGAAGACCCGAAATACTTCGGTGTTTGTTCAGCGATCCTAAGGCAGATGAGTCGTGAAATTCCCACGTTAGGTGTCTGTCTCGGGCACCAAGGGATCATTTATACTTTTGGTGGAAAAATCGTGCGTGCAAAGAGGTTGATGCACGGGAAAACCAGCTGGGTAAAGCACGACGGTAAAGGCGTTTTCAGGGGCGTGAAGAGTCCGCTTCAAGCTACTCGTTATCATTCGCTTGTGGGCGACAGACATTCTGTTCCTTCCTGTCTTAAGATAACGGCTGAATCCGTTGACGACGGGGAGATCATGGGCGTTCGCCACGTGGAACATCCGATTGAGGGCGTGCAGTTTCATCCAGAATCGATTCTGACCGAAAATGGAAAGAAGATCATATTGAACTTTCTTAACGGAGTGTGAAAACGGCTTGATTCAAGAGGGCATACAAAAACTTGTTGAAAGACAAGATTTGAACTACGAAGAATCCAGACAGATAATGAAGGAAATAATGTCCGGAGGCGCAACCAACACGCAAATCGCCGCGTTTCTAACCGCCCTAAGAATGAAAGGCGAGAAAGTCGCGGAAATCACCGCCCTCACCGAGGTGATGAAGGAGTTCTGCAGCCGAATCCGCCCCAAAGTAGACGGCAGGCTCGTTGACACCTGCGGAACCGGCGGAGACAAGATAAAAACCTTCAACATCAGCACCACAGCCGCCTTCGTCGTCGCAGGAGCAGGCGTGCCCGTTGCTAAACACGGGAACCGCTCAGTTACGAGCAAGTGCGGAAGCGCCGACGTCTTGGAGAAGCTTGGGCTTAACCTGAACCTTGAACCAAAGGAGGTTGAAAGCGCCATAGAAACCGTCGGCATAGGCTTCATGTTCGCCCCCGCTTTCCACCCGGCTATGAAGTACGCCATCGGACCGAGAAGGGAGATACGTATAAGAACCGTCTTCAACGTCCTCGGACCGCTAACGAACCCAGCGAACGCCAACGCTCAACTCCTAGGCGTCTACGACCCTAAGTTAATAGAGCCCCTAGCCTACACCCTGAAGAATCTCGGCTGCCAAGAAGCCATGGTGGTCCACGGACTAGACGGAATGGACGAAATCTCAACCATAGGCAAAACCGCGGTCGCATGGCTAAAAGAAGGCGAAGTCACAGTTCTAGAAGCTACACCTGAAGATTTCGGCGTCAAACCCACCACTCCTGAGAGGATAAAGGGAACAACCGCCGAGGAAAGCGGCGAAATCACGTTCAAAATCCTAAACGGACACTTCTATAATGATGACCCGCGAGCAGACATTGTGCTGGTTAACGCCTCCGCAGCAATCATCGTAGGCGGAAAAGCTGAAGACTTCCTTGGCGGAATGGAGGTAGCCCACGAATCAATCAGAAGCGGAGCCGCCTACAAAAAACTGAAGGCACTCATAAAAGCATCCAACGGAAACACCTCTAGACTTGAGGAGCTTGAATCAAAACATGGCTGACTTCCTCGACAAACTGGCGCAAAACGCAAAGAAAACAATAAAAAAAGGCTACTACGAAGTCCGAAAAACCGCAAAACCAGCCAAGGCTCCCCGCATCAGCCTGAAAGAGGCAATTCTAAAATGCAAACATGCACCGGTCATCGCCGAAATAAAACTCGCCTCACCCTCCTTAGGCATCATTAAAAAGAACGCGGATGTAGGCAGCCTCGCGAAGGCTATTGAAACTGGCGGCGCCGTCGGAATATCCGTTCTAACCGAGCTGACGTTCTTCAAGGGCTCCTTAGATTTTTTGGTAGAAGCCCGAAGGCAAGTGAAACTTCCGATTCTGATGAAGGACATTGTCCTCAGTCCTTTACAGTTGGATGCCGCGTATAAAATCGGCGCTAACGCGGTTCTGCTGATAGCGGCTCTGTTTGAGAGAGGATACTGCGAACGGGACGTTCACGAAATGATAGCCTACGCGCATTCAAAGAACCTTGAGGTGCTGTTAGAATCCCACACTGAAGACGAATTTTTGTCCGCTCTTAAAACGGACGCTGACCTAATTGGAATCAACAACCGCGACTTGAAGACGCTGAAAGTGGATTTAGGCGTAACAAAGAAGATTCTGCAAAGAACAAATCCTCAAGGAAGGACGGTCGTAAGCGAAAGCGGCATAAAAGAACCCGATGACATAAGGCTTCTGCGCAAACACGGTGCCCACGCTTTCTTAATCGGATCAGCGGTCATGGAGGCAAATGATGTGGCCAAGAAAGTTGAGGAGTTCGTGGCGGCTCTATGAAGGCAGTTAAAGTGAAAATCTGCGGAATAACCAGCCGAGAGGATTTGGCGGTTGCTGAGGATGCTGGGGCCGATGTTGTTGGATTCGTTGTAGGCGTAGCCGCGTCGCCGAGGAACCTGACGCTGGAAAAAGCGAAGGAAATAAGGCGGCAAGCGTCAACCACCATCGAGAAGTTCGTTGTCACGGTTCCAACCAGCATCGATTTCCTCGTCAAAATCTACAAGGAGCTGGAGCCAGACGCCATTCAGATTCATGGAGAAAGCATATCTGAGGCTTCCGTCCTCCGTGAAAGGTTGTGGGGTGTGCGGTTGGTGAAGGCTGTCAGTGCGAAGCCCGGTGGTGCAGTTAAAGCCGCCTTAACAGCCGCGGAGAGTTTCGACGCTGTTCTCTTGGACTCGTTTGTTCCCGGGAAATACGGCGGCACAGGCGTCACTCACGATTGGGCGTTAAGTAAACGCGTTAAGCAAGCTATTTATCCAACTCCGTTAATTCTCGCTGGAGGTTTAACTCCTGAGAACGTTAAAGCCGCGGTGCAGTTTGTTCAGCCTTACGCTGTGGATGTTTCCAGCGGAGTTGAACTGCGCCCGGGCGTTAAAGATCCTAAGAAGGTTTTAGCTTTCGTGAAAGCATGCAAGGGGTGTTAGCGTTGAAAAAGGGAAGGTTCGGAGAGTTTGGCGGGCAGTACGTGAACGAGATTCTGATGCCTGTTCTCATAGAGTTGGAGGAAGCCTTTGAAAGGTACTATCCAACCGCTGAATTTCAAGGGGAATTTAAAGGTTTACTGAGGGACTACGGGGGAAGACCAACTCCGCTCTATCACGCGAAGAAATTCAGCGGGCTTGTGGGATGCAAAGTTTACCTGAAAAGGGAAGACCTGCTTTGCGGGGGCTCCCACAAGCTCAATAACGCTTTGGGGCAGGCTCTCTTGGCGAAGAAGATGGGGAAGTCCCGTTTGATTACGGAAACCGCTGCGGGGCAGCATGGACTCGCTACTGTGATGGCTGGCAACGTGTGCGAGTTAGAAACAGAGGTTTACATGGGGGTGAGGGACATAAAGCGGCAAGCAAGCAACGTGAAAAGGATGAAACTGCTTGGAGCGAAGATAACTCCTGTTAAAACTGGGCAGGGTGTCCTAAAGGACGCGGTTTCTGACACTTTGAGGGAGTGGACTGCCTGTTCGCGGACCACCCACTATCTTATGGGATCAACGGTGGGGCCTCACCCGTTTCCAGAAATCGTTGCAACTTTTCAAAGCGTTATCGGCAGGGAAATCAAGGAACAGATACTTGAAAAAGAGGGCAGGCTGCCTGACGCGGTGTTAGCCTGCGGCAGCGGAGGAAGCAACGCTTTGGGCGCCTTCAGACCTTTTGTCGACAACAAGGACATCAGACTTTACTTCATTGAGGGCGGAGGAGAAAAATTAGGCGCCGACAACAGCGCTGCTGCCTTTCAATTAGGTAAGCCCGGGGTTCTCCACGGCGCCGTGATGCAGGTCCTGCAGGATGAACATGGACAGATAAAGCCCTCTAAGACTAGGGCCGCTGGTTTAAACTATCCTGGAAGAGGCCCTGAAATATCCTATTTGTGCACGAGCGGGAGGGCGAAGGCGGGTTATGCTTTCGACAAGGAAGTGTTTGAAGCCGTGAAGGTCATGTGCAGGACGGAGGGATTGATTCCTGCCCTTGAAACTGCGCACGTTATAGCCTACTTGCTGAATCACAAGGAAGAATTTGGCAGGGACGAGGTCGTCGTGTTAAACTACTCGGGAAGGGGCGACAAGGACCTTGAAACTATCACGAGGTATTTCTATGGATCTTGAGGAAAAATTCTTGGAGTTAAAGGAGCGAAGGGAGGGGGCTCATATGCCCCACGTTTATTACGGGGACCCAAACGAGGAGTTTTCCCTGAAACTGATCGAAACCTTGGTTGAAAACGGCGCAGATTTCATAGAGTTCGGAATCCCCTTCTCCGATCCCACAGCGGATGGACCAACTTTTCTGGCGGCTTGTGAACGGGCCCTCAAAAAGGGCGTGACTCCAGCTAAGTGCATTGAAGGGATTAAAAAGTTGAGGAATGGTGGCTTGGGCGTTCCGTTGATAGTGACGACTTACTATAACATTCCTTATGTTGCTGGAATAGGGAGTTTCTTGAGTGAGATAAAGATGGCGGGTGCGCAGGCGATAATTGTTCCTAACCTTCCAGTTGAGGAGGCAGGGCCCCTTCTGGATGAAGGAAAGAAAAGGGGCGTGCATGTAATATTTCAGGTGGCTCCAACGACGACTGAAGATAGGTTAAAGAAAATCGCTGACATGGCCTCCGGTTTTCTCTATGTCATAAATGTTGAAGGGGTGACGGGAGCCAGAGAGAGCCTAATGGATTCCACCCTAAAGCTGGTTAACAGGGTTAGAAGACACACGGACGTACCTGTGTTGGCTGGCTTCGGCATCTCAAAGAAAGAACACTCAAAGGCTGTCGTTTCAGCTGGGGCAGACGGCGCCATAGTTGGAAGCGCCTACGCGCAGATTTACGGGAAAAATCTAGAAAAACCAGAGGAAACCTTGCCAACGATCGCGCGATTAGCCAAGCAAATAAAACAGGGATGCATCGAAGGATACAAGAAGCATCTGGGTAACTCATAAAACCAACCATTAAAACGCATAGAAGATAATGGGCTCTAGAGGTTTTCTACTGCTTGTTTTATTCTGTTGAGATCTTCATTTTTCTCTGTTTTCGGGGTCACCGGCGCAAGGGAGAAGCTGTAAGGTGAGAAAACATCCTTTTTTTTCACACTTCTAAGTTGGCTAGAAACTCTTTCGCGGCTTTCAGTACTATTCTGTAGAAAACGTAAGTCACAACCGCTGTGATCGCTCCGCTTATTCCTAAGGCTAAATAAAGGTACGAAGGCGGCAACGGGTTAAGGAAACCGAGCATTGCGCCGCTGTAAGGGATGAATGGGGCGAGGATGACTGCGGCTAAAATTAGGCATAAAAGCATGTTCGTCAAAGCGGCAAATGTTCTCACCATCCTCGGTCTAGGAACTTCAACGAAGTCTGCGCCTTTTATGCCTGCTCTAAGCGAAACCGCGCTGAGGGAAACTATGAGGAACACGGATTCGATGACCAGCGTAACAGCCGCTCTGAGCGAAGGGCGTGTTAATACCATGCCGAAGATGCCGCAGATCAGCGTTACCGCAGTTGATAAGATCACTATGAACCCGTATTTGCACTTTATTAGGCTCTTAGCTGAGAGAGGCGCCGAGTAAAGATGCCAGACCGCTCCACCTTCCTCTCCGATGATCATCGAGCCTAACAGAGTAGCCAAAAAGGCTCCAGGCGCCAGAAGAACAAAGAAGAAGACGAAGATATTCCCTATTGAGGTTTGAGCTGTGGTTTGGGTCATCTGCATCAGCGGTACAATGATGAAAATTATGGGCAACGCGAAGAAGTACATCAGCTCTCGGCGTCTCGTGAAAGCCTTGAAATCCTTCCTCATTATAGCCGCTTCTAACGGGGTGAAACCGAGTTTGCTTAATGTTCCCGCTTTCGGAGCGTAGGTTCCAAGCGAGATTCTTATCGCTGGCGGTTCGTAAAATCCGAATTTGCTGTTAAGTTTGACTGCCAGTAGGAAAAGGGCGTATAAAAAGGCGAGGGCCCCCAGAGAAAAAGCAACGGTTCCTAGAATCATGCCGTTTGTAAAGGAAAAAATCGCCATTCCGAGCCATATGTAAGGAACAAACCAGATCGTTTTCTGCCCGCTGGAGATCATCTGCAGAATCGCGTTGTAATTGGATCCTGAAACGAAAAAGAAGTAAACCACATAAAAAAGAACGAATAGAATAAGCGAACCGAAAAAGCGGACCCAAACCGCCGCCCTGCCAGAGGACTTGTAAACCGCTCCGAGAAACCTAACCTGCAGAACCCTGAAAATCTCCGTTGTGGTGCTGGCGACAAGAGCACTAGGCAACATAGCGAATATGGCGAGGACAGCTAACGGAACTTCGCCGATGAAGACCGAAACAGCAGCCATTCCTGAACTTAAGCCAATTAACGCAGCCAAAGGGATCCCGATTAAATTGGACATGATAGAAGCCAGCGTGTGTTCGCCCCACGTGACGGGCAGCCAGTAGGGCGGCTGAGTCGACGCTTTTACTCCCGTACGGCTGATTTGACTTAACATAGTGAATATTATGCTGTAAGTGAGGACAAATGTCGGGGCGATCACGAAGAGGGATTCAGCGCCTTGCAAAATCAGAGTCCGCAGTTGAGGGTTCGTTGACCCACCGTAAAAGCTTCCCACAAGCCACCCTATGAGTATCCCTAGGGCGCAGCTGCCTCCGTACATTAAGTATTGAAGAGCCTTGTTCTCCCTGTATCTTCGCAGGCTCCGCCCCCGGATGAGCCTACCTGACTTGGTATCAATTTTTATCAGTGTGAGGACGTTCTTCCACTTCACTTCATCAGCTCCTCAACCACCGCCTTTACGTCGCCGCTTCCTGTGAGCGTCAAGAAAATCTCTTCGAGGTTCGATCCAGGCAAGCTGGCTCTTTCCCTCAGTTCTTCCATGTTGCCTTCGGCTAAAATTCTTCCTTGGTACATGATGGCGATGCGGTCACATACGGCTTGGGCGATTTCCAGAATGTGGGTTGACATGATGACAGTTATGCCTTTTTGGGTAAGCTCGCGTAGAAGGTCTTTGATGATTCTGGCAGATCGAGGGTCGAGACCGCTTAAAGGCTCGTCTAAAAGCAGCAATTTCGGTCTGTGAATGAGAGCTGAAATAAGCGCGGTTTTTTGTTTCATGCCCTGTGAATACGCAGTTATCATGTCGGCTTCTCTGTCTTTAAGCTCAAGGGCTTCCAAATACTCGTCTATTCGTTCCCTTTTCTCAGAAGGGTTTACGCCGTAGAGGTCCGCTGTGAAGTCTAGGTATTCTATGCCCGTTAAGAACTCGTACAGCCTAGGGGTCTCAGGCACATATCCGACTTGCGCCTTTATCGCCACCGAGTTTTCTTCGGTGTTCATGCCTAAAACGTTCACGTACCCAGAATCTGGCTTGGTTAACCCTAAAATTATCTTCAGCGTTGTTGATTTTCCTGAGCCGTTCGGACCTAGAAGACCAAAGATTTGACCAGCTTCCACATTCAAATTCACATTGTCCACGGCGATCAGGTCGCTATAGCGCTTAGTGACTCCGGTCAACTTCACGGCTGAATCATGACTCAACGATTTCGACCTCCACTCCCTCAACCCTTAACGAATCAAAAGAGGCTTTTTAAACCTACTCCTTAGAACACGGCGCTTTGAGAAGAATTAATATACAGGGTCGGATTGTTCGCACTTTCTGGGAGGGACAAGGCTTGAAGCAGTTTGTCGACCGCTATTTTCACCTTGTCTTCATCGGTCTGTTCTTCTTTTTATCCGTTTTCCTGCTGTTCGCTCCGCCCATATGGGATGAGAATGTTTATCTTAGGTTAGCTAGCCACACTCTTTCTAATCCGTCTGACGTGTTTCCTTCTATGCTTTCGTGGGTTCCTCAGCCTCCGTTAATGTGGTATCTCGTGGCAGTTTTCTTTCCAGCGCCTCGCTTGGCGTCCATGATAACCTCAATTTTCTGCATCTGCTTCATGTTTTATGCTTGTAGAAGGCTTTACGGAGGCGACGTGGCGAAGCTGGCTTCAGCGGCTCTAGTTTCAACCGGCAGTTACCTGCTCTTCAGCTTAGTTGTGTTTCCAGATGGTCCCGTGATGAATTTCATGGCGGTTTCAACCCTATCCTTTCTGTGCTGGGTGAAGCTGCGGGAGCAGAAGTTCCTTTTGCTCATGGGGTTCGGTTTAGCCTTAGCGGCGATGAGCGACTATACGGCGGTTCCGATTTTGGCAGTTACCTTCCTAGTTTGGCTAATCCTCTTAAGGAAAAGTTTCAACTGGTTCCGTTTCTTCAAATTGCTCGGCGTGGTTTCAGTCGCGCTGTTTCCCCTCCTGCTGTGGGTCTATTTCCTCTCGCAGATTTACGGCAACATCGCACTTCATTATTCTTCAGTGGACAACCTTTTCTGCGACAATATGCTTCTCCGTTTGGCTCTCAACCTAGTCTATTTTGGTCCTTACGTTGTTTTGCTGGGCGGATTTCCTCTGGTTTCTTGGATCAGGAAAACCGCGTTTGATTTTGATTCTAAACTGCTTCTGATTTACGCGGCGGTGGTGTTCACGTTCTTTCTGTTCATAACGCCGCTCTACGCCTATGCGCACCCTCCGTACAACCGCTACTTGCTGCCGATCATTCCGGCTCTAACAGTTATTTCAGCCAGAAGCCTAGCCAAAGAAAAGCTACATGCGCGGTTCCTGATTCTTCTACCCCAATTCATATGCGCATCAACTATTTCGGCGTTAATCCTCCTCTCTCTACTCTAAAAAAAGAAAAATGGGAAATAGAATTTACCCCAACAATAACAACAGTAATCTGTATACTTATTGAGTAGATTGATATAATTTGATGTGGTGTTAAGTTTGATGCCTAAGATCCGCTCTTTTGTTCTTAGCGATTTTGATCAGTTGATTGAGTTGTGGAAAGAATTGCAGACAGAAGCAGATGCAGACGTTCTAACAACCAAAGAAAATGCGTCGCGAATGCGACAATTCATTGTTAATGTCCATAAACAAGACAAGAATCAGATTCTCGTTGCTGAGTCGAATGGTAAGCTCATTGGTTACATCATATTCGAAAAACAAAGAGATTTCCCTTTAGAAACCGCTTACAAATGGGCATACGTTCATGATCTCTTTGTGCATTCTGAGCACAGAAGGAAAGGCTTAGCCACTAAATTATTGCAAAGAACCGTCAAATACCTAAAAGCCTCGGGGGCTGAGTATGTGATGTTAGGCGTCAGGCAAAATAATGAAGCTGCGATAAAGCTCTATCATAAATTAGGTTTTAAAATCCGCAGTTTAACAATGCAAAAGAAAATATCCTAAGGGAACCTGCTATGGGCACGAATACATTCGAAAAGTTTGGCGAATACTACGATTTAATTTATCAATTTATTGATTATGAGCAAGAGTGTGATGTGTTGGAGAAGATTTTCGCTAAGTTCTGTCAGAAAAGGCCGAAGAACATTTTGGATATTGGCTGCGGCACTGGTTCGCATGCTCTTATCCTTTCAAAACGTGGTTACAGCGTTACAGGAATAGACCTTTCAGAGGTGATGATTGAAAAAGCGAAGAACAAGGCTGAGATAGAGAAGCTTGCGACTGAATTTCTCGTACAAGATATGCGCAACATAAACTTAAGCAGGAAGTTTGATTGCGCAATTTGCATGTTTGGGGCATTCGGTTATATGACTACCCCTGAAGACTTAGCTAGTTTTCTCTCAGGTTTAAAGCAGTGCCTCAACAAAAACGGCTTGTTTATTTTCGAGTTTTGGAGCATAGGAGGATTGAAGTCGACACCATATCAGTCATGGATGAAAACACGTAACGAAGATTTGACTTTATATCGTCTATCCGTATCAAATTTCGACCCGAAAACAAAGACCCTAAAAATTGAATTTGAGTTCCTCGTAATACGGGAGCGTAAACTAGCTGAAACTTTCACTGAGATGCATAAAATAAGATGCTATAAGTTAAATGAGATCCAACGCTATCTTGAAAGTAATCAGTTCAAACAAATTTCTGCCTACGGCTGGGATTTTGGAGGCAAAACTGGAATGAAAAAACCTCAAAAAGACACATTCCGAGTTCTAGCAGTTGCACGCGCTTTAGCTCGTTAAGTTATACTGTGTAAGTTACGTACCAGCAGACAACGAGAAACGACTGTTTAAAAAAAGTTAATATACGCGGGGTCTTCAGTATTTTCTGCAGTTGGGATTTTTAGGAGAAAATGGAGTAGGACGCCTCTAAGCGCCTTTTGACTTTTCTCTTGATTATTCTGGCTGAGCGAACATTGGAGGTGACTAGATGAGTTACAGAAATAGAGGATACGGATCTAGACCCAGTTCCCGATCGTACGGTTTCAGCCCTAAGGCGCCTGTTGAGATGGGAAAAGAATACGAGGCGGACATAGTTGAAATGAGCCGCAGAGGCGACGCTGGCGTGGCGAAGATCGAAGGCTTCGTCATATTCGTTACTGGAGCTAAACAAGGCGACCATGTGAAAATCAAAATTACAAGAATCGGACGCAGATTCGCGACAGCCGAGGTGGTCTAGTCTTCATCAACGCCAGTTCAGAGAGTCACACGTGAACTTCTAGGATGTCCTTATCCATCAGCACATGCCCTGAACCTACTTTTTCGCCTGGATGCTTTGCGCTTGGCCCCCAAACTCGCGCGTATTTGAACTTCTTGAACAGCGCACTGTGTAGTCTCTTGGTCATGTCGATGACAGTTGTGCCTGTTTTGACTACAACGGGTCTAGGAGACGGCTCCTTATGGCTCGGCTCCTTAGTGTAAATCCTAATGATTCCGATTATTCGAAAAATGGCTTCTGCAACTTTCTCTAAGCCCTGTCTGTTCTCGCATGAAACGGGAAGAACCTGAAAGCGGTCTCCAACAGCCTCCAGTAACCGCTTGAGCTCGCCCTTAGCCCGCGGCAGGTCTGCTTTGTTCGCGACAATTATCGTCGGTTTGTAGATATTGCTCATAAACATTGAATCTTCGATGTTGTCTAAGGTTACTTTTCCCCAAATTTTAACTAAACCCGTTTGAATGCCGTAACTCAAAAGCAGACGCCTCACATCTTCTACCGTGCAGTCGACGAGCCTCCCGCCGCCTACAACACGAATGCCTGCGCCACCGCTCTGACGCACAACCTCCACTTGACCCTGAGGCTCCGCGATCAGAACGTTACCTTTCTCAAGCTCTTCAGCCACCATTTTAAACTGCTCAACGGGCCTATTCGACAAGTCAACCATGATGATCAAACCGTCAGAGTTGCGAATCAAACTCAAAGTTTGAAGTCCGCCCGCCTTTCCTTCCGCTGCCCCTGCCATCAAAGCCGGCGCCTCGATCAGCTGAAACTGCACATCCTCGTAAGCCAATGTTCCGGGAACCGGTCTAGTGGTCGCGTAAGGGCGCAGGCTCACCCGTGGCTCAGCGTTGGTTAAAGCCGCCAGAAAACTGCTTCTTCCAACGTTTGTGGGACCGGCAATTACAACTTGAGCGGCGCCTTCTTTTTCAATGAAGAACTTGGGTCCTCTGCCTCCGCCTTTTCTACGCGCCTTCTCCTTCTCTATTCCACGCTCCAAAAGAGTAATACGCCGCTTCACGTTCAGCCTAAGCTTGGCTGTGCCTTTATGCTTAGGGCAGAGGGAGAGAAATTCTCGCAATAACTTGAGTTTCTCAGGTTTCGAACGGCAGGCTTCTATTTCAGCCCATTTTTCTTTCGCCTTAACTGGGAGATTCGTGACCATAGAGCGAAACCTAAAGAATAATTAGCGGGACATCCTTAAAAAGGAGAAAGAAAATTTAGTGCTAGCTTAAAGTAGAATGCGGGAAACCTGATGAAGCAGCTGATACACAACGGCGTCATCGTGCCGAAATACGAACCCCACGGCTTCCACATCTTCGTGAAAGGAAAAAAGATTGATTTAACGCCTGAACAGGGAGAGATGGCGGTAGCTTGGGTGAAGAAACAGGGGACAGTCTACGTCGAAGACCCCGTTTTCGTCAAAAACTTCTTCCGAGACTTCCGAAAAGCCCTCAACATAAAAGAAAAGCTTTCTCCCGAAGACTTCGACTTCTCCGTGATCAAGGAACACGTAGAGAAGGAACGTGCAATCAAACTGAACATGTCTAAAGAAGAGAAAAAACGGCTGGCGCAACAACGCAAAGAGCTAAGGGAAGCAAACAAGGAAAAATACGGTTACGCGGTTGTGGACGGCGTAAAAGTTGAAACCGCCAACTACATGGTTGAACCCGCATCAATTTTCATGGGCCGCGGGAAACATCCGCTCCGCGGAAGGTGGAAACCCGGCGCCACCCATAACGACGTAACGTTGAATCTTTCGCCAGACGCTCTTATGCCTGAAGGAAACTGGAAGGAACGGGTTTGGCAGCCTGACTTTATGTGGATAGCCAGCTGGGAAGACAAGCTTAGTGGAAAAAGGAAGTATGTGTGGCTCTCAGACGCGTACGGCGTCAAACAGGAGCGTGAAATAGAGAAGTTCGACAAGGCAGTAGAGCTCGAGGGCGTATTCGACAAAGTGCGTGACCACATCGCGGCGAACCTCCAGTCCACGGATGTTACAACAAGAAAAATCGCAACCGTCTGCTATTTGATAGACGTCCTGAAACTCCGCGTTGGAGACGAAAAGGACAAGGACGAAGCGGACACCGTTGGCGCAACCACACTGAGACCGGAGCACATCACCTTCGGCGCAAACGGGCTGACAACCTTCGATTTTCTCGGCAAGGACTCAGTGAGGTGGCAAAAGGAAATCAAGCTGCCTGAACCTGTAGTTAACAACCTGAAAGAGTTAATAGCCGAAACTGAATCCTCAATTTTCAAGGGTGTAAGATCAAAGAACGTCTCCCTCTTTCTCGATGAGGTTATGCCGGGTTTAACAGCCAAAGTCTTCAGGACCTACCACGCCTCCAAAGTTGTCAAAGACTCCCTGAAAAAAACCGAAGTCAAAACCGAGGATTCTGACTACGTTAAAAAGCACGTTGCCACCATGGCGAACCTCCGAGCGGCAATAATTTGCAACCACAAAAAGCAGATACGTAAAAACTGGCGGGAATCTCTGCAGAAGAAGAAGGATAGGCTGGGGAAGCTTAAAGCCAAGAAGAGAACCGCGCGGACCGCTGAAGCCATCGAGAAACTTCGCCTGAAGATAAAGGAGATGAAGGCGACTAAGGATTATAACCTTCGAACCTCGCTGAAAAGCTACATCGACCCGCGGATATACTATAACTGGGGAAAAAGTGTAGACTTCGACTGGAAGTTGTACTACCCCAAGGCGCTACAGACAAAATTCGCGTGGGTTGAAAACCAAGATAAAACTTAATCTTTCTACGTGGCTCTGCGGATTTCCACCTTGTAAAGTTCAATTCCAGCTGCTTTACATGCTTCAGGCAGGTTCTTGTCAAAGGATTGGCAGACAATAGCCTTACGCACTTGGCTTTGCGACAAATTCTGTTTTGAAGCGTAGCCTGCGGTTAGGCGGCTTACTTGACCGACGGCGAAGTCGTTCGCGTGGGTCTCCACCTCTACGACGATGCTTTGCCCCTTCTGGTCTTTCAAGACGATGTCCGCTGTTCCGGTTCCAACATCGATGTTGACCCCTTCAAACTTCGCATTTTTCTCCAGCAGCGAAGGATTGTCAGCCAGAATCTTTATTATGGGTTCTTCCAGCAACCCTCGGGCCTCCATGTGTGCTTTGGGTCCTCCACTGAGAATGTTGTTTAGGCCGTCTTCAATTTCAAGGTAGACGGTTCCAAGCGCGTGGGGATAAACGTTAACCGGAGTGTTATCGGAGTACATTACTAGAACCGGCGTGTTTTCCAAGTTCAACCTCTTACTGTGCGTAAGCGGCAGTATCCTATTCTTTGAACTGACTATTTTTCCCCTCGCCTGAGGCGGTATGTCGCGGATTTCCATAATGAACTTGGACTCGAGGTCAGCCGTTAAGCCCTGAGCTTCCATCACAGCAAAAGAAGTTTTCCACTTTGAATTAATTGCCTCCAAAAGTTGCTTGATGCCCTCCAGTCTATGGGCGTAGTCTGCGCCGTCTTTAAACAACAAGACAAACCGGTACATTTCCAACTAACCCTTCTTTCCGTGTTTCTTTACATAACCTAAACGCAACAGTCTAGCGCCGAAAACGATGGACCAAAAGGACACCGCGAGACCCGCAACTATCTCCGGTATAGCCACAGCTTCCCACGGAAACACCCAAACCACCGCTGCGACTATACCAACCAGCACCGTGAACAAACCCAGCTTCCTCTCAGAAGAAAACCGCAGCATAGAGGCTCCGATGAAGAAAGCCGACAACGGAAACAACACAAAGAAAGCCACGGAAACGTAAAAATGAATTCTGCCGGCGGTCTCTGGAAAAACTCCTATGGCGCACAAAGCAACAGCGTCTAAAATAAAGATTAAACTTCCTACGTGGCTTAGAGCCCAGTTGCTTAGAGTCTCCCTGAGGCCGACTGCAAATATGCCGGTGAGAATTCCGCCAACAATTAGTCCAAAGTTAAACAAGACCGCGGCGATGCCTTGACGCCCCAAGTCACTCAACGCATTTTTCGTCCAACCGAACCAAGGAGACTGGGAAATTGCGAGGGCAATGAGCGAAATAACGATGATGGGCGTTACGACGCCGCATAATCCCGCTGCTCTCAGTAAAGTCCGTTCTGAACTCTGCAAACCCTACTACCTCACTATGAAATGAGGGCAGATGCGCTTTTTATGTTTTTGACCACTGGCGTAGTCATGTTTAAAAACCAATATGTAAGTAAAGACGGAAGAAAGCTGTTCGGAAAGGAGTATGGTGTCAACTATGCCTGAAGCAGTTTATGTTCCTTGGCTTCACATGCATCAGCCTCTCGTTTGGCTCGACGGCGAGCTGGTTGGAAACCTCGAGAAGATGCTGGATTCCGCTGACTCGAAGGACGAGTGGGACGCCCGGTTGATGGCGCGGGCCTACAAGAATCCTGCTAAATATGTTAAGTTGTTAACTGAGAAAGGGAAAAGCCCGCGGGTGATGCTGGATTTTTCCGGGATTCTGCTAGAGAGCTTAGATTCGCTTGGAAGAAACGGAATATTCGATGAAAAGGACGTGCAGGGAGAAAAAATTGGAGACATAATCGGGCTTTACCGGCAGGTTTTGAACGATCATCCAGACGCGATTGAAATGGCTGGGACGAGTTATTCCCACTGTTATTTTCCCGCTACACCTAAAAGAGACTGGGGTTACCACATTGAGGAGTGGAGGAAAACCTTCAGCGAGTTCTTCGGGGAGCAAGCTCTGTCAAGAGTGAAGGGCTTTTGGCTTCCGGAGATGGGTGTTCCCGGAGACGAAGCTGATCTGAATTTCTTAATCAACACGATAAAAGCAGCGGGTTACGAATGGCTAATTCTCCCGTTGGCTGCCGTTGAAACGGAAGGCGGTTTTTCTTATGAGAGATCCCTTGAAACAACGAGCCAGCCTCACCTTCTTAGAGCGGGAAATGCTTCGATTCCTGTTATTGTTCGCATCAGATACGATTTTATTGATCAGCAGGCTGGTTGTGACGCGGGCGGAGTTTACAACAAGGCGAGGGAAGCCGCTCGAGTGTTCAAACGGAGGGGAGGAAAGAAGCCTGCGCTGGTGGTTCCTGCGTCTGACGGGGAAAACGGCAACGTTATGATGAACGAGTTCTTCAAAGCTACGTTCGTTCCCTTTTTTGTGGATAAAGCCGACGATCTGGTGTCTTCGATGACGGTGAGCAACTTTCTTCACAGGTACTACGGTGTCGACGGAAAAATCGTTCCGAACAGCGGGTTAAGACTGAAGCCCATCGGTGGCTCTTGGGTGGGTGGTCACGAAAGATGGGAAGAAGGCGACCGGCGCCTTGAGATTAAGAGAAAAATCGAAAAGCTAAGCGAAGAATTCCATGAAGCCGATGAGGTTTACAGAAAGCTTGGGAAAACTGGTGAGGATCAAGGAACCGCTTATGAAGAGGCTAAGTGTGCATTGCTGATTGCGGAGACGAGCTGTTACGTTTACTGGAATCAAGAGTTCTGGTTTGATCAAGGAGAAAAAACAATAGAATTCGCCCACAAAAAAATCAGTCGTCTGAAATCTCTTCTATAAAAAAAAGGAAAAACAGGTTAACCGTTAGTACGCTTACTGTTCTTTCGGCCGTTTAAGCCACAGGATGATCCTAGTTATTATTAACGCTGGCATAACTATGATGATGCCGCCTAGGAACCAGAATCCAACTTTGAAGGGAAGGTTCACGATTTCGGGCGGTAACTGAAAGAGGATGATCGAGCCCAGAGCATCTTCTATCGACTTTTCATATGGAATAAAGGCTGAGATAAGGAACACGAGGCCCATTACAAAGGAGGCAACTCCATCCGATAGGAGATGTGCGAAGTCTTTCCATGGGGCGGTTTTTCCGCTCTGCTTTGAGAAGGTGAAGCTGAACAGTCCCATGGTGATGGTTATGGCGCTCAGGCAGAGGGGGTAGAGGACGAATGCGGCTTCAAGGATGTCTGGGGAGGTGGGCTCTATGCTCTGCATTAGTATTATGCGCATCGATAGGGGCATGATGGCGATAAAGAATCCCGTGAAGAACAGAATCATGTTCACAGAACCGTAAACGACGTAGTCTTCGAAGTAGGGGCGTATGGCTATCCAAGACATGAAGATTATGAAATATGAGAACCCGAAGAATCCGACCGCCGCGAACAGATCGATTGAATTCGTTATCGGCAACTCCGTCAGAGAATACGCACCTAGCCCCAAGGACAGGCCGAAGACGGCGTCGATTATAACGTATACGGCGTGTCTCTCAGCCCGCGCGTGCAGAGACTCCTTCTCTATCGGTTTACTCTTTTCCTTAACCATTAGATGTCACTATTTTGAAAGCTTATGAGATAATTTAAAACGTTATCTGTTGACGACCAGCACGTGCGCATGCGGGCTTATGTTACAGATTTGTAATGACTTGTCGACGTTGGAAATATGCCTTATCAACTGCGACTCCAACTAGGCTAATAGCGGTCAATAAAAGGGGAAGAAGCGGAGATGAAAATGGAAAAGGACCATAGAGCGCACGCTAGCGACTTGCGCATAATGGGATTCACGTGTGTTTTCGGCGAAGCAGTTGACTGCAAACACTGGTCTCACTGTAGAGACGGGGAAACAGATGTGGACCCCAGCGATTGCCCGAAGCTCATTTATATTCTGCGTGAAGCCGAAGAACAAGAACGCATGCGCACTTAGGTCCTTATAATAGCCTACACTGAATATTTCTTTTGTTTGCTTGAGTTAATGTCTGGTTAATAAAAAGGAGAGTTCTACTATAACTAAGCCGTTCAGACACACATTTCATATCGTGAAGCATCGCAACGATTCTACGCTAAGATAAAACTGTAAGAGGCAAAAATGTGGGGCTGCGAAAATGATTAAGCTGCTTATCCGTCAAACAACACACTAGGAGTCTTATTTATCCCGTGTATAGATTAATCAGAGTCTACAGTGACGTATTCATAATCAAAAAAAAGGAGAGTATGTTTTGTGTTAGTATTTGTACCAGTTTGAGCCCAAGATGGCTAGGTCGCCGACTTTGCAGCATCCGTCACCGGTGAAGTCCGGTCGCCAGCTGGCTGTGGGGTAGCACTTGTACCAGTTTGCGCCTATGAGGGCTAGGTCGCCGACGTCGCAGTGGCCGTTGCCGTTAGCGTCTGCCGGTTTCCGAATAATCAGCGTTCCGTTTTGGACGGGGGAGTTGTTTGTGATTTTGGCGGTTATGTTGTAGGGTACGTAGCCTCCTGAGTAAGTGGACGGGTCCGCGCCAGAGGTGTACCATGTGATGGTTACGGTTTTGGATGCTCCTATAGCTAGGCTTGTGACGAGTTGTGCGGCTCCAGCCATGGGTTTGCCGCCGTAGTAGCCCATTACTTGGAAGTTTTCACTTTGGCTTCCACCGTTATGCACTGTGACGTTGGTGCTGACGTACCAACCCGTGCCGGTTTGGTACACCGCAGTGGCTCCGTAGGGAAGTGGTAGCTGTTTAATGTTCGTAATGGACACGTCGGGGACTCGTCCGCCAATTGCATAAACGTGTGAGTCCTCTGCTCCTATGTAGACTACGCTATCGGCAACTGCGGGTGAGGAAAACACCGCGGCTGTGGCGGTTTGGTTCCATATACTGTTTCCGTTGGTCGCATTTAGAGCGTATATCTTAGCGTCCCCTGAACCGATGTAGACTGTGCCACTAGCAACGGCGGGTGAAGACGATATTCCGCCTCCTGTTGTGTAGCTCCATATCTGAGCTCCTGTGGATGCGTTCAGGGCGTACATTTTCTTGTCTAATGAACCGACGTAGACAACACCACCAACAACAGCGGGAGAATCAATCACTCCAGCTTCTACTGTGCCCATGGTGGTGTTCCATATGAGGTTTCCAGTAGCCGCGGCTAGAGCGCACACTCCACCAACAGTTAGATAACCGTAGCCGATGTAGACTGTGCCACTAGCAACAGCAGGACCAGACAATACTGCTTCTCCTAGGGTTTTGTTCCATAGTTTAGCTCCTGTGGATGCGTTCAGGGCGTACACGTTCTCATCCGTTGAACCGATGTAGACTGTGCCACTAGCAACGGCGGGTGAAGACGATATTCCGCCTCCTGTTGTGTAGTTCCATACCAGAG
>CAZZLD010000007.1:21448-113741 GCA_964655075.1 uncultured Candidatus Bathyarchaeia archaeon
CTCCTGTGGCCGCGTTTAGGGCGTACACGTTCTTGTCCGCTGAACCGATGTAGACTGTGCTACCAACAACAGTAGGAGAAGATTCTATTCCTGCTCCTGTTGTGTAGTTCCATACCAGAGCTCCTGTGGCCGCGTTTAGGGCGTACACGTTCTTGTCCGCTGAACCGATGTAGACGGTTCCACTAGCAACAGCAGGAGAAGACCATGTTATTCCTGCTCCTGTTGTGTAGTTCCATAGCTTAACTCCCGTGGATGCGTTTAGGGCGTACACGTTCTTGTCCTGTGAACCTACGTAGACGGTGCCACCAACAACGGCAGGACTAGACTTCACAGAATCATCAAGGTCTTTGCTCCATATGGTTTGATTTGTCGTTGGTCCCGGAGCCGGGGTCTGACCCGTATTGCTGGTGTCGTAGCTGTACATGGGCCACGGATTACTGACAGACACTACCGGAGGGATGACCACGCTGGCTTCACCAACCTGCACGTTGTCTGCGAGGGTTTTTTCATTCGGATCTGGGGCAACCTCAGCTTGTACCTGATGGGCCCCCTCGAACACGCCAGTTGTATCCCAAGTGAAACTTATCAACGCAGATGCTCCCGCTGCAAGCGCAGGAACGGTTTTGGTTGCTGTAGGCTTTATGGGATAGCCGTCATATGTCACGGTTACCGAGGATTGTTTAGAACTGGTTTGGCCTAGGTTTCTGACAGTCACACCAATGCTTATGGATTTACCGACCATCACTCCGCTTGGGGAAATAGTCAGGTCACCGTGCTGTATGACCAAGTTGGGGGTTGGCGACGGTGGTCCGATCGCGTACACGTATTTATCAGAGCATATGTAGACCTTTCCGTCAACGACGGCGGGGCTGCTGACTACGTTTGCTGTCGTTCTGTAACTCCATATCTTGTGTCCGTTAGTGGTGTTTAGGGCGTAAACGTCCGTACCATCATCGAATAGGCCACTGCCGAAATAGACTATGCCGTTTGCAGAAACTGCGGGGCTGCTGTGCACTGCTCCTTTAGGGAGACTTGTTTGGAAACTCCACAGGAGGGTTCCGTCGGTGGCATTGTGGGCATATAATTTCCCGTTCCATCCTCCTATGTAGACTACGCCACCAACAACAGCAGGAGAGCATGTATACCAATCTAACCCGGTTTTGTTCCATATCTCGGCTCCGTTAGTGGCGTTTAGGGCGTATGGTCCCCCAAATACAGACGCAATGTAGACTACGCCACTAGCAACAGCAGGAGAAGACCAGTCCACTGGACTGTCCAGTGTAAAGCTCCATTTGAGATTTCCGTTAGTGGCATTCAATGCATAGACTTTTTTGTCGTATGATCCAATGTAGACTACGCCATTAACAACAACAGGAGAGGAATCCACCTTATTGCCTGTGGTGTAGTTCCATATTTTAGCTCCTGTGGCCGCGTTTAGGGCGTACACGTTCTTGTCTAATGACCCGATGTAGACGGTGCTACCAACAACAGCAGGACTAGACCATACTTGGTCTTTTGTGGTGTAGTTCCATATTTTAGCTCCTGTGGCCGCGTTTAGGGCGTACACGTTCTTGTCATTTGAACCGAAGTAGACTTTACCACCAACGACAGCAGGAGAAGATTGTACATTTCCTCCTGTGGTGTAGTTCCATATCTCGGCTCCGTCAGTCGAGTTTAGGGCGTAAAGATGGTTGTCGCCTGACCCGACGTAGACAGCGCCACCAACAACAGCAGGAGAAGAGGATATCGAGAATCCTGTAGCAAAGATCCACGTTGTGTTGCTCCATTTTGGTCCGTTGTCTGGGGTGTATCCTGTGTGGTTAAGGTTTTGGTGGAACATAGGCCAGTCGGTGCTTGGACTTGAAGAGACGGCTGGAATGTATCCGAAGAACATTACTGTGGACAATAGTACAAATGTGGTAACAATTGAAACTACTGCTTTCTTATTCATAGGTTTTTTTACTCCTTTCCTTTAAAACCAAATTCTAATATCAATACGGCTTTATTTAAGAATTATGAAACTGACTTACATTCCATTTTTCGGATTTTGAAAAGAATGGACCTCCGCAGGCGCGCTCTAACGCCCTCTTGTTCTTAATCGCCGTCTCGCACAACTTAATTTTCGTTCTCAAACTCAAGTTTGATAAGTGTCAGAGTTTTGGACAGTTCTTGTCAGACTCTGCATCAACTGCCGAATTTTCACACTACGGTGATCCCACTTTTTAATGGTTGGAACAGCCTGAAACGCAATAACACCTGTTAATAGTGTGAATAGAAAAAGTTTACACTGACAAGTCCTTAATCGTCTTAAATTCTTGCAAGAGCATCATTTGCTATGCTACTGTATTAATATGAAGCTTTTAAGAGAAGCCCCATTGAGTTCGAGGAGATTCGCCTCAACAACAAGCGCATATGTGCCGAGTGGGGCGTCTAGCGGTACGACGTAGGGCACTCTGTAGAGGCCTGTGGCAATATGTTCCACAGATGCCGACAAGTCAGTTTGCAAGGTTCCGTTGGCATAGTAAAGTACGGCGTTAAGGTCTACGTTGATAGGCTCGCCCGAGTGTAACACCAAGATATAGTATTCAACCAGATCGCCTCTATGGTATGTTAAACCCGCGTCGATCTCAACTTCTAAAGTGTCTGATGCCCTCGTAACCGTCACCGTTACAGCGGCTGTGGTGGTATTAAAGTAACCCTCGTTATCGGTGACGTTTAGGGTCACGATGTAGGTTCCTTCTGGGAAATAGGCGTGAGTAGTGATCATTTGGGTTCCAGTTGTTCCGTCGCCGAAGTCCCACTTGTAGCTCACGATGGTTCCGTCCGGGTCATAGGAGAGTGAGGCGTCAAAGGTGACCAGTTCTCCTACTACAGGGTTGGTCGGCGAGTACGTGAAGTGGGCCATAGGAATTAATTTAACCGTAACGAGTTTGAATGCATAGTTGTTGGAAGTGAGGTTTTCTTCGGGGACGGGAACCGCGTATACGGTGAGGTTGTACGTGGCTGGTGTTTCGGGTACTGCCCATGGGAAGCTGACTATCGTGCTTGTCATGCTCTCTAGGAATATGATAGTAGTAGAGTCCAAGACACTGCTGTTGACCATGAACTGTACCGCTATGTTGGATTCGTTGTCCAAGCCAATGTTGCGGATGGTGGCATTTATCATGGTTAAAGTTTTAGGAAATGCGATGGCTGGAGCCTGTATCTTAAAGGCATCAATATCGTGCGCGACGGGGGGTGATAGCTTGAACCATCCAGATTGTACGTCTACGAGGATAATCGCGGGGTAAGGGTATGTGGAGTCGTATAGTGTTACTGTGAGATTTATGTTTGTTTGTCCATAGTTTTTAACGGTGAAGTCAACATACGCTAAGGTTCCGCTACCGTTAACCCCTACCTCAGCGGGATAAGTTAAAGTGCATCCATAAGGTGGGTATATCCTCCCCTCCGTATTGTTTATGTTTCCTGATATAGTGATGGTACCGCCTCCTGTCTTTAGGAAGGGCCCTTCTTTGAACTTGAGGCATTCGAGGACCGTGGGGTCCCACTCCATTCCGATCTCCCAACTGTAGAGGTCAACAACTTGTTCAATGTAGACTCCCACTGTGAAGTCTTCGCCTACCATGTAGATGTCGACGATGGACTCAGGTTTAACGCAAACTAACGGCCGTGTGCGGATAGTCACGTTGGCGGTGGTGGTGTTTTGCGTGAGGCCTTCCGCGATGAGCACTGGGTCGTCTTCACATGTTACGGTGAGGTTCACCGTGTAGGTTCCGACCGTTGTATATGCGTGGGTGACGACCATTCCGGTTCCGTTGGTTCCGTCTCCGAAGTCCCAAGTATAATTAGCGATAGGTATATTGTAGGTGCCATTGAACCCGGGCTCCGAGGCTGATGCGTCGAAGGTCACCGTCTTGTTCACTAGAGGCGGTGAGTAGGTGAAGTTCGCTTTGGGCCCGTTGGCAGGGGCTGGCGTTAGCTTAAACCATCCTGGTTGTACGTCAGCAGAAATGACTTGGTATGTGGAGTCGTATAGTGTTACTGTGAGATTTATGTTTGTTTGTCCATAGTTTTTAACGGTGAAGTCAACATACGCTAAGGTTCCGCTACCGTTAACCCCTACCTCAGCGGGATAAGTTAAAGTGCATCCATAAGGTGGGTATATCCTCCCCTCCGTATTGTTTATGTTTCCTGATATAGTGATGGTACCGCCTCCTGTCTTTAGGAAGGGCCCTTCTTTGAACTTGAGGCATTCGAGGACCGTGGGGTCCCACTCCATTCCGATCTCCCAACTGTAGAGGTCAACAACTTGTTCAATGTAGACTCCCACTGTGAAGTCTTCGCCTACCATGTAGATGTCGACGATGGACTCAGGTTTAACGCAAACTAGCGTAGGCTGATATCCTGCCGTTTCCCCTAGTTCGCTAAATGTCATGGCCATTATGCCAGTCAGAATCAGCAATCCAGTAATGGAAATTCTCTTTTTTATTCTAAACATTTCTGTTTTCCCTCAATAACAGTATATAACGATTAAAAAAGGGAATAATTAATGATTCGGGTTTAAAGTTCTGTAATATAGTTCTGTTAATGAAAATCGATTTTTAAGTAAGTCCGCTCTGCGATCTGCATCTCATCAATACCTGTACCAGTTTGCGCCTAGAATGGCTAGATCGCCTATTTTGACGCATCCGTCGCCGTTGAAGTCCGCCCTCGGATCGTATCTAGGGTCGCCTTCACACCTGTACCATGAACCACCCAAGATGGCTAGGTCGTTGACAGTGACGTGGCCGTCGCCGTTAGCGTCGCCAGGCACTTTAATCTTGAACATGGTGGTTTTAAGGGCATCTAGTCCTTGATACTTTGAGCCGACAGTCACGGTGTAGTTGCCTATCCCAAGGTTTGATGGCAGTTTGAAGGTTAAGTTGTAGCTACCTAGGAAGCTGGTTTGACCTGTAACGTTGGGGGGCGGCCCAGGAGTCGGGGTGCCCCCGGTGATTTTAAAGGTTGCTGACTTTTCAGGGCAGTAGGCAAACTGGGGCGGGTAGCTTAGGGCGCTGGCGTACACTGTGGCGTTGCCAGTAAGTGCCCATTCTGGGATCATTAAAAAGGGTATTATGATCAGGGTTGAGCCTGAGGGCACTAGGTATTGGGGATAAGCAAACGCTCCGATGGTGGTCGAGCTTACGTCGTAGGCGTTGATGGTGATAGTCAGCAGCTCAGGTTTGGTTCCGTTATTTCTCACGGTGATCTTGAAGTGGGCATACTGTCCTTTGGGAAAGTTTTGTAGGGGGTTACCATATGCATCGGAGGGGACGACTTCGAGGATGGTAATGTTTCCAGCTGGGGTGGTGGAGCCTGTTCGCAGGGTCCTGTATACGAAGGTTATATTGCTTGGGTTCGCTATCCGTAGGGCCACCAGTCCACTTACGGGTGAATAATTCCGTGTTAGGTTTCCGTAGATACTGATGCTCGTACCCGGAGCGTAGAGTTGTTTATTCGTCGTGACATTGAGGAGTAGAGCTAAAAACCCGTAGTATCCATCAGATGTTTCATGTTCTATAGGTAGGCTGCTGGGATCTTCAAGCTGGGTGTCATAGAGATGTAGGGCGCATGAAACTGGCCCATGGTATGTGGCGTTGAAGGTGACAGTTGCCAGTGTTCCGCTACCCTCAGCTGGTCCTCCGCTAGTAAGCGCGATGGCTATGAGAACGTAGCCTGCAGTGTTGTTTATTGATAGATACGGCGAGGTTTCGCCGAAGGACGCTAGAAATGGGCCTTCTGCGACATGTGTAGCGTCTAGGATTGTAGTGTTAAAGCCTAGTTTAAGCTCTACGCTTTGAAGGTTATAGACGTCTGTGATGTTTATGTTGATTGTGAACTCCTCTCCTAGGGAGGTAGCGTTATACGTCGAGGGATCTAGGCAGAGTAGGGGGAGCGTGGGGGAGGAGACTCCTCTAATGGTTAATGTGGTCGCGCAGACAAGTAGAATTATAATCGAAATTACATGCGTAGTTTTTCTTTCCTTCATGTTTATTCACCAGTTACTTATGTTAAAGTGATTCTAATGCAATTTGAACTTTTTCTCAATATTCTAGGCATTGACTTTTGCAATAAAAAAGGGGAGTGAAGGAGGATTCGCTGCCCCCTGTCACGCGTATGGATTTGCCCAAGCTCCGAGTATCTGTACTGGCACAGACTGCTCTGGACTGTAGGGGACTCCGCATATCGATGGAATGTTACTGAAGATGTTGACGTATACCGTGCCCCATCCAGCGTATGTCCACTTTGGTACACCAACTAGGCTCCATGTCTCAGTATTTTCGACATACGCGCCCCAGAAGGCGTTCCATTCCAACAGTGTCTCACTTGGATTGCAGAATTCGCCAGGATTCATTATGACCTGGTGAGTGAAGGACGATACGGCAACGTTATCACTGTCTTGGAAGGTAACGCTGATGGTCACGTTGCGTGGGATCTGAGCGATGTTCTTCAGGGTTAGTCTGACCCAGAAATAGGCTAGGCTAGGGTCAGCGTATTTGTGGTACTGGGTTCTTTCTACTCCAGGGAATCCGTAGAATGAAGCATCCCATAGCTCTATGCTTGTGACTTGCACTAGATATCCAACATCCCACATCATAGTGTCATTCTGCTTCACTTCGCACACTTTGACCGTGGCTATGGCCCACCACTTTCCGAAGCGGGCTTCTGGGTCTTGGCACACTGTCTCTATTCTGAAGCTAATGTTAGCCACGCCAACCGCATTTGTCATAGCTGTCCTGACTAGGACGGTGGCACCATCTGGCCTGTGCACTTCAAAGGCTACGAGGCGACTCTGCAACGGATCATTGTTGTAGGTCAAGTTGACGAAAAGCGTCACTTCCTCGTCTATTGTGTAGGCGTCGCAGGTCTGGTTGTATCCTTCTCCTATGTTGGGAGTTGTGTAACCACAGTACCTTTGAGTCTCGCTGTAGAGATCGATGTTACAGCCCACAGCCGGAAGTACAATCGTTTTGGTCACGCAGAATGGATCGGACCATCTGTAGTCGATGCCCATACCTAAGAGAGTAGTATCGTTCATGACAGCAAAGTAGCCTTTTACGCAAACAGTCCATTCGCCGAGCATCTTGAACGTGTAGTTTAGGGCGCTACCGTTCCAGACCATTCCATCACCTGACTTGGGTACTCCTGCTTGACACAAGTCTAGGCTTACGGAGTATGCACCCGGAATATTCGTCAAGGTCCAGTTCCACATGGTCGCGGAACCGTGGGTCAGGGTGATGTTGTTGTAGGCTTGAGTTACTGTGTAGGGGTCGAATTGCACTGCTGTGTCGTTCACGTAGTAGTGCTCTGGTTGACCTGGACTTTTCGTGGGGCTCTCCGTGAAGGCAACCGTACCAGGAGTGGCTGGCGGTGGAGGCGGAGGTGTCAACTTGAACCATACGTTCCGTGTAGTAGAAGCAATAGAGCCACCACCGGAGTCCGAGAGATCAGCCTTCATCTTTATTAACGACTCACCGTACCCCGTAACATTGAACGTAAGTTGATATATCGTCCCGTTCCCGTCGTTTGAAGTCGTGTCTACCGTTCTAGTGACACCCTTCGGCGTTATCGTTCCAGTTACGTGATTTATTGCACCGCCCGTAGCTAACAGGTTTGGATCATAAGTGCCAGGGCCAGCGCTCATCAGGAATGAGCCGTTGGTGATTGATAGTAGATCTAAAACGCTAGGATTCCATGAAACATTGAGAGCTGTAGCATACAGGCCAGTTACGTTTAGGACATCTACGAGCACCGTGAACTGGGTAGTTACGGCGTAAAGAGGACTGCTATAACTGGACACGATTTCCCATTGGTGACTTGTAATGTTATAAGACCCTTTTTCTAGCTGGTCGTATCCCCAAACCACTGGACTCAAAACAGACTCTGGATAGGTTGCGGCACCTATCGGCAGCACAGTCGTCATTAAGGTCAGCAAAGCAACAATCAGAGCAGTAGTTTTCATGTATTCTCCTTTCCTTTGCATAAGATTTCCTCGAAATAAAGACTGTGAACCTTTATATTAAAACCTTATGGAAGATACTTCCATTTCAAAATACCCGCAACTAAGCCGCCCGATAGCTCGAATATTTACTTAACAGTGTTCTGGAAGTATATTACAAACCCTTTAAATAACCTATGCAGCTTAAAATTACATCATGTATAGGCCTAAAGTGTTAACTCTTCTCTCAATTATCTTATTATTTACAGTACTTGGGATGCGGCTCGCAACAGCAACCAGCCTCGTAGTAAACACTCCAACACAAGCAGAACTTTTACCCAACACAACCTTGGTCTATGCGTCTCCATTAACGATCACGGTTACGACGGGAGAAACCATTACGGTCAAAATCCGCGTTGAAAACGTGGTTGGTCTATATGCTTGGAGCATCGGCATGTGGTGGAACCCCAACGCTTTGGAGTGCGTCAAATTTGAGGAGGGTCCTTTCTTAAAGACGGGGGGCACCACCCTTCCTGTCTCAGGAACCATAAACAATGCGGAAGGAAAAATAGATCCACCTTACGGATGCACTTTAGCCGGTGCCATGGTGGGAGTCGATGGTAGCGGAACGCTGGCGAATTTGACTTTTAGGGCTAAGACATCCGGCACCTTCAATGTGCATCCCCTAAATATTGCGCTTTCAGATATTGATGGAGGATCAATTCCCACCAGCGTAGCCGACGTTTTCACCGTAGTCTCGAATGGAGAAATTTATCCTATTGTCACAATGCACAACTTAACCAGCGGTATCTCCGACTATGCCTTCAACGAGTCGTTGAAGGAAATTAGTTTCGATGTCGCAGGGGAAGGGTCCTCTGGCTTCTGCAACGTGACCATCCCAAAAGTCCTCATAACTGCTAACGTCATCAACCCGTGGAAGGTTTTGCTGGACGGGGAAGAAATAGCATATGAGAAGGCGGAGAACGCAACTCACACTTCCCTGTACTTCACCTTCACGCTGAGCACCCACAGGGTCCAGATTAGAGGGGCTGGCGCAGAAATGTACCCTGACGTGTCCGTTACGAGCGTCACCGCCTCTTCAACTGAAGTGTTGGCAGGCGAACCCGTAATCGTCAACGTGGCCGTAAAGAACAAGGGTGCTGGAAACCAAACCTTCCAAGTCACAGCCTACTATGGCAACACCCCCATAGAAACCCAAACAGTCACAAACCTAACTGAGGGAGCCTCCGAAACCCTGACCTTCCCCTGGAACACCACCGCTGTCGCCCCAGGTGTCTATACCATAAAGGCTGTAGCATCTACTGTTGCGGGAGAGATCGCCACGGGCGACAACACCCTTGAAGACGGCGCGGTCTCCATAATCGAAACTACACCACAACCTCCACCCAAACCCACAGTTTATGTGGACGGCAGCAATATTGGTGACCCACTAGAAAACGGATCTCTGGTGCATCCTTTTGATAAGATACAGGAAGGGATTAACGCAGCAAATGCAGGAGACATCGTCCATGTGGCTTCAGGAACATACTACGAGCACATAATCGTAAACAAGTCTTTGACGCTCCTCGGGGAAAACAGAAACACCGTCATTGACGGCAACGGAATTTGGGTCATTATCCAGATAACCGCGGACAACGTGAAAATCAGCGGTTTCACGATAGCTAATGGGCTGGTATGGGTATCCGGGAAGGGGCAATTTTATGGTATCTGGGTGTATAAACCTGACGGCTCCACCACTAAGGGAACAATCATCAGCGGCAACACAATAGTGAACAACAGTGTTGGGGTAATGCTAAACCACGCCAGCGGCAGCATCATCAGCGGCAACACAATAATAAACAATTTTTACGGGATATGGCTCCAGTCTTCCAGCGACAACATTATTAGCGATAACACAGTAATCCTAAGCTGGACCTGCGGCATCCGTCTATCCCTTTCCCACAGGAACCTAATCGTGGGCAACACATTATTCTATAATTTAATCGCTAACGCTTATGGCGTTGGCGTAGGATTCGGTTCCAGCAACAACACTCTTTACCACAACAACTTCGTAAACAATAAAAACCAGGCATTCGATGCTGGAACAAATACGATGTGGGACAACGGTGCAGAAGGCAACTATTGGAGCGACTATAACGGCACAGACCTGAATAAAGACGGTATCGGGGACACGCCCTACGTGATCGAACCCAATGGGCTTGACAGGTATCCGCTTATGCATCCTCATCCTGCTATTCTTATAGATCAATCCTACGTGAGTGACAACAGGTGCGATGTTGGCAGTATCCAGACGGTTGGTTTCCACGCAAAGTGGGCACATGACAATTCGAATGTAGCTGGAGCCTGCATTTACGTTAATGAAACCAAATACGTTACAGACCAAACCGGATGGATCCGTTTCAATGTAGCAGACAACACCGTTGGCAAGCGCTTATGGACTGTCACGGGCGTTTCATTAAACGGCATAACCGCGTTTAAGCAAATAATAAACGCGTCCTTCATCATTTGGAAGCAAGCAGTAGACAATCCTTCCATCATTTGGGACCGCATATATTTTACCCTCAATGCCGCTGATGACAGAATAAACGTCGGCAGCAATGCCTCAATAAGTTGGTCGGGAACCTACGAGTACGACGGTGCCCCCTTCATCGGAAGCATTTCATTTAATGACACTACCCTTAAGGATAGCATCGGAAAGTACGGTTATACTGTCCAGAGCATTTCAGACTCGAGATACGGGCTGACCGACTTTACTTCAAATTCTGTACCAGTGATCTTCGACAGAGTAAATGTAGCCCTATCAATAGGCGATTCTCGAATAGATGTTGGAACAAATGCCACCATCACTTGGAATGGCGCATATGAGTACGACGGTGCACCATTTGGCGGCTCAATAACGTTAAACAACACCCAAACACAGTATGATACAGTTGGGCGAAGATGCTACACCGTAGATGCCATAGATGATCCTCTATACGGAATCACGGTTTTCACATCAAATTCTGTGAATTGCATTTGGGATCGAGTTGACATCACGTTATCAGCAGACGATGACAGAATAAACGTCGGCAGTAGGGGTTCATACTCGCTTGTGGCTGTTTACGCTTACGATGGAGAAAGAATGTGCTCTTGTAATTTGTCTGTAACGTTAAACGACACCTTAACCAAGGTTGATGTGGGCAAATACGGCTATACAATCAGCAGCATATCTGAAAGGCAATATGGGCTGACACGGTTTACGTCAAACTCCTTCTCCATCATATTCGACAGGGTTATTATCACACTATCTGTGGAAGACAGCAGAATCGGCGTTGGTGCAACGGCTTCGATTGTCCGGTCGGCCACGTACGAATATGACGGCTCTGCCTTTGTCGGAACTATCATATTGAATGACACGCAACTAACCAAAAACGAAGCCGGAAAATACGGCTACACGGTTGCGAGCATAAGCGGCGGCACACAGGGAATAACCGCATTTGAAAGCAACTCAGTGTACGTCACCTTTGAAAAAGCCGCCGGTCCTAGTCCAGTTCCCCTCGAAGGCTTCCCGTGGTGGATCGTGGGAATCTTAGCGGCGGCAATTCTGGCGGTTGCGGCGGTTTACCTATGGAAGAAGAAGAAAAAGCCTAGCACGATCTAGAGCTTGCACATATGCACGCAGGATGCCCCACGCCAACCCACAACCGTAGGAGAAACGTAAAAGTAAAATTGATGAAGAACTGATGTTGATTGACATGAAAAAGAAAGCTTCGTTGATTTTTGTTTTAGTGTTCGTGTTGTCAGTAATACTTGTACTACGGTTCATGGCATCGGTAAAGGCGGAGCCCACGATAATAAATGTGCCAGGAGATTACCCAACGATCCAAGAAGCCATAAACGCAGCAAGTCCTGGAGACACGATTAACGTATCTTCGGGAATATATCAGGAAGTTATTGTAGATAAGTCTTTGACGCTTATCGGCGAAAGCCCTAGTACCACTATCATTGATGGATCAGGCGCTACCTACGCCGTTAAATGCAACGTGAGCTATGTGAAAATCAGCGGATTTACGATGCAAAGCGCCTTACACGGCGTTGAGTTGGACTATTCCAGCAACTGCAGCATCATCGGTAACAACGTAACAAACAACCAACAATATGGCATTTTCATTGTTGGCTCTAGCAACATCACTGTTTGTAACAACACGGTTTTAAACAGTGGTGACCGAGGCATTTACCTACGTTTTTCCAGCGGCAACGTGGTTTGTAACAACACGGTTTCAGGACATGTGGAATGGGGCATCTATATTTATCGCTCAACAAACAACATTGTTTGCAATAACACGATTTTGAACAACGACCAACGTGGAATCTACGTAAATGAGGCCAGCAATAACGCTTTTATCGGCAACACGATTTCAAACAACGGTTACGGTATAAGCATATGTTATTCTGGAGGCAGCATCCTCAGAAACAACAATTTTACCGGTAACAGATACAACTTTGATGTTGTTGCCGCAGCCCTTGGGCAATACGTCCAAGACATAGATTCTTCAAATACGGTAAACGGAAAACCCATTTACTATTGGGTGAACCAACATAACAAGCAGGTTCCGGCTGATGCCGGATATGTGGCTGTCATAAACTCAGAAAACATCACTGTGAAAAACCTAAACCTAGCGAAGAACAAGCACGGTGTTCTATTCGCTTACACCACTAACTCCACCATAGTGAACGTAAATGCCTCATACAATAGCATCGGCATTAACATCGTAGAAGAAGACAACCTACTCGCACCGCCTAAGTCTGATAACAACGTTATTGATTCTAACATTTTAGCAAACAATTCTTATGAGGGAATTGAATTTACATATTCAAGTGGCAACACTTTTACTGGTAATACGGTGATAAACAATTCTTATGGGGTTTCCTCCGTTTCTTGTAACAACACTCTTTACCACAATAACTTCATCAATAATGTAAATCTGGATTATAGAAATGCGTCTCTTTCGATAATAAACGTGTGGGACAACGGCTATCCATCGGGAGGGAATTATTGGGATAAGTACAATGGAACCGACTTTTACAGCGGCCCCTACCAAAATGAGACAGGCAGCGACGGGATCGGTGACACGCCTTACGTGATCGATGAAAACAACATAGACGATTATCCTCTTATGGTTCCATTAATTTTAGTTGACCAAAATCTCACGAGCGACGGCAGATGCGATGTAGGGAGCCTTCAGACAGTTGCTTTCCACGCAATTTGGGCACATAATAGTTCCAATGTGATAGAGAACAGTATCTACATTAACGGCACACAATACGTCACAAACAGCAGTGGATGGGTCAGCTTCGATGCAACCTATGACACGGTTGGCAAACGTGTGTGGACAGTGGAGCACGCATACGGATCTGTCAGTTGCAGCATAATCTGGGACAGGGTAAAGATAGTTGAAGGTGGAGTTTCACAAACACGGGCAAATTTAAAACAAACAGAGACTGTTTGGTTCAGAGCCGTTTACGAGTATGATGGTGCAGTCTTTGATGGAACAAAGGGGACACTGTATGTGAACAACTCGGCCATGACGTGGTCAAGCGGCAATAACCGATGGGAACACACCTCCTCATTTGACACAGCTGGCAATAGAACATTCCAAGTGTCAAGCGTATTCGACAGTCAGTTTGGACTAACATCCTTAAATGACGCAGTTGGACCTCTAGTGATAAACTGGGCTGAAGCAGTTCCATTCTGGATGCAGTGGTGGTTCTGGACTATAATAGGAGCGGGAATTATAGTAGTTGTGGTAATCTGCTTCCTAAAGCTTAGGAAAACGAAGCCATCTAACGGTCACTTAACCCATCGTCACAAACGTCCTTTCAACAGTGATCGCTCTCTCAAAGATTTGTGACGAAGCAAAAGTTTCAAATATAAGTTGCCTGTCAAACCTATAGCCCAGGTGAAAGTATGAAAAAGATATTCCTTACCCCTTTTGCAATTGTCTGTGTACTTGCCATTGGTACAATTATAGCGCCATTAGGTGCGACTTCCCCTGCAACAGCGACGGTTTTCGTGAATCCATCAACAATCACGGTTACAGCAGGCATAAACTATACGGTCTGCATCTGCGTCAAAAACGTGGTTGGTCTATATGCTTGGAGCATCGGCATGTGGTGGAACCCCAACGCTTTGGAGTGCGTCAAATTTGAGGAGGGTCCTTTCTTAAAGAGTGGAGGCGACACACTTCTCGTATCAGGAACCATAAACAACACGGCGGGAAAGATATACCCCCCATATGGATGCACTTCTATTACTGCTGCGGGGGTCGATGGCAGCGGAACACTGGCGAATTTGACTTTTAGGGCTAAGACATCCGGCACCTTCAATGTACATCCCCTAAATATTGAGTTTTCAGATATTGATGGAGCATCAATTCCCATCAACGTGGTCGACGTTTTCGCCGTAGTCTGGGATGGAGGGGTTTACCCTGTCGTGGTAGTAAACAACATGACCGGTTACGGAGAAACCCCTAGTTATATTTCCGATTATGCCTTCAACAAGACAGCCAAGGCGATCAGCTTCAATATTACAGGGCCAGAAGGCTTAGTTGCTTATTGCAACGTCACCATACCAAAGACGCTTCTGAGAGCTAATGAGACTCAATACTGGACGGTTCTACTGGACGGTGGGAACATAACTGCTAGTTCCACTATAACAGAAAACGACACCCACACCTTCATCTACTTCGAACACACCTTCAGCAGCACCTATAAGATTCAAATTAAGGGGGCTGAAGTGATACCGGAGTTCCCAACAGCCATCATCGTGCCCCTACTCATAGCTACCACCTTAGTCGCGTTCGTCCTGAGGAAAAAGGCTAGGCCGATCAAGCGCAGAGAAAGCGCCCTCACTGAATAAACTAAGCCTCCTCCAATCAATCCGAACGTTAAGACCGCTCTGGTTCAGACCCAAAATCATTTATGTCTTTGACGTAAACGTGATTCGCTATTGATTAAGTCTGTGAAGCGTGAGTTGCTTGAGCCCTAAAATACGCATAAAAGCTGTTCGGGATCTGGGTCTTCAGTTTGTCGACAATCCTCATGAAATGGTTGGTCAGGATGGGGCATATTCGATTCCTCTAAACGGAGAATCCTTCTGGTTTTTTGGGGACACTCTGATTGGAAAGCGGGTACCGGGGGAGAGCCTTTGGTATCCCGGCGGACAACCTGTTGGGCCTTACGATATGTCCGGTAGAGGCTCAATCAAGCGTATGCTCAATAACAGCGGTCTAATTCTGAAGGATAAAACTGGCAGGTATGGGCTCAAGTCGTATCGCTATATATGTGATGAGCAGGGGAACATACGGCAACTGATTCCACGGCTACCGGATGAACATCCTGATGAAATCCGCATTTGGTCCCTGCATGGATGCTGTTTAGGGGATAAAATGTGTTTATATTTCGTTAAAGTGAGGATGCTGGAATCTGGGCTTTTGCCAGTCAATTTTGAGGTACTGGGCTCTGGACTGGCCGTCGGAAATAAGAAACAGTGGCAATTTAAACGAGCGGTCTATGACGGTTCCACTTTACTCTGGAAGCAAAATGAACCACGCTTTGGCGCAGCCGTTCTGGTGGACCCGAAAGGAGAATGGGTCTACGTTTACGGTGCGATTCAGGATGCCGCAAATGTGCAGAGGTGCTATGTAGCGCGGGTAAGACCAGACCAGATTGAAAAGCTGGAAAAATACACCTATTTTGCTGCCCCTGAATCCCGTTGGACCCCCCACGTTAGTAAAGCGGTCAGCATCATGCAGGATATGCCCAATGAACTATCCGTTTCCTTTAATCCATACTTAGATTGCTACCTTTCTGTGCATTCCTTCGATTTAACCGGACAAATCGTTGGGAGAACAGCACCCGAGCCGTGGGGCCCATGGAGCGAGCCAGTCGTGCTCCACACGGTGGTCCCCCGCAGGGAAAAGCCTCTGCCCTATCCTCCTCTAATATATGCGGGCAAGGAGCATCCTGAACTTAGCGAAGCAGGGGGCAAGGTCATTTACCTCACTTACATTGAATTTGAGGAGTACCTCCCTCACCTGATTGAGGTAAGTCTCGCATAAAGAAGGCTGCAAGGAGTAAGTTAGCAACTAATCTTTTTTCATTTTTCGGTTCCAGACAATTTTAGTTAAGCTCTGCGTAAGCTTTAGCTTAACCTCACGGTTGGCCTCTGGGTCAGGGTTAGTCTGCCACTGCCGGTTGAGAGCCAAGATTTCCTCCATTTGCTTTCTGTTGATCTTTCCACGTTCCACTTCATCCTCCATCCACGTTTCAAACGTGCCGACCCAATAGCGGCTAGATCCGATGTCGTCGGGAGTGCGATAAAACCTGTCTCTATTCATCTTTGCGAAATAAAGACGGGGTGGTCTGTCTTCCAGCGCAGCAATTGCAACCTCGAATAGGGGATCAATGTTCAGCACGCCCACATGGTCCGTGTTAACCTCGTCCTTAGCTACGAGTTCCGTGTCCACACTAACACCTACCACTTGACAGACATACAACTTGAAGTGGGCACCTACCTGGCATGATGTTTTCACGACTGCTTCCATGTTGACTAGGCACTCCTGAATGCCGGGTGGACGGACTTTATGGGAAGGCAAGGGTGTAAGCCCAGCGATGTCCATCTCGTTGATTCCCTTGGGCAACGGTAGCGCCGCCACCCAGATTTTTTCCAGCATATCTGATCCTGGATAGCTAATAACGCACTCCGGCACAGTTTCCAGATTATAGTAGGCGTCTCTGACGGGTAAGTTGGGAAGATCCACATCTCCAACGGAGAAAGCGAAATAGTAGTTGGAGTCTACCGGGTTAGGCAGAGAGTTTACTCCCACACAGGTTCCTAACGTCACTGGAGTGACGTTGACGTTCCCATGTTGGTCAATGGTAGTAACCAGATAGGCTATCTGCGGTGGCTGTACCCATCGGTAATTCATGCCTGTTTCAGGGCTCACAAGGTCATAAAAAACCCTAGACATAGCTGAGCCTCCATACTTTTTGGAGGGTGCTTCTGATTAATAATCCTTTCAAAGCATATCTCAATGGGGAAAGCGTAGGCCATCAACAAACTTCTTCTGGAAATTCCGTTCCGCGCTTAGTTCAACATAACCTACATTTTTTGCTATGCTTTCCGCTTTTTTCCTCTCGTTTTTAGAGATTAAGGCTTGTTTGGCGCCAATTCCTGCTCCGTGGCCTATTGAGCGTATCTTGGCTGGATCGAATTTGGGTAAAAACCCTATTATCATCGCGTTCTGGGAATCTATGTAGTTTCCGAAAGCACCAGAAAGTTGTACTTCTTCGATGTCTCTGGTTGTTACTTCCCTTTTTTCCATTAAGATGATGGCTCCTACATAGAACGCGCTCTTCGCCAATTGGACTTCCCTAATGTCACTTTGAGTTAATACAACGTCTTTTCCCGTAGCGGTTTCCGCAGCCCACGCGATAACAAATTCCAAGGTCTTTTTTCTCAATCTCGGGTTCTCACTGTTTAGGTTAAAGTTCCCAGAACCGTTTATGATGCCTAGGTTCAACAAGCTAGCGACAGCATCAATCAGTCCGGAGCCGCATATTCCGGCGGGTTTACTGTTCCCTATTGTTTTGTAATCTACAGCCGTTTCTGGATTCATCGTCACTCGTTCTATGGCGCCTGCGACTGCCCTCATGCCACATTTGATGTGACCGCCTTCGAAGGCTGGTCCAGCTGCGCAGGAGCATGTTATCAACCCGTTCTTATTTCCTAGTACGATTTCTCCGTTTGTCCCGATGTCTATAAGGAGGGTTAGCTTGCTGGATTTGTGTATGCCAGATGCCAGCATGTCGCCTATTACGTCGGCACCCACGAATCCTGCAATTGATGGTAGAAAGCTAACGTAGGAATTTGGGTTAACGTTAATTCTTGTCTCCTTCGCTTTGATGGAAATGAGATTTTGAGCAACAGGAACGTAAGGCGCTAAGGCAAGGTGCTTCGGATTCAATCCGAAGAAAAGGTGATGCATAAGGGTGTTCCCGACAAAAACCGAATCATATATGTCTGTGTTCCTGATTTCAGCGTGCGTGCAAAGGTCGTTAACTATCTCGTTGATGCCATTAACCACAGCGGTCCTCAAATTTTCTAAGCCATTCTTATTGAGGTTCGCATAATTAATTCTGGATATTACGTCTTCACCATATACGATTTGGGGGTTAGGTCTAGTGCTAACGCCGATGGTTTTCCCAGTTCTCAGATTCACCAAATAGCCTGCAAGAGATGTTGTACCTATGTCTAATGCTAGTCCAAACAAGCCCTCTTCTTCAGCCGGTTTTACATCGACAATTTCGTCATTCCAAACTATCACAGAAACTTTCCAGTCGGCTTTTCTCAGCCTTTCTGGTAAGGTTTTTAAGATTTCAAAATCGCATTTTAACGTCTTGCCAGTGGCATTACGTAACGTATCTGCTAACCTAGTCAAATCTGATCGTTGATCGTTTATAGTGGGCGGGGGAACTTGGACCCGAACCACTTTGGTCAACGGATCAAGCGCCACCTCTTTTTCAGTGCCCTCCACAAGGATTCTATGCTTTAAACCAAGGCTCTCCAAGGGAACCGTTACCGTAAGATTTCCAGCGATCTTTGCCTGACAAGCCAAGCGGTAGCCATCTTTAATTTCTTGAGGTGTAAGATGAAACTTTTCGTCCTCTGTCATCTTGCTTAGGTTTTTGATTGATTTGTTGACGATTACTTTGCACTTGCCGCAGGTTCCTTTGCCACCACACACGCTTTGGATAAACACTCCTGCTTCTCGGGCGGCTTGAAGGAGAGTTATGCCTTGATTAACGTCTGCTCTCCTCCCGCTGGGTTGGAACTCCACTCTGACCTTCGTCGTCGCAGTCACCGGCAACAGAATTTGTAAATATGAAGATTTGCTGGTAGCTCAAAAAGTTTTGTTAAGTCTGCCTTCAGAGTATCTTGGCAAGCGGATGTTCGGTTACTTGGGGTTTTATTCCCATTCGGCGTCCATAATAGGTATTTAGGGCGTCGATTAACGCACATGCAGGAAAAACGCGTTCAGCGAATTCTATCGGTCCATATAAAACGAAGTCGGCTCCATTCATTTGGGTTATTACGGCTCCCGTAGCCATGCACACATCGTATGCGTAGGGTCCAAGCTTCTTTTTGGCTGTCTTCCATGTTGTAATGGCATTTGCTGGGCCGCATCCCGCTGGTAAGCCAAATTCGCTTTTTATCAGTTGGATGGCTTTTGACGCTAAACTGATGCTGGGCACATCCAAAACTGAAGTGTCAACAAGAATGTTTTTTATTTTCGCCTCCTCGGCGGCTTTAAGTAAACTCTTTTGGGTCTCGGTTCCCCTCAAGATGTCGACTCTTCCCTCAGCCCAGACGTTAGTGGGGTTGTAAGTTAGCGCAACAGTAGATTTCACACCTATTTCCCTCAAAGATGAAATTTCCTCTTCCTTCACTGAGTAGTCTATTGAATTATAGATGGCCCTTTCCCGCAAGCCGATTTCTACGGCGTGCTTTATCGCGGGTATCCTTACGCTGGATGACATGCTGTCTACTAGAAATGGGACCTCAGTAGCGTCTGCAATAAAATCAACGTAGTTACATAGCGCTTCGGCGGTAGAAGCGAAGACGTCTAAAACGTGGGGGTTTCCGGTTAAGTTTGACATTTCCTCTTGCTTTTCAATTAGGGATTCTGCTCTTTTCCTGTCGAAGTTCCCTTTAGTAGGATCGCTAACGATCTTATGCCCTTCGTAGAAAATCGTCCCGACCATAACGGTAGGGCACTCTCCAGGCTGTCCCCCGAACTTAACTCCCGCTATGTCAAAAATTTTCTGCTCCTTTGGGATTTTAATCATACGTTTTTCCTCCGCTGCTGTCATACGTGCATATCTTAATAACTTTTGTTAAAAATAGTTATGTTTTGATTCGCACTGTTGTTATCTCAAAAGGTTTAATGTTTACAGGTATGTCCTTTCCATTCACTTTTAATTCTTTTACCTTTTCTTCGAGAAGGTTTGTAACCCAGGCCTTCTTTATGGATTTAGAAAGTGTTATTTTTCCCTTTGCCCTTTCTCCCGTTGTTTCGTACACACGCACGATCAAGTCGCCGTCGGATTTTTTCATAGCAGTCATCACCAAGTTTTCTGGAGTGACCGATAGAAAACTCATTTCTCTTTGCAGATCGCCCTTGTGAACGGAGGTCTTTATCGCAATTAGGGGGTTATTGAACTCAACCGCTGTCTTATAGGACCTCGCTTCTTTCCAGCTGCTCTTGTGCGGATAGATCGCGTAACTGAACTCGTGTTCTCCCCTCTCCAGCGCTCCTTCTCCTGACGGGTGGTCCATGAACACTCGGTCAACGCTCCTTAACAACGTGATGAACGCAACGTTTTTGGTTATGTTGTTGCCCGGTAAACCTCGGTTTATCAGGCTAATCCCATATTTTTCGTTAGAGTAATCGATCCAGTTTTGGGCTGGATATTCGCCCTCTCCTCGTTTAATAACACCGAATGGAATCTCATGGTAAATTTCTCCGTTTTCAACGTTCATGGGCAGGCATATTCTCACCCGTTTGTGCTTCCCCGAAAACGTAAATTTTGTTTTAACATCAATTCTTCTGATCCCGCGGTAAAGAGTTATCAGCTGTTCGTAGGCCAAGTCCTCCATCTGCCCCGTCACCGTAATCTTTGCCATAACTGACCCAGCTTCGATTAAAACAAAGGCTCTATGGTCTGAGGAGAACTCGGCGCTTTCCGAAGTTGGAAGCGGCTCTATCTTCAGTGTGTTCACGGTAGCGAAACCGTCAGCGGATCCATTTGGCTCGTAGAGGTCCCCCACATCGGTTTCACTGACTAGGGCATTTCCGAAGTATTGCTTCGTATTGAGGGTTTCCTTTCCGTTTTCTTTGTCGTAAATGCTCGTGATGGCTCCTCCATGCAGGTGGTCTACTGTAACTCTGAAAAACTCGTTCTCGATAGTGTTGGATCCTGCTTCAAGGGCGGTTTCCAGTTTCAATGGTTTCTCTTCAGGGATAACAAAGTACGTCTTATAACCCATCGCCGGAACGTTTTGAGCTAAGAAGACGACCTTTACCAACTTCAAAGTGTTATCGGGGTAACGTTCTTCCCCGATTACTTGAAAGGGAACATCTTTCCCAGCGTACTGTTTAATGGAGAAAAATTTTACGCCCGGCTTGACGAAGGAAACCTCCACTTTGGCGACGTCGGTCCTGATCCATGAGAGGGGGTTAAATACTATGATGGACGTTCCTTCTCCTCGGGTGTCAATTCTTTTCGCTATGTGCACAAGGGATTTTTCTAAGGTCCTTTTCGAAATCTTTATTGATTCCTCAAATTGTTTCACGGTATCATTGTATATTTCGTCAACTCCACAGCCGCAGATTATGTCGTGGAAGTGGTTAAACAGTAGCAGCCTCGTGGCTTCCTTCAAATCTGCTTCAGGATAAGTCGCTCCAAGGACGCTGGCGAGGGCAGCAAATCTTTCAGCGGTTAACAGACGGTTTTCTGCTTCTCGATTTTTCTGTTTAATGCCTATCCTAGAGCTGTAAGTCCCTTGGAAAACTGGGTTGAACTCTCCTGAAACAGTTGGAAGCTCTTTTTCGGTGGCTTCAACAGACCTGAAAAAGGAACTTGGTGTAGACAAGACAGCCTTCGCATCTTTCTTTTTCTTGTTCCATTCCTTCGTAATCGAGAGGATCTGCGGCTGCGGTGGAATGAAGTCGGCTCCGTTTGGGAATAGAATGTTTTTAGTTGACGCCAGCTTCATAAACAACCGGAAAGTTTTCTCAAGCTTTTCCATTCCTCCCATTAACGAAACGGGAAGCCAACGGAGGCTCTGGAACCGCAGCAATGCCCTCGTCACGTAGGGAAGTTCAGCCCCCACTTTCTGGAGGGTCTCTCCGCCTGACGGAGGGATCCAGCCGGCTACGTATGTTCCCGCCATCCAGTGGGTTAGGATTCTCGATCCGTCGATGCCCTCCCAATAAAATTCGGTTGGAATTTTGCCGGGTGCCCCCCTGCTGAATGCGTAATATTTGAATCCGCATTTTTTCAGGATTTGTGGCATTTGAGCCGGATGCCCAAAAGTGTCGATCATCCAACCGCATTGGACGTCTACGCCGAAGTTTTTCTTCATGAAGTTCTTTCCGAAAAGAAACTGTCTAACTAGGAACTCGCCTGAAGGAATGTTTGCGTCGGGCATGGCATACATTCCGCAGACAAGCTCTAGCTTGCCCCTCTTTATTGCCTTCTTGAGATTTTCGTGTTGTTCTGGGTATCTTTCCAAGAAGGGCTGTAGAAGGGCAACTTGGTCAAGGCAGAAGCGGTAGCTTGGTTCCTTTTCAATTAGGTTAAGCACGTCAAGAATGTTACCAAGAGCGATTTCTAGGTATTCTTCATAGGTCTTAATCCAAGCAACATCGAAGTGAAAGTGAGGAACCACATGTACAATCCATTTTTCCTTCAAGCTTGTTCCACTTTCTTTAACCTCAGACTTACCAGTCTTGACATCTGCAACCAAGTTTTTCGCCTCTAACTATTTGTTTAACAACTTATAGGATACTTACCAAAGCTTTTGGCTATTTTGAACATGAACTTAGCGTTGGCGCTGGGAATTCCCTCATGAATAGAATGGTCAGAAGCCAAGAGGTATCCTCCACCAGGGGCAGCTGTCCTCAAGCATTCTAAGACTTGATTCTTGATCATGTCAAAGGGGCCATTCTGTAGAACAGTCTTAGCGTTGACGTTACCGACTAAAGCAAGCTTGCCGTAGTATTTTTCCTTCATTGTCTCTAGGCTCATGCCAGCCGCCCTTTCGACGGGGTGAACACCGTCCATCCCTATCCAGATAATGTCCTCTATAACGGGCATAATATTCCCATCGGTGTGCATTAGAACCTTCACACCTCTTTTCTTGAAGGTGGAAATCATCTCCTTCATACGTGGAAATATGTACTTATGGAAGGTTGAAGGGGAAAGAAAAGGGCCATCCACCATGGCCAAGTCATCCGGGACCCAAATTACATCGACACCAAGGTCGATGAAGCATTTACCTTGTTCAGTGAAGAAATGCGTCACCTTGTCGACGAGTTTACGAATGGAATTTGGGTACGTGTAGAGCAGCTTTACGAAGGTTTGGAATCCTAATGGAAGCCAGCTCCTTGTGAATTGGCCCTCCACAACGGCGCCTATCGCCAAATCTTCCCCTGCGAGCCGAACTATTTCTGCGGCGGGCTTGTATATGCTCTCTTCATACGGATCAGGGGGAGCAAGGTTATCTATGTCCTCAGGCGTTCTCAGCGTGCCTTCCACGTACCAAGGCATACCTTCTACTTCTCTCCATTTTATGCCCCAACCGTCGATGAATTCGTTTTTTCCGGTTCGACCCATTAACGCGCCACTTGATTCACCAGCCGATGGACCTGGGAAGGCGGCGATCAAGTCGAGCCCCAAAACTTGATGAACCTTAATGTATTCCTTAGGAGTATCTGTTCGCACTCCAGGCTTACCTAGGATTCCCTCCAGCGACTTGGGCATGTAAATATGGTCTGTTAACGGAACGCAATCAGGTTCTTCAAACTGTAAGGTTGCCAAAACTCGATCTTTAGAGTTCACAAGCCCACCCTCTAAGACAATGCATAGAGGCAAAGATAATATTCTCTCATTTTTAAAATTATTTGTCTAAACACGACTATCACGATAGAACTAACATTTATTATTCTATCTTGAACTAATATTCTGGGCGCCCTTAACTTGGCTGCAATGACTGGAAAAGAGAGAATGCTAGCGGCTATGTGGTTAGAGGAACCTGACACAGTCCCTGTTTCACCAGATATCTCAAATATGATCCCAGCCAAGCTTTTAGGTAAACCCCTTTATGATGTGTACGTATTTAACGATCCGCCTTTGTGGAAAGGATACATGAAGGCCGTGAAGACCTTCAAGTTCGACGCGTGGTTCCTATACGCTGCTCTTGGAGAAAGAGTTTCCGCACCACATGAAAACACTGTCAAGATCGAAAGAAAAGTGGTTAATCAAAGCGCGGAGGCCATCGTCTATCGAGAGATCGTTCACACCCCTAAGGGCGATTTCCATCAAACCTGTGTTTCGCCTGCAGACCAGCCTCCATGGCCTAAGGATGGGTACTTCAAAATTCTTCCGGATGACTTAGATGCAATAGACTATTTTCTCATGGACCCCTTAGAGCTAGATCCAGAGCCGTTTAAGAAGTTGTATAAAAAAGTTGGAGATTTGGGCGTGGTTGCTGGAAACGTCTTGCTTCCGTTTGACTGGTGGTATGTTATGAGGGGTGGGATTCAAAGGGCTGTGCTGGATCTACTTCACTATTCGGGGATAGTTAAAGAAGCTTTTAGAAAGTACAAGGATTACGCTGCTCGACTAACTGAAGCCCTGATCCGCGCGGGTGCCGACGAAATAATACTTCAAGGTTCGTGCTCCTCTCTGTCTGTTCTCTCTCCCAAGCTGTTCAAGGAATACAATTTACCGCTAATTGAGGAAGTTGTCCGAGCTACAAACCAGAGGGTGCCGACTCATCTTCACACCTGCGGAAAGTCTAGGGCCACAATTGATCTGGTTCACAATTGCGGATTAAACGTGATGGAACCCCTTGAGAGACCGCCTGGAGGAGACGTGGATTTAATTGAAGTTAAACAGAAATTTGGCGATCACCTGTGTTTGAAGGGCAACGTCAACACCTTTCAAACCATGTTGGGTTCAACTTCAGATGTGGAAAAAGAAGTGAAATGGTGCATAAACGCGGCCGCTTACGGAGGCGGTTTTATTCTTTCCAGCGGGGATCAGGTTCCAAGAGACACGCCGACAGAAAATCTGATGTGCTTCGTAAAAACAGGCCGGAAACATGGAAAATATTCGCGCGCTTGATCATCGCATTTTCAGGCTGCTGGATTATATCAGTTGTGGCGGGGGTTCGGCTTTCCCGAGAAATCTCTTTACGTCGAGCCGCATTAAACCGTAGATGGTTCCGACGCAAGTAAGAATCAGAATAATTCCTAAAGGAAGCGTGAAGACTCCTAATACTACACCGATAGCCGAAATAACCAAGGTTGCGGTCCAACTCCAACCTTTGCCCGTCCAAAGACCATAAGCAAGAATAAAACTCAAGAACATGAAGATTATGAGGACTGTCCCGAGGAAAGCCGAGAAAGCTCCAAGCATATCAGTGATTGGTTCTAAATCAGGCGGTAGTTTCAAGCCCTGGGACTCGATGATGTGTAGTAACGAAGCAATGAAAAGCAAAAGTCCTCCAATGATCAATTCAACAAAACCACACAGAACCGTCAAGGCCGTTGTAACTTTGACCCAAGTCGTTCTCCCCCAAAGCAAAGGAGGGGCCTCTGCTTTCTCCTTCAGCTCAACTCTTCTTCGAGAGATTTCCTCAGGAGACAATTGTAGACCATATGCTTGCAGAAACAACCTGAGATCAATATCGGAAATGTTAGGGTTCTGCAGTGTTTTGTAACTAATCAACTTTGTTTCCAATTCGGTTTTTCTCTTTACAATGTCTTCAAGAGAATAAAACGCACGATATGAGTCAAGATGGTTCTTTAAATCCGAATCCGAAATTGAAGGGTCTTCTTTCAACTTATAAATGATAAGCCTATCGATTCTATCCAGAAGTGTGTTTTCCACAAACCTTTGAAAAGTGTGGTCATCCATCAAATGCACAGTCACAGAAATCCCCAACTTTTTTCTTCTTTCCCGTTCAATTTCCATTCTTCTTCTCCTCTCAGCAACCTCTTCAAGGGTCATCTTGATTCCCCGCGCGCGCAAATGTGTCCTCAATCTTACGGATGAAACATCCCGATCTTTCTCTAGTTCTTGGAGTATAATCTTGTCAGCATCGTCAATTTTCTCTGCATCTGTTTCCTCTCCCATCTTCCGATCACTTACCTTCGACTATAGAATAGCATCCATATAGTCTATAAATATTCGCACGCTAATTTTGGAAGGCCCCAGTCGCAAAAATGGCTCACGCATGACCGTCCTTTGACACGACGAGGGTGACTACACTGACTTTCCAAAAATAAAAGCAGCATAGCCTGAAAATTGAGAAAATCATAAGAGTAGTCTTGTGGATAGTGAGGTACCGGAAAGGGGAGGATTCAGATTCCAGAGCAGCAGCTGGGGAAAGCTCGCTCGTGCTATTATTCAGCTCTTCAGCATGAACACGTCATATGGGGTTTAACTGGGATAGAATACGGCCTAGTGGATCAGTGGCTAGAGCATTTACAAACGTTAGAAAAGTATCCGGACTATAAGGAAAACATCGAATTAGACGTTTATTCCTACGAGGTCATGAAAAACCGAAACATGCGTTGCCTTAAACTCTTGAAAAAGCTAGCGCAAAGGAGACAAGTTGAAATTGTCGGCGGGTCCTACACTGCTCCAATCATGACCCTTATCGACGGAGAATCTAACATCAGGCAGATTCTCATGGGCAAACAAATTGTAAAACAGCTTTTAGGCGTAAACGTAAAGTCTTTCTCGGTTCAAGAGGGCGGCATTTGTATTCATCCTCAACTTCCTCAAATTCTAAGACAAACGGGATATGACAGCTGCGTTCTAGGCTGCATGGATGATTATCTTTTTATTCAGGGTCGAGGCGTCGACGGAACCAGCATACCAACCGTCACTAAGTCCTATTGGGACCCCCTCCCCAACGACCCGAAAAACATACCTGTGATTCTCAAAATCTGTAACCGGAAAGGCAACCGGCTTATAATGCCTACTCCTGATTGGAGTTGGGGCGCAGCAAGCTCGGAGTGGATTGAAGAAGCCCTAAGGCAGAGGAAAATAAAAATTGGGACTGCTTCTGGGTTCTTTGATGAGAATGTTCCGAAGCAGGAACAACCGTTGACTGAGGTGGAGTGGAAAACAGAAACCAAAATCACGGATGTGGGCGCACCGCGAATCGTGACGCTTCTCGATGTTGGCAACGCGTGCGAAATCCCCACGGAGAATAAGCACGCTGAAAACCTGCTGATCGCCGCTGAGAAATATCAAAGTGTGGCCTCCTTCTTCGGGTTTAAACCTGAGATGCGAGAATTAAACAACTGCTGGAAAAAACTGTTTACAGCTCAGGCGCACGACATCTACTGGGACGGCACCATTCACAGCCTCAAAGCATGGGCTGTCAAATTATTTAGGCAAGTGTCGAAGAGGGCGCAGAAACTAGTTCAAGAAGCCTTGAGTTATTTATCCGAGAAAGTGGATACGGAGCTGCACGTTTCAGGATGGAAGCTAAAGCCTCTAGTGGTTTTCAATCAGCTGTCATGGAGAAGAGAGAGCGTTGTAACCGTTGACCAAACTTTTGAGGCAAAGGAAGCTAAAACCTTGGCTCTGATCGATGGAGGCGGCAATTTCATCCCTTACACTATAGAGGACGTAAAGAAGCACCCTGATGGAAGCCTAAAAAGCGTTAAGGCGAGTTTCATGGCGGAACTTCCTCCATTTGGTTACAGCACATATTACATTGGTTATAAACGCGATGGCGAAATCGCTGACGAGGCTTTATTCACAAAAGGAAAAGGTGACACCATCGAGAACGAGATGGTTGGGGTGGAATGCGAAGATAACGGCGAAGTCCGAATACGTGATAAGGCTACGTCAAAGGATGTCTTTCAAGGAGGTTTCCTGACGCTTTATGATGAAGAGGGTGAAGATGATTCAAGGCAACACCCAGTTGATTTGAGGTCTTCGAAAATAGGGAAGATAAAATCTGGTTTTGTTGTCAGGGGCAAATTCCGACATGGTTCTTATCGGACAACTATAGCAGTTAATAAGGGTTGTAGAACAGTTTACTTTGACACTAAGGTCAAGGTCTCAGACGCGAAATTTGGAAAGCACATCTATTGGTGGTGCATGCATCCGGAGTCCGCCCTATCGAACAATTTAATCTTCAACATCGACAAAGGGACTCTACGGCATGACTATCCATTCGGATGCTGCGAGACAGACTCGATGATGGTCTTTCCCCTCAATTTTGTCGATTACTCCAACAGCAAACAAGGCATCAGCGTGTTCCACAGTGGAACCCACGGATTTTGGATAAAGCAAAGGAAACCACTGAACCTAATGAACCTATGGCTTTGGAGCCCACCCAGCGGAAACGCAGATTGGTCGAAGGCCAAGCAGCAACCGAAAAGCGGCACCTACAATTTTAGGTATGCCGTCATGCCCCACCCCAAAAATTGGATGGGAGGACGAGTCTTTCAGAAAGCCCTAGAATATGACAATCATCCGCTTGTTATGAAGACATCCTTGCACAGCGGGCCTCTGCCGAAACAAAAGAGCTTTATCAACGTCGACAAGGACAACGTCATCCTCTCAGCCCTGATTCCGCAGCCCAACCGCGCAACTGCCAGACTATACGAAATCTATGGACAAAAGACCGACTTCAGCATGGCGTTAAACTTTCCTCGGGTATCGAAGGCATGGGGTGTCAACGTGGAGGGAAACATAAAGAGCCCTCTTGTACGTGGATCATTGTCCTCCAGTATTAACCCGCATGAAATCGTCAATCTAACTTTTAGCGGTGGAAGTTAGAAAATTGCAGGGGGGCAGTCGGGGAAAACCGTTACTTTCATCTTTCTCTATTTATTCGCGGATAGGGTATTTACCGTATTTTCTGGCTGTTCTAACCATCGTTAGGAAATTTTCTGTCTTTACAGCATTGTGGATGCTATTGCTAGAACTTATTAAATGCCCGCCGCCGAGCGATGCCTGTCGTATCACCTTCTTTGTCTCCTCTACCACGTCTTCCTCTGAACCCAGTGACAGAGTATGGGAGCAGTCAACGTTGCCCAGGAGACAAAGTCTGTCACCGTATTCTCTCTTCATCTTTCCAATGTCCATGCCCGCAATCGGTTCGATAGCGTGATGGCCGTCAAAACCAGCGGCAACGATGTCGTCAAGTAGGGGATAGGTGTTTCCGTCACTGTGGAGTATGGCTTTTATCCCTCCCAAATGAGCCTCGCGGGTCAACAGCCTATGTTGGGGAGCGATGAACTTTCTGAAGAAAGACGGAGAGATCATAGGGCCAGCTTTATCTGCCAAGTCGTCGCCAACGATTATCGCGTCAACCCCTAACTCAATCATCTGACGCACTATACCTACCCAATATTCAGTGCTTTTTGAAAACAGCTTCGTTGCAAATTTGGGCTCTCTAAACAGGCTAACCATTAATCTCTCAATCCCGCACGATATGTACGCATCGCTAAACGCGCCCACTGTAACCCCGATAACTGCCATGTTATGGGCTCGAGCGGCCTTCATCAACTCCTCGCAACCATCCAGTCTTCCAGGCGCATAAGGATCAAGAGGGAGGATTTTTTCCTCAACGTCGTTCATGGTTTTAATGGAGCCTGAAACCCAGAGAACAGTGTCCAGATCTCGCTGAACCCGATAAAGTCTGCCCCATTCATCCTCAAATACATCGCTGTTGATCCACTTCACCTTGTAGCCCTTAGGTGTGCCGGACCATAGAGTAACCGCGTCTAAACCAGCTTTTCTATATGCCGTAACCCAGTCTGCCGGACTTATCGGGCTCCCTCTTCGCTCTACCCCTCTGTTTCTGTCACTAGTTTCATACCACCTCGCTATTTTTCTGCCTAATAATCGCTCGAGGTGTATTTCATTGATATGATGTTCGAAAGTTGGGACGACGTCAGGCTCTTCAAGGTTTAGGGCGGCCAAGCACCGCTCACGGGAATTCATGAAGATCACCAAAAGCGTGATGTTAGAGGATATCTTCCATATTTCTTCGCTATTTCGTATATAGTTAGGAAGTTCTCTATAGGCGTGTCTTGGGTCGTCAGGTTGGAAGGCCCTAAAATGAACCCTCCGCCGGGCGCGCAGCTGTTTATTGTTTTTATAACCTCTTTCTTCACGTCTTCCGTCGTTCCGTGTGGTAGCGTATCCTGAACTGAAAGGCACCCGGAGAGCGTTAATTGTTCGCCGTAAAGCTCTTTGATCTTAGCGGGGTCCATGCAGTCCGGTTGGACGGGGTTAAGCTCCGTAACGCCTATTTCTATCAAGTCTGGAATGATCGGCTCAAGATTCCCGTCTGAATGATAATAGATGTACCTTACCGGTTTCAAAGCGTCGATCAGCTTCTTCATTCGGGGTTTAATGTACTTCCTCCATAACCTCGGAGATATAATCATGCCGGTTTGTCCAGCAACATCGTCTGGTATTCCGATCTCGTCTACGCCCACTTCAACCAACTTCCTTCCACTTTTCATGAAATAATCCAGTAGTTTATCTAGAAGTTTGTTGGCGAACTCGGGGTTAGAATACATGTCAAGAATTAACTGACTAAAACCTCGTAGATACCAAGCTTGGTCGAAGAAGCCGTCGCAACCAAATCCTCCCAGTATAAAGTACTTTTCCTTCAATTTGCTGATTTCCTCTTCAGATGTTTCAAACCTGCCTGGGGCATCTGGATCAGGAAAAGGATAATCATCCAGAGAATCGACATTTGCGTCTTTTAAAGGGTGGAAAACAATGCGGCTCTCGGTCTTCGTAGCGGTTAATTGGCGTCTTACCCCCCACTCGTCCTCAAATACGTTAGGCTCCACTTGTATTCCGATGCCATAATGGATAAAGGGGTTGAAGGTTGCACCCCTCTTCTTGAACTCCTCTGAAGGACCAGGACCAGCAAGCCCGTAACCTTCAGTCAATTCCCACAACGTAGCGAGTTCACTCTCTTTTGTCTGTTGCTTCAGAATTTCCCAGAAAGCCGGAGAAGCAGACGCGGTGCATACGATGCGGTCAGGTTCTTCATGATTATGGATTCTTAAGAGTCTCTCACGCGGTTCCATTCTTTAGTCCACTCCCCGATTATGTGTAGTCCTTCAATAGCGTCAACAACAGCAGCGTCAACACCATACTTTTCAACCATCCACGGTCGAGCGGCTGCTCCTCCCACTATCACCTTAACCTTCTCCCGGAGACCCTTTTCCCTTAAGACTTCAACTATCTTAGTGGTGTTGAGAATAGAGGTGGAAAGTAGAGCGGAAACTCCGATAACGCGGGCTCCGGTCTCTTCGGCCTTTTCAACAAACTTCTCCGGGGGCACGTCAATTCCCAAATCGTACACTTTGAACCCTGAGGAAATAAGCAGGGCTTTTACGATTTCCTTACCTATGTCATGCAAATCGCCGACAATGGTTCCCAGAACGACCTTTTCTCCAGCTTGCTCGCCTTCATATTTGAGGAAAGGTTTTAAAATGCCTAGCGCCGCTTTCATGACTTCCCCTCCCATGATCAGCTCTGACACGAAATACTCGCGGCTTTCGAACCTTCGACCTATCTCTTCCAATCCCTCACGCAGAGCTTGAAGAACAGCCATGGGTTCAAAACCCGACTTCAAAGCCTTTTCTACAAGGTTTTCGACTTCTCTAATGTCTAAATCTACTACCGCCATCTTTACTTTGTTTAGCATAAGCCAGCTTCACATCTCCTTTCTCAACAAAGCCTATTCTGATGTTCGCACGGAACAGATGTCAAGTAGCAAACTAATAAGCATTGTTTTTTGGGGTTCTGTGAAGTCTTCATCGGATTTATCCCTTGTAAACTTTCGTCGGATGAAGCTTAGGCTCTGAGAATTTTTCTGGCGAGCACAAGGGGATAGTGATAAAAGTGGAGGGAGGTGATATAGAGGTTAAGGAAGAGGGAATGACTAAGAAAAAGAGGACTGTTAGAAAGAAGAAGATTTATGGGTCTCCTATGTCGATTTTGAAATAATGCATAATTAGAAAGCGTGTTGCTACTTTTAACCAAAATGCTAAGTACGCCGCTGTTGTTGCCACTCCCACATCTTTACTTAGTGCTTTAATTTTTTCTCGCGTCGATAATGGAACTTTTTCTTTTTTGCTTTTCTGCATAATCTCTGGTGCTATATTTAATTGCTTATTGATTTGAGTGATGTAATCTAAGACTTTCCAGTTCCAGTCTTCAGGAGCAAATTCAATTCCCTTAATTAGCCATTGGTTGAGGAGTTTTCGGTATTCCTCAAACTTCACTAAGTTGCACATAACAGTTTCCGCGAAAAGGGGCAACTCAAATTGGAGACCAGGACTGGAAGCGAGAGTTGATACTTTTTCCTTGAATTCGCCTCTGTACAAGGTTCGCAACAAAACCTTGCAGCTTTCAAATTTTTCAGGTGAAGAAAAAAGACCATACAAGTATTCTACTCCATCTTCAACATGCAAACCTATTTCAAAAACTGTCAAGGCGAATAGTCTTATCGTCCGCATAACAAATCTTGTTCCTCCCAAGTCTCCTATCCTAAGGCGGAATATCAACATCTTATTTGTTATTAGATCGTCGTGAGACTCGATAATGAACGGGTTTAAGTTAATTCTGTTGTAGATTGTCTTAATTTGTGCAGGAGTAAAAGCACCGTTCTTCTTAGGTTTAATAATAGCGTAACAATCAATATCGTCTTGGTGAAAATGATATATAAAAATATCCATCGTTAGGAAATCGAATTCCTTTGTGAAATCTGATGCCCAACAGTCTTTATGATGGACTACAAGCCGACCCAAAAAAAGAGGGTGTGAAAAATCTATGGGAGGCAACTCTCTTACCTCCCATATAGGTGCTGTCTAAAGTACGCTTGGCTCAGTCGTCGACTTACTGATCTTAACCGTACATCAACAGTTGAAGGGGCGATGCCTAACTCTTTGGCAAGTTCTTGTATCCTACCAGATCTCGGTCTAGGATAGTCAAACCATCCTTTTTGGAACGCTGTTCTCAATATCTCCTCTTCTTCTTCGTCAAGGACTCTTTCAAATTCTGGTGGCAGTAAGGGGGTGCTATAAGTCATTTCTTTGAGTGGTCGCGATTTTTTCCGAGCCAATACAAAGTCTGTTGTGTGTTCCTTTAGCCCTGTCACGATGGTATCCAAAGACGATGGTGGGAAGACATTAATTATGAATTCCTCGTGGTCGATTGTTGCTCGGTAATCTTTGAGTTTTATAAATGCCTTGATAGTGTTGCCCATCAAGAAATTCAGCGGTTCATCTGAGACTCTTGCATAAAGGAAACTGATGTCTTCTTCGCCATTTGAGTATACGATTGTTGGTCCAGTAACAACATCGTGATATTTTTTCAGCGGTTCTTTAATGGAACTGAGGTCGACGCAAGGTAGTCGCGCTAAGATCTCTCGCCACCCGTTTACACAGGAATCTCTAGGGTACACAGTTACTTCGTTGGTATAGTCCTTTACAGCAAACGCTAGACCAATAGCGGGGCAGGCTGGTGTCTCGTGGTAGACGTGGAAAGTAGCCTCTGTAAATTCTTTCTCTCTATCCATAAGGTTATTACCTCCATAGAACATGTTCGGAATATATTCGGATAAATTTAAATACTTTTCGGTTCTAGAAACCATCACACTGTTAAAGACTTATGTTTCAAACACGAAGCTCCTTCTTCTTCAATGAAACTCACATATCTAAACTTAAGTTTGTAAACAAAAATAAACGTCATTCAAATATAAACTTAACTGAAAAAGGTTCTGTTAACTCTCCGTCACATCTTTCTCCTCGCTAACCATCGGCACGTGGCTTGCGTTTTGGATTAGGGTTAGCCACTTGTTGTTTCCTTCGCTTTGTATTCTGCAAGCGTCTGCTGGTGCCTTACCGTCTAAGCCTTCATGGACGAGGTCAACTGACGGAAGCCTATCCGTTCATGGCATATGATGGAGAAAAGGTTAGATGAATACTAGTCCGAGACAAGGGGCGATTACCAAAATAATTAAATGTAGAGGACACGGCTCTGTGTAGATAAGGAGATGAATAATGTCTAGTCAAAAAAACCTTCTGTTACTTTTAGTTGATCACCGTTATCCAGAGAAAGCCCCCATCATGGCTACGCTGGCTTGGCTTGCAAAGCAGGAGGGCTTCACTTTCGATTCTTACATTTCCAGCGATATAATAGAGTTCTTGGGAATGCAGATGGATGGCCATTTCTTCAGTGGCATGCACGCCGAACAGCTCTACTACGCCTGTAACCTTTTCGATGTACACTACTGCGCGTATGGTGCAAGTCGAAGATTCCTGAGGGACTTGAAGACCTTTAACAAGAAGCGTGTAGCCATCAGAGCAGAGCATGAACTGCCCGACTTCTACTTAGACATTTTCAGTCACTTTAAACGCGAACTGCCAAAAAAGGCTGTTATGGTGAGAAGCGGAGCCGTCTCAGTCGAGGGACACGCTAAGGATCAGCCTACGGAACTGCATCTAGAAAGTTACTGCTATCCGGAGATTTACTATCAGCAAGCGTTAGGGCTGGGGTCAAACGCCACGGACAATGAGTTGGAGCAGCTGAAACAAATCGGAGTAACCCACGTTTCGACGTTGTATTGCGAAAATGAAAACGTGAAAAAGCTGCAAAAATTAGGCTTTAAAGTGGAGGTCGCTGACTCCCTTAAGAAAGGGGACACATACGGCTCTGTTACGACTCGAATCGCTGACCGATGGCTACACCGCGCTAAGGGCTTTGCCACAGGCGACCACCGGTTTACAGCCTTCTGGATACCCTTTTTCTGCCGAAATGACTTAATCTGCCTCTACGACCCCGACTGGAAGTCCTTCGCTTCGGTCCTCGCGTCCTACGCTGAAAAGAAGAAAAACAACCTCATATGGGGCTTTCAAGCATCTGACGACTTCATAACTGAGCTTTCAAAATTTGACAAAATACTGCAAGTAGCCACCTACATGAGACCTATAATCACAGCGAGGAGAGAGGTTCCGTACCCAATCGAATGGCTTCAACCGTCCAAAACCTACTGGGACCTTGAATACTCTGACGAGGAGCTTGCAGAAAAGGCGGAGCAGGGAAAGATCGCCTCATGTGTCCTGTTCTTCGCCGAAAACCTTTGTCACTTCGGCGCCATTCCGAGAATCTTTGAACTTGCCAAGTTAACGAGGGCAAAAATCGGCGTCGCATCAAATATCTCATGGTATGAATTCGCCTTGAACTGGATGGAAGACACCCTCATTCCCGTAGAATCAGGCGGGTGTTTCCCTCTCGTAGAGCCGCTTCTGTGCAGCGGAGGCATCGCCGCCGCAACTGAGGCCAAAGGCTACATTTCAGCTGAAACGCTCTTGTCCTGTTTACGAGAGGCCCGAAGGAGAGTAGCTAAACTTTGGGGCAAGAACCTTGTTCCCGTCGGTTATTACCCGTGGCAGGACGCAAATCCACACTACATGCCCGACACCGCAGAGCCGCAGTTTAAAGTGACTAAAGACGCCGGCTTTCAATATCACATCACATGCAAGAAAATGAACCAGCGCCCCCAAATAGTGTATCAAGACGGAGACTTCATCGCCATTAACCAGCAAAACAGCATGATCGATCTGTTGACCTTAACTAAAATACTGGCCCCGAAGTCGGCTCAAGCAATGAGACAAGAAATGATAGACTCTGTCGATAGGCGGGTGAGGGTGCCTTGGAGCTATGATCCGTTGAATGACTTCAAAAGATGGGAAAAACAGTTGGTGGAAGAAGAAAAACCAGGCTGGATCATAGTCTCATTGGATGCGCCTTTCTGGGGATTCAGCCCCTTCTACTTTGATCACGGCCACATGTTGAAGGCTGCCATGGAATACGTTGGAAGTGAAGGCGAAACGGGAAAGCTCTTCACGGCTACACCCCACGAAGTCGCCCGCTATGCGAAAATTCTGAAGATCAAAGGTTTGCTATGATTTTGGCGAGCTAGAAAAATTCGATAATACTCAAGTCCTTATACAGTGGTTTCTTTTCCTATCATGCAAGGACAGGGCGATTGGAGGTTTATCTGCCTATATGTCCTGCTTTAGTCGAGGGGCCCCTTACCCACGTTTCGAACATATATGACTAGGTCGTGGATGGTGACTCCGCCGTTTCCGTTGAAGTCCGCCCGAGGGTCGTAGTCGGGGTCTCCGTACTCCTTGTACCATGAATCGATTATTATGGAATAGTCGGTGCCGTTGACGTGGCCGTCGCCGTTGGCGTCGCCTGGCCATTGGACTTTGACGGTGCCGTAGATGTAGGAGTTGTCTGATGTGTCGACTTCTTGGGGGACCACGCTCGCATTGGCGAATATGATGTAGCTGGGGTAGGGCCATGCCGCTGATGAGTTGCCGGGGTATCCGGGCAAAGGCGGAACATCCCATGTGAACGTCAGAGTTGTATTCGCTCCTGGGGCTAAGTTGGTGACGTTTTGGGTTTCTATGGTGTAGGTGCCGGTGGCGTTCTCGTAGTAGGCGGTGACGTTAAAGGTCTCGCTGGAAACGCCTTCGTTTTTGACGGTGACATTGATTTTAGGGGGATTTTGCCAAGTGGGATATACCACCGTAGTGTCGTATGAAAAGGTGACGTTGGTGATGGCGATGTCGTGCCATTTCTCAAAGTGGCCGTTGACAGCCTCGAATGGAATCTTTTCGGGGTCTCCTTCGACCATTTTTATGAGGTCCACGTTTGTGAGGTTTATGTAGGAGTCTCCGAGGCCTATAACCTTGAAGGTTACGGACGCCAATACTCCAGTGCCGTTTACTCCGCCAGATTCGGTTAGGGAGTACCCGTAGGGTGGATAGATTGTTCCGTTCTCGTTGTCTATGGTTCCGCTCACGGATACGGTGTCACCTCCCTGTTCAAGGAATGGCCCTTCTTCGAAGCTGAGGCACTCCAGAACACTGGCGTTGAAGTCAATGCCGGCTGACCAAGAATAGAGGTTACTAACGTTGGAGACAGTTATGTTAATGGTGAAGGTATCACCGATGGCTGCTGTGGCCGTCTGAGGATTCACGTAAACTTTCGTGGTGTTGCCACCCTCAGGGTCAGCCTCACTATACCTGTACCAGTTTCCGCCCAGTATGGCTAAGTCGCCCACTTCGACGCATCCGCCTCCGTTGAAGTCCGCTCGCCAATTATAACCGACGTTTGGGTAGCACTTGTACCAGCTGGCTCCCAGTAGGGCTAGGTCACCGACTGCGCAGTGGCCGTCGCTGTAGGCGTCGCCTGGGATTCTCACCGTAACGTTCGCGCCGCAGAATTTGTCAGTATAGTCACCCGCCACCGCGGTTATGTTGTAGGGTGTGTAGTGTCTAGGCAAGGGCCGGTATATGTAGTTGCTTGGGGCTACGCCTGTGGTGTCCCAGTTGAAGGATATGGTTTTGTTGTGTCCGGAGGGTAGGTTGGTGACGTTTTCTTCTCCGATGAGGGTTTTATAGTTCTCACCGTTATCGTTTACACCCTTAGCGTAGACGGTGACGGTGGTGTTTTGGGTGGTGGCCTCTTGGTTCTCGACGGTTACGTTGACGACCACGGGTCCCTTCCCAGGTGCTCCCCAGCCCGGGTAAACGGCCTCGGCCCCGTATGGCAGGGCGACTGCTCCGCCAGTGATGGTTATGTTCTGGAAGCCTGGGACAAGGTAGACCGTTTCCACCGTGTCACTGGTAACTTCCCTCGTGAACGCCTTACTGTGGTATCCGTAGCTTGGGTCTGTGAAGGTGAACGTGTAGTTTCCCTCCTCCAGCCAGAACTCTGCGTGGGCTCCCTGCCCCACGCCTCCTCCCTCAGTGTAGTCTATGTAGAACTCTTTAGACTCCGTGTTCCAGGCCTCAACCTGGATGCCGTTAACGCCGTTCTCGGTGCCGTTTTCGTAGACGAGGAACTCAACATGGCCGCTGATGCTCACTGTGAGATATGGAGACCAATCACTCAATGCTCCAGTAGAATCCTGCGCCTGAACCTTGACCCTGTATGTTCCCGGAGAACTCCAAGAGTGAGAAGCAGTTGCAGTGACTCCCGATGCGTACCAGCCTGTCGTGTTGGTTGAGCCGTCTCCCCAGTTAAACACGTAGCGAACAGAGTCGTTGTCAGGATCCGTCGTGCTAGTGCTATAGGAATATGTTGTGCCCCCATGTCCAGAAGTGGGACCAGAGGGGGTTGAAGGAGTGTTCGGCGGACGATTGAACACAGTTGTAAGAGGACTGCCTAGACCCGTACAAAAATCATAGCCTGCCGTTGCGCTGTATAGTCCGTTGTTCCCACTTGTAATGTCTCGAAAGCAAGAATGATAAAACGTCGATTTTGCAACTGGGTAAAGACGGTCATTCGATGCAGTAAGTCTAATAGAGTGGATTGCTGCCCATGCCGGTGCTCCTATACTTGTCCCCGTTACACTTAGCCAGAGTAGGCCACCATTACTATCATATATCGATACTGCTGTACCAGCGTCAAAGGAAACATCAGGTACGCCACGGTGACCATTTGAACCTTGCACACCGTATGATACTTGATAGGATGGCTCAGTCTCAAATTGACTTACGCCGCCGCCAGTAGAAGGCCATGCAGTCTCTGAGGCAAACGAGCCGTCTGGGTTAAAGTTGAGCGTTGTTCCACCAACCCCAACAACATTTGGCGAACATGCAGGATACGACACATTTTCGCATTGATCCCCAGCGGCGGCAAAGAAGCAGCACGATGCATTGCCCAATGGTTGCAGATGGGGATCGTAACTGGTTTCATTAGAAAGCTCGCCCGGCGACGAACCCCAACTCATTGATATTGCTATAACATCCGTTCGGCTTCGTGCATAATCAATACCATCAAAAAGACCAGCCCAGCTAAGGGGTGTCTCAACTAGTAGTATTTTGGCATTCGGAGCTATAGCATGAGTCCACTGAACGTCAAGCGATATTTCTACTGCCCACCCATCATTAAAAGGGACCGATCCCATCTTATGTTCCTCGAAGTTCGTGCTTGTCAGATTAGGCAAACCATATTGTTTGCTGAACACGTTTGTGTCATTCAATATTGTCGGATCATCGAAGGCATCTATGATAGCGATTGTTCCTTGACCGCCTGTTGAGGGAAGGTTGTATACTGATTTAATCGTTGCTGGAGGAAGACCTGTTGGAGTAGCAGAATCAGCCCCAATAACTTCAAGTGGCACGCTGATTGACGGCAAGCCGTTTTCAGTTGCTGAGACTTTTGTTACAAGAATCTGCATACTAGACGCAAATGAAATACAAAGAACAAATAGGCATGCAAAAGACAAAACCTTTTTCATTTTCTTTTCTCCTTTCTCGTTTTCTCTTGCTAAGCCTAAAAATGGGGGATAACGCGCTTGCGCCAAACCCTAGACGCTTTTTTAGATTGTTTTAAGGGTTGCGTTTACGGAAGTCTTATCGCTGGGAAGGTCAAAGATTCATCCCCATGTCACGAAGACTCAAGAGCTGCGAGCATTGTAATGTTCGTCGTCGAGACGAAGCGCTTGCCACTAGTAGCTCGGCGTTTATGATCCGATTATGGTTACTTGGATAGGCGTTGTTTGCAATGCGCCCGCCCGACCAACGATGTAGTATGTTCCCGGCGACACAGGATCGCCTTCCGAACCTTCCGAAAAGGGAGGTGTCCCGTACCTCTGCGGCCAAACAAAAGCCTTTGTCACATCCTCTTGAGGATTAAGAGATAGGTCAGTACCGACAAATGGAAAAATCTGTGTTCTTGCCCATTGGTATATGACGTTGTTTGTGTCGTTGCAAACCAGAAAGTCAAAGGTGCCTGCCCAATAAAAGAATGTTATTGTCTTATTGCTGATGTTGGTGAGTATGAGTGTTACGTTTATGGGCTCGCCTAGACTGTAGTTGGTCTTTTCAAGCTGCATAGTAAGCTTAAACTGCTCATTAACTCCTTCCGCAGTAGGAAACGTCTGTGTTGAGTTTTTAGGTTTAAACTCGTAGCCTAGAGCATAAACTACGCCGACGCCCGCCAGCACAGTGAGTACCGAAAGAAGTATCACTTTCTTGAATGTCGTATTCAACTCGTTCACCATCATGTTACTTAATGGTGGGTGAATTTAAATCTATTTTTTGAACAGCATCGTTCTACTTCTTGAACGCTAGTGAATCAGCCTCAGAAAAAGCACGGTGTCAATTAGGCTTGTTGTAAACCCAATTGCTGAAAGGATTATGCCTACCTCCCGCATTCCTGACGGAAGCAAGAAGGCGGAAGCAGCAGCAACGGTAGCGTATAGTATCATGTAGAAGAAGCTTCTCGGCACCAGCCACCTTCCAGTCTTATGGAAGAAGCGAAGAACCCCGAACCTTCTGGCAATGACGTGGTATACGCCGTTCTTATCTTTCTGTACGAGGCTTAAGCCCTCCAGCTTCTCCAGATGATGCAGCGCCAACGAAGGACTGGAAAGATGAGCGCCACGATAAACATCCCTCACAGAAGCTTCACCGGCCCTGAGCAGGAAAACGTAAACCCTAAAAGTAACATACTCACCACCAACCCTCTCCTCCAAAACATCCTCAGCAGCTTCATCAACCAAGGTAGAACACAACCAACCACAACTTAGTGCTGACATCTAAAAAGCCTTTTTACATACCAGCCAAGTTTAACACACTTTTCATGCGAGCACTGCCACTCAAACCGTCGCGTCTGGTTCTGGGTTTCATTCTAGTTTGAAACAAAGCTGAATTGTTGAGTATCTTGCGCTTGAACAAAAGAAACAATAGGGATAGCTACGAGAAACATGAACATTATGGTTGCCACGCATGGACTAATCTTCAATTTGCGTTTTCTAGTCATGTGTTATGGCGCCCCTTGGTTAAAAAATGTGAATCGAATAAATACTCCCTTTGCAGGATAGGGAGCGTCATGGTCATGGAAGCATAAATGTACAGGAGTATTGCTGTTTATGGGCAAGTGCAACTCATCTTTTCCGAACAACCATCTGAAAGTATAGCCTATATTAGGATCAAACGTGCATGCATAACATTTCTCCGGAGGGACCTCTGCGAAGCCCAGAAAACCATTCTCGCCTAAAACTGATGGGGCCGTCATGTTGCATGCCCAGACCCCTAAGGGATCGTCTGCCCCCCCAAGGTCAATAACGCTATTATTATTCTTGTCAAATACTATACCAAGATAGTCCCAATCGTTATATTCGTTATCGTTGATTTTGACTATGCAATATAGGTATTCGTAGGAGTGAAAGGTTCCCCATCTGAGTGATATTTCTATGCGGAGGGTTCCTGGAACAACTTTTTGGGTGTCGGGTCCCCATGTGAAGGTGAAGTTGAAGGGTAGACCACCGGGTCCTTCTCCGGTTTCCCCAGTTTCATTTAGGGCGTTTATCTCCTCTTGGAGACTGGCTAACGTCTCATTTAGGCTGTCTATTTGCTCCTGAAGCGCGGCTAACTCCTGATCCCTCAAGCCTATATCGTTCTCTAAGCTCCAAATCTGCCTGTTCAACACGTGGCTCTGCGCCGCTAGAGGAACTCCACTAACGAGCAGGCCCAACACAAAGACCAACAAAAACCTACGAACCATAAAACCCCAACCCCTCCATCACTATAACTATCACAAAAAGACATATTTAAGACATCCGATACGCAAAGATTTTACAGTCTAAACAAATGTTGTAAAACGTGAAAGAGCGCGTCCTATTAATAATATGCCCTACAATAAGAAACATTGCCAAAAGAAAAATTATTGAAAACTGGGTTCCTCGTTTCAGCTATCAGATATAACTAGCCCCGCTAAACTTGAGCCTAACCCCTGAGCCAGACCACATAGAAGTGAACCCGCGATTTGATCACTTTCCAAACCTTCTCTTCCTCTGCTGATAAGTCCTTATAGCCCTCAAGAGATCGATTCTACGAAATTCTGGCCAGTATACGTCTAGGAAGCAGAGTTCGCTGTAGGCACACTGCCACAGGAGGAAGCCGCTCAGCCGCTCTTCACCAGAAGTCCGAATAATCAAGTCAGGGTCCTGCTTAGGCATGTGTGCCGTGTACAAGTGCTGCTCAAAAAGCTCCTCGTCAATCTCCTTAGGGGTTAAGTCTCCGTTCTCCACCCTCTGAGCGATTTCCTTCGCGGCATCCACGATTTCCGCCCTTCCGCCGTAGGCGATTGCGACATTCAGAAAGTGCTTATCGTAGTTTTTCGTTGCCTCCTCCGCCTCCTTGATCGTTTTTTGCAGGCTGTCCGGCAACAGATTGACCCGCCCGATAACCTTGACGTGAACCTCATGCTTGTGAATATCCTCGTTGGTAAGAACGTCTATGAATTTTTCCTCTGCAATGCTCAAGATTTCCTTAACTTCCTCTGGAGGCCGCTGGAAGTTCTCGGTGGAAAACGCATAAAGCGTAATCGACCTCACATCCAAATTCAAACACCACCTCAGCAGGTCCTCGATTTTCTTAGCGCCACGGTGGTGGCCAATCCAAGCATTCAGCAGCCGTTCCGAAGCCCAACGCCTGTTCCCGTCTAGAATGATGGCGATGTGCTCCGGTTTCTCTCCGTCTTTTATTTGATGCCAAAGCCACTTATCGTATATGCTGTAAACGCCAAGTACGCGAGCTAAAGTTCTGAGCATTCCTTAGGTCTCACCTTAAAGAGGTGGTTTACCCCTTAAACCTTGCGTCCTCTAGTGCATGTGCACAGGGGCAGTTACGGTTCTCTGGTAGTTGTCTAATCGTCTCTCTTAAAACTTTCTCAATAACTATCATTTTTTCCTCCGCCACTTTAACCACCTCTTGGGCAGTTAGTCTTTTTTGTATTCCAGCCGCCATGTTTGAAACATAACAAAGAGTTGCATAACAGATTTCAAGCTCCCGAGCTAAAACCGCCTCAGGCACCTCCGTCATACCCACGACGTCACCGCCCAACCGCCTAAACATCTCAATCTCCGCAGGGGTCTCATAGCGAGGGCCTTCCGTGCAAACAAGAACCGCTCGGTCCTTCACGCGTTTGGCACATCCCTTTGCTGAGTTAACCAGAAGGGCGCGGATCTCAGGACAGTACGGCTGAGAAACGTCAACGTGAGTTACCGGCGCCTCATCATAGAAGGTGGGCTGCCGAAGTTTAGTGAAGTCAATGAAATCATGCGGAACTACGAGGTCGCCTGGCTTAAGGTTAACATCTATGGCGCCCACAGCATTAATTGCAATTATGCGCTCAACACCAAGTTCAAGCAGGGCGTAAATGTTAGCCTTATAATTTATCCTGTGGGGAGGAAGAGAATGGTGAACCCCGTGGCGGGGAAGAAAAGCAATCGGTTTTCCTTCAACTGAGCCGACGGAAACCGGAGGAGGAAGCCCATGGGGTGTTCCTATGCGAATCTGTTCGGCGGCGCCTAGGAGGGCGTCTAAACCGGTGCCCCCGATTATCGCCACTTTAGCCTTCTTTAAGCTCTTCGAACTCTTCAATTTCCTCTCCCCCTTTGAAAAAATCGGAATATCTTCGATGCAACAGGAGAACTGTTAAAGAAGAGGCTACGGCTAGAAGGATACCCACAATAATAGATGCCAAAAATCTGTCATACGGCACTGCGGGGTGGATAATGATCTGGGATGCCTCATAGAAGATTTGTCTTGACCATGCTGTGACAACCACGAAGACTATGGAACGCCACAATCTAGAATCACGCTCTAGGAAAAAGCGGATCGTTCCGCCTATGAGTGAAACACAAAGCCCGATCACGACGAGGGTTATTGCCCCCTCGATAAACAACCCTACCATCGTGGGAAGCACCGCAAGCCATTGACCAAAATTTGCTGGTGGTTCAATTATAGCTAGCCAACTCGCTACTTGTGCAGCGGCTATGTAGCAGCCAATCCCGATCAGTAATGCTCCCGCAACTGCAGAAAGCCCTGTTATCTGCCTCGGAAGCGGAGGAGGAGAATAACTTCGAATCCACCTGTAGAAGCCAGCAGCCTTTCTGTCGATGCCGAAGCCCTTTATCAAAAAGACCGTGCCTAAAAGTAGCAAGAACACCCACCCAGCATACTTAAGCCCCTCGTAGCCTAGAGTGTACGCTAGGACAATTAGTAGGATTATTAGGGTCCCTGGCAATCCGAGAACATATCTGGCATAACGGGGATCCTGCCATAGCATTTTGAGGTATCTGGAAAACAGTGCCGCTGTTTCTTCAATTGATTCGCTGTGCTTTATGACTATTCTCCGCACGGAGTTCACGGGCACTCTAGATTCGATAAGTGGCAAGACCGCTTCATCTGAGTAGCCGTCTGTGACGAGGATTACGCCGTTCGCTGGGAAAGCACCCATCACTGAGGTGAGTTCCGATACGATTTCTCTGTCAGCCTCCACGCCGACCAGCTCCGAACCGGCAATAGTGGCAACCTGAAGTTCTTCGTTGGGTTCTGCCTTCTGCTTCAGGCGGTCGTAAATTCGGACTGCTTCAAACATGGCGTTAGCGTCGGGTTCCTCCGGGTCCGCTAGGGCGAGGCTGATGGCGGCGCTTAGGTTTTCGTCTCTTCCAAGAATCGGCGTGTTGATTCTTGCTTTTATGCCTACGTCGTCGTCTCTGTCCACGCAGAGAATCAGAATTCGCTCTGTCTTTTTCTTCGGAGGCTCTGGAGGCTTAGGCATCACTCTTCTCCTATATTTCATTAAATGTATACTTTCGCTATAACTTTTATCTTCGCCTTCTTTAAGTTTCTGTGAAAACAGTGGCAGGAAACGGTTACTTCAGAGCCCCTTTTTCGGCGAGAATCTTAAACTCTTCAAGCGTCAGCTTTTCGCCGCGCTTAAGTTTCTCCAATGCCTTTTTTTCCAGTTCTGTGAGGAGTTCAGTTCGGCGTTCAGCTTTCTTTTCCTCCTCTGCTTGACGGAGCTCTTGTTTGAGGGGTTTAATTTGACTAGTTATATTGGCGTATTTTTTGTGGAGCTCTTGGGCCTGCTGCGTTGTCCACACGTATCTTGCGTGGGCGACATCGGCTTGAACCCTGATGGCGCGAATTTGATTCAATATTTTAATGCTCTTCTCGTGGAATGCCTGACTGTGCTCAGCTAGTTCCGAAAGCTGCTCATGGTAGCCCTTAGCTTCAGCTTCGAGTTCTCCGTTTTGTGTTCGCAGCTCGTTGATGTTGTCTTTCAGCTTCTGTATCTGCTTATGAACAAGGAGCTGGGTTTCGAGGTGTTTCACCTGTTCAACTAACGGCTTTTCCTCCTCAAGCGTGAGCGAAGAGGTTTGAATCTTCCACTCTAAGCTTTCGATCTCCCTTTTCGTCTCACCCATGCTCAGGGACGGTTTCCTCTTCATGAGTACCTTCAATTCTTCCGATAACTCTGAAACTTTGACGCGGTTTTCCCTTTGCTTTTGCCTTGTTTTTTCTCGTAAGCCCTTTAGCTCTCGAACTTTCTCGTTCAGCGCGTCACGTTTAGCTTTGAGGTCTGAAGTTTCCGCTTGCAGCTTCTTGATTCGTTCGTGTACAGAATTTCTTTTTTCAGTCCACTTCCGCGCTTGAGAGTCCACGTCGCCAAGTTTTTCTTTGACAGCCTCAAGTTCGCGGTTTAACTCAGCGACTTTCTGTTCGAGAGCCTCCAAATTTCAGTCTCCGACCTCAAGCCTCAGGTTAAATCACGGCAAATAAGGTTTTTGTTAGTGTCTATGACGGTGGTGGAGGAGGCCAACCTGACGTGTAGTGCCACTGTATTACGTATTGGTTGTGGAGAATGAATTGGTCAGCTGATGTCCCCAAGGGAAAGACCCACTGGGAACTTGTTGAGTTCCAGTACCACAATGCCCACCAAAAGTCTCCAGCGGCTTCCATATCGTTTATAGCCGTGATTAGTGTTCCCATCCCAGAGTATATCTGGTAGTCAACTTTTGCCACTGTTAGGGTAGCGTTGAGGGCAGAAAATCCTATGGGCACTCTTGTGTTGTTGTACCATTGTTTTGTTCCGTTTCCGTAGTTGATTACGATGCTTACCTGTATGCTCACAGCCTTTAAGTCTCCAAGCGTGTCCTGATAGAGCTGCTGATATCTGAGATTCTCTCCATAATAATAGACCGTAAGCATGGAAGTAGTTAACACCGAACAAAACAAAGCCACGCAAAGCCATATCCAAAAACGTTTATCACCCACTTCTATCACCTCCTCTCAACGAAAGCTTCTGAACTGCCATAATTAACGCCGCTCCGCCCCAGAAGAAGAAAAAGAGGTTTGAACCCATATGCGCGACTGCGAAGGGAACCGCGCCGACGAACACTGTGAGCGGCGACGCCCATATGATGCAAATGAGGTTTGTCAAAATGTCATAAACAGAAGTTAAAAGAAAACCCAACAAGGCAATTTTGGCACTGCAAATCCAGTGATCTCTCCTTCCAATAGCCGAGATGCTAGGAACCTTTAATCCGAATTTTCTAGCCAAACCGCCACCAACGCCATAAAGCGCTTCGCTTAGACAAGTGGCAACCCAGATGGGCAAAGAGAAACCCAACGGATTCAGTACTCCGTATACTCCCCAAGAGAAGGCGCCGACCAGACCTCCTGCTAAACTTCCAAAGCAGAAACCTGAAACAAACACAAAGAGGTCCATTAACTTGACATTCCAAAGTCCAAACATCGCGTAGTTTGTGGATACGCATAGAGCGGCCATGACTGCGATGAGGCTTAGGTCGCGTGTGGATAAGTTCATTTGGGGTTTCATTTGAATCTGTCTTTGGTTGGATTATCCAACCTATAAGCTTTTCGATGTCGTTGGAATTGGTGCAGCACCGTAAGGAACTTAAGTTGGAAGGTTTTAGTGAAGGCTCTGTTAACAACCTGTTTCATGGCTAGGAGGAGGCTGAGTGAGTGTTTCGATTGAGCTTGACTCGTAGTGGTTTCAGGTTTACGCCTACGGTTGCTCTTGTGGTTGCAAATGTCGGCATGTATGTTTTCACTTCAGTTTTAGGCGGAAACTTTGTCGAAACGAACCTTGGCGTTCTGGTTAATGGCAATAAAATCTTGATAACTCCACCAACGCTTTTCGCTCAGGTTAATCTTCTTGTTATGCGCGGATGGTACTGGCAGCTTTTCTCCGCTATTTTCGTTCATGCCAATTTGGTTCACCTTGCGGGCAATATGCTTTTCCTCTTCATATTCGGATTTAGAGCCGAGGAACTGTTCAGCAAAACTGTCTATTTCTTCATCTACTTCGCGTCTGGACTGCTTGGAAACCTGCTGAGCTTACTTATGCCGCCGCTCACGATTTCAGTCGGGGCTTCCGGAGCCATATTCGGGTTGTTCGGCGCCAACGTGGTTTACGTCGGAGAGACCTTCGGGCGATCAGTCACAAGCGCCCTAATTTACGCCTTCTTTCTCCTATTAATAACCACAGGCGCTGGCGTCAACATCTTCGCACACTTAGGAGGATTAGCCGCTGGACTGCTGATAGGATACTCCTTGGCGAAAAAACGAAAGGCGCAGTCTCAAAGCGGTTTCAGGCACGCAACTATGTAACTGAGAACAAGTGGTCGGGCGGGCGGGATTTGAACCTGCGACACTCCGGTGTCTGTGCGCTCGGCAGGCTGGGTGACCTCCACCCGCAGGTGGGCGTCTACAGCGTCTCCGCCAGCCACAAACTTGGCCAACTCGGAAGCTCTGCCAAGCTGAGCTACCGCCCGACAAGTAGTCTCAAAAGGAGAAATACGATTTATGTATTTCGCCTTTGTTTTCAGTGTTTCGCATTAATTTTCTACTTCCGCTTCCTAAAGACTTTACAGCCTTCTATCTCTGTGACAAAGTTAACCGGTAGGATTATGCTTTGCGATGTAGGTTTCTATCTTTTGTGTACGATGTTGCAAAACGCCTATTCCGTATCCGCCTTGTTTCCAATTTTTGACAAGTTCAATATGTTTGAAGTTGTTTTTAATTTCATTCCAAAACTTTGATACGCCGCCTACATTTTCTTGAGGCCCAGAAACTATATCGTGAAAGGCTATTATCCCATTCTTGCTAACCAACTTATGGTACATTTCAAAATCCGTTTTTACGCCTTCATACGTATGATCTCCATCTATGAAGAGAAAGTCTAACTTCAGCATTATCCTTTTGTTTTTCCAGTTCATTCAACAAGCGATCCTCGCAGGTATAATGTCCGTGATTACTATCGTTTTCGGCATACTATGGACCATGGCGGGAATAATGACGCTTCACATGAAAATAGAACTATGGAAAATCAGACGCAGAAACAAAGATGCTCAATTCTACAGCTAAAACTCTAACATGTAGGCTTGTTACACAAAAAATATTACGGAAAAACTCCCAATTCTAAAGCATGAAAGGTTGGACACTTAATATAGGATGCGGAAAAGACCGTTGGGGCGATGGTCGCTTAGACATCTCCAAAACCTACGGTAAACGCCAAAACACGCCCAACCTCTTAGCCGATGCACAAAACTTACCCTTCCAAAACGAAGCATTCTCAGAAGTCCACGCCTACCACATCCTAGAACACTTACCCAATTGCACAGAAGGTCTAACCGAAGCCGCTAGAGTATGCAAAAGAATCATAATTCTAAAATTTCCTATAGACGACGGATTCAAACGCTCAACTCTACTAGGCTTTCTACCTATTCACTAGCCTAAACCACAAACAACTCTCAGATGCAATCCGATGCAGAAGAAACAAACTCCACTCTTGGACAATAAAACCCGAAGCTATAAAAAAATTTCTACAATCAGAAGGCTTCAACGTGAAAACAACAAACAACAACGCACCATTGCCACTACTGAAAAGAAGGATTTTCCGATGGGAACACGAAATAAGAGGCATACGAAAACTGAAAACAGAAGATTAGAACGCCCATTTTATCGCGCACCCCCATATAGAACAAAATAAAACAACAAAAACCCATAATTCTAAACTGAAAACAATGTACTAATCGTTTTTTGCATACTTTTATAGTTTTATTTGTGGTTAAATATGCTACGAATATGCCTTAGCCTGTTTTGCGGTGTCGAATATGCATTCTACGGCTTTGATGTGCGCGAAGTATAAAATTAACAAAGCATCATTGGTTTTTCACACTTCCAGAAGAATAAAATGGTTCACATTTAAGGAGTCAAATAAAAACCCTCTGAAGACTCCGCATTATGTGGCGAACTCCTCGGCTTTTAGACTAGGGAGTCCAGTATCCTCCTCTCGGTGATTATGCCTGTTAAGTTTCCGCCTTTGGTGACGGCTAGCCTTCTTATGCGTTTTTCCCTCATGATCTTCATCGCGTCGGTTAGGGTCTTGTTGAATTCGATGGTTATGATGGGTGACGACATTATGTCCGTTGCCTTTGTCTTGCTCGGGTCTTTGTGGGCTCTGATAACCCTTTCAATGATGTCTCTTTCAGTTATGATGCCGACGGGTTTTCCGCCGCTGACCACAATGACGGCGCCTATGTTTTTAGTCACCATTTTCTCAACAATGACTGAGGCGGTGTCTGAGAAGGAAACTGTTACAGGTGGAGACCTCATGACAGATTCTGCGGAGACTACCAACCTAGATTCTGTGGACAAACCTTCCCCCACTTCTTATATCGTTGATTTTCATTTTAATTCTTTTCGTTATCGGCACTGAATCAGCAAACCTTTCGAAGATTAGCGCCTGTTGATAATCTATAGGTTAATTTTAAAAGGAATCATCATGCTTCTAATTTAACATACTCGAGAAATAGACACTTGGGGCGTATCGATGATCCTTATCTACTGATACCCGAAATGAAAAGAACGGCCGAAGAGGATGCTGAGTCTTTTATTGACATATTTTCGTGAAAAATCTTTATATCTGTAACTTCTTTTTGTTGAGAACGGTGACAATCAGTTGAGGGAACACTGCGGCGTAATCGGGATTCTCTCACTAGATGGCCATAATGTTTCTTCGATGCTTCTCACCGGGTTAGAGGCCCTTCAGCACAGGGGACAGGAGTCCTGGGGAATCGCTGTTGGAGATCATAGTCCCTACAGGCGGATGGGACTGGTTTCTCAGGGACTTGAAGAAGATCACATGGAAATCAGTAGGTTAGCTGGAAATGTTGGAATAGGCCATGTGAGGTATTCGACAACCGCCCGATCCAATCTCAAAAATGCTCACCCCCTCGAAATAGGCATATCTGACGGCTTCTCCATTGCCCATAATGGGACTGTTGACAGAGAACCGCTGATCAGAGACCTCAAGCAGGGAGGCTTTTTGCCGCCCATAGGGATGACGGACACCGAAATGATGGGGCTAGGGCTCTATAAAACAATGAGAGAACAGAAAGACTGGCGTGAAGCTTTTGAGCGGTTCAATCCAAAAATAAACGGCTCCTACTCCATCGTGATTTTAACAGCCAAAAGAGAGCTGATAGCGGCGAGGGATGAAAAGGGCTTCAGACCCCTCTGTCTCGGCTGGCACGATGAAACCAGCTCCTACGTAATAGCATCGGAAAGCTGCGCCCTTGACGCCGTTGGCGCGAGGCTCATTAGGGACGTACAACCGGGGGAGCTGATAAAGGTTGACAAAAACGGTTTGGAGGAGCAACAGTTTTCTGTGATGGAGAAACACGCCATTTGTCCCTTTGAATATATCTACTTTGCACATCCAAGTTCGTACATAGAGGGAGTGAACGTCTATTCTGCTAGGAAAAACATTGGTAGGTCGCTGGCTAAAAAGTATCCTCTAATCGGAGACGTGGTCGTTCCGGTTCCTGACTCTGCGAGACCTGCAGCCTTAGGATACTCCGAAGAATCAGGGATTCCGTTTGAAGAAGGACTCATGAAAGACCGTTATCGGCGGAAAGGAAGCTGGAGAAGCTTCATAGAGCCGGAAAAGAGGGAGGAAGTTGTTTCTAACATTAACTCCATAAGGAAAGTGATAGACGGAAAGGAGATTATTTTGGTGGACGACAGCATAGTGAGGGGTACGAGCTCTAAGATAATTGTTAACAAAAAATTGAGAGAAGCAAAGAAGGTGTCTATGCTCGTTGCCTTCCCACCTATAACTTATCCCTGCTACACAGGAATAGACTTTCCAACCCAAGAGGAGCTCCTAGCATACAGAGTCTGCAGAACCGCACAAAATTTGGATGAAGTCAATCAGAAGGTCGCAGAAGAAATCGGTGTGAGCTTTCTTGGTTATAACGACGTTGACGGGTTAAGCCGAGGAATAGGCATACCGAAGGATCAGCTTTGCCTCTCCTGCACCATGGGCGACTATTGCTGCCTCAGGTATAAACCGGAGATTAGAACGAGAGAAGAGGTGAAGAGCTGAAGAGGAAGGCTAAGGCTCGTTGGGTGTGGGCTTAATGAAGACTGACGCGGTTCTTGTGTTTGACTTCGGTGGGCAGTATAGTCATCTCATAGCCAGAAGGGTGAGGGAACATGGCGTGTATTCGGAAATTGTTTCATGTAGTACAACCCCTAAAGAAATCGAGGCCATAAACAAAAGGCTTAACGTCAAAGGCGTGATTCTGTCAGGGGGACCATCAAGCGTTTACGCAGAAGACGCCCCAAAGTTCGACCTCGAAATATTGAATTTAGGCATTCCCATCTTGGGATTATGCTATGGTCATCAACTCGTTGCTCATGCCTTTAAGGGGAAGGTGAGGAGAGGAGTAAAGCGGGAATACGGGATAACCTATGTTACTGTGGATAAGCCTGTGGGCGTGCTGAAGGACTTGAGCCGAAAAGAGAAGGTTTGGATGAGTCACGGCGACGTTGTTTATTGGCTTCCTGAAGATTTCGAAGTTCTGGCGCATACTGAAAACTGCCCGATAGCCGCTTTCCGACACAAGAAGACTGCCATATACTGTTTGCAGTGGCACCCTGAGGTTGTGCATACTGAAAACGGAATGAAAATGCTGAAGAACTTTATATTTGACATATGCAAGTGCCGAGCAAACTGGAAACCCGAATCCTTAATAGAAAAAGGAGTCCAAGAAATAAGGCAGACCGTGGGAGATAAAAAAGCCGTAATTGCCCTAAGCGGCGGAATCGACTCCAGCACAGCCACGATCTTAGCTGCAAGAGCCCTTAAGGAGAACCTGATCGCCGTTTTTGTTGATCACGGCTTCATGCGCGAAGGTGAACCTGAGTTCGTCGAAGCCACGTTTGGAAATATAGGCGTGAACTTTGTCAGGATCAACGCGCAGAGAGAGTTTCTCAAAAAATTGAAGGGAGTTGTGGACCCCGAGGGTAAGCGGGTGATAATCGGACGGGAGTTCATCAGGGTCTTCGAGGAAGTTGCGAGGAAAAGCGGGGCAGAATATCTCATTCAAGGAACGATCTACCCGGACAGAATAGAATCCGGCATCCAAAAGCACTCGGATAAAATAAAGACCCACCACAACGTAGCGGGGTTACCCACAAAAATCGAGTTTAAAAAGATCATCGAGCCTTTAAGGGACCTCTACAAGGACGAAGTTAGGAAAATTGCAGAAAAGTTGGGGCTGCCGAAGAACATAGTTTGGAGACAACCTTTTCCCGGTCCAGGCTTGGCGGTGAGGGTCATCGGCGAGGTCACCCAAGAGAAAATTGACATCGTCAGGAAAGCAGACAAAATCGTATCGGAAGAAGTGGAGAAAAACGAGCTTAAGGACGGTTTATGGCAGTATTTCGCCGTTTTAACCGACACAAAAACCACTGGGGTGAAGGGAGACGCTAGGGTTTACGGTTACACGGTCGCCGTTCGAGCTGTGGAAAGTAGAGAAGCCATGACCGCGAGTTTCGCTAGGCTTCCTTACGAGACCTTAGAGAGAATATCCACTAGGATAACTAATGAACTGCCAGCGGTAACGAGGGTCGTGTATGACATAACCCACAAACCCCCCGCAACAATCGAGTGGGAATAACACTCCACGCCTGTTAAAACTATATTGAAAGGATTCTAGAAGCTTTTAAATTAAGGCTTAAATTGTTGTAGTTAGAGGAATTGTTAGCTTCCGGGGTGAAAGAAAATTGGAGGGCGGAGTTTATAGGTCCAGGCTTAAGGGCAAGTTCGACGAGAAAACTGCTCGTTTCGTCTCTTCCATGAAGGAGGACGAACGGATTTTCGAGGACGACATCAACGGAACAGAAGCCCACGACATTATGCTGTTCGAGCAGGGAATAATCACGCGACAAGACCTAAAGAAGATTCTATCTGCACTGGAAAAAATTCGGTTAGAAATAAAAGCTGGAAAGCTCAAGTTCAGCCCCAAGTTTGAGGACATCCACGAGTTCATCGAGTCTCAGGTGATTAAGGAAATCGGCGTCGAGGTCGGCGGCAAACTCCACTCAGGAAGATCAAGAAACGACCAAGTTGCGGTGGACCTGCGGATGCGGGTGAGGGCGGAGCTGAATGATGTCTCGCGGAAAGTTTTAGATCTGGTCGCCGCGCTCCTGACTGTTGCCGAAAACCACACGGAAACTTTGATGGCGCTTTACACGCACACGCAGCCCGCTCAAATAGGCGTTTTCGCCCATTATCTTTTAGCCTACGCGGACATGCTCCTCAGAGACTTTCAGAGGCTGCAGGACTGCTATGTAAAGGTGAACATTAGTCCTTTAGGTGCGGGTCCGCTAGGTGGCTCCAGCCTCAGCGTCGACAGAAACCGAACTGCTTCGTTGCTTGGGTTCGACGGAGTTTTAGAGAATTCCATTGACGCGGTGAGTTCTCGGGACTTCGCCTTAGAGACCGCCAGCGCCTTGGCTACGCTTATGTCCGGTTTAAGCCGGATGGCTGAGGACTTCATTGTTTGGTCGAGCGCCGAGTTCGGGTACGTGGAAATTGCGGACGAATACGCGTCGACTTCCAGTGTTATGCCTCAGAAGAAGAATCCGTGTACGTTGGAGTTGGTTCGCGGAAAAACAGGGCAGGTTTACGGTGCCCTCACGAGCTTGTTGACCATGACGAAGGGAGTTCTAACAGGATACAACCGAGACCTGCAGGAGACGAAGTTGCCCTTGTGGACAAGTTTTGATGCGGTTAAAGGCTCCTTAGAAGTTTTAACTGGCGTAGTCTCAACGCTTAAGGTGAACCGGAACCGCATGCGGAAAGCGGCGGTAGAAAGCTACGTGTTCGCGATGGATTTGGCTGAACGGCTGGTTCAACAGGCGGGAATCTCCTTCAGGGAAGCCCACGTGCTCGTCGGCAACCTCGTGAAAGAAATGGTGGCGTCTGGGATTAAGCCGCGGAGTTTGCGTCCTGAAATGGTTGAGAAGCTGGCGGTGAAGGTTTTAGGGAAGAAAATTGAAGTGAGACCTGAACTGGTTAAGGGCGCGTTGAATTTGCGGTCTTGTCTGTTGGGGCGCAAGACGTTGGGTAGTCCTGCTCCTAGAGAGGTTAAGCGGATGTTGAGGGCTCGAAGGAAGCTGTTAGCTAGGGAGGAGGCGCGGTTATCTTCTAGAGTTAAGGCTCTTGAGGGCTCTGAGAAGGCGCTGAGGGAAACAGTTAAAAAACACACCTCGAAGTAATATGAGAAAAAATTGGTGGAATAGAGGATATGGAGAAAGGAACTAAGACAGCGGTATGCGCGTATTCTGGCGGCCTTGACTCCACGTTGATTCTGATCCTCCTAAAGGAGAAGTACGGCTACGAGAAGGTTGTGCCAGTTCTGGTGGACGTTGGACAAGGCGACGCGGAAATAGCCGTTGCCAAAGAACGCGCCGGAATCCTCGGAATAGACCTTGTTTTCTTCGATGTTAAGCAGGAGTTCGCGAAGGACTACATCTTCCGCTGCATAAAAGCAAACGGGAGCTACGAAGGTTATCCCATTGGAACTTCCATGTCGCGAGTGCTCATCGCAACCAAAGTTGCTGCTGTTGCCAAGAAGGTTGGGGCGGAAGCTGCTGCCCACGGCTGCACAGGCAAAGGCAACGACCAGTACCGAATGGAATCCACGTTAAAATACTATGCGCCAGACCTCAGAGTGATCGCCCCCATAAGAGAACTCGACTTGTCCAGACCAATGGAAGAAGAGATGCTGAGAAAACACGGCGTTGAACCCACGAAGAGGGTGGGAACGATCGGCGGAGACGTTAACATGTGGGCGCATTCCATTGGGAGCGGCCAGGTGGAGGACCTTCATTCGCAGTATCCTAAGGACTACCTTTGGGCGAAGCCAGTAGAGGAGACGCCGGACAAGCCGAAGGAAATCGCAGTAACGTACAAGAATGGCGTGCCCGTAGACGTTGACGGCATCAAAGACCCAGTTGAAATTATTCTCTACTTGAACAAGGTGGGTGGAGAACACGGAATTGGCAGAATCGACATCCTAGAAGACGGCATGATCGGACTTAAATCCAGAGAGCTCTACGAGGCGCCGGCTGCAACAATTCTGCTGAAGCTTCACGCCGACCTCGAACATCTGACGTTGACGAAGGAGCAGCTTCGCCTGAAGCACGAGGTGGACCGTATGTGGGCAGACATGGTTTACCACGCCATGTGGCTGCATCCCCTCCGAAAGGACTTGGATGCCTTCATTGACTCTACGCAGGAGTACGTTAACGGCGAAATGACGGTGAAGCTTCACAAGGGTAACGCCAGCATCGTACAACGCAAGTCTGCGGATTCCCTGTTCAAGCCGGAACTTCGGTCTATTAAGAGAGGCGGATTCGACCAGCGGGAATCAACAGGCGCAGTCCACGTGTACACGTTGCAGTACCAGATCTTCGGCGCGAGAAAGAAAAAGTGAAACCGAGAACGCCAGCGGTTGCAGGTTCCGATTAGATAACTCCATCAAAACGCCGACGAAGATTCCACTCTTCTGAGCGGTATTTCTTATACAGCTTTTTTGCTGTCTCGGTTTCAAAAGGGGTTAAACTGCCCTCGGTGAACTGCGCGTCTAGGGCTTCGCTGAAGCCTCGAGTTAGAGCCTTGAGAATTTCATCCATGGAGGCTTTTGGGTTTACTGCGAGGCGTATGCTGGTGAGTTTTCTGCGCGCCACTGGGATGACTTGTTCTATGCTTTCAGCCCAAGGCACTTTTAAGAAAGTGAACATTTTCTGGAGGTCCAAGTCCATTAGGATGGTTCCGTGTTGGAGGATGACGCCTCTTCGGCGGAGTTGGGCGCTTCCTGAGACTTTTTTGTCTGTTATGAGAATGTTGGGGCATCTCGTCGGAGTGCCCTCATCGAAGCCTGCTTGGGCTCCAAGCTTGCCTAACGCCCTGATTATGCCGCTGCAAAGCTTATTGTAGATCAGAAGCGGATCAAAAACTCCTAGGGTCTGTTCGTCCACTGTGACGCTGTAGGTTATCTCCCCCTCGGAATCATGGTAAACCGCCCCGCCGCCCGTGGGACGCCTAACAACATCCACCCTGTGAGCCTTACATGCCTCCAAATGAGCCTCTTTAGCGGGGTTCTGCGCGTAGCCTATGGAAACAGCTGAAGGCAACCAACGATAAAACCGCAACGTATTAGGCACCTTGTTCAGAATCCGCGCCTCTAAAATCGCCTCGTCAACAGCCATGTTCATAAATGCATCATGCACACCTAAACCGAGGAGTCTCCAATCAGCCAATTAACTTCCCCTCATATTATGGCTTTACCGATTAGAACGCGCATTTTATAGGTTTTTGGGGTTTCGCCGTTTCAAACGTTTGTCTTGGTGAGTAAAAAATAGCATGAAAACATGCTTATAAGGACAACTGGAGAATTCTTCTAGTATGAACAATGAGGATAGAACGAAAACCCTAAAATTAATAGTGTATTTGATTGTTCTGGTTGCTTTTCTTGGTGCTGTGTTCAATATTCCCTTTGCTCTAACAAACTTGATTATTCAATGGCTAGTGGGTGCTTTTGTAGGTTCAGTTTTTTCATTGGTTGCTGGTTATCTTGTTGAAGCGTTCACGGGAGACCTTCTCAAAAAAATCACATTAACTATATCTATTGGAGATTTCGATGTCTCAATAACTGCATTCGCAATAGTCACTTTCATAGTGAAGGTTTGGCGATTTGGATGGTAGTCAAGTTTTTTATATTTGAAGCTCAGCTAAGAATTTGGTGAGAACTATGGATGCTGAGGGTCTCGTTATATTTATTGTGATGCTAATTGGAGCTTTCTTGACAGCTTTCGGCATACTTGGTTTAATGAGTGGTAGCAGTTTAGGTCTTCCATTGTTTGTTCTTGGATTAGGGTTAATTATTGGCGGCGGACTTATTGCGGCAGTCTTAGGACGTAGCAGTTAGCCAATCAGATAGTGCCCGTAGTCCAATTTTTGCCTTAATTCAGGAGACTTCTGTGAAGGAAACTTCACTGAGCGGTTTGGAGCTTTCTATTCCTTTTCTTGAGAGCATTCTGTCGAGGATTGGGTACAGCTTAGCGTTTTCAGCTTTAATCTTCTCCTTTCCTAGTGCCTTCATCTGTTCCGTCATTTCCTTAATTAACTCGGCGAACTTCACGCCTTCAGCCGCGGAGATATAGTCGATTCGGAACCTTTCAGGGCTGAGGCCCAGCTTAGCGAACATGCCAGCCAAGGCTTCCATCCGTTTCTTCATCTTCGCATTCCCCGAAATATAGTGACAGTCGTAGGGAAGGTGGCAAGCAGCCACCAAAACCATGCTCGCGCCTCGCCTAAACGCCTCTAAAACAAAGTCCCTGTCAACCCGTCCACTGCACATAACCCGTATCGCCCGCAAATTCGGCGGATACTCAAAGCGGCTGGTGCCCGCGAGGTCAGACCCAGCGTAACTGCACCAGTTGCACAAGAAACCCAAAATCTTCTCCTCAGGGTTCTCCTCCAAAGCGGCTCGTATCTGAGCGAAAATCTGCGCATCTGTGAAGTGCATCTGCGTAATAGCGTCAGAGGGGCACTCGGCGATGCACGTTCCGCAGCCGTGACACATAGCCGTGACAATTTCAGCGGGCTTTCCTTCAGAGGCTTTAGGAGCTCCATAGGGACATGCATCAACGCATATGCCGCACTTAACCTCCTTGTTCCTGCACTTGTCCGGATCAACCACAGCCACAATCGGCTCAATCTCCCACGTGGGCTTCGAGAGGATAGTGGCGGCTCTCGCTGCGGCTCCGCTTCCCTGCGATACGCTGTAGGGTATGTCCTTAGGTCCTTGGCACGCGCCCGCCAGAAAGATTCCGTCCACAGCGGTGTCGATGGGCTTAAGCTTCGGGTGGCTCTCCATGAAGAAGCCGTCTGTTCCCCGCGTGACGTTTAGGATTCTCGCCATGTCCGCTGATCCTCTGCTCGGAATCGCGGCTGTGGACAAAACCACGAGTTCAGCTTCTATTTCGATGGGTTCACCGAGTCCTATGGCTTCAGCGCGCACAATGAGGTTTTTTGTTTTGGGGTCTTCAACTATTTGGGAGGCTCTTCCGCGTATGAAGTTGATCTCTAAGTCGCGGGCTCTCCGATAGAACTCCTCATAGCCTTTGAAGGGGGTTCGCATATCCATGAATAAAATGTAAACCTCAACCTTGTCCCTGTAGTGTTCCTTAAGCAAAACCGCCTCTTTAATAGCGTACATGCAGCAGAAACCGGAGCAGTACTCATACTTGTTAACGTCCCTAGAGCCCACGCACTGAATGAAAACCACGCTCTTAGGCGTCTTCCCGTCTGAGGCGCGAATCACGTGACCAGCGGTTGGACCAGCCGCTAAAACAAGCCGCTCAAGCTCTAGGGCAGTGATAACGTTGTCGTACTTATTGTAACCGTACAGGCTGTTGTCATCAGGAATGTAAATGTCAAAGCCCGTGGCGACAACGATGGTGCCCACTTCAAGCTCGATCTCCTCCGGCTGCTGATCAAAGTTAATGGCTTCCCGCGCGCCACAAGCCTCCACACACTTGTAACACTCAATGCAATGGTCCCTGTTAATCGTGTAGACAAGCGGAACCGCCTGATCAAAAGGAACCGAAATCGCCTTCCGAACACCCATGTTCATGTCCCAAACATTCGGAAACTCTATGGGGCAAACGTCTCGGCATTCGCCGCAACCCGTGCATTTCTCCTCAATGACATACCGCGGATTCCGCCGAACCTTCACTCGGAAGTTTCCCACAAAACCTTCTACGCTCAGCAGGTCAGCGAAGGAAATTATTTCAATGTTAGGATGACGGGAAACGTCCACCATCTTCGGGCCTTCGATGCATATGGAGCAGTCTAAAGTCGGGAAGGTCTTGTCCAGCTGCGCCATGTGCCCTCCGATGCTCTCGCTCCTCTCAACAAGATAGACCTTAAAGCCCATCTCCGCCAAGTCCAAAGCGGCGTTTATCCCAGCGATTCCTCCGCCTAAAACCATAGCCCTGTTCGTCACGGGAACCTTGATGCTTTTAAGCCCGCTTAGAAGACGAGCTTTCGCCACTGCCATTTTAACGATTTCTTTCGCTTTTTCAGTGGCTTCCTCCGGAGTGCTGGGATGCGCCCATGAGGCGTGCTCGCGGATGTTCGCCATCTCGAAAAGATACGGATTAAGTCCAACTTCGGCGATGCACCTGCGGAAGGTAGGTTCATGCATGCGGGGTGAGCAGGCGGCAACTACCACTCGGTTCAGGTTATATTCTTTAATTGCTTTTTTGATCCCTTCTTGCCCAGGGTCCGCGCAAGTGTAAGGATTATGCTCCGCATAGACCACGTTGGGCAACGTACGGGCGTATTCTGTGAGGTCTTTAACGTCGATGACGCCAGCTATATTTAAGCCACAGTGGCAAACGAAGACTCCTACGCGGGGTTCCTCAACCGTCTTAAGTTTCCCTCCATGCGAGTCTTTTTTCAACGGATTTTCGGGTTCGCTTTAAGCTCTTAACCCGTAGTTCTTTGCTCATCTCCTTAGTGGATGTCAATTTTTCTAGGGCTCGGTTCCACGCTCCGGAGCGGACAGGCGTATGCCTTATGTGTGTTCTCTGAAGCTCTAAGGCGTCTTCTTCTGGGCAAACGTTCTCGCATACACCGCAGTAAACGCAGTAAACATCGTTAACATAGACTTTTCCGTCCTCTCCGAGATAAAGCGCTCCTGTAATTGGGCAGACATCAAGGCAGTCTCGGCAGCCTTCGGGACATTTCTGCTGGTTTATCTTGAGGGTTCCATTGAATATCTTCTGCACTGTGAAGGCGCCGTAGGGACATTTTATTTCGCACAACCGGCAGCAGGGACAATGTGCCTTATCCACGTCCACAGCGACCAAAAGCTCTTCCCTGTCACGCCTAGACTCGAAATCTGTAACCTTCTCGCCGCTGGGCGTCTGCACACTGACTTTGATGAGCCCTAACGGACAGACCTTCTCGCATTCTACACAACCGACCTTGCATTTTTGGGCATCAACCCTGATGTTACGGATGAGACTTGGAAAGCTTTCAGACTTAACTACGGCAATCCAAGGTTTGTCGTCAACGCGGTGTTCTAGAGCCCCGAAGGGACAGATAGCTTCGCAAATTCCGCAGTAGTCGCATTTTTGTTCGTCGATGTCGATGGTTGGCGGTTTCGCCTTCTCGCCCTCTGCTTTGGGAAATTTTTCAAGTTCTATGGCTTCTCGGGGACATGTTTCCACGCATATTCCGCAGCCGGGGCATCTAGTTTTATCCAAGGTGAGAGAGTGGCTCTTAGCATGAAGTATCCTTTCAACTGTGAGTTTGTTCTCGCTCTCAGTTTTCAGCAATCTCATGGGCATGGTATTTTCCCCAAGGAGAGCACCCTAATAGACCCCTTTAATAGAATAATTAGCGTCTTAAAACTCCTATATATGTGGATTGGTTGTTCAGAGGCAAACTTAAGAGCCTCCAAACGTCGAAGGTTAATGAAGGTGGGATGCTATGAAGCGCATTAATATGTCTCACGGCGCCGGCGGGACTGCCATGCAGGCGCTGATTAAGGAGTACGTGTTGAAGTATCTCGGCGGAAGCGGCGTTGAAGTTCCGCTTGAGGCTCTTGACGATGCAGCCGTCATCGACGGCATAGTGTTGAAGTCGGATTCTCATGCGGTTAAGCCTCTTTTTTTCCCTGGCGGCGATATTGGACGGTTGGCGGTTTCAGGAACAGTTAACGACATCGCAGTTCTGGGTGCGGAGCCAACCGCCCTCGCTTCAGGCTTCGTTGTTGAGGAGGGCTTAACCCTAGAGGATTTCGAACGGATTCTGCGTAGCATGGGTGAAACATGCAAGGAAGCTGGCGTTCCCGTTATCACGGGCGACACTAAGGTGGTTGAGAGGGGCGAGTTAGGCGGATGCGTCATAAACACCTCCGGCATAGGCAAGCGGAATGAAGCTTTGGAAAGAAACATCTCGGAGGTTAGGCGATATCGGAGTTTCGGTGCTCGTTGGCTTTTAGATTCAAATCTGAAGGCGGGCGATCGGATAATTGTTTCGGGCACGTTAGGAGACCACGGCTTGGCTATATTATCCTCGCGGGAGGGCTACAGTTTCAGCAGCCAGATCAAATCCGACGTGGCTCCGTTGAACAAGCTGGTCATGCGTCTCTTAGATGTTGGCGGCATCGTAGCCATGAAGGACCCAACGCGGGGCGGCTTATCCAACGCGCTTAACGAGTGGAGCGAAAAATCTAAGGTCGGAATACTGGTGCACGAGGAGAAGATTCCCGTTCGCGAGGACGTTGAAGCCGCATGTGAAATGTTGGGCATCGACCCTTTGGAAGTTGGCAATGAGGGAAAACTGGTCATAGGCGTAGTGCCCGAAAGGGCAGAGGATGTTTTAGCTGCTCTGCGGAAGACTAGCGAAGGAAAGGATGCCCAGATAATAGGTGAAGCAACTGACAGATTCGAGGAAGTTGTTTTAGAAACCACAGTAGGCGGAAAAAGAATAATCACTCCGCCTATAGGAGACCCTGTGCCGAGAATCTGCTAATGCACGCGCAAGCGAAACTTCTTTTAGCTAAGCCACAGAAGATGTAAGCATCAATAATAGAAGAGAAGAGCCTTGGTTAAGCTCTGCATGCTTTCTCTTACTTGCTGTGCAGGATGTTTATCTTCGCTGATAAACGCTGGCGAAGAGCTGTTTGACCTACTTAAGGATGTTGACGTTGTCTATTCTCCGACCTTCATGGATACTCGAGAAATCCCCAGAGTGGACTTGGCGATCGTGGAAGGCGGCGTCCGAACTGAAGAGGATGAAGAGCTGCTCCGAGAGTTGAGAGCGAAAACCGAAACTCTCGTGGCTTTAGGCATCTGCGCCACCCACGGCGGAGTGACAAGCCTAGGCAACGTCCTTTCGTTGAAGAAGCTTCTGGAGGAACGATACGTGATGGCGCATTCAGCTTCCTTGCCTGAGCTTAAGGACATGATGTATCCCATCTGCACGTTCGTGGATGTGGATTACTACATTCCTGGCTGTCCACCCATGCCGAACCTCATAACGAAGACGTTGAAGAGCCTGATAAGAGGAGAAAAACCCGAAAGGTTCAGGGAGGTTGTCTGCGTCGAGTGCCCGAGAGAGATAGTGCCAGTGAAGCCGGGGCGCCTCTACGGGATCTATGAGAAGGAGGCAGATCCGAAAATTTGTCTCCTAAGCCAAGGGTTCGTGTGTCTAGGCTCGCTTACCCGCCGCGGATGCGGAGCACCTTGCCCAACTGCTGGTTTCACTTGCTTTGGGTGCCGCGGTCCACCTGATCCGCTGCTTTACAGGTCTAGGGACCTCCACGAGGTTTTGGTGCGAGCCACTGCGAGTCGAACGGGCATACCGGTCGAGGAGGTGCAGAAGGAGTTGTACAGGAATCCGTTTGTTTTTCACGCTTTCATCTTCTCAAAGAAGGTTGAGAGGTTTAAGTCAAAGGAGAGGGTCATCTGAGCCCCGTAGGCGCACGTGAAATAACCATTTCGCCGACCACCCGCATCGAAGGCCACGGTAAAGTAACCATTACCCTCGACGAGTTCGGGAATGTTTCTGACGCTTTTTTTCAGGCAACCGAGATTAGAGGGTTCGAACAGTTTCTTCGAGGCATGGAAACCGATCGGATTCCCTTAATAATTTCAAGAATCTGCGGCGTGTGCTCCACAGCGCATGTAATGGCTTCAGTTAAAGCCATCGAGGATGCTTATCGAGTTGAGGTCACGGAGACCGCTAGGAAACTGCGTGAGCTGCTTCTTATGGGGCAGATAATAAGCAATCATTCGCTGGTTTTCTTCTTTCTAACCCTGCCGGATTTCTGGTTCAGCCCCGAAGAGGAAGCCTCGAGAAGAAACGTGTTTCAGATTGTAAAAGAGTCTCCTGAAATTGGGAGGAAGGCCCTTGAACTCAGAATGTTCGGAACCAAGATTCTCGCCACAGTTGGAAGAAGGCAGGTCCACGTGGTCTCAGTTGTTCCAGGCGGCTTGATAGACCCCCTCAAAGAAAGCGAGAGGGCCAGTCTGCTGGAAGACGTGAAAAACGCCCTAGGGCTTTCAAAGGAAGCATTAGCACTAGGCAAAAGTCTCTTCGAGACTAGGTGGGAGGAATTCAGACAAGTTGCAGCCGTTAAAACACATTACATGAGCTTGCTCAAAGCAGGCACTCTAGATTTTTACGACGGATCGCTGAGTGTTGTCAGCCCAGAAGGTGAGCCCGTTGAGGAGTTTAATCCTGAGGACTACATGGACCATGTTGAAGAGAAGGTCTTGGAGTGGACTTACGCAAAGTTTGCGTACCTGAAAAAGCTGGGTTGGCCGAAGGGCATACTGCGGGTCAGTTCAACTGCCAGAATGAACGTTGCCCAAGACGTGTCGACTCCGTTGGCGAGAGCTGAGTTCCGCGAATTTAGAAGAAAGTTCGGAAAGCCCGCCCATGAAACCCTTCTCTTTGATTATGCGCGGCTCATCGAAATGCTTCACGCCTGCGAAAAAGCGAAGGAGCTGCTTGAAGACAAAAGTATAACCCGCCAAGACGTTAGAGTTAAGGTCACGCCGAGAACCGGAACTGGAATAGGAGTCGTGGAGGCTCCCCGCGGCACCTTAATGCATCGATATGCCCTCACAGAGGATGGGCGGACAAAGGACCTGCGTTTGATTATCCCAACTCAGATCAACAACGCAGCCATCAACATCAACGTGAAAAACGCCGCTTCTGAGTTCATAAAAAACGGCGAGGTAAAGTCTGGGCTGCTTAACCGAGTGGAGATGGTTGTTAGGGCTTATGACCCGTGTATTAAATGCGCTACGCGGTCGGCTGGAAAGGGCGTTGTTACGAGCCTCGAGATCAGAAACCACAAGGGACACATTGTCAACAGGCTTCCTGAATGACTCGACTCTACTTCTGAAAAGCCAGATTCTTGGCATGCAATTTATAAGTTGAGATTTTAGAACTATTCTATGGGGGCTTTATTGAAATGGAATCAAACCCTGAGGCGATGGAGGAAAAGCTGAAGCAGGTTGAGGGCATGTGTATCTGCGAAGGGTGTCCGACGTACTTGAAACTCGGCGAAAGCGACGATTACATTGCCTACTGCTACACGAGGGGAAAAAGCAAGAAAATAAAGGATGAAGCGGGCTGTATATGCAGCTCTTGCCCCGTTTACGCACAGATGAGTTTCACTAAGTTATTCTTCTGCACTCGCGGCACAGAAAAACAACAAAAAAAGAGATGAACCTCTCCTACACAACTTTGATGGACACAGGTCCAGAAGACCAGAGACCGTGCAGGTTGCATCGTTCCTTAGCGATCAGAGGATAAGCGTACTTTAACATCACTGTAAACGTTGCTTTCGGGTCGCTGAATTCGGGAACAAACTCTGCTCTTCCCAACAGGATGTCTCCCGCGTAGAGTTCAACCCACTGGATGAAGTGCCCAATGGTGTTGGGGTGCTTCATGTATTTTCCGACTTCCACCGTCACTTCGAAGGATTCGCCTTTCTTCACCTGCTTCGGCGCATTGATTACGGGAACGTGTTTCTTTTCGAGGTCCGTCATGTTCTTTGCGTCTTTCACAGTGTTTATTCCAGAGAAGAGATCTCCCTCTTGCTTATACGCACTCATACAATCATCCGCTCCTTCAGTTTTTCACATCATACTATGTAGTGCGCTTGCTATATATAAACGGCATCATGTCAATAAAAACATGGATCGATGGAATATGATAAGGTTTTTATTTCAAGTCAACCAAACTAGGAGCAGGTGCATAAAATGAGTATGCTGATGAGCAAAGCAGATAGACAAAAGATTATCGACGCTTTAAACATAGACATGGGCTTGGAACTCGGGGCGATCATACAGTATCTGCATCATCATTACACGGCTGAAGGCATGGAAAGCCCAGAAATCATGGGCCGGTTTGAGGACATAGCCAAAGACGAAATGAAGCACATGGAGAAACTCGGCGAAAGAATCAACTACCTAGGGGGAGATCCGACTATTAAACCGGCGCCCATCAAAACTGGCGGTACCCTTAAGAAAATGATGCAAGACGATTTAGACGGCGAAAACTTAGCGATTAAAACCTACAAACAGCACATTAAACTCTGTGCGGACATAGGAGACACAACCACAAGGCGGATGCTCGAGGAAATCCTATCCGAAGAAGAGGGACATGCGGACACGTGGGAAACCATACTGTCTATAAAGAAGTAAACCCCCTTTCTTTTTTTGAGCTCGTTTATTTTTAATCGTCGTTTTTGGCGGTATGCTAATATTTATGATCGTTGTTGTTAGCAACTGAAAAGGACGTGGTTCAGCTGAAGTTAATCTACGTGGTTTTAGACGGTTTAGGCGACCTACCGATTGAAGAGTTAGGCGGCAAAACACCGCTCGAAGTCGCAGAGACGCCGAACATGGATGCTCTGGCGAAAAACGGGAAAACAGGACTGATGTACTCCGTTAAGAAGGGCATAGCCCCAGAAAGCGACGTGGCGGTTATCTCAATTCTTGGATATGACCCATACAAATATTACACGGGCAGAGGACCCCTTGAAGCCTTAGGCGCAGACCTAGATATGAAGGACGGTGACCTTGCTCTTAGGTGTAATTTTGCTACGTTGGGACATGGGAACAAGATCGTCGATCGAAGAGTTAAGAGGTCGCTGACAACCGAAGAAGCAACTGAGCTGAGCAAAGCGGTAAACAGAGAAGTGAAATTAGAATCGTACGCTGCGGATTTTGAATTCAAAAATACTGTGGGTCACAGAGCAGTTCTAGTTATAAGAAGCAAAGGGGCTCCCCTTTCGAACAACATCACTAACCCTGATCCCGCCTACTCGGTAACAGAAGGACTCGGCGTAGCAAAAGCGGTGGTTAACATGAGCTTAGAGAAGGCTGAGCCAAGGGATGACACGGAGGGATCAAGAATCGCGGCTGAGCTCGTAAACGAGTTCACTCAGAAAAGCCACGTGGTTTTGGAAAGGCACGAAGTAAACAGGAAGAGAGCGGCTGAAGGAAAGCTGAAGGCAAACCTGATACTCTCCAGAGACGCGGGAAACAAGCGGCCCAAGTTCTTCAACATCAACGAAAGATACGGCGTTCGTTTTCTCTGTCTCGCTGACATGCCTGTGGAGAGAGGAATATCGAAGCTGGCTGGCATGCACCTAACGGAGTTACCTCCGCCGTCTGACAACCTCACGGAAGACTATGCTCTAAGAGTCAGGCAGATGCTTAATGCGCTGAACTCCTACGACTGCTTCTACATACACCTCAAGGGCCCCGATGAACATGGGCATGACGGAAACCACAAACTGAAGGCTGAGGTCATAGCGACGATTGACAGAGATTTCTTTGGGAAGCTTCTGCCGAAGATAAAACTGGAGGACTGCGTCATCTGCGTCACAGCGGACCACTCTACACCCTGCGCGTTGAAGGCTCACAGCGACGATCCGGTTCCGTTGCTCATATCCGGCAACAAAATTAAGGCTGACAACACGCGTAGATTTTCTGAAGCTGAATGCAAAAAGGGAGACTTGGGTGTTTTAGCTCGCGGCGTCAAGCTTATGCCCATGCTTATGCGGTTCCTTAAGGGATAGTTTATAAAGGGCTTTAACCTTCTAGGTTTTTTCTGCTCCCTTAATCTGCCGCACGTTTCCGTTTGAGGTGAAGAACTTGGATAAAGTGGAGTTGAAGGACGGAGTTTATTGGGTTGGAGCCGTCGACTGGAACGTCAGAGACTTTCACGGCTACATCACGCCCCGGGGAAGCAGCTACAACGCCTACTTAATCATCGACGAGAAAATCGCTCTAGTTGACACGGTGAAATCCAACTTTGCGGAGGAGCTGCTGGAGAGAGTCAGCGCGATTGTGGACCTCAAAGACATCGACTACGTTATTTCAAACCATGTGGAGAAGGATCACTCCGGCTCCATGAAGGAGGTAATGCGCCTTGCCAAAAACGCGAAGGTAGTTGCGACTGAAAGAGGAAAAGCGGGGCTAACGCGGTATTATGAAGGCAACTGGCCCTTCATCACGGTTAAGACTGGCGACAAAATAAAGCTGGGCGAAAAGACCTTGGAATTTATCGAAGCGCCTATGCTCCATTGGCCTGACAGCATGTTCACATACGTTAGAAAGAATCAGCTTCTGTTACCGAACGACGCCTTCGGTCAGCACATCGCCGCTTCTAAAAGGTTCGACGATGAGGTGGAGAACGTCATGGATGACGCAGCGAAGTATTATGCTAATATTCTGATGCCCTTCGCGCCTCTGATCTTGAAGAAGATTCAAGAAATCCAAGCGATGGAGCTAGCTATAGACATGATTGCCCCGAGCCACGGGGTAATCTGGCGTTCTGAACCTGAGAAGATAGTCGATGCTTATGTTAGGTGGAGTAAAGGCGTTGCGAAACAGAAGGCTTTGATAATTTATGACACTATGTGGGGAAGCACCGAAATTATTGCCAAGGCTATTCTGAAGGGCCTGCTCAGCGAGAATGTTGAAGTTAGACTGTTTAGTTTACGCAAATCGGATCAGACCGAGATAATGAAGGAAATTCTGGACGCCAAGGCTGTTCTGGTGGGTTCGCCTACCCTCAATAATGGAATGTTTCCAAGCGTCAGCGGCTTCTTGACTTACATGAAGGGGTTAAGGCCGAAAGGAAAGATCGGAGTGGCTTTTGGGTCTTACGGTTGGGGAAAGGGCGCGGTTAAAGCGGTTAAGGAAGAGTTGGAAAAGACTGGTTTCGAGGTTTTGGAGGCTGATTTAGAGTTTAAGTATAAACCTGATGAAAACGAAATTAACCGCTGTGTCCAATTCGGTAAGGACCTCGCTGGGAGAATAAGGGAGGAGATATATCCTTGAAGAAGTGGAAATGCACAGTTTGCGGGTACATTTATGACCCTGAATTAGGTGACCCTGACGGCGGCATCGAGCCTGGAACGCCCTTCGAGGAGCTGCCTGACGACTGGGTTTGCCCTCAATGTGGAGTGGGCAAGGAAATGTTCGAGGAAACGACGTGAACAGACGTATACACGCGCATCATTGCTGACGTTAAGAAGGTTGAAGGCGTAGGGCGCTAGAAATTAATGCGTCTTTAGAACAGCACACTTTTTTCTAGCTTTCTTTCCCAACACAGCCATAACTAGAGCGATAACCATCAGTAGCGGAAAGACTGGGAATGACGGAAACTCTGGAACCGCCCATGTTCCTAGGATTTCAACGAGGTGTGAGCTGTGCGTGTAGGTGAAGTAAATGAAGGAGTGCGTGGCATTGGATGTTACGACGGGGGCAGGGTCTACTGGTGAGCCGTCCAATAGGACGATCCAAGCCGACGGGTCGTCGCACCGCAAGAGTTCTTTCGGAATTGTTACGTTGCAGAAGCCGGTTGTTGTTTCTGGTCCTGTGACGTGGAAGCTGATCTCCTTATTTGATTGGTTAAAGGCGGGGTCTGTCTCTGTGGAATTGGTTAGTACGTCGATGTCGAATTTCTGGGTGTCCACGGTTAACGTGTGATGACTTAACGTTACTCTTGGCGGCAGGGCGTACCAGCTTGTAATCAGGTTTTCAACTGGTTTGTTTTGGGGGGTGAAGCTGCTGTCATAGGGTCCGCCAGCATCGGGGTTAGTCTCCCAGTTCCACCAGTAAAATCCATAAAACCAGCTCTTCTTCCAGAGTGTCTGGAAGGCAGCTTCGTAGCAATCCACCTGCTCCTGGAGGTCGACATCCATCTGTGTCCAATAGTCCCACGGAGCCATGTTGCTTCCATTACCGCTGCGGTAGCCGATCTCCGTGAAAATAATGGGTTTGTTGACGATTGATTGCCACGCCTCTATGATGCTGGCGTCCCACTCCCATGTCTGTTTCAGCGTGTAAAGGGTTGGGTCGTACTCACTCGACAATATGAAGTAGGCATCTATGCCTACGTAGTCTACGGAGCTCCACCATTTGATACTGTAATAACTGGTAATTGTGGCAGCGTAGGTGATTGGGCCAGAGTATCGTGCTCTTACGCCTGAAATGATGTCTTCCCATTTTGAAGAATTTGAAACCGTACTCGTTAACTCGCAGCCGATGCATAGCATTTCTACTCCGTGCTGTTCGGCGAACTCGGCGAAGAAGTTGATAAAGGCCGCGTAGCTTTCAAACCAAGCCTCAGACGGAGGAATCTCGCCCCTCCAGTGTCCGTCTTTGGGGTCAACCATAGGCTTAAGCATAACCTTCATCCCCAAATCATGGGTCCTGTTAATAGCGTGGGAAACCGATTCGTTGGTGGGCGTCATAGAAAGGTCTGCATAAATCTTAGTGGAATTTATGTTGTTTTGGTACCAGAAGGGGCAGATGGCTACCCACTCCGTGTTCGTCTCGCTTAGGCGGAGTAGAGACTCGTCGGAATCAGCGCTGTCATACCATGGGGGCCAGCTCACGTAGGACATTCCCTTCTGAAAAACAGGCACAGAGATATTTGATACCACGTTCCCAATTTCCTGATTGCCAGCGACGCGTCCGCTGACTTCTTGGGCAGGCATGTGTGCCGCTAGGTCAACTTCTGCGGGATGAATTTCATTCGATATTAAATTTGTCTTTGCAATCGTCGGCTCAACGCTTAAAGTGAGGGAAGCAAGCAGTAAGGCAAGGATGATAACCTTACATTTCATCATGGGCTGTCCGATTATAGATCACCTGGAGCCATACTAAAGACTTATGGAATAAACATACATTGACTTTTGCTAGTAAGGATCGCAACTAACTAAAGTTTCCAACTTGGGTGGCTCTCACTTAGTCGCTCACATTACAGGGTGGAACTTGGCAATATTTGAAGTATCACTGCTTGGATCGATAGGGTGGGATGCCATTGTGCTCATTGTAATAGGGCTAGTTGTGTGGTATTTTGTGTTCAAGGGATAAAACTATTTATCGGATGGATGATCAATTATTCTCGGCATAAAAAAACCTCCCAAAGGTGCATAGTGTTTGAGTAGTTCAAAAACGTCATCTTGGTTGCCTAAGTCCGAGATGTGGTCTACATGTACATTTCAGGGTCTTGGACCTAAAAAGCAAGCCTATCTAGACTTGCTTAATGAAAGAATGGCCAAAAAAGGGTTTCAGCGAGTTGAAAAAATCGGGGTCAAAACAAATGTGACCCCTATCATCAATAAAAGTAGCAACTTGATGTTCAAATCTCCTGATGGCTTAATCTGGATAGGAATTCGATCCCTTTCTACAGATGAAGACCTCAAAGTCGGGTACACAAATACATACTACAACCCAAAGAGAACTACTCTCATCTTGGCATCTTCTATGTTGCTTGGACTGTTCTTCTGCTATCTTTCGATTTTTATAATTGGCCACGGCACGATTCCGCTTTCACCTAACACGCCTACAAGGATACTTTTAATACCCGTCCTAATTCTCCTCTCGGTCGCCATTGGCACATTCTATATAATTTTTACCCGGCCCTTTAGTAATTGGATTCGACAACTTAAAACAACTTTAATCGAGACAGCGGAGTCCATGGGCTCAAAACAAATAACACCATTCAAATACACGACGACCGAACTTGAAACGGCACCCGCGCCTCGCTTATACACAGTCTTCAAAATTGTAGTAATTGTGTTCTTCCTAATAGCATTAGTTCTTTTTATATCTATTTTATAGTTTAACTATGAGTTACAAGTGTCCACTATTGAGATAGTACACACTACAACAGTCAGCACCGAAGACTATCTTTTGGATCAGGGCGCCGCCTACCTCTATCAGCTGCATGATGCCTATCCTGGCGATGGTCCTTCGGTCGATCAGATTGAGAGCTTCAAATCTGGAAACCATTCTGGAAACGACGCTATCACTTTCAGTTTGCATGGTTACGACTGCATCTACGTCTATTGTACAATGGGCTTCAGTTCGAGCGGTATGCGCATACGTATGCCATCAGCTGGGGCGCGTGGGGCTTATAATACAGATTCGTAATCACTTGTCCAAGTTGGAAATATTGCTTATCAACTATAATCCTAACTAGACTAATACAGCCATAAAGGGGAAGAAGCGAAAAGTGGAAAACAGTGAGCCTGCCTTAAAAGAAGAAAAGCTAACCAATTTTCGACTGAAGCTGATACGGCAGGCAATGGCAGAAGAAGACGCGCTCAAGCTTATCAAGTCTAGCGAATCCGCACTTGAACAAATAAGGAAGGAAATGGGATTAGGCGCAAAGGAAATTAAAAAAGAACCTGAAGCGCACGCCAGCGACTTGGTCGCGGCAAAAACGGTGGAGCGCAAAATTCAAGAACAGAAAAAGGCAACAGGGGCGCCCGCGGTCAAATGCAGGCCAAAAAGAGGCGCAAACTACGACACGCAAGAACTGTTTGAAAAAATGGCAAAAGCCCATCAGAAGATCGCCGATTCGCTGAAAAACAAGAAAGGTCAATCAGCTAAGATGCGCTACCACGAGGAACTAGCTGAAGCCTACGCCTTCGCAGCTGATAGAGGCAGGGATGAAGAAGAAGATGACCTAACGCGGATACCGCCCCTGTTCAAAGGAGCCCTCATAATGACAATGCCTGAGAAATTTAAGGGCTACTACTAGACTGAGCCAACTCCCGTTCTTACATGCGCTCCCGCGCGAGAGACACGCATTACGCCTAGAACAAACCGAAACTGTGTTTATTTTTCCCTAAAGCAATTGCATAGCTCTGTTAAGCGCTTAACGTTGCTCGTACACTGTCAACTAGCTTCTTCCGAGCTTTCTCGTCACCCTTAACCTTCTTGCTCATCGCCCTCCAATCGGCTGAACAGCGCATGTATTTTGCCTTTTCACCTATGAACTCGTGAACAGCATCATCGATTTTCTCTCTGTTTTCATCTGTGACTTCTATACCGGCCTCTTTTAAGATGCTGTTAAACCATCTCCAACAACCCATAGTTAATCACATCCCATATGTTACATTCCAATCGATATTAATTAAGTTTTAATGCGCGGGCCACATTATACGTGATGAGGCGGTTTCCGTGAAGACCGAGGACAAAGCTCAAGAGATTATCCGATTGTTGGAAAGGGAACATCCCGATGCAAAAATAGCGCTGAACTATTCTAATCCCTTAGAGCTTCTGATAGCAACCATGCTTTCAGCTCAATGCACAGACAAGCGAGTGAACGAAGTTACGAAAAGCCTCTTCAAAAAATATCGGAAGGCAGAAGATTACGCTGAGGTTAATTTGGAAGAACTTGAAAAAGACATAAAGTCCACAGGTTTTTACAGAAACAAAGCCAAAAACATTCAGAAAACCTGCAGAATCCTAGTTGCAAAATTCAACTCTGAGGTCCCGAAAACCATGGAAGAAATGCTGAGTTTACCCGGCGTCGCGAGGAAAACAGCCAACATAGTTTTGACAAACGCCTACGGAATGATCGAAGGCATAGCGGTGGACACCCACGTGAGGAGGCTCGCGAAGAGGCTGGGACTCACGGAACACGACGACCCTGACAAGATTGAAAAAGATTTGATGAGAATCACCCCTAAAACGCAGTGGCGGAAGATCACGGATTTACTGATATTCCACGGCAGACAAATCTGTGAAGCGAAAAAACCAAAATGCGAAATATGCGTTCTAAAGCAGATTTGCCCCTCAGCCTTCACCTTCGACTGATTGGAAAAAAGGTTATACCGTGGAATTTGCAGGAAGCGCTAATGTATTGCTTTTTCAGTCAATGGTTTACATGAATTCTGCGAGTATGTCGGTTATGTCCGTTCCTTCAATTTTTTGCTTTATCAAGGGTTTTTCTGCCAGTTGCGGTAAACTGTCGCGGTATGTGGGGCGTTCTACTTTGTATAAGACGCCAATGGGAATTTTGTCTCCCCACTCAAAGGCTTTTTCGAGGGCTTTCTGTTTGTCGGTTATGTCGTGGCCTGTTTTCTCTAACTTATAGACCCGCTTCCTGAAGAAATCGTAGGTATTCAGATAGTTGAAGGTTACACACGGCTGAAACACGTCCAGTAAAGCGAAGCCTCTGTGTTTAACAGCTTCCACAACGAGCTTCTGAAGATGCAACATGTCTCCAGCGAAGCCTCGGGCTACGAAGGTAGCGTCACTGACCAGCGCAAGGGCGAGGGGTTTCACCGGCGGCGGTATAGCACCGAAGGGCGTAGATTTCGTTTTGAACCCTTTTTCGCTGGTGGAAGTTGCTTGCCCCGTGGTTAACCCCAGAATCATGTTGTCGTGAACTATTAGAGTCAAGTCAACGTTCCTCCTGCAGGCGTGAATGAAGTGCTCCATGCCCTCGTCGTAACAGTCAGCGTCTCCTTGAAAACAAACCACTTCTAAATTGGAGTTTGCCAGCTTTATGCCCGTTGCCAGAGGCAACCCTCTCCCGTGAATCCCGTGAAAACCGTTCACGTTAACGTGATTAACCATTTTCCCGTGGCACCCTATCCCTGACACAAGCACAACCTGATCTCGCTCTAGGCCCAAGTCGATTAGGGCTCGTTTAAAAGCCATCAGTATCCCGAAGTTTCCGCAGCCGGGGCACCAAGTGTTCTTTTGGGGAGTCCTCAAATCCTGCAAGGTGACCATTTCACAGAACCTCCCTTATTTTTCCTGCGAGTTCCTCTGGATTGAAGGGCCTCCCGTCGTATTTCAGAATCTTGTGGTCTACGTCCATCAGAACGTTTTCTTTTATGAGACTGGTTAACTGAGAGGTCTTGTTGTTCTCTACAACCACCGTTTTTTCAGCCTCTCTAAGAACTTTTTGAACTTTGGACGTCGGAAAGGGAGTCAGAAAAACGATCTGCAGGTAGTTAGCTTTCACGTCGGCTTTAGCGAGAAGCTTCATTGCTTCCCTTATCGGACCTTTGGTCGATCCCCACCCTATGAGCGTTACGTCTGCCTTTTCGGGGCCGTAGAGTTTGACGGTTTCCCTGTTCTCAAGCTCTTTTAGGAGGGAATCCATTTTCTTGAAACGCTTATCCATCATTTTGGCGGTTAACACCGGGTCCTCAGTGGTGTATCCACTTTCGTTATGCTCATCAGCGTTAGTTCTAACGATGGCTCCTTCCATTCCAAGCAGAACTCGAGGAGAAATTCCGTTCTCAGTGAACCTGTGCCGCTTGTATTCCTCCTTGCCCTCATACTTGTCTCCAGCCTGCAGAAGCCCTCGATCAATCTTAACCCTGTTAACGTCGAAGAGTTCAGTGGATTCATGGCTCTCTATAAGAGACTTGTCAGCAAGTAGGATAACTGGCATCTGATACTTCTCTGCGAGGTTAAAGGCCTCCATAGCCAAATAGAAACACTCTTCTACGTCTCCCGGGGCGATCACCACTCGAGGAAACTCGCCTTGAGACGCATGAACTACAAACCTGAGGTCTCCCTGAGTTGAGTATGTTGGAAGCCCAGTACTAGGTCCTGATCTCTGGCCCATCAGTACTACTAACGGCGTCTCAGTCATCCCCGCCATGCCTAAGCCTTCGCTCATGAGACAGAATCCTCCTCCAGAGGTGGCAGTCATGGCCCTTACACCTGCAAAAAAGGCGCCAGCCGCCGCGTTGATGGCTGCTATTTCGCCTTCTGCTTGCATTACGACCATGCTGTATCTTCTGTCGTTTGAAGCCATGAAGTGAAGCAGAGGGGTGGTAGGAGTCATGGGATAAGCGACGTAAAATTTGCAGCCAGCGCTTATAGCTCCTAGGCCTACAGCCTCGTTTCCCGTTAAGAATATTCTCTTCTTTCTAGCAGCAGTTGTCTTCTCTAAGTGATAATCAAAAGTTCCCGCATAATTCTGCTTGACATGATCATAACCTTTCCTTGCTGCTCTGACGTTTAATTCAGCAACTTCGCCTTTGAAGGCGTCGTTTATAACAGCCTCTAAAAGCGTCAGATCATAATCTACGAGAGCCACTGCGCCGCCTAAAGCCACAGTGTTCTGCATTATAACGGGGCCGCCAAGCTCCTTCACGAACCTTCCCATAGGAACCGAGTACAGTTTTATGTCAGTTCTGCCAAGCTCGTCTTTGTTTAAAGTTACAGCTTCTCCGTCGTACACTACGCCTCCTCCTGGAACTAGTTTATCCTTGTGGAAGAAAACGGTCTCCTTGTTTAGGGCTAAGAGCAAGTCGATCGTGTCAGCTTGCGAGTAGATTTTCTCTGCGTCTGCCCTCAGCATGTAGAAGTTGTGCCCGCCCCTTATGAGGGATTGATAGTCGTTCATGCCGAAAACGTGGAAACCGCCCCTTATGCAGGCCTTGCCGAAGAGGAAACCGGAACGGGTTATGCCCGCGCCGGCTTCGCCCCCTATTATCATGGAGATTTTGTTTGTTTTCATTTTTCTGCCGCCTTTTAGATGAGTTTCTCGCCTGTTTGAATGTTTGTTATGTGTATGGCGACGAAAGGACAGGCTTCAGCCGCATCTTTTATGCAGTCAAGCTCATCCACTTCTAGGAGTTCCCTAACAACCTCGTTTCCTTCCGTGATTTTCTTTGACCCCCGGATGCTGGATTTCCCGTCAACTTCGGAGAGTTGGAAAAAGCGGGGGCAAAGTTCAACGCAGGCTGCAAAACTTTGACAAGCGACTCTATCTATTTCCACTCTGAATTTAGCCATTCTATAACGCCCCAAATTTATTATGTGCAACCAATAAATAAAAGATGCTAAGCAACATAATAAATTAAGGACACAGAAAAAAGGAGTTACTAACTAAGAAAGAAGAAGAGTTGCCGTAAGGAATGCCGAAGGTTAAGGTTGATTGGGCTAAACGCAACGGAGACGGTACTTGCGTGGAGGTTTGCCCTGTGGACGTTTTCGAGCTTCAAAAAATTCCGGAGTACCCAGATACGCTTAAGGCAGTGCCGGTTAGAGAGAAGGAGTGTATTCTCTGTATGGCCTGCGTGGTTTCATGCCCCACAGAGGCTATAACCGTGGAAGAGTAAGAAATTGGGTGGCGAATCTGTTTTTAAGTTTCCTTCATTTTTGCAGGAGCTTCAGAGCTTCACGGCAGAAGTGAGGCATATCAGCTGGGAAACGGGAGGTCACCAGGTTTCCGTCTACTACAACCGCCTTGTTTTCGTAGATTCCGCCTGCGTTCTTCAGGTCTGTGGCCACGGATACGTAGCAGGTGGCTCTTTTGCCCTTAATTACCCCTGCTTCGATTAGCATTTGAGGTCCGTGGCAGATGGCGGCTATTACTTTTCTTTTTTGAAAAGCCTCTTTCACGAGGTTCACCATGTCTTTTTTGGTTCTCATGTGGTCTGGTGCGCGTCCTCCGGGGATTATTACCGCTTCGTAGTCGTCTATGTTGACTTCCTTTGGGGTCAGGTCGGATTTTACGGGGACGCCGTGTTTGCCGATGTAGGTTTCGTTGGCTTTTGGCGCAACTACGTCTACTTGGTATCCTGCTTCTTGAAAGCGGTAGTAGGGGTAGATCAGCTCGCTGTCCTCGAAGCCGTTCTCTGCTAAAACCAATATTTTTCTCATGGTCTCACCCGAGAAAAGCTGGTTATTTCGCTAGGAGCGTTGTGAATGTGTCGTGATGTTCTTCTTCTTCGCCTAGGATTCCCTCGAACAGCCGCCTTGTTGTGGTGTCGCCTTCTTTTTCCGCGGTTTTTATGGTTTCTTTGTAGAGAGCAATTGCTTCTTCTTCGGCTTTTACGTCGCTTTTAATCATTTCTTCCAGTGTTTCACCTACGAAGATTGGGTCAGGTTTTGTGGTGGGCACTCCACCTAGATAATTGAGTCTGTCAGCGATGGCCTCTGCATGTTTCATTTCGGTTATGGCCACTTTTTTGAAGATGTCGGAGACGGCTGGGCTGTTTAGACCAACTGCTTGGACATGTTGCCACATGTACTGGATGGCTACCTGAATCTCTCGGGCGATGCCTCTATTCAATAGTTCCATCAACTTTTTCGAAGCCATTTCACCTCACCAACTTGCTAAACTAGCATTTTCGTAGAGACGCGTGGTTTATAACTGTTCTTTAAAGGGAAAATAAATTGTCAGTTTATGAAAGCGTCCTGAGAAGGCTCACGCAGGCTTATGGGGTTCCTTTTTTCATTGCTTCTTGGAACAGTTTCTTCACGGCTGATCTTCGTGCCTTCTGAGCCAGCAGGTCTCGCGTGGTGTAATCTATGCCGCCTTCAGGGCACCACTCTATGCATTTGGGGTTTCCGTCGCAGAGGTCGCACACAACTACCACACGCTTCTCCGGATGCAGCGTGATGGCGCCGTAGTCGCAGGCCTCTATGCACCAGCCGCAACCGTTGCATTTTTCCTCGTCAACCATAATGACGCCCGTTTCCTCCGACTGCTCTAAAGCATCCCTTGGGCAAGCAGCCACGCACGGCGCATCCTCGCACAGTCGGCATGCCACCGCCAGGTTTATCAGTGAATCCAAACGCACGACCCGAATGCGGGACTTAAGTGGATTAAACACTTTTTCCTTCTCAAAGGCGCAAGCGTACTCGCAGACGCTGCATCCAACGCACTTGTCGGGGTCCGCTGACACAAATTTTCTCGCTTTAACCGTTGCCATTCTTCAGTCTCCTCCTTCATCGCTTCTTTTTAGGCTTCTCCGGCTTCTGGGCTTCTTCCTTAATTAGGGGCATCAGATCACGCATGCCTATTTCTTGGAGCTTCTCTACGGTTGGGACTCCTTCCTTCGTCCAACCGCGGGCTTCGTAGTAGTCATCAAGCATAAAGTCAAGCTCCTTCTGGGTGATGTGGCTTCCCTTCGAAACCGTGTTATCTGGTATAGGGGTGCTCATTACTTTAGCTGGGAGACTGTCGTCCTTTCGGGTGAGGCCCTCTCGGATGTTGAACAGCCGCCCTAAGTTGTTTATTCTTTCTCCGGCTGTTCTAAGCGCCTCAGCATTCATGTCTAATCCGGTCGCCGTGTTGTAGAGCTGCGCTAAGTCTTCGAAGGTGTCGTAATACACGCCTCTGCCGAATTTGCAGACGATGAGCGAGTCGATTACCGTGTATAGGTCCTCGATTTCTATAACCATTTTTCCTCTTCCTTTCTCCACCTTGAAGCGGTCTACCTTTCCTTTCAGGTCTAGGCCGTAAGCGCCGTGGCGGTTGTGGTCAGCCCCACGGAACGAGACAGCGTATCCAATAGCGGCCGTTTTTAAGCCTCTAATGTCGTAGCCCGTCATCTCCATACCTTTAATGTGGTTCGCGTATTTCTCTGCGCCCTTGCCGATTTTCTCCGCGGCTCTTTTAACGCCCTCCGCCAGTACGTCGCCCAGACCCTCGCGAGTGCCAACCATTGTAAGCAGCTTTATCATGGCTTCGTAATTTCCGAAACTGAGGTCTAGGCCGTCGGTGTCTTTCTCGGTGAGAACGCCGTGTTCGTAGCAATCCATCGCGAAGCCGACTAGGCCGCCAGCTGATAGGGCGTCTAATCCGTAATAGTTGCAGAGGGACATGCCTTTGATGATGGCGTCTAGGCGGTCGATGCCGCAGTTAGGCCCAAGTGACCACAGGGTCTCGTATTCCATTCGCGTGGTTGTTCCTTTGTATGGGCCCTCCGGGACCACGGCTATGTGCTCGCAACGCATGGCGCATGAAGAGCATCCGACGATTCTGGCGATGTAGCGTTCATTCAAGTATTCGCCGCTGACTTTTTCGGCGCCTTCGAATGTGGCGTTAGTGAAGTTTCTGGTCGGCAGGGCTCCTAGAGAGTTGTGGACGAGCACGTTCAGGGGGGTTCCGAGCGTTCTGTATTTTGTTGTTGCGGGTCCTTTCATTCTTTCATGGAGCATCTTAACAACTTCCATGAACTCCGCAGGTTTAGCCACGGCTACGTCTTTTGTTCCGCGCACAGCGATGGCCTTCAGGTTCTTGGAGCCCATTACAGCGCCTAAACCTGTTCTTCCTGCGGCTCGGGTCTTATCGTTTATTATGCAAGCAATTCTGGAAAGTTTCTCTCCTGCTTCGCCGATGGCTGCCACGCGGATGTAATAATCGCCCAATTCTTCTCGGATGGCGTCTTCGGTGTCTTGAGGCGATTTGCCCAACAGGTGTTTGGCGTCCATTAACTGCACGGTGTCGTCGTCGATCCACACGTAAACTGGTTTGTCAGATTTGCCTTCGAAGATCACCGCGTCGTAACCCGCCCTTTTCAGGTCAGCGCCTAAGAATCCGTGGGCTTTAGCTTCGCCTAATGCGTTTGTTAGCGGAGACTTGGAGACGAAGGCTATTCCGTTTCCGGCTGTGGGTGCCATGGTGCCGGTTAACGGTCCTGTTGTGAGTATGAGGGGGTTTTCGGGGCTGAGGGGGTCGGTTCCGGGCTTGGAGTTGTCCAGGAGCAGGCGCATTCCGAGTCCGATTCCGCCGATGTACTTTTTGGCTAGTTCTTCGTTCAGTGGTTCGGTTTTTGTGTTTCCTGAGGATAAGTCTATGCGTAATATTTTTCCAGCATAACCATACAACTCAACTGCGCTCCTACTGCTTCAATACTGCCTTGTAGAAATAAAGTTTAGATCAGCCCTTCCTATTTAAACATTGACTTCGTTGAATACTCAAAACCGATATTAAGGCGGTTGTCGCAGAATTAGTTGGGAAAAGCCCATCATCGGTCTGGAGTGCAAAATGCAGGTTAAGGTTCAATATCTCGGCTTAATCAGGAGCAAGACAGGTAAGAAGGGTGAGAAAGTAAACCTTAGAAATGGTGCTCTGCTTTCGGATCTGCTGAATAAACTGGTCGAAGTTTATGGCGAGGCGATTAAAAACCTCTTTGCCGATGAGACAGAGAATATTTTGGACCCCAACTTCATTGTAACAGTTAACGGTAAGTCTCTCCCAACAGATACGGAGCTGAAGGAAGGAGACACAGTCAGTTTGATGACTGTCATAAGCGGAGGCTAAACCGAGGATTCCGCGTTTGGTTGGCTTGCGGTTCTAGGCATCAAGTATAAGTTGTGGGCCAGCCCAGATTCAAAAAGAATGCGCATGCAACTAAAACGTTAGCGGCGTTTCTTCTTTGGGAGCAAATCCTTGATTCTGTTTGTCACAGAGTCTAAATACTGTTGTCTCTGGAAACATAAATTTCCTTTTGCAACCGGCATATTGAAACTCAAATCGGTCTGAACACCAACCTTGACCTTCTCAGGGACTAAATTCGTGAGCCTCTTAATGGGTTCAATGTTACCGAGTACAAATGGGTGGTCCACCTTTACAAAACTTGAGAAGAAGTCACCAGAAACCAAATTAAGCAGCAATTCATATAGTTCCGACGGGGAGACCACGGGGGTCATCTGCATTTTTCGATATCTGTATTTCAGTGTTTGTTCGAGATTTCTATTCCCTGTCGCGATAGCATCAAGCAGCCGACTCTGGAGCTGAAGCCTTTCTTGAATCTCTTTAGGTATGGTTGATGTGAATATTCGCTCAACACCAATTCTCACGTCAGCGTTTACCTGCTCAATATTTAGTTCATTCCAGATTTTCTGCAAGATGCTCACATCTTTTAGAGCTGAATGAACCCAATACTTATCGAGGTTTCCTTCTTTACTTGGATTTTCCGCTGCTCTTACGCTTACTAATTTATCTAGAAAGTCGTTAGACAGTCTTCCTTTCATTGTGAGCCAATATCTTTCACTACTAGGTAACTTACCAAGGTCTAAAACCCAAGCATTATCTTGAAAACCCCAGCAAAAATTGACCAGCTCAAACCTGTCAGCATCCCACATCTCGTCAAATCGAAACCCAGCAATAGCGGGAATGTCAATTCTCCTTCTTAACGTTCTTCGAATGCCGTTTGGAATCCACAATAAGTATTTTACTTCACTACTCCTTTCCAAGTGGTCAATTCTAAAACTTCTAACTTCAGGTTTAAATGGCTTCAGACGTTCTGCGACCTCATTCAATTGCTTCAATATAGCCGCTCCGGTGGTTGCTGCTGAAAGCGTTGTGCTAATTGGTCCACTCAACACTTACCGCCCTCCATAAGAGGACTCATAAGTTCATGAGTCCATTGTATATTAATGGGCAATTCCATCTTTCTCTCTTTGTCTTTCCTTAAGTCTTTGATAGAAATATTGATTTGCGTAGGTTTGTACTCGTTGTTCAAAGAGTCGGAATATCGGAATCGAATGTATAGGTCATGGGTAGCACTTTCAATTATGGTGGTGGGTCTACCGCCCATCAATTCGACCCCTTCAGCCGGATATCTTTCCAAATAGAATAAAAGTGAGTCAATCAGCAGATTTTCTAATTGCTTCGATACTAGTCTCATTACTTGTGCTTGAGCTTTTTCTTCACTTAACCATCTTCGGAAATCTTCAAGGTCATTCGCATTGAGTTCCAAAGGAAATTCGCCTTTCTTCAGCTTGTCAACAAATTCCTTTGTCACCTGTTGAATATATAAGGGGTTTATCTCAATTCCCTTCTTTTTGTCAGATTGGGATTCGCTAAATTTGAATGTGGATATAACCCTTCGAGCTAATTCACGATAAAGTGGTTCTGGGTTCGATATAAATCGGCCACCAGTGCTGATTTCACTTTTAACTTCAATCCATCCGAATCCTGAAATCTTTAGCGATATGTTTACTAAGCTACGAGGGTCAGATTCATCGCTTAAAACAATGCATTCAGGTTTTTCGACAACTGTTAGTATTGGTCTATAAATATTTGCAGTAAACAGGTGTGAATATTGCACCTTTCCTTGTCGAACGAAATTTACGATTATTTCTTTTTTCTCATGCTGTTCTTTGCATATTTCATTAAAGAATACCACAAATCCGAAGAAGTTAGGGGTTTTCAATTGTTTAATCACTATAATCGAATCCTTTCTCACGTAAGATTCAACATTGAAAAACTCTTTCACTTCCATAAGAGGCGGTATTAGAACGTGGATAAAATCGTATTCTAAGTTAGGTTCCCATACAAGGTGAATTGGGATTTCCTCTCTAGGGAGTGCCCACGGAGCAATGAACTCCGATAAAAAAGGCGTTTTATTCTGGACAGCATCTTCTATTTTTTCTGTTCGCTGAGAATCCTCCAACTTCATGTAATTCACTTCACAACAAATTATTGTTCTTGCGCTAAAAAACCTTTTGAGACAGTTTTTTGAAATAGAAAAAGTTAGTCCGCACGCGCTTCTTCCGTCTTCTCTTCATCAGTCAAGGTTGGAACCCTTAATCAACTTCTAAGGAGCATGTGATTTAATGTATTTTGCTTAGATAGAATGAGCGCTATTGAGCCCTAGGTCTTCTTTCATAGGGTTTATTAGATTTGAGATAGAAATAGAATCTTGAAAGGTTTGTAGTGGAAGTAATAAAATGACAGAACGAGAAAAACCAAAGACTACCACATCGATAAAGAAATTGATCGCAGATGTGGATGCGATGAAATATGATTTTAAAGATTATTTGTTCAGAGGAGTGCCAGACATCGGTGTTGTAGGTCTAATACTGCTAGTAATGGTAATGGTTCAGACTCTCAGCATAACAACAGGAGCAAATGTGTATATTCAATTATTGATAACTTCTGGAGCATTTATTGTGGCATTATTGGTTTTTTACACCACGATCTATCCGAAATGGGATAAGATTTTCTCCGAGTATAAAGCGGGAAAAATGTGTAAGTCATTAAATTATAATAAAGAAGAAACGAAGGTTCTTCTAACTGCTCTTATTTCCTTGAAAATCAGACAACCGAAAACAAAACTCTCAATAGTCTATAGATTAGAACCCGAAATCTTCACGAAAAAGAGTTTAATTCAGTCTTTGTATGAACTTTGAAAAGAGTAAATAACTCTCCTACCCTCTGGAGAAAAGTCTATCTAAACGTTCTTTTTTGAAAGAAAGTTATGGTTTCTAATGTCGAAGGGTGGGGTCATGCGAAAGTGGAAACTTCGCCTAAGCCTTCGGTAACTGAATCCAAATGTCTGGGGCATTCGGCAGTGACTTCTCTTTCTTCTTTTTCCTTTTTCTCAGTTCTCTGGGTTTTCCCCTTAAGCAATCATTATTCTACCCTATCAAAACCACAAAACCAAGCCTAAATCAACCACCGAACAACAAAGACTTGTACCCATTGTTCAACAATAATTTCCTCCTTCTGCTGAACAAACAACACCCTACACCAAATACGCTGCCCCCCATAAAAAGTATTTATACCCCCCTCCCCTCGGGCAGAAGGTCTACACAAGCAAGAAAGTTGAAGGAAGGAGACACCGTCAGTCTGATGACTGTCATAAGCGGAGGCTAAACCGAGGATCCCGCGTTTGGTTGGCTGGCAGTTCCAGATTAATTAAGATTGAAAAATCAGGTAAAATCTCCAATTCCTTCAAGTCTTCACCCTCTAAATGAAGCTCAATCGCCTCTCTAACGTTCTCCACCACTTCATCCAAGTTTTTCCCTTGAGAAACCACCGGCAAATCAAGACACTCAGCAACGTAATATTTCTCTCCCTTGTAAACCCTGACCTGAATAATTCTCTTCATAATTGCCTTTATACAGAACCGATCTATTTATTTCTACCTCTCTCCCACCACCGAGTTTTTTTCCCTTAAACAATCATGCTTCCTCCCTTTAGTAGTGGGTCTACACAAGCAAGAAAGCTAAGCCTCCAAACAATAGGTCTAAACTAGAAATACTCTTTTTAAAATCGGTGAACTAAGAGAAAGTTGGAGAAGCGGAGAACTTGACAAGCGCTGACAAAAAACAAGGTAGAAAAAGCTTTCCGAACTTCGAGGAGCAGCCCAGAGTTCAGCTTTTAAGAGAGCTTTCAAAGGAAGTCTGCGTTAAGTGCGACAATTTAAACGAGGAAGCCTGCGAAAACTGCAGAATCCACAGGCTCATCAACCAACTCCTAACTGAAATAACCCGATAAACTCATCCGTCTAAGTGAGGAGACGGCTAAACTGGTTGTACCTCGCGTCCGTTAAGCCCAAAATTTCGTCTCTGAGACGCTCCCCAGTTAACTTCGTTTTCTTCAGCCCTGCGATTTCGTTAGATAGAGTAGAGTCGTTAAAGACCGCTTTGATCCAGTTCTCGAAGTCGCCCCTGTAGGTGTGAAATTCAAGCGCCTCTGCATCGATTTCCTTCAAGATGTCGCGGAAGCTCTTGAGACTTTTCGCTGAAAGCCCGGTGGGTTTGTCGATTCCTTTGTAGAAGTGGAATTCCTCGCCTTCCGGTATCGGAGCGAATTCTTTGAGGGCAATTTTTCCCTCCTGAGTGATTGAGTAACGTCGGCGGTCCTTCTTTACGAGCCCGTTCTTCACAAGCTCGTTTACGCAGTTCACCGTTCGGTCTGCGCTGAGCCCAACTGCGTCTGCGAACTTTTTCAGGTTCACTCTGCCTGTTAACTCATCCATGAGTTTTAGAACCTTAAGTTTCTCCCCAACCAAGGCTTACCTCCTCCAAACGACATTTATAGTTTTAGAGAACCTTAAATACGTTGAGGTTGGGTTGAAAACTTGACGGCATTCAACGATCGGATTGCGGGTTTAAAAGCTTCTCTTGAACGGGAGAATTTGGAAGGTTACGTTGTTTCAGAGAACACTAATATTTTGTATCTCACAGGCTTCCCGTACGGAGGCAAGTTGCTCATTCCAAGAGAAGGAGAGAGCCGCCTTTACGTTCACGGAGTTAATTATGAGTTGGCGAAGCAGACAGCGAAGGGCTGCAGAGTTGAGCTCGTCAGATGGGGCGAGAAGAATGAGCAGCAGGTTGCGGCGGAGCTTAGGCGGTTGGGAATCAGGCACGTTGGCCTCGACGTTTTAGACGTTTCTGTTTATTTACAGCTTTCTAGAGCTTTGAAGAATATCGAGTTGAAGCCGTTTAGGCGATTGGTTGAGGCTCTTCGTACAGTGAAGGATGAAACGGAGCTGAAGTATCTGCGGAAGGCAACTGAGCTAACAAGCGAGGGCATAAGAACCGCGTTTGAGGTAATTAAGCCCGGGGTTAGTGAGCTTGAAGTGGCTACTGAGGTAGAGTACTCCATGCGGAGGCGGGGTTCGGAAGGCATTGCCTTCGACACCATCGTGGCTTCCGGCGTCCGCTCAGCTTTTCCCCACTGGGATTGCACAGACAAGCCGGTGAGCAAAGGAGATTTGGTGGTTGTCGACTTAGGCGCGAGATTTCGTTATTACCGAGCGGATTTAACTAGGACTGTGGTTGTAGGGAAGCCCTCAGCCAAACAGGCGAGAATTTACGAAGTTGTGAGGGAAGCCCAAGATAGAGCGTTTAAGCGTCTCAAAGCTGGAGTCAGAGCCTGTGACGTTGATACGGCGGCTAGAGAATTCATCGCCAAGGCAGGATACGGCGAGTTTTTCGTTCATAACGTGGGGCACGGCGTGGGTCTTGAGATTCATGAACTGCCGAGTTTGAACCCTGAGAACAAGGAGCGTTTAGAGGCAGGAAACGTGGTAACGGTGGAACCCGGCATATACGTCCCTGACTTCGGTGGCATACGCATAGAAGACACGGTGCTGGTCCTCGAGAACGGAGCGGAGAAGCTGACTGAAGCCCCTTACATATTCGAAGTTTAACTGATGCCGAAAATGACCCTACAGATTTATTCGCCGTCAAATATGTTCTGCGTTTAGGTGTTTAAGTAAAAGCTTATAATTTGTGGACTTGGACATGGTTTGCTGTGAAGGTGAAATAGAAGGTGGCTAACAGACTGATTGATGGTTTGGTCATTCTTGTTGGGGGTTTAGCTTTGTTCATGTTCCGATGGTTCGTTCCCGGGGACATGTACATGTATTACATTTCCGTCTTAACCTTCGCTTTTCTTGTTTTAACCGTTCTTTCGATGAGGAGTAAGGCAATTAAGCATCTTTGGCCCGTTTTCTTCGCTTTTTCTATTTCTGGTTTGGCTTTCACGCTCAACATGGTTATCGTCCCTTTGGCCATGACGTTTTTCGGTCTCTCCAAATCGATGGTGGATGGTTACGCTTGGATTATGCTGGTTGAAGCCGCCGTTACCGTGCTCACGATAGTTTCGCTCGTGAAGCTTCAAGGAGGAAGCCTGAAGTCGCTTTATCTGAAGCGAGGCAACCTGAGGCTCGGATTAACTTGGGGACTTTCAGGTTTGGTTGCCATCGTGGTTGCGTCCGTGGCTGCTGTGCAGTTTCTATTTCAAGGGACTGACTTGACTTTGGCGCGTTTAGGCTCGTGGGCTCCTTGGATCGCACTGGCTGTACTGTCTATTGCGCCGAAGGAGGAACTGCAGTTTAGGGGTTTGTTCCTCAAAAGATATGAGAAGCTTATGGGTTCAGACGTAGCGAATCTTCTTCAGGCATTGATATTCACTTCAACCGGTTTCAGAGAGGAATACTTGGCTTTCCTTCCTTCAAATTTTCTGCCGCCGTTTCTCCTCATGACCTTCATATTGGGCTTAGCCCTAGGCGCCTTGATGCAGAAAACCGACAGTCTCCTCGGCTCGGTGCTTATCCGCGCGGGGGCAAGCGTACCCGTGGTAATAGGCATATTCGCCAGCCTGTAAAATTCTTGTAAAAATAAATACAACCAGCATCTTCTAATTATTGGTGGAAAACTTGGGTGTGAACTTAAGAGGTTTGGTGCCTAAGACCACGGTTACTCTAGATTATCTTAAGGGCAAATCCGTCGCCATTGACGCTTACAACGCGTTATATCAGTTTCTCGCCATCATCCGCCAGCCGGATGGAACACCCCTAAAGGACCGAACTGGCAGAATAACCAGCCACCTAAGCGGTTTACTCTACCGAACCTCCAACCTCGTCGAACGCGAAATCAAAGTCATCTACGTCTTCGACGGTCAGCCTCCCGACCTCAAAGAGGCTGAAATTAACCGCCGAAAAAAGGTGAAAGAAGAAGCCCTAGTGAAGTATGAGCAAGCCTTACAGAAAGGCGACCTGGAGAAAGCTCGTTACTACGCACAGGCAACTTCTCGCCTGAAAGACTACATGGAAGAAGACGCCAAAAAGCTTCTGACGCTAATGGGCATCCCGTGGGTGCAAGCTCCCTCAGAAGGCGAAGCCCAAGCCGCTTACATCACAAAACGCGGCGACTCCAACTACTGCGCCAGCCAAGACTACGATTCGCTTCTGTTCGGAGCGCCCCAGCTCGCAAGAAACATCACCATAACGGGACGCAGAAAAATTCCGAGAAAAAACGTTTACATTCAGGTAGAACCGGAAATCTTGATTCTAGATAAGGCCTTAAAGGAGTTAGGCGTAACCTGCGAACAACTCGTGGACATAGGCATCCTCATTGGAACAGACTTTAACCCAGACGGCGTGAAAGGCATAGGACCAAAAACTGCGCTCAAGCTCATAAAACAACACGGAACCTTGGAGAACGCGCTACCTACCTTAAAGGAAGCCGAGTTCCCTGTGGAACCCCAAAAAATCCGCGAAATCTTCCTAAAACCGAAAGTTACAGACAACTACCAGATTCAATGGAAGGAACCCAACGTGGAAGAAGCCGTGGAGTTTATGTGCCACCAAAGAGACTTCACCGAAGAACGCGTAAGAAAAGCTCTCCAAAAGACAACCGAAGGCATGAAAAAACTCAAAAGCAAAACAACGCTGGAAGCATGGTTCACAAAACCGAGTTAGACATTGTGTCCATATTTTCCAGTTAAAGGCACAAAAGCCACTCCGCCCAAATTCTCCTCAACAAGCTTGCTGTCCTTCTTCCTCACCCGCAGCAAAGTCTGGTAAAAGCGAACACCGCCAACAGGAATAACTAAAACCCCGCCGGTTTTAAGCTGATCCGTCAAAGGTTCAGGTACACACGGAGCCGCAGCCGTAACCAAAACTCGATCGTAGGGAGCCTCCTCGGCGTATCCAAGCGACCCGTCGCTGCAGATAACTGTAACGCGGTTGCCGTAACCCGTCTTTTCAATATTGTTTTTCGCGAAAGCAGCCAACTCAGAGATGACCTCCACCGTGTAAACGTGACCCCACTTCTTCGGCGCATCTGTGGGCGCCACAATCTCCGCTACTGTGGAGGCATGCCACCCCGAGCCCGCCCCAACCTCCAAGACTTTGTGCCCCACCTCCAACTCGAGGGCTTCATCCATGATGGAAACCATGTTTCGCCCGGCTGACCGCGTGGATCAACCGAGAGGCGCAGAAACAGTCTGCCCATACCCTATGGAAAGCGGAGTATCCACAGCCGCGTACGCTTTCACCTGTTCGGGAACAAACTGGTTCCTGCGGACGCGGCGTAACGCCCTTATAACCCGAGGCGACTGAAGTATGCCTTCTGCGATCAGCCGCTCAACTAAGTCATCCCACTTTCGCCCAGACTCATTCGGCTCTGACATCGTGTAGTCCCTTCACTCTAGATCCTGAAACAGAAGAAACGTTAGCCTAACTCAGTAAATAAGCCTGTTCTTCCAGCTTGGGAGAGTTCATTGAAAGTCTGTTTTGAATCTTTCTTCTTTCACTCCTGCCGCCACCCTATCTTTAGCAGTCAGCTCAAACAGTTTCTTCAGCAGTTCAGCATCCTCTCGGGTCTGCTCCACCTTCCTCCGAACCATCATTCTCTTCTGCATCTCAATCGCTGACTCTAAATAGAGCTCCACGGCACCCCATCCCAAATTCTTCGCCCAAATGGTGAAGGACGGAACGTCGTCAGCTATGAAACCGTGCATTTGCGATGCCACTCCCATCTTTTTTCCCGTGTAAATCTTCGTGCCGATCGAGGTTTTCGCATAGTCGCCGATGAAACATCCAACTTTTATTCTGCCGGAATCCACTTTTTTTCCTTTAATCCTGACCTTTATCGTTCCATACGTGTTTTTGATGTCTGAAGTTGTGGTGTCCGCCGCTATGTTCACCCACTCTCCGATGTACGAGTGTCCCACAAACCCTGCGTGATGCTTGTTGGTGTAACCTTGGATGATCGTTTCTTCCACTTCTCCACCAACGCGGCAAACATCGCCGACGCTGCATCCTTCTCGTATGAGTGCAGTAGCGATCCGCGTGTTGTTTCCTATATGAGCTGGACCACTGATCCTTGAACCCGCCTGAACCTCAGTTCCCTCGCCGATATAGATCGGGCCATTTCGAGCATCAAGCACCACATTAGCCTCAATAAACGAGCCCTTACCCACGTAAACGTTTTCTTCTCCGCCGTATATGGCAGCCTTCTCATCTATTGTTCCTTCAGATTCCTTCGATGTGAGCTCTGCAAAGTCCTTCTTGATTAGCTCTGAGTTATTATCTATCAGGTCCCAAGGATAGTTCAACAGAAGCAGATAAGGGGATTCCAAAGTTTTGCATTCTTTCATTAGGCTCCTTGACGTGAGGCGGTTAAGAGGCTTACGTAAAGCCTCCCTGTATTTTTTTGCGGTTTTCTCGCTTAAACGGGCAAGGGCAACCCTGTCTCCGTGTGTAATCGCAACATCATCGGTGAGTTTTTTCTGAATCAGCTGTCTCGTTTCGTTATCTGTGATGAGAGAACCATTAATCAAAAGAACATCGTCATCGATGGCATCTGTTTCATTGATTGGAAGCGAAACTCGCTTTTTGAGTGTGGGCACAAGGTAATCCCTAGTGAATAAGAACATTCTAGATTCTGGCTGTATCTTCTGAGTGCGTTCAACAAAGGTGAACAGTCCGCATCTGCATTCAAAAACGGGCCTAGTGTAAGTGAGAGGCAAGAAGTTTTCGTAATTTTCATCTTCGAACAACGCGACAATCAATCGGTATCTCTCGCAGTCATTTTGTTCAAAGGTTGCTTAAAAAATGGGTTCTCAAGATGCCTATTAGGATTATCTAACTGTCACTGATTTCGCTAGGTTGCGGGGCTTGTCAGGGTCTAAACCTCGGTTCACTGCCACGTAGTATGCGAAGAGCTGTAGCGGTATGACGTAAAGAATGGGTGAAAGGACCTCAGGCACTCCCTTCACTATTTCAATATAATCATCCACAAGCCCCTTAATCTCCTCGTCTCCCTCCTCAATGATTGCAATAATGGATCCTCCCCTAGCTTTCATTTCCATAATATTTCCCAAGATCGTTTTGCGGGTTCCATCCTTAGGACAGATGAAAACTACGGGAAATCCTTCTTCAACTAGGCTGATCGGTCCATGCTTGCTTTCCCCGGCGGAATAAGCGAGCGAAGGAATATAGGCAATCTCCATAAGCTTCAGTCTACCTTCCATGGCGGTGGCTGAACTTATTCCTCGCCCCAGAAAGAAGAAGCACTGTTTGTCGCGGTATTTCTCAGCGAGCTGCTTTATTTTTTCCTCCTGAGTTTGAACGATCGTTTCAGCAATTTCTGGGACTCGTTCCAGCGTCTCTTCGAGATACTCAATTTCTGTGTGAGAGACTTTTCCTCTCTTTTTTGCAAGTCGTAACGCAAGTTGGGCGAGGACAGAAAGCTGGGAGGTGAAGGTCTTTGTTGCGGCAACCCCTATCTCGGGACCTGACTGTTGACATACGTAAACTCGGGAAATGCGGGTTAACGTCGAATCGATAACGTTGGTCAAGCCTAGAAGGGTAGCAGCCCGATTTCTTGCGTGTTCAACTGCGGCCAAGGTGTCAGCAGTTTCCCCTGATTGGCTCACGGCGAGGATGGTGCTGTCTATGTTAACAGCTTTTCCTTGCTGGTCGACAAATTCCGATGCTAGAACAGGGTGGGTTGCCAGGAAAGCCAGTTTAGAAAACATGTAGGAGGCTGCGAGGCAGGCGTGATAGGATGTTCCGCAGGCTACTAAGAAAACTTCTCCAGCGCGGTCGAGGAAAGTAGTCATCAATTCCAAGTATTGCTCCTGTAGCCTCAGCGTATCTCTTAAGCACAGGGGTTGCTCGTGGATTTCTTTGATCATAAAGTGGGGATAACCCTGCTTTTCCGCCATTTTAGGGTCCCAGTCAATGACCTCAGGCTCTCTTAACACAGGGTTTCCGTTGGCGATCTTCCGTACTTCGTATTTTCCTTCGCTGAGAATAGCCAGTTCTCCGTCTTCAATTATGACCACTTTGTTAGTTAATGGGAGAAAGGCGGGAATGTCAGATGCACAGTAGGCGGCGTCTTCGGCTATTCCCACAACTAGGGGGCTCTCCTTTCTTGCGCAGATGACTTTGTCGGGTTCTGCAACGGAGATGACTGCAATGGCGTATGATCCTTCTAACCGCTTAGTGGCCTCTTGAACCGCTTCAACAAGTGGCAAACCTTCCTTCATTTTTTCTTCAATAAGGTGGGGGATAATTTCACTGTCTGTTTTAGATCGGAAAACGTGCCCCCGTTCTTCAAGTTCCGTTTTGAGTTCTATGAAGTTTTCAATGATTCCGTTGTGGACGACGGCGATTTTCTCGTGGCAGTCAGTGTGGGGGTGAGCGTTCACTTGGTAAGGCGCTCCATGGGTAGCCCATCTCGTGTGACCTATCGCTGTTCTGCCGGGCAGATCATCCAGATTGTGTAGCGCGTGAACCTCGTCAATCTTTCCTTGGTCTTTCTTCATGAAGAGCCTGCCCCCATTGATGGTGGCCTCTCCTACTGAGTCGTAGCCCCTATACTCCAGTCTTTTCAGGGATGCGTGAACTATGGGTGCAGCGTTTCCCTCTTTACGTATACAACCGAAGATTCCACACATTTATAACGCCTTCTAGACCTTATTTTTAAGAAATAAGGTGTTTTCTATAAGCTTTTTTAAGGAAAATCTCTTAAAATTTAAAATTTTCTCATAGGGGTTTAATATGGACTTTCGGGGTTTAAGCCAAACCATTATAAAACAGTTTAAAGTGGTTGCTGCAAAAAGGTTTTAAAAAAGCGCACCATAAAACAGGACGAGAGAGGTTGGATCGATATGCATAGCCGTAGAACCGTGAGATTTTTGTTTTCCTGCGTGATAATCGCAATATTCTGTTTTTCTCAAATATTTGTTGTAAATTCTGGAAACGCCGTGCAACCTGTAAGGCTAGGGAAACCTGCATCTACAGGAGGAAGCCTTAACGTTACGGTAACTGTAACCTCAGACAAGGTGACCTACAAGCCTTCGGAAAACGTCACTGTCACAGCGAATATAATCAACCAAGAGACCTATGAGATCGCTAACATCACCGCTAAAACGGCAATCACGGACGCCTTCGGGGAAACAGAACTGTACACGAAAAATGAAACAATCGCCAGCATCGTAGCCTATGGAAACGTCAGCGTTCACGCCGTCTGGGCGGCTCCCAACACCACCATGGAGGGCTTCGTGGCGGAAGTGTCAGTTTTCGACAATCAAAGCGTCCTTCTCGCTAGT
>CAZZLD010000008.1:0-64882 GCA_964655075.1 uncultured Candidatus Bathyarchaeia archaeon
ACCTGAACGGAAACTACTGGGCCTACGCCATAAAAGGCCACTACCCCTATCTTTCGGAGACGGACAGGGACGTGGTCGTCTCATATGTTATTAGCTCCTTCAACAGCACGGAAGCCCTTTCTGACCCGCTGCTTTACTGTCCCTATTTTGTAAAACTCAGTTTCCAACTACCCCCAAGTGAGTTGATGGCGAATTTTACCTATGCGCCTCCCTATCCTTATGCGAATATGTCCATAACTTTCAATGGTTCAGCTTCAACACCTTACTGCAACGTTACCCACCTGTTTCCCATTACCAGCTATAACTGGGACTTCGGAGACGGAAACAACGCTACTACCTCAGAACCCACATTCAATTATGTCTATGACAAAATCGGGGTCTACAACGTTACTTTAACCATTATAGATAGTCGAGGATTAAACGCCACCATGTCTATTCTGTTGTCTGTTAGGCGTTTAGGTGATGCTAACGGCGACGACCACTGCCAAGTCGGTGACCTAGCCATCTTGGGTGGATCATGGTATAAGTGTGAGGGAAATCCCGGCTACGACGCGAGGGCCGACTTCACCGGCGACGGATGCGTCAATATAAACGACCTAGCCATCCTAGGCGCAAACTGGTACAAATATTAACACTCTCACTGCATGCATCGAAAAAGCCACTAACCTCTTCAAATAACATCCCGCCATAGTTTTTGTTTTGTTCCAATTAGGCTTCAAACGTGTGCGCGTCGCGCTGTTTTTTCTGTAAGCCTAGCTTTGAGTATTTTTGCGATTAAAGCGATTGTTATTGCGGTTGCGCTGATTCCCGCAGTTACGACGATGGTTTGGTTTTCATTTTGCTTGACTATTATGCCTATGAGCGCCCAAACGATGACGAGGCTGAATGCAACATCTTTCCTTGTGATGACCACTGCGAGGGTTATAATTAACGCTACGACAATCACGAGGGCGGTCCAAGCGACGTCACTGAGTCCCCAGCCGTCCCAGTTGATTGCGACCAGTGCAGCGGCAACGTTGGCTATGGGCGCCACTGTGATCCAGCCTAGGTAGACGCTGAAAGGCAGATGCACACATAGTTTTTCCCTTAAGGGAGCATCGGACTGACCGATCTGGAGGCGTAGGTAAATTGCGATCAGCGTGCCTAGGAGTGCGAACATGGGTACAAGAGATAAAACTATTTTTTCGTAGTGCCATAGGAAAAGCCATGAAATGTTTGCGATGCTGCTTAGTACAAAAAGATAGCTGATTTTGTGTAGGAATGGTTTTTCTCGTTGTTTGGGTGATGCTTGGTAAATGGTGAAGATTAGCAGTAGGGTGTAGATTATGCTCCATATTGAGAAGACGTATCCTGCTGGGGTGAACAGGTTCGGGTATGAGTCTGATATCTCGGCGGTAGATTTTCCGTTTAGTGGTAAAATTTCGCTTAATGCATTGACTGCGACGAGTATTATGAAGGCGGCTACGTTTGAAACCTGCAGAATGAGGTTCTTTGAGGTTGACATAACATAAATATCTACTATCGCATATGAAATAAAGCTTTCTAGGTTTTGGGAGGGGTTGTTGGGGTTTGTTTTTTTGGTTTGTTGAAGTATAGGGCTGCTTCAGCTATGATTGAGGCTACTCCCAGAGCCATTAGCAGGATTCCTAGCCATTGATAAGAGGGAATCCATGATCCATCCCTATTTTCCTCATAGAAGTAGGCAACTAATCCAAAGAATATCAGTATAGCGCCCAGAATAACAAACCATCCATTAGGCGACCAGCCACTCCGCGATTCGCCTTTTTCACTCATTCCAATTCCTCGCGCAAACGCTTTATTCCCGGTGTTTAATGACAGTCAGGTTTACGGCGATGTCGCCTTCCCATTGGAACCCGTGGCTTGTATACAGTATGAGGCTTTTCCCCGTGCTTGACGGCTTAGGGTCATTGGTCAACTCCACCGTTAAAGTAAGCTTGTTCCCCACTCGCTTAATATCCACATCTTCACCTCCAAATACATGCAAGTAAACACAAGAGACAATAGACAATAAAAGGTAACCCTATCCTTTTTATGTTTTCCTTAAGCGAACCCCTAGGCGCATAAACCTGCATGCAACCAAGAACCAACAAATAAACACTCATATTCTGAGAGTTCAACTTATAATGCGGCCGTGAGGGTTAACCGTGTCCCCGCATTCAGACGAAGAAGACCTCTCAGAAGAGGAATTAGAGTATTACTCCAGGCAGATAGTCCTAAAGGAAATAGGCTACAAAGGACAGCTCCAACTAAAAAAAGCCAAAGTCTGCCTAGCAGGCCTAGGAGGCCTAGGCTCCCCAATTGCAATGCAACTAGCCGCCTTGGGCGTCGGACACCTGCGCCTCGTCGACCGAGACATCGTCGAACTGTCAAACCTCCAGAGGCAACACCTCTACACTGTGGACCAACTAGGATACCCCAAAGTTGAAGTCGCCGCTCGAAGGCTGAAGAATCTAAATCCCAACATAGAAATAGAGCCCGTTCCGCTTTCCTTGAACGCCGACAACGCAGAAGACATAATCAAAGGCGCCGACGTGGTGCTCGACGGCCTAGACAGGATGAAGCCCCGCTACGCCGTTAACAGAGCCTGCGTTAAGCTCGGCATACCCTACGTGTTCGGAGCAGCCATAACAACCCTCGGAAACACATCCACCATAATCCCCAAGAAAACACCGTGCCTCGAATGCTTCTACGGCAACCTCGACGACGAAAAACTGCCGACCTGCGCAACAGTGGGCGTACACATCTCAGTTATAAGCATAATAGCAAGCATAGAAGTCGCCGAAGCAGTCAGAATAATCACGGGAAAACAGCCCCGCCTAGCCAACAAACTTCTCGTCTGCGACATAGAACATATGACGTTTGACGAAGTAAACGTTTCTAGAGCAGAGAAATGTCCAGTCTGCGGCTCAAAACCCACAGGCACCCCAATGCCTCTAAAACAGGAATTAATCGAAGAAATATGCGGAAGAGGCGGAAAAAGAGCTTTCGTTGTCACCCCGAGGAAAAACCTAGAGCTAAACATGGAAGAACTGCATGAAGCCCTGAAGAGAAAATTCAACATCAAAGTCAAAGCCAACCTCGGCATAACCTTTAACCGAAACCAAAAGACCACCGCAACTATCCTCAAAAGCGGCATAATGATCGTGGAAGGCGTGAGCGATAAAGAAGATGCACTTAATTTTTACAGCGGGATAATCATTGATGACCTCAACGTTCCTCGGTCAGCCATAAAATAATTATCCTAACTTTTGTGGGTGGGCGAGCGAGGGGATTTTAGAGGGAAAGGAGAAAGGCCTTTACAGACCGAGAATTCTAAACTCGCCCGCGCTCACCAGACATTAAATTTAGAGGAAACGAGTATCTAGGATTTGTGAAGGGCTAGTACAGATTCAGAGTTCATTTACAGGCACAGCGGAGAAGAAAAAGTAATTAGTGGATGTTGCTCTCACTTTTTGAAGTAAGGAATCAAAGAACATGAAGTTAGTTATGAAGTTCGGCGGCAGCTCAGTGGCGGACGCCGAGTCCATCAAGCACGTAGCGAAGATCATAGCCAATTACACCGAGAAGAACAGAATCGTAGTTGTGGTTTCAGCTTTAAAGGACATAACAAACCAGCTGATAGAAGCCTCCGAGAAAGCCAGAAGCGGAAACACAAAAGCCGTTAAGGAACTCGTGCGGAACTTAAAGAGCCGCCATCTAACCACCGCCCTAGAAGTCGTTGAAAACAGCGCTGCAAGAAAAAAGGTGGAACAGTCCATCAACAAGCTCATCCGGGAGCTTGACAGAACGCTAACAGGCATAATCTATCTGGGCGAACTGACGGCGAAATCCAGAGACCACGTCTTATCCTTCGGAGAACAGCTGTCCGCGTCAATCGTCTGGGGCGCCCTACGCAGCTTAGGCTTAAAAGTGCAATTTTTCACCGGAAAGGAAGCAGGCATAGTGACGGACTCCAACTTCGGAGAAGCCATGCCCCTACTCGACGTAACGAAAAAGCAGGTGAAAGCAAGACTCGGGCCTCTTCTCGCGAAGGGAGTAATAGTTGTGGTGATTGGTTTCATCGCCGCCACGCAGGACGGAACAACCACGACCATAGGCAGAGGAGGATCCGACTACACAGCCACAATCGTCGCCGCGTCAATAGGCGCAGACGAAGTCTGGATTTGGACCGACGTAGACGGGCTCATGACCACGGACCCAAAGATCATCCCTCAGGCGAAAAGAATTCCAGAGGTTTCCTTCGCGGAAGCCATAGAAATGGCGGTTCTAGGCGCAAAATCCATGCATCCAAGGGCTTTGGAACCCACTATGGAGGCGGACATACCCGTTAGGATAAGGAACACGTTTAACCCCGAGAACCACGGAACCCTCATAGTTAAAGAACAAAGGATCAAACCACGCGACATCGTGAAAGCCCTAAACATAGTAAACGACGCAGCCATGATCACAGTGGGTGGCGCAGGAATGGTGGGCACGCCAGGAACAGCCGCAAAAATTTTTGACGCAGTTGCCCGCCGAGGCGTAAACATTCGCATGATAGCCCAAGGGTCGTCAGAACTCAACGTATCCTTCGTGGTTAAAGAGAATCAGAGCCTAGAGGCAGTTCAAGCGTTACACGAAGAATTCAAACTAAGCTGAAATCAGAGAAGCCTCTGCCTGTTTAGAGTTTTTGTTTGCCATGAATAATGTCGGATTTTGGCGCTCGCTCCGTAACCGCAGGCGGCGCAACGTTTTTCCTTCACGTGGTACGCTCTTCTGCCGCATCTTCTGCATCGAATGTGGCGCGTCTTCCTCATGCGCCTTCCAAAAGAAGACGTGCCCTTGCTTGTCTTTCCCAAAAGTCTCACCTAGGGGGCGGCGAAATCAGAACGACGTTGTCTCCGCGCACGATGATGACGCCGAGTTTCCGCGTGTTCTCTTTATCGCTTATGTCATCTGTCTCCTCTAAGACCAGGTTGAGGTGCTGATCGAAACCCCTAAGCTTCCCCCTAAGGCTTCTCCCACCCCGCAACCTCACCAGCACAATTTTACCTAAGCTTTCCTCAAGAACCTTAATTGTCATTTCACTCATGGGTTAACCTTCTGCGTGTCTGTTCTTTCGCCTTTCTAAGAAGATTATATGAACAATTTAAATCTATTGGAAGCCGTTTTCATTAAATTGCGAATGTTTCCAGTGGACTCGTAGAAATGTCTGAAAGCTTGTGAGACCGTTGCTAAGCACTTATAAGCCATGGCAGATCACTAATTTGCGATAAAAATGTCCCTAGAAGGATTCATAGAATATAAACGAAGAGAATTCTGCAACGACATAGAATGCCCCGTGCAAATGCAGCTGAACAAGCTGGAGGCGGGATCAGAAGAATACGAGAAGGTTAGACAGACCTGTAGAACCAACTGCAGATACACCACGTGGCAGTTTCACCACTGGCTCATAGAAAAAGGCTATTTAATTCTAAAACCAAAAGATGTGAAGGGGAAATAAAATGGAGTGGGGAATGAAAAACAGGTTAGACCGGCTGATACAAAAGGACGGGAGAGCCCTGTTCCTGCCGATAGACCACGGATACTTCCAAGGACCAACCCACAAACTGGAGAAGCCAGGAGAAACCATAAAACCGCTGATTCGATACACAGACGCCGTCATGCTAACACGCGGAGTGCTGAGAAACTGCGTGGACCCAGCCATCACGAAACCCATCATCCTGCGGGTCTCAGGAGGCACAAGCGTCGTGGGAGAAGACCTGTCCAACGAAGGACAGATAACGTCAATTAACGAGATTATCAGGCTTAACGCCAGCGCCGTGTCTATGTCAGTATACGTAGGAAGCAAGCATGAACACCAGACCCTGATAAACCTAGCGAGGCTTGTAGATGAATGCGAAGACTACGGAATACCCGTGATGGCGGTAACAGCCGTGGGAAGAGAACTCGAAAAGAGGGAAGCCCGCTTTCTAGCCTTATGCTGCAGAATAGCAGCTGAACTGGGCGTCAGAGTGGTGAAAACCTACTACTGCGAGGAAGGGTTCGAAAAGGTCGTTGAAGGATGTCCCGTGCCTGTAGTAATCGCAGGAGGCCCAAAAGTGGACACCGAGCTAGAGGTATTCGAATTCGTCCACGACGGCATACAGAAGGGCGCCATAGGAGTAAACCTCGGAAGAAACATATGGCAAGCAGAACATCCAGTAGCCATGATAAGGGCCATAAGAGCCATAATTCACAAAAACTACACGCCAAAGGAAGCCCAAGACCTGTTCGAAAAAGTAAAGAAGGAAAAGGCTTAACAGCTTTCCTTAATTTTGGGTGAACCTATGCTTGTAGCGGTCTACCACAACAACAACGACGTGAGAGTTCAAGAAATGCCCAAACCAGAAATCGGGCCCGACGAAATACTAATGAAAGTCATGGCTAGTGGAATATGCGGAAGCGACGTAGTAGAGTGGTACAGGCTTCCTAAGGCTCCAAGAGTTTTGGGGCATGAGGCAACGGGAATCATCGAAGAAACTGGAGAAAAGGTAACAAAATATCGGGTCGGAGACAGGGTCTTCGTTTCGCATCATGTGCCATGTAACAAATGTCGATACTGTCTAAGGGGGCATCACACGGCGTGCGAAACCCTGCACACGACAAACTACTATCCTGGAGGATTTTCGCAATACATACGGGTCCCAAGAATAAATGTGGAATACGGCGTATACAAGCTGCCGCCAAACATTTCCTACGAAGAGGGAGCCTTCATTGAACCCTTAGGATGCATAGTCAGAGGCCAAAGGCTTGCAGCCATTCGGAAAGACGACACACTGCTAATAATAGGAAGCGGAATATCAGGAATACTTCACATACAGCTTGCAAAATTCAGGGGCGTTCAGAAAATAGTTGCCGCCGACATAAACCCACACCGCCTAAAACTAGCCGAAAAATTCGGAGCCCACCACACAATAGACGCAAGAGAAAACATTCCACAAAAACTGAAGGAAATAAACGAAGGAAGACCAGCTGATCAAGTAATACTGTGCACAGGCGCAACCCAAGCCGCTCTAACAGCGTTAGAGTGCATAGACAGGGGAGGAACAATCTTGTTTTTCGCCGTTCCAGACCCCACAGTAAAACTTCCAATACCCATAACTCAATTCTGGAGGAACGAAACAACAATAAAAACCTCCTATGGCGCAGCTCCAAAGGACTTGGAGGAATCCCTAAAAATTCTAGCCCAAAAGAAGATAAACGTTACAGATATGATAACGCATAAACTGAGCCTCCGCGAGATAGCTAAAGGTTTCAGGCTTGTGGCGGAGGCAGGCGAATCCCTAAAGGTAATTATTGAGCCAAACAGGGTCTAACCCTTGATCCATGCATACATAAAAAGGGTCTGCGGGAAGCATCTTCTCTATAGTTATAATTTAAATTCCATGTCTGAATAATAATGTTGACGATGTTTAAAGTTTCGAAGCGGCACTTCCTAAAGGAAAAGGAAGCTGAGCAGCTCCTCAAGGAACTTTCGCAGAAACTCAGGATAGACCTTAAGCAACTGTTCGGAACCAAAATCCGCGTTGAACAGACAGAAACTCAAGGCGCAAAAATCTTCATTATCGATGGGAAACCGTTGTTTGCAAGGCTGGATGGAACGCTTTTGCCTACGTTAAAGTTTGAAGACATCTTATCTTTCCTCCCCAAGCTGATAGTGGACATGGGCGCAGTTTCGTATGTCTGCAACGGAGCTGACGTGATGGCGCCCGGAGTTGTTGAGATCAAAGGAAACTTCAATGAAGGAGACTTTCTTGTAATTGCGGATGAACGCCACGAAAAACCGCTGGCTATAGGAATCGCCCTCGCAAACTCACAGACTGCAAAAACCCTTAAACATGGAAAAGTTGCAAGAAACACGCACTTCGTAGGCGACAGCCTCTGGGCTGTCATAAAAAACATCTAACGGGAAAGCTAAACTAAACCAAATTTTGGGGTAAATAAGGAAACCTTTAAAGTCACCGCGCCCCAAAGTAACTTTTACCGAAGAAGGTGCAGAACCTTTGCCGCGTATAGGGAAGAAAATCAAGATTTTCGGCAAGACTAAAAAACCTGAGGAACCTAAGGCGGAGCCAGAAACCGCGGAGGAGCCAGTTGAAGAGTTTGTTGTTAATCCTCCTCCACCAGAAGTTTACTTTAAGGCTATGCCTCTGCGAGAACTTGAAGACGTAGACATCATCAAACGCGAAGTTACGTTGGGGAACATCCTCGTCATAAGGGTTACTCCCCTCGCGAAGAAGAGCATCGACGACGTGAAAAGGGCGGTTAACGAGTTAAGCGAGTTTGTTCAAAGGGTTAAAGGGGACATCGCCCGCCTAGGTGAAGAACGCGTGGTGGTTACTCCGTACTTTGTTCGAATTTGGCGCAGCGGCACAGTGTCTGAGAAGAACGTTCCTACCGCAGCCTGATTGTTTCTAGAACGCTTGGCACCATAGTTTCAACCTTGTACTTCCTATAGAGGCTATTCGCTAAACTTAGGCACTTCGTTCTTTCGCCGTGGCAGACAATTATTCTTTCAGGCTTCGGCGTGACTCTGTGCACGTAATTGGTGATCTGCTTCCTGTCTGAGTGTCCCGAAAATCCTTCGATTGATTCAACCTTCAATTTTACCTTTGTGATTTCAACCTTTCCGTTGCTGTTCAGCATGGAAGTTTCTGTCAAGCCCTTCTGCACTCGGCTTCCCAAGGTTCCCTCAATCTGGTAGCTGATGAAAATGATCGTGTTGCGTTCGTCTGACGCTAGACGCTTGAAATAGTCGATCACGGGTCCGCCTTCCAGCATGCCCGATGTGGCTACGATGATGCTTGGTTCTCCTTCTATGATTTCCTCTCTGGCGCTAGGATGTTCCACGATGGTGAAATAGTCAGATTGGAACGGGTTTACTCCTTCGTGGAGGACGCTGTTTCGTATGGGCTTCGCCAAGTACTCGGGGTAAGCCGTGTGGATGGCGGTTGCCTCGGAGATCATGCCTTCGATGAACACGGGCGCCTCCTTCAGCAAGCCTCGCCGCATGTACTCGTCTATAACCAGCATGGCTTCTTGGGCTCTCCCGACGGCTGGAACCGGAATTATCACTTTTCCCCCCTGTTCTAGCGTTTGGTTGATGGTTGAGGTGAGCCTTTCTTCTGATTCTAGTCTTGGGGGCATTATGTCTTGGGGTGCGCCGTAGGTGCTTTCGGTTATTATGGTTTCCACTCTTGGGAAGTCGGTGGCAGCTGGCTCTAAAAGCATGGTTTGCCCGTACTTGTAGTCTCCTGTGTAGACGATGTTGTGTAAGCCTTCTCCTATGTGCAGGTGGGCTATGGAGGAGCCCAGTATGTGTCCTGCGTTGTGGAGTGTCAAGCGTACGTCTGGGGATACGTCTGTTACTAGTCCGTACCGGAGGGGGATCGTGTGTAGTACGCTGTCGCGGACGTCTTTTTGGTCGTAGGGCGGCATGATTCCCTGTTTGCTCATGACGTCGAGGTAGTCCATTTGGAGGAGGGTCATGAGGCTTAGGGTTGGGGCTGAGCAGTAGACGGGTCCGTCGTATCCGTATTTGAATAGAAACGGGAGGAAGCCGCAGTGGTCGAGGTGCGCGTGGCTTATAACAACCGCGTCCAACGCGTCCAAGTCGAATTGGCCTACGTCGAGGCGTGGGTAGGCGTTGAGGGGGTTGAGGTTTCCTGGGTGGATGCCGCAGTCCAGCAGCACTTTGCTTTCTCTTGTTTCGAGGAGGATGGCTGAGCGTCCGACTTCTTGGAATCCGCCGAGGGCGGTTATTCGGATGTCTCCTGTTTCGTTGATGACGGGTCTGAAGATTCTTTCTCCGACGGTTCGGAGGATTCTGCTTCGTTCTTTGCTTTCGGAGTGGAGGAAGTGGCGGATGTGGGCCATGATCTTCGACGGGATTGGGGGGCTTCTGAGGACGCGGGGTCTCCATCGGGTTTGTTTTATGATCTCTTGAAGCACAGTGCCGTTTTTTCCGATGACTAGTCCGGGTTTTTTGGCTTCTATTACGACTTCGCCGAGGCTGGGATCAAAGTTGGTGTTGGTGATTTCCGCTTCTTCTGAGACGATTTCCGCTATGGCTTTTTCTGTTTCCTTCTCGTCGAGGCGTATGGAGGGGTCTGAGCGGATTACGATTCTTTTTCTGATGAGGCCTACTATGTCTGCTACGACGTAGCTTTGTTCGATGAGGATTTCTGGGCGTTTGGTGTATACCGCTAGGGCTGGGCCTTCGTATTCTATGCGGGTGATTTCGGCTTCTTTCGGTATGTGGTCTAGGATGACTTTACTGATGTCCACTTCGTTTTTGCTGTTCGAAGTCACTGTTTTTCTGCTCCATTTTCATAGGCTTTCGGTTAAAAGCTTCCTTTACAGTTGTTTGCAAATGATCAAAAACATCCTGCGCCTAGATGATGCGCAAAATGTCATCACCCGAAATAATTAACACCCTCATATAAAGGTTTTTCGTGAAACACGGACATAAAACGATACTGTAAACTTATTCGAGATGAAGCTTAGGCGTTTGGTGGTTTAGTTCACGCTTTGTTGCTTTGAGTTTTCTTACGTCTTTGAGAAATGATTTTGAGGACTAAGATAACAGTTATTGTGGTCAAAATCGCGCTCCTTTATACCGTACTTGCTTTGGCTACTGCTATCTGAAGCTGTTTTGGTTATTGGATCTATAGCGAAATGTAAACCATCAATCTTAAAATATCCAGTGCCAATATTTGAAGTGTCGTTCTCAAGCGCAATTTCAATACACACAATGTCGTTGCTTGGATTTCCAACTTTCGTGAAATCACTTAAATTTTGAATCTCTTGGGTGCTCCAAGGCTTTGGAACGCCACCAGTTTGCCCAATCCATAGTTTTCTCTGGTAATAATCAGTTGTATAATCTCCTTCCTTAGTATAGAGGCGAACAACCCACCAGTCCACAGGTCCTGTTAGTGACCACTTGTCCCAAAATTTAATTTTCCTAAATAAAGAAACATCAATATAGGCTCGTCTTCTTACCTGAATTTTGAGACCTGGATCGGATATAAGATCTGCTTTTATGCTGTTGTTTCCTACTTTTTTGTCTGTGTTGTCAACGGCAAAGATAACAGTTGGTTGTGGGCTGCTCCAGTTTGAGATGTTTTCTGTCCATGCGTCCGTGTCTCGGGGTTGGTATTCTGCTTCGCGGGTTAGCAGTTGGATTTGGTTAGCTACGTCTTCAGCGGTTTCTTTCCAGCTTATTTTCTTGATGTTGTACGCCGGCTCGTTCACGGCTTTAACCTGTACGTTGTCGAAGTGGGCATGCGTCAACAGCGTAAACAAACCCGTTTTCCCCGTTGCGTACCGCGAATCCGTCTCCGTCTTCTTTAACTCTCCGTCAAGATAGCACTTTATGGAAGTGTCCTCCACCTCGGCTTTCAACTCGTAAAACTGCTGGTCCACGAACGTTAAGCCCGTCACTGTTGACCCAATGCTGTTCAGCGTAGATCCGCCGTCGTCCGTCCAATAAAGCTGAAGCTCCCCGCTAGCCTTGTCAACTAGGAGCGCATAAAAATGCGTGTCATCCTGCACCCTGAAGGCCAAGCCGATCTTGCTGTCTCCGTCCGCCACATACTTCACGTCAGCCTGAACCGCGTAGTCCTGCCAGTGAGTTTTTCCCGCCCAAACCCGCTTAGCACCCGCAGACTTATCGCTCTGACTCAGCTCCTCGCTCTCTATAGGCCAGCTTCCAGTAACTGCCACCCACTTGTCCAAGTTGCCCCTGAAATCATCGTAGAAGATTCCAGCATAGATTTTCTCGGCGCACGTGTACTTCGGATTCGGCACGAAGTGGATGTCGCCTGCGGGGTCCACGTAAAAGTCGTAGCCGTAGGTGGTGCCTTTCAGCGACGCATCCGCCAGCTTCCTGAGAAGATTAAAGACGCCTTCCTCGTTGAACTCGGGCGTGACCTCGTTGTCCGTGTCCTCCACAGAGAAGGCGGTTAACTCGGTTATCTCGCCGTCGCGGACGTCCTTAACGACCTGGCTGATCTTCGCACTAGCCGTGTACTTCTTAGTGAACGTCCGCTCGCAGAAAACCTGCCCCAAGTCGGAGCCCGCTATAGTAACCAGAGGGTTGCCCGGGTCCCCAGACATCTCCTTGTCGGCTACGTATCCGCTGATCAGCTTCTGGTCGAGAGCCTCGCCGTTCGCCGCCAAGTAAATCATAACCAAGTCGCCTACACTCGGTTTCTCGGTGTAGATGCCGCGGTCGTTCAGCAGCGTGAACCTGAAACCCGAAACCGCCGTGGTGGCACACAACTCCACGTCCAAGCTCTCAACCTCCTGAGGCACTACGGGGCTATCCTTGATGATGGCAACATAGTCAAAGTAAAGAGCCGCCGTTTGGTTGTTCCCGCCAGTGTCAGAACGAACAAACAGCTGAACGGCAATGACGGTTTTTCCAACAGGCAAATCAACGGTGATCTCCGTCATCTCCGTCGGAGCATAGCCACTAGCGTTAACGTCACTGGCATCAGAAAACTTCACGTAGATCATGTAGTAGGGCTTGTATCCGGCGCCCTTCAGCCTCACCCGGCACTTACGGTACGTGTCCGTGCTTATGCTCAGGCTGCCCTTCTCGTAGCCCGCCCCATCCGACGAGTCAGACTCCGTCACCGTCATCACGCCGAGATCAGCAACCAAACCGCCGTTGTTCACGAAAGACTGGCTGGCAGCCGAACGGATGAGAACCCACCCGCTGCGAAAATGGTCGTCAAGAAAACCGAACTGCCGCTCGAAAACTTCAATGTGGCACCGGGGCCAACCGGGATAGGGCATCTACTAGCCTCCTGCCCTCCGCACCTTATCGGCGACAACAACGCCTAAATCCCGCAGAAGCTGCTCCCTATCGATGTCACCGCTGATGGGCGCCCGATTCTCAAAATACACGTTTACAGTCTGATGCGTTGAGCTGAACGAAGTCGAGGTCGGTTCCCATGCTGTTCTGGTTCTCAGCGATTATGCGGTCAACCTCCCTGACCATCTTCCACCGTTTCGCGTTGTCGCCCTTACTCCAAACGTCAACGGCATACTCACCGTCAAACCGTCTAGGCGTCTGCCCTATGCCCAAAAACCGCGTAGGCGTGGTGACGTGGCTGACCACAACCTGAGGCATTTCTTCTTTGCGGTCGTACCAGTCGGTGCTGAACTTAGGCGTGAAGTCAACTATCTTTCCAGCCCAACCGTCTGAAAGCAACTTCGCTAAAGCCCGCTTAGGATCCGTAAACGCGTGAGCGATTAGCTGTTGACTGCTCAAAACCAAGTGGCTGAGCACAAGTTCGCTCGGGGCGTCAGGCACGTAAACCAGAAAACCCACAGCGTCGTTTCTCATCAAGTAGGCGGTGCTCGGCATCTCCAAAACATGCACATCCAAGGTTCCATCCAGCAGTTCTACGGCGACCTTCACCTCGGCAGACGTGGGACGCTGAACGTAAACCGCCTTAATTCCGCTCAACTCATACGTGATTCCGCTGGGGTTCTCTGAAGCGCCGGCGTGAGCGATGAGTTCTCCCGTGTCCCCGTCGATTCTGACGCCGAAGGCGGCGGTCCCCATGTTTGCGCCCTGCGCCATCCAGCCCAGCTGGGTTCCAGCAGTTGCTCCAGCCACGGTTGGCAAAGGCGACGCTAGGCGCAGCCTAACAACAGGCATTCCGGCGGCGGGAATTTCATCGGCGAACATCCAGTGGGCTCCTGTGCCCGTCGGCGAAACCGTTAAACCGCCCTTCCCGAAGGCGTAAAAAACGTTGTTCGTGACGATTTCCCAACCGCCAGGGAAAGAGGTCATCGCCGTGAAGTCGTGGACTGTAAGCGTCACCCTACTTTAGCCTCCTTTTCGATTTTTGCTTCCGCTAAAACCTCTAGGTGGGACCTCTTCGGGTCAACAGCGAGGATTTTCCACCTTTGCCCTCCGTAGCTTATCTCATATCCATCCTTGAGGACGACGGTGGTTAGACTGAGTAAGAAAACGGCTTTTCCAAGTTTCACGGTTCCTGCTGGAGTCGCCTTTTCGCGTCCTGTAAGCTCGACGAAGCCCTTTGCGGTTGTGACTTCCTCAGAGTAAACGGGGTTTCCGTAGGGATCGACGCCCGCATAAGTAAGTTGAACTACGTTAATGTCTAGGCCCTTAGCCTGAGCTCTTTTGTCGAACTGCGAGGAAGGAACACGCTCGTTTTTTTTCCAGTTCAGCCACGGTTGCGAGGGCGCCCAAAAAAGCTTTGTTCTGCGCTGTGACGATGGCGATCAATTCCGGATAATAACATATGCTGCAGCCTTCGGCGCTTGCATTTGCGTCACCAGCAAAGTACCACTGCCAAACAACAATTCTCTTGCATGAAAGCGTTCCCGCCTGCGTGTAAATGCCTTCAACTTGGCTCTTTGAAACGGTTGAAGCGTTCGTGTAGAGCCAAATGTAGATTCCTTGGTTGTGCATTGGGGCCACGTGTCGCCTGTGTAGTCGTGGGTTACATCCGCGTAATAGTCAAAGTCCTGCGTGACAAGCTGCTGTATTTGGCTACCCGAAATCTGTCCGTTCCATCCAGTAACCGCTTCAATAACCACGTATTTGCCGTCGGCGCCTAGGATGCTGTAGGCGGAAGCCGCCATCCGGTTCCACTCTGTGATGTCGCCTCCGGTTTCAAAAATTATCTGCGTGTCGTCAACGTAGAAACCGTCAACATGCAGGTAATCCGCCTTTTTTCCCTCGAAATAGGTGTTGGTTCTCGCCGTGGTTTGGGCACAGAACGTATCCCCAGGCTCTTAAGCCAACCTCGTGCAGGTTGTTTACGTTGACTGCCTCATCATAATCCGGCGTGCGTGTTCCGCGGTCTCGGAAAACGACATCGGTGAAGTAGGCGTCCCTGATTTTTTGAGCTGTCTCTTGGTCTATGAGGCCGTCGACCCACGTGAACGCCTGCTTCGGGTACTTCTTGATGTAGCGAACCAGCTTAGGTCACACCCTTTTCAAGCCCGTTTGATAATGCCGATAAATTTTCTCGATTTCCCCGTCCAGAATTGCGGTCAGTTCTTCCTTATTCTGGGTTTCGCTGAACTCGCCAGCGGTAAAGGAAACCGCCACATCCAGTCTGTTCAGAATGTCCTTGGCGGCGAGGAGGGCGGAAAGACGCTTTATTCTGCGCGGCACGCTGCCTGCGAAAGATCCGATCTCTTGGTCGATCTGGGCGTCCGCATCAGAAATGTACTCGTCTATTTCAGCGTCTGAAATGACTGATTCGTCTACAGGAGCGAAACGCCTCACGTCTGACGGGGTTGAATAAGCCATTTTGGGGCACTCTCTGAAACTATTTTTAGAAAATAAGGCGTATTTAAGTTATTTTCGCGAAAAAACGTTGTTGTTGGGGCGTGTTTAAAAATTGGTTACTGAAAAAAACTTACCGAAAAATCACAACGATTCTAGAAAGCTGGTGCCCTTGGCGGTTATTCTGTAAACTCCGCGGTTTGCCCTTTCCACGTATCCTTTTTCGTGAGAAAACTCATGATGCTCTGGAAGGTGTGGGGGGTTCCGCCCTGTCTAAGAGCGCTTTTCAACAATGGCGTCCAACGCATGGAGCCACCTTCTTTTTCTAGGCTGGAAAGCACAGTTTTAGCCAGCAGCAGTTTTTCTTCTAGGAGACTCATGTTAGAACTACCTCGACGGATGTTTGCGTGCTGTAGTAGGGCGGCGTATGATTATTGCAGACGTAGAGAACCTTCTGGCCTTTTTCGCTTTGGTGAATGGTCGGCGTTAAATCAGGCGTGTAAGGCGTCATTTCCTGTCCGCAGAGGGGGCAGAACTTGTAGCAGTCGCAGAGTATTGGAAAGGCAGGGCGTTTACGTGTGTAAGTTTTGCCGCATCGATCACATTTACCTGTCGCATACCCAACTTCTGGAATGGTCATTTTCATCATCCTCGCAACATTTGTATCCTTCTCGTGTTAACTCCCAAGGCTGAACAGCTCGCCCACAGTTAAGACATTTCATTTTGAAGCTGAAGTTTTCATTTCTTTAATGTCTTTGAACAATTGGGGAATGAGGTTAACCGCGTCGATGCGTAATTGGTTGTCTGCTATCTCCAGAAGACGCGGATATCTCGAATTTAACACTAGCAGAATTTCAGCGTCGGTTTTTGCATCTCCATAGTCTACTTCAACACGCGCAGGCAGACCATCAACTTCAAGATACACGTCCCAATAGTCCCTTTCGTCGTTGCAAGGGTCAACGTACGTTAAACGGGTTTTAGAAATTATGTTTATCAAGGCTTCAATACTCCTACGCCGATTTTCTGAACGTTGCTGTTGTTTTTTCCTTCATACCACATGTAGAACGCGCCGTCCATCATTAACAAACTGGGAAAAACATCGTATTTCTCATCCCATTGACCCGCTGCTCCTACATCCCAAATGGGGTTGAGCGGCCACTTAGTAAAGTTGAAGCCGTCGCTTGATGTTGCCATGCCGATTCGGTATTTCGTGTCTGTGGCATCGTAGCCACTGTACATTAAATACCAAACGCCCAAATTCCAAAAAAGAGCGCAATATCCGATTTCGTTTTCATCCCACTCGCCTGCTCCACCTTTATTCAAAACTGTCCCGTACCGCGCCCAATTGACGCCATCCTTAGACGTAGCCACACCGATGCCGCCGGAATCATCCCGATAGACCATGTGATATAAGCTGCCCAACCGCGTGACGCCGCTGCCTTGAACATAATTCGCTAAAGTAAGAGGGTTGCTCGCTGATTTAGTCCACGGCCCCATGGGGCTGCTTGCGTAAGCGTAGCAAAGTACTTTTGTAGTTCCGTTATATCCTGTGTACCACATTTTCCATTTGTTTGCAGAACTTTCATATTCGTCGTAGATTACGGACAATTGATAAGCTCTTTGCGAATCATAACTTTGATCGTTATCGATCAGGCTCTGATAGTCTTGGTCTCCATCATACCGGCTGTATGGTCCTTCAGGGTCGGTTGCAGTTGCGAGTCCTAAACGATAATTTGAATCAGAGTTTCTCTGTCCAGTGTAAAACAGGTAATAAGTGCCGTTGTAGTAAACAACGCAAGGCTGCAACACGTTTTTGTCGTCGAACCTATCACCGCCCGTGTACGGAGACAAAATTGGGTTACTGCTACTTCTGACGCCCCACGCTTTCAAATCGCTTAACGGCAAACGAAGACATCTTATCCAGCCCTGTTCATCCGCCCAATTCCACTCCCGATGCCACTCGGCATAATCTCTAATATCGCTCTTCTTATGCTTCTGAGGCAAATTTAAAAAATGGGTTGCTTCTGCCATGCTGCGCCTAACTCCTCGTTATGCTTGTCAGTTTCTTTTCGCCATCGTAACCGAAAGTAAACGTCAGAAGCGTAGAGGTGCCCTTCTTAAAGACCATGGTGGAAATGTCGCCGTCGCCATCGTAGGTGAACTCGATCTTGTCGCAGTCAGCAATTTTACTCCGTAAATCGAAGGGAAGCTTTTCAAAGATGCCTTTATACGCTTCGTCGTATCGGCTCCAAGTTGGTTCACTCATAAAAACCACCCAGAAAAAATGGGGAAAAGAAGTTTCGCCAAAACCAGAAACTCCTTATTATGCTTATCTTGAGCCTCTTGCCACAGCCTTGCTTCTTAGGACGCCTAAGCCGTACCGTTCAGAGCCTAGGGCGCCGAACAGCATCTTCGCGGGATCCTCGTAGGGTTTAGTCGTTGCGTCCCTTCGCAGAGGCATAGCCGCAGCATACCGAGTGTCAATCATCAATGTGCTCGTCACAAGAGAGCTGACGACGATTTCTATGCCCAAGATTCTCTGCGGATAAACACCGGTCCTTATGGCCTGTTCAGGCGCGTAGTAGAGACTGTCGATGAACTGGTCTAAACGGAGCAGCTCGCTCATTATGGTCGGCGAAACCGCCAATACGTTAGGGTGAAAGTTTTCGCTTTCAACAGCCTTCCAAAGATCCGTGAAGTTCGCCCACGTTATCGGTGAAGCTATTGTAACTTCAGCTCCACCCGCCAAGTCGCCCGCTGAGATGCCCTCGTACAGAGCCACGATGTCCGCGGTTTCCTGTTCCGCCAAGCTTAGCCCAATTTCCTCCACCTGCCGCTCCAGAACATTCCAGGAAGCGTCTTCTAGGAAACTTTCGCTCCACTCTTGGCTGCACGCAATCTCGTAATCGCATTCGATGTCCACATAATCGTATTTTTCGCCTGTTGGAGGCGGCTCAGTCTGTCCAACCCGCCAAGCTTTGCCTCTCTTCGCCCTTACGAAACGCACTAGATACTTCTCAGTCGGCACAACCCATATGAGTTCGCGCCCTATGCATGCGGGCTTCGCTGCGTCAACAACTACGCTGTGCACCGCGCCTAAGGCCTGAGCGATGTCCTTGTAAACGGCTTCCCGCATAACGAGCTGATAGAGCGGGTTCACTGCGGCATTGGCTGTCATCTCTTTCCATTCGCCCTCGCCCATGTCGGGGTCCCTGAGAACGGCTTCCTTCAAAACGTTCTTTTCTTCGCTCATTTAGATCGACCCCACAAGGATGAGACCAGTGTCTCCGTCAGCAAAATCCTGCAAAGCTCTGCCCACGATTTTCTCTTCGTCTCCTGCGGATGGAGTTGCTGGATAAGCCGCAACTGCGCCGCTTGCAGCCGAGATCACCTTTTCTCCTGCGGTTATGGCGCCTGAAGCTGTGACTTTGACGATTCCGATGAGCATCACTGGGATGTATTCACTTGCTGATCCTGAGGCTAAGGCAACGCCTATCACGTCTACGGCGTTGGCTCCGGCTGTTGCAACGCTTACGTACTCGCCCGCTGTGTGGGTGTCTGCGACGACAAGTTGACCTTTGGTTACGGCTGATTCGCATTTGAAGCTCTGAATTAGGATTCCGTATCCTTCGCCTACGTCCCAACTGCTGAACAAATCGGTCAAAGCATTCCTTTCTCCTTTATCATTTTCCGTTTCACCGTTCCGTCGCGGCTAATCCGGGTCAACTAGATGACTGCAACTTTCTGCGGATTCTGCGAACCAGTTCGTAGGGACCGTAGCCCCAATGCCGCGGAACCCGTTCAGGCAGAAGTGCCAAAACCTCCTCTCTCCTGATTAGGTCACCTGAACTCGGCTCAGCCTCGGTTGTTGGCGCTATGACGGCTTCACCCAGAGACCTCTTGGCTTCGGATTTTTCCTTGCCTATGATTTGAATAACCCCGATAGGGGGCATGACACTCGTGGCTTGAAGCTTCGGCTTCGAATACTGCGGATGTTCCTGAAGCCAAGTGTTAACTTTCTCCAGCGTCCACCCGCTGGCTTTCATGAAGAGTAGGCTCTGAACCCGAAGGCTTTCGGGCTGTTCCCTCGGGCGCCCCATTAGGGCTTGGATGCCGTTGATGGGGTCAATCCAAGTGGTTGAGAACTTTTCTTCAAGGAAGGCAGCCGGGTCCTTCACGGTGTGCAAGATGAACTCTTGGGATTCCGCCTTTCCGCGTTTAACGTCCTTCGCCTCTTTTATGCGGTTGATTATGCCCTCCCAAACTTCTAGGGTTGTCTGGGGGTCGCCGGGCTCATATTTCTCTAGGAAGTCTAGGCGGGTGAAGATGATGCCTTTCGGCGCGGCCCCGTTGACGTTCTCAAGGGTTCGCCAGTTGAATTCCACTGAACAGTGCTCTATTTTTCCGTCCCTGATTTTTTGAACTATGTCGTCGGGCGCATAGGCTAAGCCTTCCACGGCGCCATCCTCGTATTCGGAGGCTAACACGCGGTAGGGGTCGGGAACCTTGCTTTCGTGGTCTACGCCTAGGGGTTTGTCAGTTAGTGTCCTCGCCGACCTGACGAGTTCTTCTTCGAGGTATTCGCGGATGTTAGGCCACTCTTCGGGATGAAAAGTCCTAACAGGGTGTAAAGCCTTGAACTTCACCAGGTTTTTTTTGGGCACATCGGCGATTTCCACGTCGCCCAGCCAACGGAAACCCTCCTTAGCCTCGGCTTCAGGCTTGGGTTTGGTGTAGTCAATGTTGTGGGCTTTGCAGTGGGCGTAAAATTTGCTTTTCCCTTCGTCTTCGCCGTGTTGGTCGATGAAGCTCTGATACAGTTCCTGCCAGTCTGAATGAATAGGCATACAACATCGCAAAATATGTCACCAACTCAATTTAAAAGCAGAAATTACGCCGAAAACCAATATCTCGACTGACGAGGTTATGTTTTATTATGATTTTCAACCGATTTAGGTGTTTCCTTTTGGTATGATTATTGTTAGGTTTTTTGTTTTCATTTGATGGTTATTCCGCCGATGATACCTAAGAGGAGTTCCCATACAGCTCGATCTTGAAGTATAACTAGAAAATAAGGGTAAGAGCCAAAAATCGTAAAACAAATGTTTGCAAAGATTCCATAAATCATACCAAAAGGTGCAAAACTGATATAATCAGAAAAGCTATATAATTTATTAACATCGTTTTAATTGGGAGTGATGTGTATGAGAAAGACTTTAATTGTTGCACCCTTGGTGATTATCCTGTTCTCTTTGCTGCCTTTTGTTTCATTAGATGATAACGACTCTGTGGGACCGCAGTTAGGGGACTACCGTGTGCCCGCGAGCGCTCAAAGGGGAGAAATATATGAATGGAACATTTGGGTTAGCTACTCTTATGGACACTATTGTACGTATCCTTCACAGGGACCCATGCACACTTGTGGATTTATAGGAAACTCCCCTATGAGTATGGAATTTGAGAGCGATGGCGGGGGAGTTGACAACGTCACTCTTTATATTAAGCCTTGGCACAGCGGCACCTACAAGTTTAATGTAACTCTTCGAGTTTTTAATCGTCCCGACGGCTACGTTTGGAATGGAAGCATGTGGTTAAGCGCTGAGTACAAAGAACTCCTTTATACCTTTCCTAATACCTATTTCACGTGGGAAGTTGATATTGACAAAGACGGAGTTCACGCTTTTGACATGACTGAAGGACTCATCTTCAATTGGACAGTTAACAACTTGTACTGGGGAGACGGACATGAGATAGTCTACATAGTCACCAAACTATAATAGTTAGATGGACATTACTCTATACTTATCACCCAATAACCCCCTACATCCTCAGAGACTAGCCCAGTGGAGTAAAGGTGAAATTCTGCTTTTAAATATTCACGCTGAGGAACCCTATTGTCTAGTTGAACCATATTTTTTCGTTGAATAGGCATAGGAAGTTTTTTCCTTTTTCTGTTAGGCTGTATGTCTTCGTGGGGATGCCCCATTTTTTGTTTGTTTCTGTGAGTTGGATGAGGTTGTGTTTTATGCATAGTTTGAGTTGGCGGTAGAAGCCGTGGTGGTTTTTGAATCCTGTTTCGTTTCTTAGGGCGCGGTATATTGCCAACGTGTTCTTCGGTCCCTTGGCCAAGGTTTTTAGGAGTTTTATGACCTGTGTGAGTTCGTGGGGTTTTGGCAACTGCGACCGCCTTTGTCTGTTGTCTGTTTTTCAGTATACATACAACGTCTGAGCTTTTAAGTTTTACTGTTGTCCGAAATTCGAAAAGCAAACAATTAAATACCCAAAAAAGCAACCATAATAACTGAACAAAAATGAGCATATCCAATTTGGAGCAGACAGCAGCCCTACGCATACTCCTCTACCTGCTGGAAAAGGGAAAAGCCTCAAGAACAGACCTGAGAAGAAGCATAGACGCCAGCATATCCGCCATATACAACGCCTTGCCGAAACTCAAAAAACTAGGACTAATCAAGGAAGAGGGACGCAAAACATTTCCCTTCACCGTCCACGTTCTGCTAACGCCGAAAGGCAGAAAAGTCGCAGAACAACTCACCCTAGTCAACAATATCCTAACAGAGGAACAGCCATGAAAAAACGTGGATTCTACGTAATTGCGGTCCTTTGCATAATCATCACGTCAGCCATCCTCCTAGACCAATTTTTGCGCTACGGCTACCTCTTAGAGTTAAAAGATGTTCTCCACCATGAGTTCTTTGCCTTCGTTTTCCTAGCCTTTGCTCTAGGAATAATATTTGTTACATATACTGCTTCAGAACATCAAACCACGTTTAGAATCCATATTGGGCGTTCATATTGTTTTTATAGATTTAAAATTTAAATCAAACATATTACGATAAATTCACCCCAATTGACAGGAACAGACGGAGGGCCTCAAATAGCAACCAAAACCCCATTGGTCTCGATAATCATACCCACTTACTGCGAGGAGGAAAACATTGAGCAGTGCCTGAAAAGCACCGGAAAACAGAAATTCGAAAAGGGTAAAATCGAGGTAATTGTTGTAGACAGCAACAGTCCTGACAATACGAAAACAATCGCCAAAAAATATGCGGACAAAGTGATAAACATAAAAGATCGCGGCGTCAGTAAAGCTAGAAACGTCGGAGCGCAAAGAGCGAAAGGCGAAATACTGCTCTTTCTAGACGCAGACACTCTTTTGGACCCCAGATTCATAGCTGAAATGTATGAAAGTTTTGCTGATTCTAACGTGGTATGTGTTTCCGGCTCGGTGGGAGGTCTCGAAAGGCTGGGGATAATAGGTGACCTGTTCAAGTTCTTCCATTACAGCCTCATGAACACGGTAGCTGCATTAACTGCGCATTTTGGCTTCCCCTCTTTCCCAACTGTATGTTGCGCCTGTAGAAAATCGGTTTTCCATGGAATCGGGGGGTTTGATGAAGGCTTGGCTATCGCTGAGGACTTGGTTTTCTCTCGGAGAATGGGAAAAATTGGGAAGTGTTTGGTTAACAAAGGCGCTAAGGCTTACACTTCTCTGAGGCGGGTTAAAAAGAACGGGCGGATGAAGAACTACTGGATATACTTCAGAAACTACTTCAGGGTCTTCGTCTTAAACCAAAAACCTTGGATCCAAGACTTTCCCCACACGCGGGAAATCTGAAAGGCGCTTTCTATTTCTTGGCGATTATCCACCACTCCGGAAGCAGCGAAGCGGCTCTACTCGAGTTTACGAAAAACCGAATCTTCCTAAAAGCAAAGGCAACCATCCCCAAGCATTTTTCGACCTTAAGCCCGTGGTTCGCCAAGACGGTTTTCCACTGTTTGAGCCAAAAGTCGTTTGTGTGGGTTTCATCCTCCAATCCTAAACGCCCGCAGAGGTGCGTCCAGACTAGGGGATTAGGTAACTGCAAGAAGAGAACTCCGTCCTTCTTTAGGATTCTTACGATGTCCTTTAGGCACTGACTTAAATCTGGCACATGCTCCAGTGTGTCCACGACGGTTACGACATCGAATGTTTCGTCTTTGAAGGGAAGATTAACCGCGGAAGCCCTCGAAACTTTTCCTCTGCAGAATTCCTTTGACTTCTTAACCGCGAACTGGGATATGTCTATTCCGCAAGATTCAAAGTGCCTAGCAGCTGCATTTACGAGAAAACCGTAGGCGCACCCGATGTCCAGCAGCCTCCCGCCAGCCTTAAACTCCCAGATGAACTTCAGCATCTTCTCCCAGTGGGGAAACTGCCCTAAATTTTTGTAACTGCCAATAGTCCACCAATAGTTAGAACCTCTGCCCTCGAAGTAGGCTTCACCGTAAAGCTTCTCGCCCACCTGTTCACACTCAACCTTTAAGGTCATTCTGTAACAGGCTAAAATAAATTTGGGTACACTCTGCCTAAAGTTAGAAGTTTGATGTGCCGCGCGCTTTTTTCAGTTTGCTCTTTATTCTTTGCTTTTGGTTTTGAATTTGCGGGACACCTTTGCGAAGGCGTTCTTCACGTTTTTCTCGTCCAGCACTGTGTACTTGTATTCGTTAGGATGCTTCTCGTTTAGTGTGACATCCTCGCTGGTGATGCCGAAGATTTCCTTAAGAACTTCCTCGATTTCCCTCTGCACCTCTTCTGCGCTGGACGTTTCTCCTCTCAGGTAAACATAAAGCGACCCGCGTTTACGGTAGGCTAAGCCGGACACGAACTTGAGGCCCTCCACATCCACGAAGGTCGCACCGAAGGCTTTATCAATCCCTGAAACCTGCAACACACATTCCTCGTGCTTGAAGTTCAGTAATCTTCCTTTTTTCTTTAAAAGCTTTATAGACAATTATCACGCCGTTTCGCCCATATTGCCCTCCCACGTAATTTTGACTTAAATAAACTCGCCCCGAACACTGTTTCGGTTGAAGAGGCTTGAGCCAAGTTTTAAGAAAGATCAAGGATTTTTCTCGGCGGCTGACCGAGGCCAAGGAACGGGGAGTTCTGCTGCCGGCTTGGAAAGAAGCCTACGGCGAAACCCCGGCTGTGACCTTCAGCGATTTGATGGCGATCTATGTCAGTGATTACGCGGCGAAGGCGGCGGTTGACTTTCTAGCGGATCAGTCAGTCGGTGCGGGCTTCTATACCAGTGTGAACAGCGATTACGCGGCGGCTGAAAAGGCGAAACAGATCGTGGATGAATTTAATGAACGCGTGAACTTGGACGGTCTGTTGCAGGTCGCCGCCCGAGAAATCGTCGCGTTCGGCAACAGCTTCTGGGAGAGGATCACCCCCAGCAAATTTGAGAGCCTTAAGATTTTGCCCGTCACAAGCATCGAGAAAGTTTTGCGAGACCGGTACGGCGGCATCCGCGGTTACAAGCAGACGGCGACGTACGACGGCAAGATCCTAGCGCCGGAAACCATAGTCCACTTCCGCTGGAACCCAGTGAACGGGGAACCCTTCGGAACCGGAATCCTGCGGGTTTTAGCCGAGAAGCTGACGGTGAACGGGGAGACGCGGGAGAGTTTGATCGGCGTGAAGGCGAGGCTGGAGAAGGCGATGTGCGACATATTTGAGAAGTACGCGGGTCCAGATGAGCTTTGGGTCTTCGAAGGCGTGGGAGACGCCAAACTGGCTGAGTACCAGCGCCTGATTAAGGGGAAGCCGAAGGCGGGGGCAAGGTTTGTTTACAATAGGGCTGCTGACGTGAAAACCGTGCAGGTGGATCCGAGAGCCAGGTTCGACGGTTACGTGGAACACTTAATCAACCAGTTTTACCTAGGGCTACAAACCCCGCTGCCTAAGCTCTTCACCACGCCCGGGTTCACGGAAGCCAGCGCCAAAGCAGCTGTTGAACTATCGGAGCGCAAGGTCGTCTCGCTGCAGCGGTTCATCAAACGTATTGTAGAACGGGAGGTCTTTCAACCCGTTGTTAAACAGGCTGGTTTAGACCCTGTTAGAGCGAGCGTGCGGTTAATTTGGGGTTCTCCTCAAACGTCGGAGGTTCGGATTGAGGATTTGCTGAAGGCGGCTGAACTTGGGTTTGTGCGCCGCGAAGAACTGCGGAAGATGTTGATGAAAAGCGGTTGGGGCATCGAAGAAACAGAGGTTAAGGAGGAGGTGTAAGCATGTTGGAGATAGTTGCTTTCGCGGGTGTTCTGTTAGGCGTTTTATGCAGGACGCTGTTGCCTTTCGTGGTTAAGATGCAGGACTCTGTAAGCAAAGGCTCAGGGTTTGCTTGGAACTGGGCGTACGCTTACACGGCTGTTTCAGCGTTCTTCACAAGCTTTGTCATAGCCATTTTGGCTTTTCCAGCCTTCAATATTCCTGCAGGTTCCTTGAGCCTCTTCTATGTGTTCCTCTTGAGTTTCGGATACGGCTGGGGCTTGAACGACCTTTACAACAAGGTCCTCGTGGATTTACGGTAGAACGCGCTGTTGGCGCTTCGAAAGCGGTCGGTTCAAGGGATTTAGAGCCTTGCTTGGTTATTCGATGCTTATCTTTTCTCCCGAAGGCTTCTTTTTCTCAATTCGTTTAAGCGTAACTTCCAGCACGCCGTTCTTGTAGGATGCTTTGGCGCTTTTGGAGTCCACCTTTACCGGCAGCTCCACCTCTTTGCGGTATTTGTGTTTCTCGGTGTCCACAGATATCGTCAAAGTTTCTTCGGTGCCGAAGAGTTTGATGTCGTCCCTCTCTACGCCTGGAACTTCAGCGATGACCTGGACAACCTTGTCGCCAGTCACCACATCCACTAAGGGTTCACGTTCTTCCGCTGTTTCTGGGGTGCCGAATTTTGAGGGCCTCACGTTCCCGAACTCTCGGATGATGGGTTTGCCATCTGGTCCCATGGTCATGGAGTATCCGTACACGTACGGTCCCCAAGTTTTAACGGTGCTTCCGTCTGGTAGTTTACGCTCCTTAACAAATTCTTCTGGGAAGCCTCTGCTGAACTCCCTAAGCATTTCTTCAAACATTTTGTCTATGTCTTCGAACGGTGAGAAACGCGACCTTCGCCTCCGCTTCCACCACTCGTCCCAATAACTCATCCTACACACCTCAAACAATACTCTTGAAAAGCCAAATATAAAAACTCTTCACAACCGCTCGATTGTGCAATTAAGGAACAACCATAGCTCAACAAAAAACTTTTATTCTATGTAAAGGCATGTAAAAGGCATGACCGGCAAAGTTCAGAAAGCTCCAGTCAAAGAGGGGCGTCGGATCACCGGATGGAAGCTGGGCTTAATACTTGGATTGCCACTCGGCGCTTTATACGGGTTAATTAGTAATCTTTATTATTGGTTGGCATACGGTTCATCTTGGTATGTTTTCTTTCTCCGTTTCACGTTACCGGAGGGATTGATTCTAGGCGCAATTGCTGGAGTAGTTTTCGCGGTGACGTTTGCTAGTTTGCCCGGTGAAACGGTGCTGGTTAAAAGCGGTACACTCGCTTTGGTTTTCTTCGCTTTTACGTTTGTCCCGATTCTCTTCGGATATTATCCCACTCTTTATTCAGAATCAATACTGCCGTCCCTCCTTGGGATTAAATATTGGCGTTTAACTCCCTATTATTACGGCGTCTTTGCCCATCGAGTGCTTTTATGGGTGATAACGCTGCTGATCGCATGGATGACGTTTGGAACCTTGATAGGTCTCCTCTGGAGTAAATTCTCACATAAGACCAAAGAATAGAGACACAATCTGTCTCTTTTTTCTAATAAGCACCAGCCAAAATTCAGGTTCTTAGTTCCCACTCGCACCAGCTGTCTGCGGGATGCTTGTCTGGAGGGGCATATTTGCAGGTCACTTTGACTTTTTCATCAATGTTTTTAGCAAAGTTGGAGAACTCCGCCACATGCATGGCCTTACATGGAAACTCTCCTCTTCCGTGTTTCAGTCTCGCCTCCTGCGGCGGACAGTGTCTTACTCGGATTATGGCTCTATCCTCAGTTTGCTCAACCACCTCGTAGCTCAAGATGTTTGACCAAGGAAAGTACGAGTAGGCTTCGATTACTGCGGCGACACCGCGATCCTTTATGGGGAACGTTTTCTTTATGTCCTTCGCCGCCATGCCGCCTATTCTAGCCCAGATGCCCTCATTCATCCTAACTGCTTCATCGAGTCCAAACTTGTCCTCCACAGCCAAAAACCAGAAGGCGTCAACAACCCTATAATGCCACAGAAGAAAATCCACGTACTTCTCTAAATCATCCCGCGTCATCTTCGAAAAATTCATCACAACCCCTCTTCAACTATTCCATGGGTACAATTAATATAATTGTTTGGGAATTTCACGAGGCTTCAACAGCGTGAAAGTTAAAAATAAAAGAGGATTTACTTCGTAGCTGGCGTGGAGAGTTGCAGCTTGAAAAACCGGGTTGAAGAGGCATACGGGGAAGTCTTGGAAACAGCTAGGGAATACGAACGGAGGTGCTTTGAAGGCAAACGGTGGGGCGGTCACGCTCTTTTAATTATAGTCGACGCAGCCCTAGACTCGATTGGCCTGAAGTACTTTCAAATCGTCGTTCCAAGGGTGAAGCAGTTTTACGAGAACTACGTTAAAACAGGCCAAATAGCATCTCTTCAAGATTTCGCTAGGCTGTCACCGCAGGACGCGAGGCTCACGAAGATAATGAATAACGAGCGGTGTTGGAGGGCTGCCATAGATGTCTGCAAAGAACTGGACAGGATCAGAAAGGAAAAAGGGCTGAAGGGCAACTTCGAAGCCCTGCGGTTCTGGGCGGAAAGAGCCAACTACGAAAACTGGAAGGAAGACCCCGTAGGAAAAATTTCAGGCATCGGCCTAATCACCTTCCAGTATCTACGCATGCAAGCCGGCGTGGACACCACCATGCCGGACAAGATCGTGAAGAGGGCTGCTTTGAAAAACTTCGGCATAAAGGCGAAAAACGACGTAGACTTCATCAAGAAAATGGAGGTCTTCTCAAAGGAAACAGGGTACTCTCAGGTTCTGCTGTGCTGGGCCATATGGCTCAAAGAATCAGACGCGGAAACCTCGCATTGAGAAAGCTTACGTTATATTAAGACATACTGATTTAAGTTACATGTATCTGTGTTATTTAGCGTCAGACGTTTTATAAGTCCGCTTCAGCGTGAGGATACAGCACAGGAGGTCGAAGAACCTGTTGGCTATATCCTCACAGAACACCACGGGGGTCGTGATGTTCAGATGAGTAAGGAAAATTTTAGGTGTAAAAAGGTTTTGGAAGGCAAGGTTGTTGACGTAGGCTCTCTTCAGAAGGGCGATTTGATTCATATTGAGTGGTCTGATGCCAGCGAAGTGCGCGCCCGTCTGTCTGAGCACCGTAGGAATCCTGAGGCTAGAGTTTATGAGTGGGGTGTTTTCCTAGGCGTTTCTGAAAGGGGGAAGCGTCGATACCTTCTGCTCGGCAAGGAGTTGGCTCTCCCGTGGAAGGAGTGGGGAGCTGTTCGCGTTCCCCTTGACATCTTGGACAAGATTTACGTGATTAGGCCGCAGTTCTGTCGCGTTCTGCCCGCCGGCGTTTTGAGGAAAATCCGCATGAGGCCAGCGCATAACTACGTGTTTTTGAGGAAGTTTCGTCTGCGGGAATCCGTTAGAAGTGCCTTAACGAAGCGAGTTTCAACAGCGCAGGGCCACGGCAAGAAGATCAGGGTAAATGAGGAGGTTCTGCCCAGCGAACGCCTAGTCTTAGGGGTCTGTTTCAGCGTTGTAGCCCTAGCCCTGCTGACAGTCGTCGAGGCTCTCCACATGATTTTTCTAGGGTCCTTTAACAGCGAGGTCTTCGCAGGCATCACGCTCATCATAGGCACCATTCTAGGCGCTTTTTTCGGAGCTAAAGCATAATGGCTAGGGGTAGACGTTGGACAAGAGAGGAGGATAGGCTGCTTGAGGATATGGTTAAGCGGGGGTTGTCTGTTGAGGAGATTGTGAGGAGTGGGAGGTTTCCTGATCGGACTTTTGAAGCTATAAGGATGCAGGTTGGTAGGCTGTCTTTTGTTCGTCGAAGGCAGAAAATTTTTGTTGAACAAATCGCTCCGGTTGATGTTCTTAGCTTAGAAGATGTTCTGAGGCGGTTTTCTTGTGCTTTTCGGAGGATTTGTGATGCGGATGAGGTTAGTAAGTTGGAGCTTGAGCGTTTTCGGATTGTTTTCTCCGCAGCTAAGGATTACGGCCCTATTTTGGCGGGTTTTGAGAGGTTGAAGCAGGTTGATGAGGAGATCAAGAACCTTAGGAAGATGGTTGAAGAGGTTAAGGCGCAAGTTTCTGCGAGAAACCCAGAGGCTTAGGCTTGAGCTTCAAGACTTGGTTAAAGCTGAGAAACTGGGCTACAAAGATTTAGATGTTGTTTCGTTCGCGGAGAGGGTTCTTAGGGTTAAGCTTTTTGCTTATCAGGCTGAGCTGCTGAGGGATTCGAGTAAGCGTTTAGTCGCGGTTATGGGTCGTCAGAGCGGGAAAACCACGACTATTGCGGTGAAGGCGATTTATTTGGCTGTTGTTAACGACGGCGTGACTGTTTTGATTACGTCTCCGAGCTTGAGGCAGAGCATGATTATGTTCAGTCGGATATCCGCATTTGTTTTTACCAGTCCACTAAAGAGTCAAGTGGTTCGGTCCACTAGGACTACTGTTCAGTTTGACAACCGAAGCGAAATCATTGCTTTGCCTGCGAGTGAGAATTTCCTTCGCGGTTACAGTGCCTTCTGCGTAATTTGCGATGAGGCGGCTTTCATGCCTGAGGAAATGATCATAAACGTAATCTTTCCTATGCTGAGCACAACCGACGGCATAGCCATCTTCCTTTCAACGCCGTGGGGCAGAGACCACTTCTTTTACCGCGCCTTCATGAACCCCGACTACAGCGTTCACCGCGTTAAGTCAAGCGAATGTCCGCTTATCAAGCCTGAGTTCCTTGAGGAGATGAGGCGTACCATGACTGATCAGACTTTCCGCATGGAGTACGAAGCCGAGTTTGTGGAAGCGGCGAATGCGTATTTTCCGCAGGACCTTATTCGTGGTTGCGTGGACCCCGCCTCGGATTTTCTTTCCAGCCTAGAAAAGGCTGTTCCCAGAGGGGAGTATTATGGGGGCTGCGACTTTGGTAAGCTTGAGGATTTTAGTGTTGTGGCGGTTTTGAAGCGTGAGGGCGGCTTTCTCAGGCTTGTCTACTTGTATGAGTTTCCGATTGGCACTCCGTACAGTAATGTTATAGGGCATTTGGTGAGGGCGAATCAGAAGTTCAGATTCCGAAAGGTGCAGGTGGATCAGACTGGGGTGGGTGAGCCTGTTTTGGAGGAGCTTAAGGTTCAGGGCGTGCCTGCCGAGGGCTTAACGTTCACGGTTAAAGCTAAGGAGGAGCTGCTCAGCTGCCTAAAACTTGCTATGGAGCAGAAGCGTCTTAAAATGCCCTATAACAGGCGTCTTTGCGAGCAGGTTAATGAGCAGCAGTATGCTTACAGCAAGAGTGGTCATCTTCTGTTTAGTCATTCTTCGGGTTCTCACGATGATATGTTGTGGAGTCTAGCTTTGGGCGTTTATGCTGGAACTGTGGGCAGGGAGGAGCCGTCTAAGTTTGTGAGGGCGTACTGAGTTGCGGGAGTTTTTTCGTGTTGGGAAGGTTACGAGGAAGTGGGATCGGGCAGCTGGCAAGTTCCGTTATGATATTCGTTTTAGGGTTAGGACTGAGGTTACGCCTAGAACCATTGCGGTGGCTGAGGCTTTCGGCTTAGGCGTTGACCAGTATCGGAGGCATGTGGTTTACGATAATGTGGAGTTGAAGATTGGTCTCGGAGATGTTGTTTACATTACGGGTGAGTCAGGTTCAGGCAAGAGCGTTTTGCTCCGCGCCTTAGAGAAGGATTTGGGAGATCAAGCCGTAAACATCGCTGACGTGGAGTTTGATGCTGCTAGTCCTCTTATTGACACGGTTGGCGGGAGCCTTGAAGAGGGTTTGGAGCTGCTTTCGCTTGTGGGCTTGAACGATGCTTTTCTTTTTGTGAGGCGTTACGGTGAGTTGAGCGAGGGGCAGAAGTACCGTTATCGGCTGGCTAAGCTGATGGAGTCTGGGCGTCAGTTTTGGGTTATGGACGAGTTCTGTGCTACGCTTGACAGGGACACGGCTAAGATTGTGGCTTTTAATGTTCAGAGGTTGGCTAGGAGGATGGGTAGGGCGGTTTTGGCGGCTACGTCCCACGGGGACCTTTTGGGGGATTTTAGGCCTTCTGTTTTCGTTAGGAAGGGCTTCGGGAAGGACATTGAGGTTAAGTATTTTTGTAACGGGGTTAGTGGGGCGTGTTCTTTAACTCGGAATATGCGCGTGGTGGAGGGTTCCTTGGAGGATTATGAGGGTTTGGCTTCTTTTCATTATCGAAGCTCTAGGGTTCCGGCTCCTATGAAGGTTTTTGCTTTAAGGCGTGGAAGCGAGACGGTTGGCGTGATTGTTTATAGTTATGCGGGCATCTTGGCTTTTGGCAGAGGCAAGGCTTTTGGGCGTAGGCTGACCGTTGAGGAGATTAACCGCGACCTCGCCTTGATTTCCCGCGTTGTTTTGCATCCCAAATATCGTTCTATAGGCTTAGGAGTTAGACTCGTGAAGGAGACTCTGTCTCTTGTTGGTAAGCCCTTCGTGGAGGCTGTGGCGGTCATGGCTAAATACAACTGTTTCTTCGAGAAGGCTGGAATGACTAAAATTGCGGAGAGCAAGCCTGACAAAAGCGTTGTTGAGGCTGTTGAAAGGCTGAGGGATTTAGGGTTCAACCCCGTGGCACTAGCCTCAGAAAGAAGCAACCTTAAACGATTAAGAAAACTTAGCCCAAAAGATGTTCAGAAAGTGCACGAAATCCTACTCGGAGTCTCCAGCGGCTATTACAAGCGTTTAAAGGGCTCAGGCAAGGCCTACGTGAATAAAAGCGAATACAGAGAGTTCATAAGGAAGGTCTCCCATGAAAAACTCGCCAAAGTCCTCCGAACCCTCGCCATCCTAACACAGACAAAAGTCTACCTCCTATGGAGAAATCCCAATGAAAACCAGTGTTGGCGAGGCTGTGACTGATGAGATTAAGAGGCTGAGTATTTGGCGTATTTGCGTATAAGGATGGAGCAGGGGCGGTTTAGGATGCCTTATGACAAGCGGTTGTGTCAGCAACTTGATGAGAAATGTAAAAATGTGCCTAATTTTCTAGAATGAAATTCCACAACGTTCTTATCGAATCTAACCATATTTTCAATAGGGCATGTATGTGCGACGTGATAAGAGTTTAGTTGCTTTGCTCCTTGTTGCTTTGATTGTTTTACCGATGCTTCCTATGGCCACTTATGGCTACGATGATTATGAGTGGTATTGGGTTGACTCACAGAACCCTGAAGTTCAAAGAATGATTAGAGAGGTTTGTGTTTTTCCGTTGGAAGACAACTTGATGTTGAACTTGCGAATTTTGTTCTATGCTTTAGGTCGCAGCTTTAGATATGACTACACCAAGGAACATGCTTGGCAAAGCATTCCAGAAATGTTCAGACAAAAGAAAGGTGTATGTTGTGACTTTGCGCGGCTCTACTATAGTCTTTTAAGAGGCATAGGCTGGCCTGAACATTGCATTCAAATTGTATATGGACCAATCTACAATCTTTTAGGTAACTACATGGGGGCGTGGCATGCTTGGGTGGAGATTAAAACTCCATCACCGTCTGGGACCGTTTTATCGTTATCAGCTAACGAGTCAATAGTAACGCTGGAAGGAGAACAGCTCGTGATGGGTTTCAATGACACGATGGTAACTTTGCCTGAAATAACAGAGGAGCGAATACGGGAAGTTCAAAATCTAGGTTTCTTTACACGAGACGGCTGGATTCCAATAGACCCGACAGCAAGTGTCTGCACGTATGGTTTGTTTCCCTTCCTTGCAGACCTGTTTCTAGTCTTCGGATATGGCATGTTCTTCCTAAATGGTTGGACAGTTCACTTTGACGAAATCTACCCTTACTACGCTAATGCTGACAGAGGAAACCCATCATGGGATAATTTAACCGTCACTCTTGAACCTCAAGAGTCGTTTAACGTGTCGTATCTACATAGTGTAGAACTCTATCAACTAACATTGAGGTTAACAAGCGCAGTTAATTCTACGCTTCCAATAGACTTTGAAATAAGAAATCCCAAAATGCAAGTTATCGACTCCGCCTCAACCGTCACGTCTTACGCCATCGATGTGCAATTTGACCATTATTGGGAACCCATCTTTCCTAAAGACCTTGGAATCTATTGGTTTACAGTCTACAATCCACAAACAGAACCAGTAAACGTCACATTTGACCGATTCGGTGGGCCGATACTAGTTTGGCTTGGAGGTGAAGAAGCGATCAACCAGACTCTTTACGATGAATATAATAGACTTCAGCCCTTGCCAGTCCCTGCTTCTATTTCTGTATGTAACGAATTTGGTGACGATAAAAACACGTTCGCTTCTGTTGAAGACGTGTATGTGACGGGTAGCGGATACCCAGCGAATATCGAAGTAGCAATTTACATCATACCTGACGGTTTTGACTTAACCCCTAGCAATGCTAAGACGGTTACCTATAAAACCACAGAGACTAATGGAACTCTAGCTGTTACCTTGGTATGGGCACATCCTTTAGATTTAGGAACATACGACGTCTGGGTTGACGTAAACCAAAACGGCGTGTTTGATTATGGCGACACATGCAATCATGAAGCCATAGCCATTTTCGGATTTCAGGTAATACCTGAACCTACAACTATTCTTTCAATATTTGTAATGTTCGCTGCTCTCGTAACCGTATTCTTCATAAGAAAACCTAAGCGCATATAGAGGCACTTAAGCACTCAAAAGCGCGCATTGCTAAGCAAATACATCTTTTGTTATTAGCTCTGAGTTTTATCTGAACACATGTCACAGTATCCGAGTATTAGTTTCTGATTTTCTATTAGTTTCGAAAGTTTTTCAAGGAACTCGATGAATTCATTCAGAAGATTGTCTAACTTCTTTCTCTTCAAGACAAGAGTTTCAATTGATCGTCTTATTTGTTCATCCTTTTCCAACTCGTCAACAATTTTTATGACGTTTTCGCATTGCCGTTTTTTTCCTTGCACCAATCGAGAAAAAGCGCCTTTTGAGACGAAAAAGACATTCGGCTTTTCTCTATCCTCATTAACCTGCATTTCTCCTTCGAAAAGTTTTCTTCCGTACTTAATCATTGCTGCTATATCTTGATAGATAATATAGCTAAGATGCTTCGCCCCAAAATATTCCTTAGGCGGCTGGCCACGAAAGTCGTGAGTAGCTAGACCTGTTTGCATAGATACTTCATTCGCGAGGTTAGTGCATATCGCCTCGAAAACGCTTTTCGCCTCTTTCATATAATTGCTGTAATCCTTTTTGAGCTGAATCCAATTCCTATGTTGCTTAGGATATCCCTTGGACAGGTGCTGGAAAAGCTCCCCAGAATATTTGAAGTCAGGATCCCTAGGAAGAGTAACAGTGACTTCGCGGTCAACAACCAGATTTCCCATTGTTGAGCTTTCAATCGTAACTACCCCTCCTATGACCACAGTGCCTCTATCCACACCTCGAAGAAGATTTATCCAAGGATCAATAGCGTGCTCTCGTAACACTTTCATGTGCACAATCTCAGAGGGTTGCTTTGGCGTGGTTTCTTTTGTTTTTACCTCTGGTTTCTTCTCGGTTTCCTTTGGCAAATAGCTTTGGACTATACCGGTTATAGCTGCAATTGAAGCAACAAGGATCGAAGTAATTTCCCATGTTAGAATTGCTAAAGCTCCTAAAGCAAGAGAAACAGAAACACCAAGAATGCCGATAATAACAACAATCTTGCGGAGCATAAATGTTAATAATTTATAATTACAATAAAATCTTTTTTACGTGTTGTGTGTTGTTTTTTTGTTGGTTGGTTATGTTTTTTTGCTGAAGATTGTTTTGATGGGGAGTGTTATGCCGATTGTGAAGAGTGTGGCTCCGAGTGTGAAGGTCATGCTGCTCAGGGTCAGCTCGAAATATCCGGTTACGACCTTGTAACCGATCAAGCTCCCCCAAGTTACGACACCAGACACCAAAAGAGCCCTCCTTAAGAGAATAAGTTATCCCCAAACCCAAACCCCTAACCTTCCCTCTTTTTTGTACATTTCAGTGCATTACGGCTCATTAATATATGTGAGGCATTTATTCTTTGCGCCGCAATGCTAATAAGTAATATACAGCCTTGACTGTAGCAAAGATCGGGGAGATGAGTAAAGCATGAGAACGGTGCTAAAGAAAAAGAAAAAGTGGATGACGATACAGCTGCCGGAAGGCCTAATTCAGCAAGTAGACAAGGCCATTGCAACTCCGGGACTCGGCTACACTTCCAGAAGCGAATTCATCAAAGAGTCTGTGCGGATGAGAATAGCGGAACTCCAGAAGCGGAAATAAACAAGCGCGCACATTTTGCATCTCCATTGAGCTATTTGGCTGTTTTAGGTTGAAAAAATGAAAAACCCATATGCGCGCGCATAGTAGAATAAGGGTAAAGGTTATTTCCCGTTAGATTTCGGTATTCCCAGCCATCTGGGAGTGCGATTCACGTATTTTCGATAGTCGTCTCCGTACATGTAAAGGCAGTAACGTTCTTCAGCTGATAAATTCGCGTTGAGCACAATAAACAACACCGCGGTTAAGAGAAGATACAACCAAGAAGCGCAAGCTATTCCCAAACCGATCTGCATCAGAAGCAAACCAACGTACATGGGGTTCCTCGAAAAACGATAAAGACCCTCGGTGACGAGCTTGTCCTTAGGAGCAGCAGCGAAATTCACAACCGCAACAACGGCGAAAACCACCCCAAACGCAAAGACAAAGAGACCACCGAACAGCCACGTTGCACCAAGTTGCAGAGGCAAAAAAACAGCATAAACAAAAGAAGAGAACAGAGGCAAGAAAACGGCATTCATGACCAATCTCTCCTTTCTAGTCAGCTGAAAATCCCCTGATTGCCCAGATTCCCTAGCAGCCGTCACCCTCACATCAAAAAAGAACAGGATCAGCATAGGAACAACAAGAACCCAAGCATTCCACAAGCCCAACTCAAACGCCGGCACAAACGACAACACCTTCACCCCAGAAACCTAATTCTACAACAAGGATAAATATAGTTTCTGAATTGTTAAATTAAATGCAGGTAGAAAATGAAACTTAGGAAACGGGTTATAAGGCAGTTTGTTAAAATAGTCCTAGTGGTGACTCGGAACTTGAAGGTCAGCGTCGTGGTTGAACGGGATGAAGACGGATGGTTCGTAGGCTCGGTTCCTGAGCTTCCAGGCTGCCACACCCAAGCAAAAAGCTTAGATGAACTGATGAAGCGGATGAGGGAGGCGGTGGAGGCTTATCTGGAAACCGAGGGCAAAAAAGCCGTAAAAGACCTGAAAACAGAATTCGTAGGCGTACAGCTTTTGGAAGTTGAGGCTTAAACCTCATGGCACTCAAGCCAACACCACCTAATAAAATAATAAAAGCGCTAATCAAACTCGGCTTCAAAATTGTCCGACAAAAAGGAAGCCACATGGTGCTTAAGCATTCTGATGGAAGAATAACAGTTGTTCCCATTCACCCAGAAGAGGAAATAGGTAGAGGCCTCCTAGCAAAAATTATCAGAGACACAGGTTTATCAAAAGAAGAATTTCTCAGAACCTTAGAAGAGGCCTAGACTTTTCCACCCAAAGAAGTCAGGAAACACAGACTATGCTCTCAACCTTACATACAGATAAGATGAAAAGGGGCGAATCAATTTGGAGAAAGAACCCTTAAAAGTTTGGTTCGATCCAGAAGGCGACCTGCTGGAGGTAACCCTGAGCAAACCGAGAAAAGGCTTCTTCAAAGACGTAGGCGACGACATCTTCCTAAGAGTAGACGAAAAAGGAAACATCCTAGGATTCGCCATCCTCAACGCCATGAAAAGAACAAAAAAACTCAGAGAAGTAAACCTACCCCTAAAAGCATCCTTCTCAACAACCTAAAACCCGAAAAGACACCACACAACATTCTAGGCCAGGAAGCTGTTTTTCTCTTGGTTGATTATGGCTGCGTCGTAGTTGTCTAGGCTGGCTGCGTCCCGCTTCATAGCCGAATCCACCGCCTCAAACCACCACAGGAAGTTTTAAGGCTATAAACCACAAACAACAATTAACAATAACCTACAAATCCAGACTGGAGGAGGTGAGAGATTTGGAAACTAAAGAGATGTCTTTCGAAGAGAAGTACGACAAGCTCTACGACCAGTACGTCCTTACAGACGTTATAGCCTGGGCTTTCGCTAAGGAGATGGGACTCACAGACAAGTACTTGGACTACCTGATGAAGACTTATAAAAAGACGATGCCATCAATCATGGGTTACGCCTTCAAGTTCATCAAAATGCTATCACCAGGTAGAACCTTCAAAAAGTTTGTCGAGGGCCTCTTAAAAGATGGCCAAGTTACAGAGCCGTTGTCCAACACGGAAATCGTCAGTCTTTCTGACCGAGAAGCAGTAATCAAATATAAGAACTCTGTAATGCTAAAAAAGTATAGGGACGCAATGAAAAAAGCAGGTCTTAAGCTCGATTTGAAGGAATACTGGGAACTTAGCATGGAAGCAGGCAAAGACATGATGAAGGATTTCGGGTTTGATCTGACATCACGTATCGAAGAAGACTCCACAATAACCATAATAAAGTTGAAGAAATGACCCAACTCTAGAAGGCTTAAATGCCCAAAAGAGTCCTCCTTAAGAGTATAAGTTATACCTACACACACTTTTTTCTGGGTCCGCTTAGGCTCTAACCGCTCGTTAAGCATTTAAGAAAGGACATTCTAAGAGGACAGACAGGTGACTTATTTGGATGAAAAAGTTTTTAGATCAATATTCGGGGGAACAGTCCTGATTGCAGGCTTAATGATGCTTGCTCTAGGAATCCTTTCATACGCAAGTATGCCAGGCTTTGTTTTGGCATTCGCAGGTTTATTCTTTGCCGTATACGGGGCTGTAATTTACACAGGTGGACAGACCCCCATCAAAACACCACAAGATAAACTGTATTGCAAAAAATGCGGAAAAGAAGTAAAGCAAGACTTCAATTTATGTCCATACTGCGGCGAAAAGCTGGTCATTGAGAAGAAATAAGAATGCACGCGCAAGCTATATGTTAAACTTTAATCCCAAACCCAAACCCCCAAACCTTCTCGCTCAATCATCGACTCAAACGCATACACGTCCTCTTACTCTCACTCACATACTCACTCAACGCGCGCACACGCGCTCAAAATTCGCGTGCGTTAATTCTTTGGTTTCGCGCGCGCACATTAAAACTATAAATCAGCTGGTCACAGTAAGTTCTGGAGATCAACATGTTCTTTGTCACCCTCGCGAAGATGAAAGGAAAGATGACGCCAGCCTTCATAGAAGCCACCAAGAAGACCTGCAAAAGTCCCCCTCCAGGCATAAAGTACCACGACATACTCTGGACCTTGGGACAATACGACTTCGTCATAATCTACGAAGCACCCGACGAGAAACAAGCAATAAAATGGGCCCTACCGTGGGCCGACTTCTGCGAAACCCAAACCATGACCGCGGTCCCACACGAAGAAGCACTAAAGCTCCTCAAATAACCCCCCCCCTTTTTATAACGGTTTACACGCGCACCCTCCCACAAAACGCGCCACACGAAAAGTTTTATCCTTTCAGATGGAAATACTGCAAAGCATGCTCTATTCAAGAGAAAAAGCAGCAGGAGCACTCTTCTTCATCGCAGCCACCCAGTTCGTCCTAGGCCTCACCATCGCAGAGGCACTGTACCCCGGCTACAGCGTGTCCGACAACTACGTAAGCGACCTCGGAGTCGGACCGTCCGCCATAATCTTCAACTCATCCACCTTCCTCGCAGGATTACTACTGCTCATCGGAACGTACCTCCTAAGACACAACTCAGACCTTAAAACCGTCAACACGCTGCTCCTCCTATCGGCTGTAGGATTAATGGGCGTCGGCATCTTCACGAAACATTACAGAACCATTCACGGCGCGGTGGCCACGATGGCCTTCTTCTTCTCCGGGTTAACAGCCATAACATCATTCAAAGTGCTGAAAAAACCATTGTCCCTGATAAGCATAATACTCGGAGCGATGACGCTTGGAGCATTAGCCCTCTTCTCAGGCGGCATGGTCACAAGCGGCTCACTAACCAGCGACATCGCGTATGACAGCAGTTTCTACTTGGGCTTAGGCCCCGGCGGAATGGAACGCATGATCGTCTACCCAGCCCTCATGTGGCTCGCCGGATTCGGCGGACACCTACTTACAAAGCGAGAAACATAAACAACCCACTGTATCGGAGATTAAATTTTAACCCCAAAAGTGGTTCCTGCCGTGACTGTGGCTACAGGTTTTCCTGAGCCAAATTTTTTATACCTTGATCCATGATAGGGAGCCAGGGCTGTCTTTGCCAGTAGAAGAGGGAGACTAAAATAGGTGGGGCTTTTCAATTACTACATTAAGAATTGGTATTACATCGGCAGTCTTCTGTTTGTAGCGTTGACGTTTCTGGTTGGCTTTTTTGGGGAGGCAATCGATCCACTTCAAAAGGTCCTCTTACTGAGTTACATGGCCTTACTTGTACACCAGTTTGAGGAATATGCCATTCCAGGCGGATTTCCCGCTGTCTTTAATATCGGATGGAACAAAGAGAAGGAAGCCCCCGACAGGTATCCGCTGAACCGAAAAACCGCCTTTGTTGTCAATGTTCTTTGCGCATATCCATTTTACATTATCGCCATTGTCTTTCCAGGCTTGATTTGGCTTGGGCTTGCGCAAGTTCTATTTGGTATGGCCCAACTCTTTATTCACGGGATTTTTATCAACATAAAAATGAAGTCCCTCTACAATCCGGGGCTGGGGGCGGTTGTGTTCCTTCACTGGCCAATCGGCATCTACTACATCTGGTACATCTATGCAAATGGGCTCATGCAACCCTGGTATTGGATTGCAGGCTTTGTCTTAACACTGCTGGTCGCAGTCCTGCTTGTTGACCTGCCTGTTACTAAACTTAAAGACAAGAACTCGAAATACCCATTTTCAACAGAAGAAATGGAGCGGTTCCATGTTAAGGAAAAAATGGCGGAGTTGGCAAAAAACCAAACGTGAACTCACTTTCTTTTCTCTAATAGTTCATCCAAGGCCTCTTTTCCAAAGAGCTCTTGGTAAATTGCCATGGAACCAAGCAGTTTGCTGCCGAGAATTTTTTTGGTTTCCTCTATATCGCTTGCAAGCTTTTCTTGTTCAAGTTTTCCCTTGGGAGTAAGTTCATAGTATACTCTGCCAGAGGATTCATCCTTTGTAGAAGTGATCAGCCCATTTTTCTCCATGCGTCTTAGAATGGGATAGACTGTTCCAAAGCTTATCCGGATGTGCCCATTAGTTATTTTTTCCATTCGGCTGGTCAGTTCATACCCGTAGATTGGACCGTCTTTCATAAGCCGGAGAAAGACAGGTAGGTACACTTTTGAGGAGAATCCTTTCATCATATTTCTAAATTACTACCCCACCGTCTTTATATCGAAACGATATATTTATATGTTTCTGCAGGAGTAGTGTCTTTGCGATAGTATCGTTTCGATACAATCGAAAAAGAGGTAAAGTATGATGATTGGTAGCGGGTTTAACCAAGGCCTTTCTGTTGAAATCGAAGGTAGGGACTACCCGGGATGGGCATTTCCAGGTAATAAGCATTTTCAGCAGAAGAAATTGAGCGTTTCCACCTCCTCGGCTAATTTGGTATTCAAAAAGGGAATTTTCAATTATTCATGAAAATATAAAGACAAGATGATAAAAACATGACACAACAATCAGGAATTCAGCTTAAAGAATCTCAACAAGATGAATTGGCTATCGAAGCACACGGGCTTGTTAAGGTATTTGGCGATACTCGCGCAGTTGATGGCGTGGATTTAGCCATCCCGACGGGCTGCATATACGGCCTGCTTGGGCCAAACGGTGCTGGTAAGACAACAATAATCAATATTCTTGCTACACTTCTAAAGCCAAATGCCGGGACTGCAAAAATCTTCGGTCATGATGTGAAGCAGGAAGCCCACATTGTCCGTCAGCTCATCAGCGTGACGGGTCAATACGCCACTTTAGACGAGAAACTATCTGCAACTGAGAACTTGACCATTTTTGCGCTTTTGCTAGGATACAGCCGATCCGAAGCTCACAAAAAGGCTGCAGATCTGCTTGAGTTGTTTGGACTGACCCCTGTAGCCAATCGAACAGCCGATAAATTCTCGGGGGGCATGCGACGAAAACTCGATTTGGCGGCCAGTCTTCTTAACCCATCGCCACTCATCTTTCTTGATGAGCCTACAACAGGTCTCGATCCGGGCACAAGGATTCAGATGTGGGACATTATTAGGCGACTTGCTTCAAAAGGGTGCACGATCCTTTTAACCACACAGTACCTTGATGAGGCCGACCAACTTGCCGACCGAATAGTAGTGATTGACCAAGGACGTGTAGTAGCTGAAGGCACGCCTGATGAACTGAAAAAGCAAGTCGGAGTTGCGGCATTGCATCTAAGGATTATCGATGCAGAAAACCTTGACAAGGCAATGTGCATAACTCAAGAAGTGCTAAAGGTTAAAGCATCAACATCCGAGCCCACATTGATTACCGCCCCGATGGCAAATCCAGAGCGAGTAACAGACTTGCTTCTTGCCTTGAAAAAGGCAGAAATCCACCTTGCTGAGGTAACCGTCCAAAAACCAACGCTCGATGAAGTTTTCCTAGCTCTGACAGGCCATAGCAAACATGAGGAGAAAGTGTAACCAAATGATCAATGAAGAAATTATCCCTGCTGCTGAGCGCAAACTAAAGAACCGCACAAGTCTTCGCATGACTCTAAGCAATTCGTTGACGATGGCCTATCGCAACGTAATTTTGATTCGCCGGACGCCGCAGCAGCTGTTTGATGTCACGGTACAGCCTATTCTTTTTACAGTCCTGTTTACGTTTCTCTTCGGAGGGGCAGTCTCTGGCGACGTGCAGAGTTACCTGCCGATAATCATCCCAGGCGTTTTGGGCCAGACGTTGTTAACTGCGTGCATGGCTACGGGCGTCCAGCTTCGCGAGGATATGGATAAGGGAGTGTTCAATCGTTTCAAATCCTTCCCGATGTCCCGTATGGCTCCACTAGCTGGACCGCTACTGGCCGATGTGATCCGTTACGGCATTGCCACAGTCCTGACACTCGTTATAGGCTACCTCCTCGGTTTTCGTTGGGCAAGTATCGACGGTGCCGTAGTGGGTTGCCTTCTCGTCATTTTCGCTGCATGGTCTATTAGCTGGATATTTGCTTTGCTTGGGACCGTTGCCCACACGGCACAAACCGTGCAGGGGATCTCCATGGCCATCATGTTTCCACTGGCATTTCTGTCCGGCGCCTTCGTACCCACCAATACTCTGCCCGATTGGCTGCAAGTTTTTGTCAACATAAACCCATTGACCTATATCGTAAGCGCTACCAGACAGCTTTTCAACTACGGTACTATCGGCAATGACTTTTGGCTATCACTTGTAGGGGCATTAGCAGTTGTAGCAATATTTGCCCCCATTACCTTAGTCGCTTACATGCGGAAAGCATAGGAGGAATCTGTCATGCCCAATTCGACATCTAATCCGAAATGCGCGCGTACAATATGTAGCGGAATGATGGTGTTAAGATCGATAGATGATGAATAAAATAGAAGAGCAGGGTTGTTTATTGAAGCCAATTGTTTTATACTCTTCCAAAAGCGGTAACACAGAGAAGATTGCAAGAGAAATCGCTTCTGAACTCAACTGTCGATGCGAAAAAATAGACAAGACTTTCGACTCAACCATCATAGACTTGGATAATTTTGACCTTGTGTTTCTTGGGACTGGCAATTATGACGCGAACCCCAATGCTGAACTACTCAATTACCTAAAAGAAATGAATCCAAAAAACAACGTGGATTTTGCTCTTTTTATGACATGGTTGGGTCGTGGAACAACCGATAAAGGTGTTTATAACGAAGTAAAGGCGGCTGTTGAGGCTAAAGGTCAGAGACTCTTGGAAAACTGCTATAGTTGCTTATTCGAAGGACACTCAATAATAGCACGAGTAATAGGACGAATAGTATTCCCTAATGCAAAGGGGCATCCAACTGCCGAAGACCTAAGTAATGCAAGGAAATGGGCAAAAGAAATCGTAAGATCAATCAATGACTTTTAGGATAAAGTGCTGTAGTGGGGTTATTTTGTGTGTGGGATTAAATTTTAATCCAACCAACCTGAAAATCAGGCTGGAAAATAACTGCAAGTCAGCTGGAAAGCAGGTGGATATTGAAGAGGGTAGTAGGCAGGTTGCATATCGGGGTTGAAAAGCAACTATGTTATTGGAAAAAATTTTGAAAAAACCAATAATGTGTCGTGTTTTCTATTAAAATATGTATATGGTGGATAATGAAAGAAACAAGTCATTGTTGCTTTTCGTTTTTGCTAATTAAATAATATCTTCCGTCCTTTGTTGCAACGACACCAGAAGGTATGATTGTATTAGCACTCATTTTCAGCCACCTTTCATCAAGTTTGAGTTCTTGGGCTGTTTTAGCAGTCTCTTCAGAAGTAGCTCCCACTTCTTTGAGTGCCTTTTTAGTACGCTCCAATATCCATCCTGCATAAGCTGCTGCTGCCAATTGAATCACCTCAACTATTATGTTAATAAGTGATATATTTTAAGTTCGTGTTAAAAATCCTAGAAAAAATCTAGAATTCCTGCTAATTATGAGAAAAAACTCATTTACCCTTTCTATAAAGAATTTAACTTTTTCAAAACTACAATTCTTGGATTCCACTCTTTCTTTTCGTTTCTTAAATATTTGGCGAAAAGCAAGGCTTCTTCATCAATTAAAGTCTCAATAGTCTATACCTTTTACCAATCCTTTTTTCTTGGTACTTGAATTATCTTACGCTGACGCCATCTTCACTTCTTCAAGGCAGGCGTCAGCTATCAGAATCAGTTTTGGTTGGTTGGTTGGATTAAATTATACCCCAAAACCCACACACATATATGAATCACACCGACTTCTCCTCTCTGTTACGACATGTTGGACCATATGCCTTAAAACGAATACTTGAACTACAAAAACTCAGCAATGAATGGAAAAAAGATAAAAAAAGAAAAAGGACTGTGAACGAAGAATAGAAAGTCAACTTGTGAGTTTAAAATCTATTTCTTCTCGGCGGTCTTCTCTTTGCATAGCATTCTCGGCAGTATACCGGTCTGCTTCCATCAGGTTTGAACGGAACTTCACATTCTTGGCCACAATCAGCACAAACTGCCTTATGCATTTCTCTCGGTTCCCTTCTCTCATACGACATCCAGATTACACCTCCAATTCGCTGAACGAACCAGTCTTCGTTTAGAACACTAATCCTTGAACATTTAATGTCGAAAAACCGCCTTATAAATTATGCGGGTTTGGAGTCAAAATCACATCCCACACAAAAAAACTAAAAAAGGATACGCAACGCAAAGCAGAGAAGCTTACCTTACAAATTTGCTTCGGTTCCTTTTGAATTTCTTCTTACAGTCCACGCTACAGAAATAATATGTTTCCCCTTCATGGTTGATCTTGAATTTCGCTGTCTTTTCATTCAAAATCACGCCGCAAACAGGATCCCTAGGCATTGTTTCATCCTTCTCCCTATCTAGTGGTAAACAACATAAGATAAGGCTGCCTGCTTATAATCCTTAATGGTCCCAGAGCCTTCCATTCATTTCAAAAGCCCCTCCCCCGCACATAAGTCCCCTCTCTCGGCAACATTTAATTATCCGCCTCTAAATGTTACGACAAGCGCCATTTCAATTCGCGTGAGGCCTCCCACAGAAACTGCGTCCATTTGTCCATTCCACAAACATAGCTGGATGCACACGCAATAAAAACAAAAAATAAAAAAGCGGATTACGTAGATGTAGAACGCCTATGCACGGTTATCTCATTCAGAGACTGGTTTAACGTTGACGGCTCTCGGACCTCTAGTTGTGTCTTTCACTTCGAACTCCACTTTTTCGCCTTCAGTAAGACTGCGCTTGCCCTGAATCTCCGAGTTATGAACAAAGACTTCTTTGCCGTCTTCGGTTTTAATGAAGCCGTAGCCCCTCATGCCGAGCCATCTCGTCACTGTACCCTTGGTCATATCTTTCACCTCGACCCTGTTAGTCAGCTAGAATCATTCTCAGAAAACGTAAAACCGCCTATAACCGTTCTACATTCTTCGAAAGAACCCTAACTGCTTAACCCACCATGCGGCAGTCCCCACTATTAACCTTTGCCCTGCTATGCGCGCGAGAGTAAAACCGAAACATTAACTTTCTTTTGGGCTGTGGAATTAGCTTGGTCCAAGAGTCCCAGAGTAAATGTTTTTAAGGAGCCATCACGGTTTTGTTGTAAAAAGCGGAGGTCACAACTTGGCTAAAAAAAGCAAGAAAGCGAAAGCTGCAGGTCGAGAACAGCACAGACAACTTCAAAGGGCTAAAAAAATGCAGAAGAAACAGAAAAAGAATGTCGCGCTCCCTGTAAAACATAGAAAAGGAAAATAGCCTTTCTTCTTCTTACCGCATCCCTCTATTATGCGCGCGCTTATTCCACAAGCCATAAAAACATTCAAAACACAAATTCGCTAAGTCGCCCGCTCTCCCTTTCTTCTTTGCCACGCGCACTAAAAAATTGATCTGTTTTTAAGCTAAGAGCTGTTTTTTCTGTTGGTCTGTTAGCGCCCTATAGCCCTTCTCATTGATTATGGCTACGTCGAAGCTGTCTCCGCTGGCTGCATCCCGCTTCATAGCCGAATCCGCAACCTCTTATTCCATGCTTCAGAAATATGCTCGTAATTAAAGCAGCTAACATCAATAGAAAATGGGGGACATTAAGTGGTTTTGCGCAAGCGTTTCGTCAAGATCGCGATAACTAAAGTGCCTACCAACAGCGGCAGAATTATGAATGTTGAAAACTCAGGAAACACCGTTGTGCCATAGATTATGACTGGGTGAGTGCTATGACTGAAGGTGAAGTAAAGGAAAGAGTGCGTAGCATTTTGCGTCAACGTCGGAGTTACGGGCAAATAATCAACTGAGACTGTATACGGTCCTCCAAGAAGTTCGTTGGGAATTGTAACGTTACAGAAGCCCACAGTGCCTGAAGCCCCGGTAACGTTGAAACCTACCGATTTATTTTCTCTATCAAAGACAAAAGTTGAAGGGTAAACAGTAGAGTTGGTATCGACTATAACGTTAAAGGTCCTGTTGTCCACAACAATGGGAAAAGTGTAGATTTCTGATGTCCCATAATAGCAGGTTGACCAGAGGTCCACGCCATAGTTGCTATTGAAGTACCAGCCTTGCAGCCATGACGAACGCACAAAGAATTCAGCATCGTGCCACCAAACCATGTACATCAAGACCTCATTTGCCAACGTGTTCATTTCGTTGCTAACTCTCACCAGTTCGGTTACGTTGCCTGCTGCGTCAGCGGCAACGGCTTGCGCGTAGAGGTCATCCAGCGCAGTTATGTTCCATTGGTTCCAACTAGGATATGCACCCCTTGAATAATACATTGGTTGCAACCAATCCAAAACGTGGTTGAAGTCTCCGATCCAGCCACCCATGTACGAGTCAATCTGGTGCCTGGAGGCCAAAGTGTATTGTTGACCGCCTGGAACAAGCACAACTTCCCAAGTCAGACCATAAATTCTCCGACTTATTGCGTTCAGATTATCAACCATCGTAGTTAGAACCTTTATGAATGTCTCTGCTGCCGTTTGCACATAAATCCTGATAGTCTTTGGATTATGCGTAGAAAATGAGTTGTCAACCACTCCAGCCGGAATCTTTGTTCCGTTGTAGTAGTACATGTCGTAGTCCGTGCTGTTCAGCGGGTTCGCGTAGGCATCACTGATCAGTTCCGCAGCCTTTATTAAGTTGAAGGAGAATGTCGGCCCAATGTCTGGGTTATAAGAGCCTGCTGGCGCTGTTCCCGGTGGAATAATGTTCTTTGCTAAGAGACTCAGCCTGTAGTTGATGTTTATGTTGGCGTAAGTCATGTTAACCGCGCAGGCTGCGGCCATTCTCAGCCTCCAGTCAGAGAAGGGCTGCCATGACCTGAATGAGCCGTCGGTGTTGGTGACGTTGGTATTGAAGTCGAGCCACCAAGTGTTGAATGTTGGATATACTCCGTGAACGGTCACACCCGAAATTATGGAAGATAGAACTCCATCGTCGATCCAAGTGTCTCGGTCAATCACAGAGAATATGTTAGCTTCAGGAACCTGTATTGCAGTAACGTCTCCGTTCTTCAAGTCGAGCAGCCTCGTCGTGAAGCTAGGCTGATTTCTGAATTCTATTGTCTCTATCCTCGTCTTGCCCGCTGGCGGCAAGTTCATGTCGTTTGGACCGCCCCAATAGTCGCCGTAAGCCTTCAAGATAATATCGTAGGTGAATGGATCAGCACTTTCAACGTAGTAGGGGCCTGTGCCAAAGGTCCAACCGTCTTCTGGCATGTTAAAGTAAGTGTCTCCGTCACCAGCTCTGTGTATGAAGTATGTGGTGTAGTCTCTATCCCATCTTCCCCATCCGCCGTATTCATAGTCTTTTCTAACGGTTTCGGTGGGCGAAACTATGCCCGCCCAAGGTCCTGCCATAATGGGTAGAAACTGTGTGGTTGGAGTGGCTATGTTTAGCCTAACCTTGTAAGTGCCCAGTATTTCCACGAAGTTCAAGGCCAAAACGTCCGCAACCCAGCTTGCGTCATATGATGGATTAGCTCCCATGGCGGAGAAGACATTTCCGTCAGGATCGAGTAGTTGTTGAACCATCCATCCCGCTTGGCTTCCATGCACCGGAGCGACGGGACCGCCGCTTGTGGCATCCATCATGAGAAGCCTGTTAAGGCTGAACCACACGGCTATCGCGTTGAACGGAGTTCCATCCTGAAACGTTATTCCCTGCCGCAAAGTGAAGTTGTAGTGCAATCCGTCATCGCTGACTGTATAGCTCTCCGCTAACCACGGAATAACTTCAGTGGAGCTGCTCCCGTTATACCACAGCAACATCTCAACGCTATGCCAAAGGGTCCAATAGTCAAATTGATAGTAGGAAACGTGGGGATCCATCCACTGGAAGCTGTTCCCAGACTCGTAAATCAACTTGTTATCTGCGACAAAGCTTGGAACTTCAGCTTGAATCTGTTCAGAGTCAACAACATAAAAGTTAGCCGCGTGAGAAGACATAGCTTCAGCCACGTGGAAAACCGTAAGAATGGTCAAGAGTGCAAACAGGACCACTACGTATGCCGACAGGCGTCTCGTTTTTAGAATTTCCATTTCCACTCGTTATAATAGTCTGTACATGAGGTATTTAGCTTTTATACCTTCGCAGTTTTTAATGCACAGCCAAAACAAGCGGATTTAGTAGCTTTATGCAAGAATTTGCTTATTGCGGATTTTAGGTTAGGATTTGTTTTTTCTGTTGGTCTGTTAACGCCTTGTAGCCTTTCTGGTCGATTATGGCTACGTCGAAGCTGTCTCCGCTGGCTGAATCCCGCTTCATAGCCGAATCCACCGCCTTAACCACCACAGGAAGAAGCCCCTCCACCAAAACATCCTCCTTATACTGATCCTCCAAAACGCCGTAAGCAATAGGCGAACCCGAACCCGTAGCCACACATTTTTCCTCAGCGAGACTACCCAGAGGATCAACCGTGAAAACGTGAAAACCACTGTCGTCAACGCCGCCCACGATAACCTGCGTAAGCAAAGTTCCACGAGCCGAAAACAGCACGTTAGCGATGATGCGAGCCGCTGACTGAACAGGCATACGCCGCCCCATGTTAAGCTCATAAAGCCTAGCGTTAACCGTAAGCATCTCCACCGTCCACTGAGCGTCGGCTACACCACCAGCAATCGTCATAGCCAAATGATCCGCAACCTTGTAAATCTTCTTCCCCCGCTTATGTGCCACAAAAGTCCCCATCGTAACCCGCGTGTCAGAGGCTAAAATAACGCCGTCTCGGCAAACCACGCCAATAGTGGTGGTGCCCTTCAGAGCCAACTTATCGCGAATTTCACTCAACTCCCATTTCCCCTCAGAGAGAAACCAAGCGAAAATGAATACATGAAAACGTGGTATAAAAGATTACCTCTAGAGAACGGCTTTAAGAAAGTTTTAAATTGTCCACCATTGAGTTGTAAGCAGGTGCAACAAGATGATAGGCGCAGTAATCTTCGTAATATTCTTCCTAATCTTCACCCTAATATCCGCCCTAATCTACACCGACCTACCGCCAGCCGCCATAATACTCGAATTGTTCGGCATAACCATGACCGGAATTCAATACGGCGACTGGATAATCGGCCTCATAAACGGCGTAATCTACGGCTTCATAATCTGGCTCATCTACAGCATAATCAGACTCGCCACAAGAAGAGAAAAACCCGAACGCGTAATCGTTAAACCCGTTGTTACACCAGCCAAGCCAGCAGTGACAGCAAGGGCACCCTCCACGCTAGACCGAGGAATAGAAGACATCGAAGGAATAGGGCCCTCCTACGCGGAGAAACTGAAAGGCGCCAACATAACAACCATAAAAGACCTGCTGAAGGCAGGCGGCACCAAAAAAGGAAGAGAAACACTGACGAAGATAGTCGGCGCGTCCGAGAAAACCGTGCTCAAGTGGGTCAACCGTGCAGACCTCTTCCGCATAAAAGGCATAGGCAAAGAATACTCCGAGCTCCTGGACGTGGCGGGCGTCAACACCGTAGTCGAACTCTCCAGAAGAAACGCAGAAAGCTTACGCGAGAAACTGGAAGAAGTCAACGTGGAAAAGAGAATCGTGAAGCAGCTACCGTCTGTTGACACCCTCAACGAATGGATAAAACGCGCCAAAAGGCTGAAACGCCGAGTGGAATACTAAACCGCAAACCCGATTTCTGTTACCGATGCACTTAAAAACCACCAAAAACCAAAAATACCGATCGGAAACGCCGAGCCGTGAGAACCCTTGAGTAAAAGTCTCCATCGAATGGAGCTTCCTAGAGAGGTTATCGTGGGAGAAGGAACCCTCGACCTCGTGCCTGAAATATGCAAAAAACTCGGATTCCGCAAATCCGCCTACATGGTAACAGGGTCAAAAACCTACCGCATCGCAGGCAAAAAAATCATCGACCTCCTAGAAGACGCTGGCATACAAGTCAACTACCACACCATCTCCACCAACACCCCGTGGAACGTAAGGGTAGTTGAAGAAAAAATCAAAGAACTAAAACCCCGCGTGATCCTCGGCGTCGGAGGAGGAACCAAAATCGACGTAGCCAAACTCAGCAGCGCCCGCCGAAACACACCCTTCATAAGCATACCCACAACCGCCTCCCACGACGGAATCGCCAGCCCCTTCGCCTCCCTCAAAGGACTAAAAACACCCTTCTCCCTAGCAGCCCAAGCCCCCATGGCCATCATCGCAGACACAGACATCATCAAACAGGCGCCTCACCGATTTGCAGCAAGCGGATGCGGAGACGTCGTTTCCAAGCTAACGGCCGTCAACGACTGGAAGATGGCCCACGAAACGCAAAATGAGTATTACGGCGAGTACGCAGCTAGCCTAGCCCTCATGAGCGCCAAGCTGATTATGGAAAACGCCGAGTTGATCAAACCCGGCGAGGAGGAAGGCGTCCGCGTCCTGTTGGAGGCGCTGATCAGCTGCGGCGTCGCCATGAGCATCGCGGGAAGCAGCAGACCGTGCAGCGGCTCAGAGCACCTGTTCACCCACGCGTTGGACATGATCTCGCCTAACCATGCCATGCACGGGGAAGAATGCGGCGTCGGAACCATAATGATGGCTTACCTCCACAGGAAAAACTGGCAACGAATCAAGTGCACATTGGAGAAAGTGGGAGCCCCGACCACGGCTAAAGAACTCGGCGTAGACCCAAAACACATCATTGATGCTCTGGTGCAGGCACGCACCATCAGACCTGAACGGTACACTATCTTAGAGAAGAAAAACCTTGACCGCGACGCAGCCGAAAAAATCGCAGACGCCACAGGCATAATCTAACCAGTTTTCTCTTTCTCGGGTTTTCTGGCCTTTTTAGTCTCTTTTGGCGCCTCAGGTTTCGCTTCAGCGGGTTCCGGCTTCTTGAACACTTCGATGAACTTCACGATGGTTAACTGCGGGAAGAACTTCTGGATGTCCACGGCGATGCCTCTCTTCGCAAGCTGAAGTCCTTCAACGTACAGCGCCTCCTCCGGCACGCTCACAGCAACCTCTTTTTGCCCTGTCTCTAAGCTGAACTTGTTTACGTCCACCCTTGGAATCCTGCGGTGAATAAGCGCTGAAATTTTTTGCGCCCTTGTGGTAAGCCTTTTCTTAACCGTGACCTCGTAAAGCAAGGTTTTGCCCGCCAACGGCGGATTGAAGTCGAGTTGAATTCTGCCGGATCCCGTGGTTCGCACCGTAGCGGGTTTTCCGTCCCATTCTATGCGCAGTCCCGGGCGGGGGGTAATTCCGCGGGCGGTCAGCCTCCTCAGGGAAACCATCCTGACCTTTTCGGGGTCGCGGTTTCCGAAGGCTTTCTCCGGCGGTATATCCACAGACGCAGCTTTTCCTAACTCGAAGGTCGGGAAGCTCTCGTCTAGTGCCTTGAGCATCCATCCTTCGCCGACCACTATCAGCGTAGGCTCGTAGATTTCTTCGGCTTTGTAGACCCCCTTGCTTTTCGCCACCTCTTCGAGGGTGGTGTCGAAGACTTCCCCTGTTTCTTTGACGCTTCCCGTGTAGTCGATAAGTATGAAATCGCCTTTCTTAATGGGCATCTTAAATCCCTGTGCCTTTTTACTTACTTAGATTTAAACCTTTAACCTTTTTCAGTATAAGGACTTCAGCTTCACTTCGATTTTTTCGTCAAAATCCGCTAGGGCGTAGCGTCCGTGTCTCGCCGGTCCCGGGTTAACTATGAGCGTGTTGCCTATTTTGTCGATGCCTGTTGCCTCGTGAACGTGCCCGCAGAACACGATGGAAGGCTTGTTTTTTTCGATGAACTGCCTGAGAGCAGAACTGCCGATGTGTTCACCTGAGTAAACCGTGTCCAACTTTGTGTCTTTAGGCGGATGATGGGAAACCACAACTAGCCAGCGGCGTTCCGCAGCGTGTTCGAAACCTCGGTTCAACACTTCCTCGAGCTGTTCATCCGTTATCTCAAAAGGGGTGTAAAAGGGGCTGACGAGTCCGCCTCCGACGCCCACAAACGTCGCATTCTCGTAAGCTTCGCTTGAACCATGGATGCAGTGGGCACCTTCGATGTCGACGCCGGTTAACGACGGCGGGTCGCAGTTGCCGGGCACAAACAGAACAGGCAACCGCAGCTTAACTAAAGGCTTTAACAGCGCCTTCGCCTCTTGAACTGAGCCGAAGTGGGTGATGTCGCCGCAAACAACCACGATGTCTACACGTAAATCTTTCGCTTCCGCAGCTACTTCTCGAAAGATCTGCATGTTTCCGTGAAAATCAGAGGCTGCGAGAACCTTCAACTGATAATCAACCCAGATTAACAAAAACGGGCTTCATATTTAAAACTGTGGAGAGCTTCGATGTTAACATGTGACAAATAGAATGTTTAGTGAGTGAATCAACGGTTGATGTTTGTTTAGGCTTAAACGTTCACTCGATGACTTTGATGGCGCTTTGGGGGCACTGGACCTCACATGCCATGCAAACGAGGCATTCTTCAGGTCTCACCGCCACAGACTTCCCGTTTTTGATCTCAAAGACCTCTACGGGACAAACATCAACGCAGGTTCCGTCTCCATCACATTTTTCTAAATCGATTTCGATCTTAGCCATGCAACAGTCCTCCTTAGAGTTTAGTCAAATTGATGATCTCAGATAAAAATGTTTGGTTGTTCTAGTGGATTTCGGTTCTTAGGCGCAGGAGCATTCCGTCAATGGTAACCCTCGCTTTTTCCCTTCTGCGGTGATAGTCCGCTAGGAGTCGGTGGTAGGCTTCTGAGGAGATTTGTCCACGGCGGCGGCGGATTTCAATTCTTCGGATGTCGCCTTCTAAGCCTTCAAGTTCAGTTTCGGCAACCTCAATCCGTCTCACCATATTCGCATATCCCGGACCGGACTTCTGCATCTTTTCTTTCAGGTCCGTTAAGTTGCGGGATAAGTTAGAGAGACGCCCCTCAAGAGTTCTTCTTCGCAGCTTATACCGCCGTCTCGGAATCCTGCCCTTCCGCACTTGGCGTTCCATCGTTTCAAGCTGCGCTGAGATTCTTTCCCTTTCCTCATATGCGTCCACAAAACTTCTTAGAACTTCTGGGGAGACGGGAATAACGGGAATCGTGGGTCTTGGGGCACGCCAGAGTAATGCTATGCCGAACACGGCAGCAACCACTAGTCCTGTTAAAATCGTTGGACGGAAAGAAGCCCAAAAGACGGGGTGCTTGTATGCAATGGAGAAGTTGAGGTTGTTGAGTTCTGTGACGTTGTAAAGAGCGTAGGTTACCTCATCACGAAACACTCCTTTTTGCACGGCAGCTGGTTCCGCAGAGGAAAGCTCAGAAACGAAATTGGCGCCTTCAGGCAATGTTACGGTCACGGTTAAGTTTCTTATGACCCAGCTGAAACGTTCAGAGAAGGCAAACGTTAAGTTAAGATCGCTCAAACCGCGCGGGGTGATGTACACCTCTCGTGGAAGCTTGTAGGTTACCGTGAATTCCTCAGACTCGCCTGCTTCCATCGCTGTTCTGAAGGTCACTGTCACGTTTGAATATGTAGTTGCGTTCCCTTCGTTTGCCTTCACTCCGCTCAGTGGAGCCATTAGATCGTGTGCTGCCACATCATAGGCGCCTTTAGGCAAGCCGAGGGATATGCTCGTGACTTCTCCCGCGGCTTTGTTGGTTATGTGATAGAAGTCGGAAACGTGGATTTGCCCCATGGTGTCTATGGTTATCTCTCGTCTCATTTCGTTGTTTTCAACTAGGAGGAAGGTTGTTTCCGCAGTGAATGTTATCCAGGCGGGCTCTCTACTGAAGCTTTCGAGAGCGCCCTCATGGGCGTAGCTTAAGATTTCGCTGGAGCCGACCGTGGTTGCGGTAAAGTTGTGAGAGCCAGTGGCGTAAGTGAGGCCCGCCAAGAGAACAACGGTAACGTTGCACCTTGAGGCTTCTTCATTTAGGCTTGGGTACAAGGGAAAGGTAAAGTTAAACGTGCTTTGAGCAGTTGCGGAGATAAGGTCGGAGAACAAGGAGACCACCGTGAAGGAGTATGACCCGCCGTCGCTCACGTTAACCGACGGTAACGCAACATTCATCCCGTAGAAGCCGATTCTTCCCAATCCGACATCTAGCGCTAAATCTAACTTCGCGTCAGGGTTTGAATCGGCATAGGCAAAACAGTAATGTAGGTTAGGTTTGTATCCGTAGGGGAAGCCTAATGAAAAGTTCCGTATCAGCGCCGCGTTTTCTCCGGGATTAGTGGACAGCGTTATAGTGTCGTTTATGATCACTGTTCCCGTGTTTTTAATTTCAATTGTGCGATCAACTTGGATGTTTACGGGGTTTGAGGGAGATGTTTGAGCGCTGGCGGTTGTGAATGAGCCTAGGGAACTGAGCGCCAAGAGTAGGAGGAAGGTGAACGTAAGCATAAGCGGTGTTAATCGCCCAATTTTCACTTAATCCACCAGATTAGCCTTGATTACGTAAGTTTTAGCCTTTTTATTACTTTGCTTCCTTTTATTTATTTTGTGAAAAATCAGTCAGCCTTCGGTCCTTCAACTCCACGTACTGGTTTATTCTCCGCGTGAAACTCGCCCCTAAAATACGTTCTAAGTCAGCGGAATACCGAATCTTAACGTTCTTTCTTGCCCTGATTATTTTCTGCGCGGTTAAAGGTCCCACGCGGGGTATCCTGACAATCTCGTGGTAAGTGGCTGTGTTCAGGTCTACTGGAAACAGGTCAGGGTTCATGTTGGCGAAAACCAGCTTCGGGTCCATGTTGGGCAGAAAACCCTCATCGTCCACTATTTGATCGAAGGCGCTGGCTGTGAATCCGTAGTCTCGAAGGAGGAAAGATGATTGGTAGAGGCGGTATTCTCTTGAAGGTGGGCACGCGGACTGTTTCTCAAGCGGAGTTTTAGCCACGGGCTCGAAGCCGCTGTAGTAAACCCGTTTTAAGCCGAGTTTCTTGTAGAGCCTGTCGGTGGTTTGGATGTACTGCCAGTCGTTGTCGGAAGCGGCGCCTACGATCATTTGGGTGTCCACGCCAGCCTTGCCGAAGCCGAACTTCGATTCAGCAGCCTCAGGCTTCGCGCGCCGAACTTCGTCGACGACCCAGTCTAGGCGCTTGAGAATGGCTTCTTTGAAGCCTCCCTTGTCGGGGCAGAGGTCGCTGAAGGCTTCTCGGTTCGGCGCCTCAAGGTTTATTCCCACGCGGTCCGCCAACTCTACGGCTTCGGTGACGTAGTTTCGGCTTACGCCCGGCATAACCCTCAGGTGAACATACCCTGAGTATCCTGTTTTTCTGAGAATGCGGAGAACCTCAAGCTGTTTCTCCGTGACGTAGTCAGGGTCGCCCAAAACCGAAGAACTTAGAAAAAGCCCCATTATCTTCCTCTCCCGCCAGAGATGCATGGTGACGTCTACAAGCTCTTTGGGTTCCCAAATCCTCCGAGGGCACTTCCTCCCAGACCTGAAGGCGCAGTAGGCGCAATCGTTGCTGCAGTGGCTGGTGAGAAGCGTTTTCAACAAGGGAACGCATTTCCCCCGCGCCGCAGCCTCGTAGATAGGCACGACCCCTCGGTCCCAGCGGGCGCCGAGCCTCAGAAGATGCCACTTATCTCTCTGCCGCGGCAGTTTGAATCTTCCCTCGCAACTATAATTTCTCTAAACCTAGATTTAAGGAAGCGCTAGTGTGCGTAACAAAATAATTTGGTTTAGCATTCTCCGTTTTTTAGGTAGTAGTCGTCTTCTTTTTTGGGTCCGAAGCTTCTTACGCCTTTTTCTCTGAGCTGTTTCCTGAGCCGCTGAGCGTAACTGCGGTCTATTTCACCCCTCTTCTCTAAATAACCGATTATCTCTTCGGCTTGTTTTTGGTTGTCGCACCTGCGGAGGAAGTCGATTACGTCGGGGCTGTACCCAGCGAACCGGCTGGTTGAGGCTTTTTCCGCGGTTTCGCGGTCTGACCGAACCGAATTTATGTTTATCTTCTGTTTTTCGCCTTCAACCTCATCAGCTAAACGTGGAAACATCTTCTTAAACCGTTCCTTGTCGATCTCCATCTTTGTTGTTGACCTCCGAGCTGTTTAGGTTAAGGTCCTAACCACGAATGTTCCTGCTTATCTAATTAAATTCTGCGGTGAACTGCCTATTAAATCTGCAGATGGAAAGTTCTAGGGCGCGCGTTCAGGCACAAACCGCCGGAGAGGGTTTTCCTCGACAACCTTCTGAAGCTGCGCGTAGCTCAAGCCGGTTAAGCGGTCTCCGTATATCTCGCATCGCCTAGGCGCGTTCCTTTTTTCAGGGTCCCTGACGACGATTTCCGCCTGATTGTCCGACGGCAGAGCAAGATAAATGTGGAAGGAGGTTTCCAGTTTGCCTTTTTTTGTCACCGTCATCTGTTCGCTTCTTTCAACGCTGAAACCGTTTCTCTCCAGTTGAGTGACTGCAGCTTGCGGGTTTAAAGCGAAAATTTCTATGTCTATGTCGCTGTTATGGTGGGCGGTTCCGCGCCAGACGCTTCCAACAAGCCTAGGGTAGAAATCCTTCAAAACCGCCATTATTGTTAGAGCTTCTCTCCGCATCTGCAAAAGCCGTTCCCTTCTTGGCGTTCCCTCCTCTTCGTCGGAGATTCTGTCCAGCGCGTTCGCCACTTCGAAGTTGCTTGGAAGAATTCGGGCGCCGAGGGCCTCAGCAGCCCTTCTTTTAGCCTGTCGGTATTCCTTCTCCTGCGACGTGTAGAGGAGCATGGCGGCTTCTCGGGCGACTTTTTCCCTTAACTGCGTTAAACGTTTTTCCTTCAAGCTTGTTCCTCTCTCGAGAACCGAGAGATTGCCCTTTAGTCTGCTTTGACTGTTGGAGGCTTTTTCGGGGTTTCTTTAGGCTCCTCTGCGTCAACCGAAGGCTGGAGAACAAGTTTTGATTTTCGCACGCCTACGTGGCGGAGGGGAGCAAATTTTTTGGCTTCGTTGTAGATGTCGGAGGCGATTTTTCCTAGAACGGCTTCTTGGACGAACTGGTTGAAGGTTAGGACCTTAGCTTTTTCTTCGACTATTCGTTTCATGATGTTGCGGATGGCCTGTTGCTGAGAGGTCTTAACGCGGGTACGGGAGAAGGCTGAAACGGCGATTCTCAGTTGGTAACCGTCTTTTGTCGTGACGTTGTAGAGTCCGTCAACGCGGGTGGTTCTTCTCCGGACTAAGCTTCGCAGGTAGTCCCGGGAGTATTCGTGACCTTTAAAGACGGTTTGGGCTGTTTTGCCGTCCACTTCGGTTACTTGGAAGTACATTTTCATGTATTGATGCGAAAAATCGTCCGTTATGTCATAAAGCGTCGCGTCAATGATCCTTCCCACGAGCCCCTCGGACTCTTCGGCTGGCACAAAGCCCAGTTCGACTCCTCCAAAATACGGAGGGGAAACTACCTTATACCATGACTTGCCGCGCCACTTGTCCCGCACGGTCTTCTTTTTTGTAGACAAGGTAAACCTCCATGTTAACTGAGAACAGTTACAAACGAGTATTAAAAGCTTAACGCTTTATTACTGCGCGCTAATTATCAGGAGTTTGGGGGAAGGGATAAAAATCTTGCTGAACCTTTCGATATGAGGTCCCCTTAAAATCCAAATCATAAGCGCTCATAATTATTTCTTTACGTTCATAATTGTATCTTAAGAAGATGACTAGATACTTCTCATTTGGGAACATCAGCACTTGTTTGTTCAAGATATCTCTCATCTCTTCTAGCATATCAGATTCATTAGCATTCGGTCTGAGATGAAATAATCCAACCTTCAAAAGCGCTTTAATATCCACCAGTTTTTCAAAATCTTCCAATATATCTTTCTTGTTCTTTGATAGTTCAGACTCCATAGCCAACCCCAGATGTCGGCTTGGCTTATCACATCGCCACACAATATCAACTAGATACTCTTTCTCGTTTTTGCTTGTATAAAGGGAATGAAATGTCTCCTCCTCACCCAGTTTTCCAAAGTATTCCTTTACTTTAAAGGTCCAATCCTTAAGACTTCGTTCCCAAGCGAGTCCAGACTCGTTAAGTAACCAATTTCTGAACTTATGACATATGTAATCCGGTCTTAAGGACACACCAGTTCACCTTTCGTCCGAAACTAGATAAGAAAAGAAGCCAAGAGCAAAAAGGAGGAACAGAACACCAAGTATTTGATTTCCCTTATCTTTTTCCGATTTAAGCCTTAATGAGAGCCTTCTAATTTGCTCTAAAACCAAGTTTGGCTTGTCTCTGTCTAAGACAACATAAGGCAAGTCGTTAATATCTTCAGGTATCTGAATCTCAGGCTCAACAATAAGGATAATAGGTTTCGCAAAAGCCTTAGCCATACCGATTTCGAAAAAAACATTCGCTGATTCGATACTATTCTCTGTCAAAAGAACGATTACATAATCCGAAGCGTGGATGTGGTCTTTGACATTTTCAGACAGAGGTTTTGTTCTTAGGTCTCTTACAGAAGTAGTTTCAAAAGTGTAAATGTTAACCCCGCTTTGTTTAAGAATACTGTATAATGAATTTACAGTCTGTTCATCTTTTGGTGAGTAACTAATGTATACCGTAAAAGCCAATTCCATCACTACCTCTTTTTCAATTCTATCACTCTAAAAATGTTGTGCCTGTGCCTAAAAAAGGATTACGTGCGTAACGATTAGGTTATGATTTTCTGAACTCGGATAATGCTTTTTGTAATCTCATTGCTGTATTAAAACTTAGTTCGTCACCTTTGTATTCGCATCGATAAAGACCTTGCAGGTTAGAAGGCAGTTCAACTTTATTGTCAACCAGCAAAATTACTTTTTTGTTGTATGTAAGAAAAGCTGCACCAATTTCTATTAGAACATTTTGATTTATTCCATAAGTCCCGTCTTCTCTTTTTTCTTGCTCGTCTGCGCTTACGTTAATTATTGAACAGTCACATTCTCTCATTATGCCAAACACTTTTTCAGGAATAGGAATTGCCGTAGTTTCTCTTTCCTCAGCAATGACATATTCAAACTGCCCAAAATTCAAAATCTGCTTAATTGGATTAACTATTTTCTTATTCTTACTATGAGAAATGAAAACTCGAGGTTTTTTGATTCCTTCTTCTACCACTTCTTCTTTCTCTTCTGTTTCCTCAATCTCTCCTTCAGCTTCTGCTTCCTCTTCCATTTTTAGGTTCAAATCCCTTCCACGGTGCCAAACGACGTTTAAATCCTTGTTGCGCGCGCGAAGTTCCTTCCATAAATCATAAAAACTGAAAGACGACATAGCTTAAGATAAAGCAATTATTTGTGATTGTAGAATGACTCAGAATGGGAAGGATTACTCAGACTACATGAAATTTCTGTCAAACTTGGCGAGTGGACAAGCTTTCCTTGCAGGGTTCACATTTACAGTCATAGTCTTACTTCTTACGCGGCTTCCAGACCCAAGCAGCATCTCCTCACAGCTCGTACTGTTCTTCTTGACAGTCATGTTCGGTCTGTTCATGTTCTTATGGACTTCTCTTAACGTAGAACTATTATATTCCGTTAAAAACATTCCCAAATCAACAAAGCGAATGGATTTGTTAAGGGTGCTAGTGGTCATTGCTGATATGATGTCTGGTGCCTCGGTAATGTTGATCTTTCTTCTCTGGAATCTCATCTATCTCTTTTCAGCATCTCTGGCTATGTACGCAATAATCATCATCGTAGATATCTTCGGAATAGTGAAACCATTGCAAGAATATCGTAGAAAAATCTTTCAAAGTGAAGATTAAAACCTGCGCACTGTTGGTTTATGTTCAACCGCACTCTTTCGGTGCTATTTGAATCTCGAAACGAACTTATTGCCCTTAATATAAAATCTCAGTAATTTGCTCTTGCCTTTTGAGATGCCTATTCTGGTTGACTTTGCAACGTCTACTCTCTCATCGGAGTCTTCTACGAATAGTTCATCTCCTGTCAGGTCTAGTCCATTGTGTCTTTCGTCTATTCCAAATGCCTTTGTTAGCTTTCCCGGTCCATTCGTGAGATTCTTTCCATTGTCGATGCCTCTGTTCTTTTTCATGATTTCTATTCCTTCCAGAGGCTCTAAAGCCCTTATCAACACGGCTCCCAGTTTTCCTGTTTTTGCATTTACGTTTAACATCCAATGGTTTCCGTAAGTGAAATAAACAAATGTGTATCCAGCTGGCATTAACAATGCTTGAGGAATGCTTTTTACTCTTCTAAATCCGATAGCGCCAGGATCATCAAGTCCTAGGTATGCTTCTACTTCGACTATTTTTCCCTTCAAAGTTCCTCCTTCAGTCTTGTGAACAAGAATTTTCCCTAGAATTTCTCTGGCGACTTTTTTCGTATCCTTAGAGTAGAATTCCCTTGGGAGCTTCATAAACAAAGTTCATCCCTGTTGCTTAAGTCTTTTTGCACCGCCAACTGATTGCCATAACGCATATAACCAAGGTCTTCACCTCTCCAACGGCTCTTGAAGACTCACAGAATATGTCGCGTGTCCTTCAGTCTCTCTGTTAGCAGAACCAAACGCGCGCATGTAGGGTATAAATTATATGCCCCCCCAGCGGCACTGCGTGCCGCTACCTCTGACACGCTGCCTTCGGCAGCGGATCAAAGCGTGCTAACGCACGAGCAGAAATAAGGCTGAAAAGAGGCACGGTTAACGGTTAACGATACTTATTACTATTCTTAGCTATTAAGAGCAATAGCAGAAGAGGGAAGCAGAAGACAGGCTTCTGAAAACCTATTATTCATCGGGGCTAAGGCGAGTGGTTTTAGTAAAACTCTTATACACAGATTCAGTTAACTGTACTTATGCCAAAACCATCTAGTCTAAGAAGGAAGTACAAGGTAATGCCCAAAGCCCTTCAAATTGAGAATTTCAAGAGATTGTTTCTGAGAGCAAATGATGATTATGATGACCCTGATGCTGAGATGGCCAACATAGATTTTGAAAATGCTGTAGAAGATGACCTTAGTTTTCGGGAAAACTTGCGTAATTTTGAAGAGCAGTATCCGCAGTATCGTTGGAAAGTTCCTAAAAAAAATCCCTTAGGAGAAGAACGCCCTGTATGGAAATCAAAGTTCGATTTAGAAGGCAATACTGTCGCTTACACAGCAATAGTTTTAGTAAAACCACACAGAGTTACAGCAAAAAACAGAACTTACCTGCACGGAAGGATTCAAGCTACGGTTGACAGAAAATGGATAGGATGTAAGGCTAAGGTCTCAATACAAGTTCCTGTCGGGAAACGTGGGTAAACTGCTACGTAGTAGTTATGCGACAATTCATTTGATATTTAGCTTCTGAATTTCAGTTATAAAAGCGGAATCAGTGGAAATACTAAAAGTGAATAGAGGCAGAATAAAGCGGGAAACTTATATAGGTCTTATATAAGGTCTTGATTCGAAAAAGGAGCCTTAATCGGGCTTACTTCACGGAAACCTTTAAATAGAGCGAGTATTATTATTAAAGCGTAAATCGAAAATCGTAAAACGTTGTAGGAAAACCAGAGATTTTTGAGGGAAATAAATTGCCTAGATCACTCTCTAAACGTAAGAAAGAACAGCTCTGGATAAAGTGCCCCAGATGCAGATACAGATGGAGTCCAGACCCCAGAAAATGGAGAAACTGGAATCTAACGTACAATCACGAAAAGGTATTGACCTGTCCTTCTTGCAGTGCGAGAGTAAAAGTATCGGCTAATGTCGTAAGGCAAACACTCAAGCACAGAGGAATGCTCTAATGGACATGATAGGGTTCAAGGCTCCTCCTTCTTGGAAAGAACTGGTAAAGAAACTAGCGCAAGAGAAGGGATTGAGGGAATCTGAAGTTGCGAGAATGATATTCGGAACAGGCTTGAAACATAGATCTGAAGTAAACGGAAAATTGCACGAATTAGCAGAAGAAGGAGAAATCGTCATGAAAGGAAAGAGAGCTTTGGCGTTAAGAAAGACGATAGGACATTTCGGCGGTCATCAATCAGGATGGAGAGAAGCAGCCGAAAGAATAGAGAATCCTATTGTTCAACGTGCATATATAGAGATTACCGAAAATGTGCAGAGAGACGTTATGGAATACTTGAAAAAGAGAAAGAAAACAAAGGGCAGAAGAACCCTCTTGGAATGGCTGTGGGATACTAGATGTCAAGGATGTCAATATCAAATAAATAGAAACAAGGACTTTTGCGAGAAGTATTGCAAGGTGTATAAGCGGATAAAAGAGGGATTCAAACGCGGTAGAAAAAGGTAGAAGAGGTGATAAAACGTGACAAGTAGAGATGATGGGATAAGAGAAGTACTGAGACGAAAGAAACCAAGGATTCCAGCTAGTAGAAGGCTAGAGAAAGAGAGGATTATGAGGAGCTATCGAGAGCCTGTATCGTTCAAGTTCTACGGAACTTACAAAGACGGCATAGAAAGGAAACACTTTGAGTTCTCTGTGGTTGTACCTCGTACTATGAAGAGAAGGGTAATGTACTTCTGGGTAAAGCGGACTGTAAGAGACATGAAATGGGAAGACGAACTTCCTGAAGGACACTATTATCACACCTATCGAGGATTCTTGAACCTTCACACTCAGACAGACTGGGAAAAAACAGACGGGATAGTGGACTACGACGTCGACCATACAGCTACCTAAAGGATTTCCTATACTCGGCTATGAAACTAACAGGTACTTCCTGTTAGACTTGGACAAGAGGACTAGCCTAAAAGAGGTCAAGAAGACAGCGTTAGAGATAGGCAAGAAATACGGTCTAGGAGATTGCTTGATAGTCCATAGTTCAGACGATAAACAATTAACGCTAGACCTCAAGCCTCTACAGAATTACAACTTGATATACGGAAAGAGAGTTCCTTTCGAGTTTCAACAACGGGTTCTAAAAAAGCTTCGGGATTCTGGAATAATAGGCGACGTAAGGTACGTTGAGTTCAGAGAAAAAGAAGGAAGCTCCACTTTGAGGGTTTCTCCGAAGAACCATCAGAAAGTATGTGGAAAAGTGTGTGGTTACATAAAGATAACTGGGGAAGTCGAAGGGATTATGGAATATTTAAAGTTCCTTCAGATAGGAAGGAGCATAGAGAAAGAACTCCTCAGGTGATGCTTAATGTTAGACTGTGATCTCAAGATTGCCGAGAAAAGAGGGACTTTAAAAAAGTTAAGAGACAGCAGAACGGTTGGAGATATATTTCAAGCGTGGAAGCACACAAATCCCAACACTGATTGGCGAACATATTGGGATAGTCAGCTGAAAGCCTGTGTGGATCTCTACGAAAAATACGATTGGAAGCTATTGTGCATACTGCATGGCTCTAAGATGCCCGTTAAAGGCGTGAGATGGACTCAAAGAGACTTGACTTATGAGAATGCATTGATTCTATTTCAGAAGAAAATGAACATAGCGGTAAACTTGAAGAAATCTCGTTTAATCGTCGCTGACTGTGATGACAGAGATATACCTGAAAATATGAAGCCGTATTTCTACAAAACAATATCAGTTATCAGCCCTCATGGATACCACCTGTATTTTAACTACGACTTTGAGGTAGACGATGAAACACTGCATGAACTATGCATGACATTCAACAAGCCGAACTTGTTCAGAGGAGGAAAGAATGCGCCTCAATATGTCCTAGTGCCGTTAAGCTGTGCAGATAAAAAATACTATGAGTTCATCAACACTTCGAGCTTGATGGATTTCAGCGAGTTTATTGGTGAAATAAGATGAGAAGATATGAAGTGCTTACTGACAAGCCAGAACACTGCATGATGCTGTAGGGAATAGGATAGCTGTCTTTAGCATAGCGAACATTCTCTTAGAACTTTCAAAGGAGCGAACACAATGACCAAAACTCTACTTGATTCACCCAAATACTTCAACAAACTCTATCATCAGGCTCTAGAAGAGACCAGAAAATTAGACCCTATCTTCAAGCTTGACTTTCCTAAGTGGAAGAAGGACATTCTGCTATCTCTGTTAGAGAGGGCTAAGCCGAAGGTCAAAAGGAAGTATTTGAGAAAGATAATTCGAGCAGATTTAAAGAAGGTTTCAGATGAAGCTTGGGAAGAGATGTGAAGTATTACCTAAGAGACTGGAAAGGAGATATTGCTATGCAGCCCTACTATGCCGTTAGACCGTAATGGGCTAGGGCTGACGGTCTACATTACATCACTACTTTCGGCATAGTACCGGCAATTATCTCCCCAGAAATCTGAGTTAGAAACGTTCTTCCTAAATCGCTTTAGCTTTTCTCAAAACTTTTCTAGCGAA
>CAZZLD010000009.1:0-56235 GCA_964655075.1 uncultured Candidatus Bathyarchaeia archaeon
TTGTTCCATTCCCTCACGTTCTGGCAGAGGTTCTTCGGAGGAAGCAGTAAATCTACCATGTAGGTCATGGCAACGGAGGCAGGGCACTTAGAAAGAAAATCCTTGGATGCTTCTGCTAATTTCAGTTTTTCCATTTCTTGGACGCTTGCGTTGAGTCCATATTTCAGGCCATCAAACCTGACAGTAGCGTTCCATGCCAGCACTTTGGAGCCGTCAGGCGCCTTCCAATAATAGAGGGGCATGTCTTCGGGTCCGCCTCTGTACAAGATGAAGTATTTCATTCCCGACTTTGCGAGGATCTGCGGAAATTGGGGCGTGGAGCTGATGATGTCCATGATGTGGCTGGTTGGCGGGTCTACTCCAAACTTTTCTTGGATAAACTTCTTTGCATATACAACGTTTCTCACCTGCATTTCTCCAGTGTGATGTTGCCATATTCCCTGCCACCTAGCAAGGAGTTCTATCTTTCCCTTGTGAACCAGCTTCTTTAATTCGTCAAGCCTTTCAGGATGATTCTCCAGAAAATCACGCAAGAAAAGCGCGGTTTCCCAGTAAAAACGAAAGTCTTCATCTTTCTCAGCGAGGGCGATGGCCATCGATAGGATCTCGTTTCCCCGCGACAAACATTCTTCTACTGTCCCCAGCCAACAGGAGTCCAAATGAGAAGAAGGAACAACGAAAACCTTGTCTTTCATTTATAATCTTCCCCTTTCAAATACGAGCGTTGTAAGTATATACTTGAATAAAAATATTTCAGGGAAGATTCGGGCGCTCGACGCTGTGTTGGAAGCGATAAAAAGGGGCATTCTTGGAGGTAGACATGTCTGCACTTAAGCATCAGCAAGTATTCTGTCAAGGCGCATTAACGCCTCGGTCATTGATCTCCCGGAATGATAATTGATTTTCCAGTTATTACCCAACCGGGTCCAAGCCGGAGTGCCATCCTCTTTCGCTAGGAAAATCCACTCGCCAATTTCATGATTAATCATATATTTATTCGAAAAATTCCAGCAGTTTAAGAATGCTTCAAGACACTCTTCGTTTCCAAGAACTTCATAGGCATCCAGAAATCCGGGAATCACTTCCATGTTTTCCCAGAATTCCTTGTCGCGATTTGTCGCAGGTCCCTCATGAGGGCCACAGCAGAAAACTCCTCCGTGCACTCTGTCATAACCGTATTTCAATGCATGTTCAACAAGTTTTCGGCACACGTCTTTGTAGAAAAAATGATCCTTTCCAAGTACATCACCGGCACGAACGAGTAACCATGCAAACTCAACATTGTGGCCGTAACATGTGGTTTCTTCAGGAGAATCGAGAGGCTCCCCTTTCCGTTCAAAATCCCAACTTCGGTAGATCGACAAAGCGGGTATCTGGTTGAATTTCAGGTCAAACTGAGCCATACAGCAGCCGCTTATAGGATGGAGCATCTTAGTCAGTATAAGGTCGATACATTCCTCCAGACGCTTCTTATGAATCTCTTCACCGGAAGCTTCGTAAAGCGCAGTTAGGGCTTCCATCACATGCATATGCGTATTGAGGGTCTTTCGGTCTCCCGCATAAATTCCCCCTGCGCAGGGTTCCCAGTTCTGTTCAAGGTTCTCAAAGTAACCGCCGTTAACCTTATCAAGACCGTGTTCTTCTAGGACGTCAAAGGTGCGTTTTGCGTACTCAAGGGCTCTTTTGTCACGCGAAACGATGTAGTATTCAGAAAGCGCATACACCGCAAATGAGATACCGTAAATCACTTTACCGCCATCGATGAGGGTTCCATCCCGTTCTACCATCCAGTACCATCCACCATATTCGTTATCCCAAAAATGCTTGATAAAAAAATCTACCCCCTGTTTTGCCATCTCAAGGTGTTTGGGATCTTTCGTATAACGGTAAAAGTTGGAAAATCCCCATATTAAACGGGTCTGCGCGATTAAACCCTTTTTTGTTTCGTTTTCGATTAGTTTGCCACCGCTGTCAAAGTTACATAAAAAACCGCCGTATTCCTTATCCACTGCTCGGGTCGTCCAGAATGGGACCAGTTCATTCTCAAAATGGCAGCGAATCTCATCTCGTGCTTTTATTAATGCTTCCTTCATTTCTCTGTCCATTTTTTATCCGTCCTTCTGTTTTAGTATTTCAACAGCATAACAAGGGAACAGGCTCCTTTAAAAGAAATTATTTTAAAAAATTAATTACCGTCGTGCTCTACTCTAACGCCTTCTCCTACCTTTGAGACCCAGCCGCCCTTGGCTCCAACTGATAGACAACCGTCAACTACTCGTCTGCCTTTTTCCTCGTTTTCCACGAGCGCTATGATGCTTCCACCCATCCCCGCGCCTGACATCTTCGCGCCGTAAGCTCCAGCTTCCAAAGCTTCTGAACGTATTTTCTCGATATTAGGCAGACTGACATCGTAAAAGTCTCTCAGCAGGGAATGCTGTTCATTCATGATCTCTCCCAAGATTCGATAGTTACGCTCTCCGAGGGGAGAACCTCGAATAGCGTTCATTTTTTCTTTACTAAGGTTTAAGACGATTTCTTCTCCGCTGACTTTTCTTAACCTTAAGATCTTAAGTGCGAATTCGGTTAACCTTTGCATTCTTATGGTGAAAATAATTCTTCTCCTCACTTTATCATCCAAAACTGAAAGGAAATCTTCGATTTCCTCCTCGCTTAGAACTTCCCATTTAGGCTGATCAAAGTTGTATCCCAGCTTCGCTTTCAAAGTTTCGGGAACTATTCGGCTCTTCATTAAAGTCTTCAGTCCCGTATTGATTTCCGCCTGTCTTACAGGATGAATATCCCCCGTAGAGTGTCTAATTCCAGAGTTGATGATGGCGAAGGTCAGATTCCTGAAGGGGAGGACCTCAACCCTGTACGGCGGTCTGCATTCGAGCTTTATAACTCCGCCGAAAGCGACTCCGTACTGGTCAAGCCTTCCACACGGGATATTCACTTCCTGATTTTCCGCGGCGAACGCTATTTCCGCTAAATCTTTCTCTGTATAACCAAGACTATAAACGTGGTTCAGCAACTTAACGAAGGCAACCTCGAGCGCTGCGCTGCTGGCCAGCCCTGAACCTATCGGTATCTCGCTCTTTACGGTTATCTCCATGCCTCGGAGTTTCTCTCCCAAGCCTTGCTTCACTAATATGTTTACGACACCGCGGAAGTAATTGCCGAAGAATTTTTTCTTCAATATGTGGTTCTTTTTTATTTCAAAGGTGTCTACTGCTGGTTCGTTGCACCTTTCAAGATCAAGCGACCTAACCGTGAAAACATTGTTTCCTGTAAGTTTGGCGGAAAGATAAGTTCTTAGATTTATCGCTACTGGCACAACTGGCAAGCCTTTATAGTCTTGATGCGTGTTAAGAAAATCTGCTCTTCCGGGGGAAGAAACAACAACCGAAGTGTTCATATTACAAAACGCTCAAGAGCTACTTAATTAGTCCTCTGGGCTTTCTCTTAACTCTTTAGCCTTCATCTCAGGACTATAATCGAACGTGGCTGTCCCAGCTCCGGTCTCGACGCTTGCGAAATACTTTATCTTGTCTTTTTCTCGGTGTGGCGGATAGAACTCCACGTGGAAGTGATAATGCGGATAGGATTTTCCGTCAGTAGGTCTTTGATGTAGAACCATCATGTATGGAAAGCTCATGTTGAAGAGGTTATCAAATTTTCTTAGGACTTTCTTCAAGATCGAAGCGAACATCCGTTTTTCTTTCTCTGTTAAATCTGTTAGGGCTCCTACGTGTCTTTTCGGGTATATGTGAACGCCGTAAGGCCAATGCGCGAAGAAAGGAAGGAAGCATACGAAGCCGTCGTTCTCGCATATTATGCGTGAGGCATCTTTCTTCTCTTTTTCGATTATTCTGCAGAAGAGGCAAACGCCGTTACGTTTCCAATATCTCTTACTTGAAGCTAGTTCCTTTTTGATTAACGATGGAATAAACGGGAAAGCGTAAATCTGTCCATGCGGATGGTCAAGTGTAACCCCGATTATCCGTCCCTTATTCTCGAAGATGAAGACATACTTAATTTCCTCTTTATCGCCCAGTTCTTTGAACCGCTGAGTCCAAAGTTCTATTATGCCCCTGATGTTTTCGACACTCAAGTCGGCCAAGTAAGCGTCATGCCGAGGCGTATAAATTACAACTTCGCAGGTTCCCAAACATGGCTTAGAGCGGTATAACCTATCGCCTTTAACATCTGGAGGTGGGGGATCAGCCCGTAAAGCTGGAAACCTGTTCGGCAAAGTTAGAACAGTCCAGTCCGTTTTAGGGGCCTCTTCGGATCCAGGGCAAAATGGGCAAGATTCTTTAGGCAGCAATGGGCGTTTCTTTCTTTCACCTGAGACTATGATCCACTCGCTTAGAATAGGGTCCCATCTTAGCTCCATTTAAACACGCTCATTACTTAACTTTTAAGGATAACCGCGCGATTATCTCTTCAAAATTCTCAATTGCAGCATATAAGTACCTTTTGGGCTTCTCGAGCAGTTCTCTTAACTATTAAATCGCCGTCCCTTCCCCATCGTTCTGATCCGTGGTGGGCCGGGAGAGATTTGAACTCTCGACCACTCGGTCTCTGAGCATACAGCCCCTCTTATCAGCCGAGTGCTCTAACCATGCTGAGCCACCGGCCCCTTCAAATACGCAATCGATATTAGCGAAGAAGCAACTATTAAAAAATTGCGTGTGGCTAAAAGAACTATGTGGGCCGGTAGTTCAGTGGTATGAATGCCGCCCTCGCACGGCGGAGGCCGCGGGTTCAAGTCCCGCCCGGTCCACTAAAGCTTAATATAAAAGTGTGGTTTTCCAAGTTTTGTTATGCATTTTTACGTTACGTTGACGTTGAACTGCAATCTCGAATGCCGGTATTGCTACGGAAAGTGCTGCGAAGACTTTGACAGCGACTTTGACTTCGATGTTGACTACTCTCTGCCGACTTTGCTCAGCTACGATGTTGAGGTGCTTAAGAGATTCTGCGAGGAAGACGCTGATTTAACCCTGATTTTCTATGGTGGTGAGCCTCTGCTGCGCATAGACAAAATGAAGGAAATCATGGACAAAGTTAAGGCAAAGCGTTTTATGATGCAGACAAACGGCGTCCTCCTCAACGAGTTGAACCCAGAATACGCAAACAGATTCCACACCATTTTGGTTTCCATAGACGGCGACGAAGAACTGACGGACTTCTACCGCGGCAGAGGAACATACAGAAAGGTCGTCGACAACGTTAATCTGCTGCGTCAACGCGGGTTCACAGGTGAAATCATCGCCAGAATGACCGTCATGGAGCAAACCGACATCTTCAAGCAGGTAACATGGCTCATGTCCAACGGCGACTACGCTTTCTCTTCTGTGCATTGGCAGCTGGACGCCCTGTTTTGGAAGAACGATTATGACAAGGCGAAGTTCACAGAGTGGATGAACAAAGAATACAACCCCCAAATCAGAAAGCTCGTAAACTGGTGGGTGAGCCACATGGAAAAACACGGCGAAGTCTTGCGGATTTACCCCTTCGTGGGTTTAATGCAGTCGTTGCTGTTGAATGAGCCGAGCTGGCTGAGATGCGGCGCAGGCTGGATAGAATTCAACATCCAAACAGACGGCAACATCACCTCGTGCCCAGTTATGGCGGGAATGAAAGACTACTACCTAGGCAACATCGCAGACGTGAAGCCGCAACACCTGAAAAACTCCGTCTTCGTGTCTGAGCCGTGCACCGGATGCGAAATCTACAGTCTCTGCGGCGGGCGATGCCTCTACGCGAACGTCACTAAGCTTTGGGGAACAGAAGGGTTCAAACTGGTCTGCAGAACAGTGGAAAACCTCGTCGAATCGTTGAAAGCAGTTCTGCCGAAAGTCCAACAACTGATCGCTGAACATAAAATTCGCATTGAAGACTTTGAGTACACCAAATATAACAGCTGCGAAATAATACCATAAATGCATGAGCAATCGCGAATTTTTGAGGCAAGATTAAAGTAATCGAAAATTTACGAGACTGTTGGGAATGAGGTGGAGGACAATGGAGATCGCTGTGGAATCTGAAAACTTGGTTAAAACTTACGGAAACATAACGGCGCTTAACGGTTTCACCTTCAAAGTCGAGCAGGGACAAATCTACGGGCTAATAGGACCTAACGGCGCGGGAAAAACCACAACCCTAAGGATAATAGCCACGTTGATAATGCCCACTTCAGGGACAGCAAAGGTTTGCGGATTTGATGTTGTTAAAGACGCCGCTAAAGTCCGAGGGGTCATTAGTTACTTGCCTGAAGAAGCCGGAGCCTACAAGAACCTCTCTGGGCTTGAATACCTCAATTTTATGGCTGCCTTTTACGCTGAAAGCGGAGAGCAAAACCGCAGCATGATCGGTGAGGCTTCTGAAATTTCGGGGTTAGGAAATCGTCTTCGAGACAAAGTTAAAACCTACAGCAAAGGCATGAACAGAAGGCTCCTGATCGCAAGAGCACTTATGATAAAGCCTAAACTAGCCATATTGGATGAGCCCACCAGCGGCTTAGACGTTGTGCACGCCTACCACGTTAGGCGAATAGTTAAGGAGTACGCTGAGAAACACGGTGTCACGGTGCTTCTCTCAAGCCACAACATGCTGGAAGTAGAGTTTCTCTGCGACCGCGTGGCCCTCATAAACGAAGGACAGCTAATAGGCGAAGGAACCCCTCAAGAGCTTAAGTCAAAGTACAAGGCGCTGAATCTGGAAGAGGTGTTCATGGAGGCAACCAGCCATGCGTAGCGGACTAGCAACCCTCGTGATTAAAGAAATCAAAGAACTCATCAGAGACCCGAAAATCCTTCTGGGCATGGTACTTATGCCCCTGCTAATTTTTCCAATAATGGGCGTTGCCCTAGGCATATCGCAGACAGCGGTTGAAAAATCTATAAAAACAACCTCCACAGCAGTTTTAAACCTAGACAACGGACCTGCGGCTCAAAACCTCACCACCTTTCTAGAACTTGCTGGCAACGTAACCCCAATTACCGCTAACAACGTAAGTGAAGCCTTGGAAAACCTTAAGGGAACCAACATCACGGCGTTAATAGTGATTCCCAGCGGTTTTAGCCAAAACATGACGGATCCTGATCGGAAGGGAACAGTGGAGCTTTATGTGTTCCTCAAAAGTCTAAGCATGGCTGAGGCTGGAAAATCTGCAATACCGGAAGGGCTAATGAACAGCTATGAAGAAATTCTTGTAAACCAAGCTATCAACACAACTGGACAAAATCCAGACAAAGTATTGAACCCGATAAACATGAACTACCTTACTACATTCAGGGGCGAATCTGCCGAAGTGCCTCCCAGCGCCCTTGCCGCAATAGCTCTTTCGCAGTCCATTGTTTTTCCGTTGGCCATAATGCTGCTGCTGATTAACGGCATGCAGGTCGCGGCAACATCCATCGCCATAGAAAAGGAAGAGAAAACCCTCGAAACCCTCCTCACCCTCCCCATCGGAAGGCTAAGCATATTGACGGGAAAGCTTGGAGGATCGGTTGTGGTTGCAACCGCAGGCGCCTTAGCATCCATAATCGGAGCGTCATTATATGCAAGTAGCATATTCGGCGGCGCAGTCACCAGCGGGGTTTCCCCTGAATCCTTGCAGGCGTTAGGCCTCGTCCCTTCTCCGTTATCGCTGTTGCTTGTGGGCTTAACGGTCTTTGTGACCATAGTTTCAGCCTTAGCGTTGGCAATTTGCATCGCGGTTTTCGCGGGTGACGTTAGGAGCGCGCAGTCCCTCGTCGGATACCTAGTTATACCTATAGTGGTTCCGGCGATAATTCTGATGTTCGCGGACATCAACATACTTCCAACAGCCGCGCAGATAGTGCTTTACGCGATACCTTACACCCACTCCATAGTGGCAACCAAAGCAGCGCTAATCGGCGACTACCTCACCGTGGCTTGGAGCCTGCTCTACATATCCGTATTCACAGTCGTACTGCTTTACGTGGCAGCGAAAATCTTCACCACGGAAAGGGTTGTAACAGCCAGAATATCCCTTCGAAGATTCGGGCGAAGACAACAAACTTGATCTCTAATTAAAGCTTTTATTGTCTCATCCTAGTCTATATTATCGGTGTTAAATGTGCAAGCGTACGTTTTCCTCAACACAGAACCGGGTGCGCTCTGGAAAGTCGCTGAAGCCGCGCTTAAAATTGAGGGTGTGAAGACGGCTCAGGCGGTTACTGGACAATTTGATGTCATAATCTTCGCGGAATTCATGAAAACAGACATGCTTGGAAAACTGATAGAGAAAATCCATGCGCTTAAAGGAGTTCTCCGAACCCAGACGGCGATAGTCATGCCTCTAAGGCTCCCTGAATGAAAACGTTGACGGAAGCCAAGCGAAAACCTGCTTTTAACAGTAAGGCCAACATAGCCTTTGCTTCCCTTAAAAAATAAGGAAAAAACTTTTGTCTGAAAGGTCAGGTCTTGCCAGAAAAATCAACTAGCCGTGTTTGCTTCTTTTGGCTTTCCTCAAAGTTTGAGGCTTTCACTCCGACTCTTCTAATTTCGAGTTCCGCTTGTTGGCGTAGAAACCGCTCGAAGAGTTCCTTCGCTGTGCTCCTCAGGGCTTCCAGCTCGTTTGTTGAGTTTTCGAAGGTTTTGGTTCGACTGTGGACGCTCATGTCAGTCATCACCGCCATTATGCCAACCGACCTGAAGCTAAGCCCCTGCTGCACGACTCTGCTGTGAACTTCACCGCACAACCGGTCAACCGTCTCAAGGACGACCTCCAAGTCCCGCGTGTCCTCCTTCAGCGTTTTAATTCGGCTTATCGATTCAGCCCTTCCCCTCTCTTGGACAGGCTCTTCGTCTATGCCCTTCGCCGCGCTGTGAAAATAGACGCCTAAAGTCTTTCCGAAAGTTTCGATGAGCTTTTCTGCGTTGTACTTCGCCAAGTCGCCGATGGTTTCGATTCCAATCTTCTTCATCACCTTCTCGGTCTTTTTCCCCACGCCGTAAAGCTTACCGACGGGCAGGGGCGCCAAGAAAGCCTCCGCATCTTCTGGTTTAACCACCGTCAAGCCGTCAGGTTTTCTGAAGCCTGCGGCGATCTTCGACACAAGCTTGTTGGGTCCAACTCCGACGGAGCAGGTGAGCTTTTCCTTCGCCATTATTTCCGCCTTAACTCTTTGGGCGAGTTTTCCGGCTTCTTCGAAGTCGCCGTTAACCCGCTTAGTCACGTCCAGAAAAGCCTCGTCTATGCTGACCTGTTCGAAGCTGTCTGCATGCCCCCTGAGGAGGTTCATTATGCTGTTGGAGACTTCCTCGTAAAGCTTGCGGTTGACAGGCAGAAAAACCGCGTCCTCGCCCTTCAACATTCTTTTAGCCAACACGATGGGGATGCCGGACTGTACGCCGAACCGCCTCGCCACGTAGTTCGCTGTGCTGACTGCGCCGCTGTCCGCGGTCCGCCCAGAATAAACGCAAACAACAACGGGCTTACCCCTAATTGAAGGGTCCTCCCTCTCCTCACACTGCGCGTAGAAATAGTCCAAGTCCACATGCAACACAACGCGTGCAGCAACCACGCCTAAAACCCCTAAGCGTTAAGCCCGCTTCCCTAAGACCAACAGAACCTCGGAGAACTAAATAAACATAATGAAAATGTTGGTAGCGGGGGGGAGGGGGGGGAGCTTCACGTTCTCGTTTAAACGCTCAGAACATTTTTACATATTTTTTGTTAAAAATAAAAAATGAGCTTGGATTACTTTCTTCTAAGTATTATCATATGGATAGCGGTCATACGCGCGCGTTTAGCTCAGGAGACTGTATTCTCTCCAATCCGTACTTAGTATGTAGTTTGCCGTGCGTGTGTGTGGTGTTATAAAGAAAATAAAATGACATACATTGATTATCTGAATTTTTTAAATATCGGTGGTGGCCTGTTGTTGTACGTCTTTCTTAAAACCGTTCTGTCCACAAAATACAAGTTTGTTCCATCATCACCCACGATTTTATACAAATTAGTTTGATATCTTCCTGCACTCACTATCTTGTCACGTGCTTCTGGAGAATACCCCATTATGAGTTCACCAGGCCACATATGCCAACCATTACCAAGCGTTGTATAAGCTCCAACCACAGTCGTCTCATCTGGCTCATAATCACCGACTTGCGCTTTTTCACCAATATCCCCGAATCTGTCAATGATAGATCTTATTATTCTGCAACCCCTTCCGATTCTTGCACCGAAATAAATCACAGAGTCTTCTATCAGAGTGTCGTCTTCAACAGTTGTATTGCTGTCTATGCAAACATTCCGTAGTCTGCAATTGCTTCCAATGGAAACGTTTGCACCTATGATGACGTTGTCTAAATCCACATTATGCCCAATAGAGAGCTTGCTTGTCGGATGGATGCGCGGTTCGAGATTGACGCCACTAATCTTGCCTTGGAGTATGGCCAAGTTCGCTTTCAGCAAGGTCTTAGGCGTCCCCACATCTTCCCAGAACCCTTCGTTCACATAAGGTCTCACAACATAGTTCTTGGTCATGTAAGGTATGATGTGACGGCCAAAGTCAGTGGCTTCTAAATTCTTACTTTGCATCTCTTCGAATACTTCTCTGAGCTTCTCAGCGGTCACAACGTTAACGAACGTGTTGACGAGATTGCTTGGTGCTTCGTTCGGCTTAGGCTTTTCGACAAAATCCACTATCTTGTCGGCTTCTATCCTCGCGACACCATAACTACTGACGTCTTCTATAAACTTTAATACAACCGTCATATCTGCATCATCTTTTCTGTACGTTTCCATCAATCTTTTCCAATCTATGTCTATGACACAGTCGCCGCTCGCTATTATTACGTTGCCAGTTATCTTGTATTCCTCAGTCTTCATATGTCTCTCCTCCATTGCAATCCTCACACCGTCTGCATTTCCTTTGTCCTCTTCTATAGTGTAGTTAAAGGCTACAGGAGGACCCAAACCCAATTTTCCAGACAACATATCACCATTTCTAAAGTAATTGTACAGCTCGTACTCTCCAACTATCCAGAAATTCCTACATCCGTATGATGCCATGTTTTCGAATGTCCTTTCTATAATAGGTACATTCGCTACAGGCAGGAGCGATTTCGATTTATCTAGCGTTAGTGGGTAAAGCCTTGTGCCTATTCCTTTTACAGGGGCTATTACAGTAGGATACAAATTTTTGGCACTTTCGTTTAAATCTCCTTCAACTGCTTCTTTTGACATAGGCCAACTCCACGTTTAACATTCTTCTTTTAATCTTATATTTCTCATTACTTCAACTTTAATTGTTCGATGCAATCCGAAAAGGTCTTCGATAATCTACAGGATTTTGTTATTAACAGACATATTCCGAATGCGCGCGCAGGCTTTGGAGAAGGAGTTGAGATGATGGGCAAGAAAAAGAAATTTATGAAAGGACGTCGAAAGAAAATGGAAGAACACAAGAAGAAGGGCCAGCAAACGAGAAGAACTCATGGAGGAAAGAAACAGAAGAGAAGGTAAAAATACAATTTTAGTGCAAGTATCGCCACAGTTAAAACGTAATTGAAGAATAGGAGGTGATAAATTGCCTTTAGGATCTGCTAAGACTATACAAATAGAGAAAGTACCAGAAACTAATAAAGAAGAAGCATGGGCGAATTTCAATAAAAGATTAAACGATTTAGCGAATCAAGGATACACAATAATACATGCAACAAACACATACATTCTATTGAGAAAAATGCGCCCCGCAACGAGAAGGGAAGAATAACTTAAACAAGTCTCTATTCCTCAAAAACCTACTCACCTATATTTTTCATATGCGCGTGTATATGAAAAATTAAGTAAAAAAACAGAATACTTCAGTAGACATTCAAAGGATCTTAGAATAGTATTATAACTTCAATCTTTAACATTTCACAACACAGTACATGTAGTAAAACGCGCGCGCCGATTTAGTCTTCTTCGTATTCATCTTTAGCGAGTTCAACTGAAACTGTGTCTTTATGTGTGGGGTGTTTTCTTTTTCCCGGCTTCATCTCTCTTCCTTGCATGAACGCGTTTTCGGCGGCAGTGATTTCATCTTCTTCCAGCATTACTTCTCTCTGTTTGTCGTCGTAGATGTCTTCGGTTTCTGTCTCTCCTTCGCCTTCAATATCATCGGTATCGATGTGTCTCTTCTTTCTTTTTGTTCTGCTCATGCAGTCCCTCCGGTTAGTCAAAGAGACATTGTGAAATATAAAGAGCGCGCTTTCGGTAGAACAATAATAAGTGGCAAGAAGTACATGCATAGCTATTATGAAAACTTATGCAGCCTTGCTTTTTCTCGCCACTTCTTTTGCCAGCTTTTCCATCCCGTCTTTACGAGTTTCTCTCTTAGCCCATTTCTTTCCGCAACCCATTCTAGAAATGTCCAGAAACGTCTTTTATCTTCCAGTCTTTCTGCTGGAACTCCCATCTCCTCGCACCATCTTATATAGCCTCGTTCAACCATCTCTTGGAGTTCACCTGTGACTTCAACTTCTTCCACATTGAATCCCCGTTCTCTCAAGTGTCTACGTATGCTGGAGAGAACGTATCCTGAGCATACTCTGAAAGTGGTTTCCATGTCAGGCCGCATAACCTCAACGATTTCATCGGCAATCTTCACTGTGTCATCCAAATATTGTTTATTCTCGAAGTTTGGCGGCTGGAAGGATGAGACTGGGATCCTGCGTTCCATATATCTGGGGTCTGGAGGTTTTAGGGCACCGATTACTACACCTAATATAAGGTCTCCCCATCCAGCACCATCGATCAAAATCACCTTTTCAGACATATTTTTCACGCATCTATTTTTCTTTGGCAACCCATATTTTTACGGCTTCTTCGACAGCCCTAGATAGGTCGCCCTTTTTCCCGCCAAATCTCTCAATGGTCTTGAACCTGAGCTTCTTTTCCAGCTCATCTGAGAGCACCACGCTGATTCGCCCCATTTCAATCACCAACCACCATCAATTTTTATTTTTTTTAATTTTTATGCACGCGCCCGCGCGCGCTAGATCTTTTTCCAATAAGCAAATTGGGTGATGCCAAGTGTTACTTTTGTTATCATTTTTCATCCACCTTATTTTTGCTTATCCACATAAGGTATTATGTGCTTACTGGCTTATAAAGGTATTGGCTTAAGCATTTAAGCGCTAAAGATATGATCTGGAAACGTAAGCGATTAGAGAGATGTGCATACATATGAACGTTTCTTTTTCAATCCGCTACGACTCGCGTGTGTGTGTTACGATTCGGAGACAACAGAGTACAGAAGTTTCACAAAATCCAAGATGGCATGTCGTAGTTTTTCTTGGGTAACTGTCCACCTATCTAGTGCATCCCAACTTTCATCTGTAGCCTCTACATAATCCTCAGTAGAAAGTTTGTGTTTTTCTTTGTGCTTGGAATCCCACACAGTAGCATATTCCTTAGTTTGGTGAAACAATTCAACAATTCGTTTATTGTACGCAGCGATTTTCTCAGCTACAGAGGGATTGTGTTTCTCTGCATAATCTGCAACCATGAAGAGACGTTCCAGATAAGTCCAGTATACTTCTGCGGTTCCAAACCAATCGCGAAGTGGATAGAAACAGTCTTTGTCTCCATAATGCATCTCTAGCTCGTCGAGAATCTTTGCGTCTATCGCCCTCATGGAATACTTTTTGAACTCACCAGAGTAAAAACCTTTTGCACGTACTAGACAGGCGGTGTTAGAAGTTCTTTCTATCAAATCACGCACACCCGCGATAAAGCTTACTCGCACCGCATTGCTAAAGACCATAAAAGAGCCCACTACTACCCCAGCACGCTGCAACAGCCTATGGTTCAAACGTTACTATTGTCCCCATGCACACTAGAAAAACCGATAAAAGAAGGTTAGAGTAAGATCTACTCATGCATTGTTCGCATTGTGGTATATGTTGCGAAAAAACTGAAATGCTGCTTTCTAGCGCAGACGTTGAACGTCTAGAGAGAGTAAGTTACAACAGACAGAAATTTGTGCGTTACGATAGGCATGGCTTTGCCAGACTGAAAAATCGTCATGGATTCTGCGTTTTCTACAACATTGAAAAACGCCGCTGCAAGATTTATAGGCACAGACCTTTGGGATGCCGAATCTATCCAGTAATCTACAGCAAACAAGAAGGGATAGTAGTGGATGACCTTTGTCCAACGCAAAACACAGTGTCGAAAATAGAACTCAGAAGAAAAGGTAAAAAGGTGATAGCGCTTCTGAAAAGAATAGACAAGGAAACAACTTCTAAGGGCAAAGTAATTTCTGACAGTCGGGATCAAGGATGATTACAAGACGAAACAAGTTTATGGAAAAAATTAGAGTTTGCGGGGGAAAATCGGGAGATATCACCCGAGTGGGGGAGGTTCAAATCTCTCCCGGCCCACCAAATCCGCTATATTTTATACCGTTTTCGAGCTTGTTTCATCTGAAAAGCGCGCGTCAGGAAATTAAAAGAGGAAAAATGTAAATTCGCGTAATAAACGTCATTTTAAGCCTTTTTTTGCAAAAGAAGCCTCCAGTGAGGTTTATTTGGTAGCGGGGGGTTGATTTGAACAACCGATCTCTGGGTTATGAGCCCAGCGGGTTAAACCTGGCTACCCCACCCATGTAGGAGGAACTGCCTTTGGGTTCCTCACGCTACGGATGTGCCCCGCTACGGTCAAATGTGAGGCGGTCTTGTTTAAATGTTTTTATATTCTCGTATTACCGTAGTTTAAATAGAAAAGATGCGCGCGTGTGTTGAGTAAATCTTTTATCTGCTCAAGAGGATTCTGTTAAATGGTTGGTCTGTTATGAAACGGAAGGCTATTTATCTTTCATTAATACTTATTTTATCCGTTTTTATACTTGGGTTGTTTTCATGTGAAGCAAATATAGAGGAAACTGAAACGATTACCCTAGGGCCTGTTGCTGATACCTATGTTGATAAGACAGTGCCAGATGCAAATTTTGGGGCAGCCAATGAGCTTAAAGCTGGGTACCACTGTAATGGAGGACCACGTTACTATTCATTTCTTATGTTCAATTTAACGATAATTCCATCAGAGGTTACAATACAATCAGCCAAACTTAAGTTATACGTTCGCAGTGTGGGGATATATACTGGTTCTTTTCCTGTTAAGATTTGGAACCTTTATTGTGAAAATAATGCTTGGACCGAATTTACTCTTACCGAAGCTAATGCGCCTTGGGATGATATATCACAAGTGATAGCCGAGTACACTAATATTGAAGATACCGGCTATGCCGAGTTCAACGTAACATCTGACGTAGCAAGAGCTTGGTCTACTGGCAAGCTAACAGAAGTTCTTGCTACATTTTCAGACAATATGGTAGGTTTCTATTCAAAAGAAGGCGGTTCTTATTATCCAAAACTTGAAATCAACTACACGAAGGCTTTGACATCAATTTCTATCTCTACTTCAGAGACTTCTATAACCAAAGGCAAAAGTATTACTGTATGGGGCTTAACGAATCCGACGGTAAGTGATATTACTATCACCTTAACCTACACTAGACCAGATTGGATCCAAGTCAACAGAACCGCAGTATGCGGGACAGATGGGCGTTTTACAGACACTTTTAGTCCTGATATGACTGGAGAATGGAGCGTCAAAGCGTCTTGGTCTGGAAGCGACACATATGATGAGTCAACTAGCACTGTTTCATCCTTTACTGTTAGCGAACCATCGCTTACTACAACCTATATTATTCTGATTACAATTGTTGGAATAGTAACCATCGGCAGCACTTATTACTTCCTCAGAATTAGAAAAAAGAAACCCCTGTAAGCTGCACGCAAAAAGGTAAGTGGTGCGCGCGCATTTTAAATGTTTTTATATTTCGCAGTGTCCTTTCGTGGTTGGTGTAGCTGATGGACAAGCCCTATTTCCGTCTTTTGTCTTCCCCGAAGTTGGAGGAGCCAGTTTTCGTCGTGGGTCTTCCCGGGTTCGGAGCCGTAGGCAAAAGTGCGTCCCACCTGTTGATTGACGCCAGTCATGCTGAGCTTTTCGCTGAGCTGTACACTCCTTGGTTTCCTGACTACGTGGCCGTGGGAAAAGACGGAATCTGCAATGTTCCCCACTACGAGTTTTACGCCGCCGACAAGAAGAAACCGCACCTCATCATCTTAACGGGAAACGCTCAACCACCATCAGAAGACATAAAAGCCCACTACGAACTTTGCGACACCATCCTAACCTTCGCGGAACAACACGGATGCAAGTTTCTCCTAACCTTGGACGGAGTGCCAACGCCCAGACCTGAAGGCAAGGTTTATGTTGCCGCTACCTCTCCGAAACTTGCCAGCGAAGTCGCGGAGAAAGGCGCCGCTGTTTACGAGCACGGCAGAATCCTAGGCGCGACCGGGCTTCTGCTGGGTTTCGCTAAAAACCGAGATCTGAAGGGCATATGCCTCCTAGGCGCAACCTCCAGCCTCACAGAAGACAAAGAAGCCGCACTTTCAGTTTACACCCTCCTAACGAAGATACTAGAAATCAAATAAGCAACCAGTAATCTGTAGGGGTCTTCAGATTCACAGGAAGGTCTGCAGTAGAGTTAAAGCACCTAAAACTGTCACTGCGGCTCCTATGATTATACTTAGTTTTTTGGTTTGAATTTTCTTCACAGAAAAGGCTGACAGCGGCGCCGAAAGAACCGCGCCAAGCACCAGCGAAGGCATGAGAATCAATTCTGCTTTGTTGGCAGCAATGGTTATGTACGCCAGAAAAGCTACTACGCACGTTAGGGCTTCTGAAAGAGTGGTGATCCCTATCGCATTTTTACTGTTTACTCCCGAAAGTATCTGGCCACTCGTAACCACTGGGCCGTATCCTCCTCCACTTATGCCCTTGTTAAACGCCGCAGTAAAACCGAAAAACGTGAGTTTTCGCCACGAAAAATCGTACCTCCTTCTAGCAGTAATCAAAATTACGATCCCTAAGGCAAGAACAAGCAAGCCAATGTAAACTCTCAAAACCAATGCAGACACATTTACCGCAACAAACACAGCCACCAAAGCTGCACATGTGCTGCAGAAGGTTAAGACGAGGATTATTTTACGTATCCGAGGCACCCTGAAATTTACATTTCCAAATTTCTGGTGGAAAAGCCCAGCAACTATGCCTGCGGCAAACTGAGACAACAAAACAGCGGGCACTATCTGCAGAGGTTCAAAACCAGTCAACAGAAGCAACGGCGTTAAGCTGGTTCCGTAACCCATACCTAACGATGAGTCAATGTATTCACATAAAAAAGCCATAAACACCAAGGGAATAAATATTTCTGGTAACACGGTTTCATCTCTCTCAAGTTTGTTTTAACTGAAAACGCCTTTTATGTATGCTTGGGTTCTGGGGTTCTTCGGATTTTTGAAGATGCTTCCTGCCGGTCCATGTTCAACCAGTTCTCCCATGTACAGGAAAATTATGTAGTCAGCGAGCCTTCGCGCTTGACGAAGTACATGAGTAACCATCACCACCGTATAGTCTCCTTTAAGGCTGAGAAGCAGCTTTTCTACACGTTGCGCAGCCACCGGATCAAGGGCAGACGTAGCCTCATCACACAGCAGAACCTCCGGCTCCACCGCGAGCGCTCTAGCCAAACAAAGTCTCTGTTGCTGACCCACAGAAAGCCCTGAAGCAGGTGCCTTAAGCCTGTCCTGCACTTCCTCCCATAGACCCGCGCTGTGTAAACAACGCTGAACTATTTGATTTAGTTCTTCCCGCTTGTTTATTCCATGGATTTTCGGGCCGTAAGCCACGTTGTCATAAATGGACATGGGTAGCGGACAGGGTTTCTGGGCGAGTAAACCCATTTTCTTTCTTACTTCGGTAACATCGACATCGGCATCGTAAATGTTGACGCTGTCGACCAGCACCATGCCCGAAATTTTAACTCCTTCCACTAGGTCTATTAGCCTATTGAAGCTCTTCAGCAGAGTCGACTTTCCGCAGCCAGAAGGACCAATTATCGCGGTTATCTGTTTCTTTGGAATGTCAACGGTTACGTCCTTTAGGGCTTGGCGGTCTCCGTATGAGACGTTTAGGTTTTGAATACTTATATGCGGTTTAGGCATCTTTTCATCTACCTCACAACGTACTTTGTTAGTCTTCTTGTTAGGAACCTTGAGGCTACGCTAAGCGTTAAAACCATGACTGTAAGCACAACCGCGGAGGCGTACGCCCTGTTCTGAACCTCCGGGAAAGGTGTTCCAAGCTGGAAAAGAATTGCCAGAGGCAACGTGGCAACCGGATCAAACAGCGACGAGGGAATACGGTCGGTGTAACCCGCGGTGAAAAGAACAGATGCGGCATCTCCGATTCCTCTACCGAAAGCCAATAAAACCGCTGTCAGTATCCCAGGCAAAGCTTGTCTGACAACAACTTTAATCACGGTTTCAAATTTCGTTGCCCCCAGAGCATAGGAAGATTCCTTCAGTTCGAATGAAATCATCCTAATAACTTCGTCCATGCCTCTGACCATAATGGGTAATATGAGGAGCGCAACTGTGACTATGCCACCTAGTAGTGATGCAGGTATTCTCAGAAACGCCATGATTATGAATCCGAATGCTCCGAATACTATGGAAGGCACGCTCCATAAAACATCCAGAGAGAGCCTCGCAAAATCTGCTAGTTTGGATCTCCCTGCATATTCCTCAATGTACAGCGCGACTGGTAGACTGATGGCAAAGGCTAATGCGGTTGCGCCTACAGCCAAGTATGATGATCCAACGATGGCGTTTAAGATCCCCCCTTCTTTCCCAAGATAGTATCCGCCTTGGGGTACTTGGGTGAGCATCTGAATGCTTAGGGCAGGTAAACCCTTTATCAGTACAATGCCGATTATGGTTAGGAGGCTGCCAACAACTACAAAGATAGAGCAGAACATTAAACCCTTAAAAAATGCCTCCTCCAACTTCCGTCTGTCCATTCACATCGCTCTCCTCTCTACTCTCAGCAAAACAATCCGTGCCACAACACTGAAGAGGAACACTACGAGGATCAAAATTAAAGCCGCCAGCATCAGCGCCGAATCAACTAAAGGAATAGACATCATCTCGCCGTAACTGTTCGCTATTAACGCGGGCAGAGGATAACCTTGGTCAAAAATCGATGATGGAACTTGAGGCACATTGCCGACTACCATGAGCACCGCCATAGTCTCTCCGAAAGCCCTGGAAAAACCTAAAATTACCGCAGCAAGAAAACCTGGAAACGCTTTTCGCATAACCACGTGCTTAACCGTCTGCCATTTGGTGGCGCCGACAGCGAAGGAAGCATCTCGTAGTTCATCGGAAACCGTTCTGAAAACTTCCTCAGAAACCGAGATTATTATGGGGAAAACCATTATCGCTAAAACCATGCCTCCTGCAAGTATGCAGTAACCGTTGGTTGTAGCCCCTACGAGCGGAGCTAGATAGTCTCTAATAAACGGCACAAGCACTAAAACGCCCCACAAGCCGTAAACCACTGAAGGAATGCCCGCGAGGAGGTCGACTAGAGGCTTTATTATCCCTCGAACTCTGCTTGGTGCGTATTCGGCGAGATAGATCGAGCTTAAAAGGCAAATAGGGATTGCTATGATCATGGCGAGGGCAGTTACCCAAAGGGTGCCCATAATGAAGGGAAAGAAACCGAATTTTCCTTGGCTGGGGTACCATTCAGATGAAAAAAGCAGATTGTACAGAGATTCGTGCGCTAAGACTCGGCTTCCCTTTTGAAATAGGGCAAATGCTATGATGAAGACAAGCGAAACTGAAAAAACTGTGACTGCCAGCATAAGCTTGCTGGCGACGAGCTCCGTTAACTTTCGATTCACCATCTGTTCCTCTTTTGCACAAGGCAATTAAAGGGACGGCTCTAACCTAGCTTGTTCAACTCCTCAGTAAGCTTTTCAGCGGACAACGCGATGTATCCTGTCTCGGAGACGTACTGCTGGCCATCAGTTAGTATCCATCTTACAAAGTCCTTTGTTATGCCTGTGAACGCACTTTTGGTCACGATATTTAGGTCTCTTGCTGGCGGAGATGGATAAACTCCTGTGGCAATTGCGTTTACAAGTTCAGCCTTTGTGTCATAGAAGCTTTCGTCTTGGTCAATTTGCCCGTTTTCGTTTATATCTATTGGGATTATCACAAGTCCTGCAATTGGCGTTCCTGTGTCGTTGTCATAAGCGTAGTTCAGATTATTGTAGCCTATTCCCAAAGTATCAGATTTCACAGCTTGCGCGAGTCCTGGATCGCCGTAAACGCCTGTCCCTGAAAGGTCTTCCTGTTTGTATCCTAAATATTTAGCCCATGTTTCAGCGGCGCCGCAGGCGTCTGATCTCGTGTAGACGTTAATAACGTCGGTTATGCTGAGGTTACCCACTGCTTCTCCCCAAGTGGTTATGTTTCCGTTGATCCAGATATCTACGAAAACTTGTTTCGTTAGTCCCTTGGCTAGGCGTTCTTTCAGCGCTGGGTTGTCTGCACTTGCAGTTGCAACCACTGCGTCTTTACAGACAGAAACCCAAAAAGCACCCTGCGCCTCCTCTTCAGGGTATATCTCTCTGGAGACCATGCCGATGTCAACTAAACCGTTAAGGGCGTCCAGCATACCCTTACCTGCGCCGCCAGCAGACACGTCAAACCTGATTTCTGGATGAATTTTTTGATACTCTTCTGTCCACTTAATCATCATCGGGTAAAGAGCCCATGCCCCAGAAACCTTTATCGTTTCACGAGCAGAAAAATAACTGTATAGGACAGAAGCGGATACAACCGCTATGACGACTATGACTATGGCGAGAAGCTTTTTGTTCATGCTGACTCACCCCTCCTTTTTTTATCTCCGCTACTTCGTTACGTAGCCGAGCTCTTCCAGTTTCTCAAGCACTATTCGAGCATTTTCTCCAGCGGTTCTTCCCTCTGTTTTCACGATCAGTTCAGGGTTCAACGGCTCCTCATACGGGTCCTGAATCCCAGTCATGTCCTTGATCTCGCCGACGAGCGCCTTCTTATAGAGCCCCTTAGGGTCCCTTTTGATGCAGGTTTCAAGGGAGCACTTCGTCCAAACTTCAACAAAGTCGCCGATCATCTCCCGAGCATAAGCCCTCACATGCCGATACGGAGACACTAGGCAGACCAGCACCGCCACGCCGTTTCTCGTCAACAGATGGCTAACATACGCTACTCGTCGAATGTGGACTTCGCGGTCTTCTTTGCTGAAGCCTACCTCAGGGTCCAGCTTTTTGCGCAAGTCGTCGCCGTCCATGATTTCAACACGGTGTCCTCTTTCTCTCAGCATTTCGCCCAGTTTCTTTGCTATAGCGGTTTTGCCTGAAGCGGGTAGCCCCGTGAACCAAACTGCAAATCCTTCCTTCATTTCACAAATCCTCCCAGATGACTCTGCCTTCCATGTCTTTTGGAACCGGTAAATCCATAAAACGCAGAATTGTGGGCGCAATGTCCAGTATGTTCGCGTTCACTTTTTTCCCGATTTGTTTCTTCGGGTCGTAAAACAGGAAGATTCCGTGTTGAGCGTGAACAGCGTCATCGGGACCCGTGTCGTTCTCCGACAGATAGAGCGTGCCGTGCCCTATTGTTCCAGCAGACCGCCAATAAAGATCGTCGAAGTAAACCATCAAGTCTGGCGGATCACCCCTGCACTCCACGAAAAGCTCCTCAGGTTTGAACACCTTAGTTTTCCATTTTTCGCCGTTGGGACCTCTAATCTGCTTAATCCTCTCAGCGAGCTTATCCCGAAACTTTTCATAATCCTCAGGTTCAATGACGCCTTGGCTCTCGCGCCCTTTCACGTTCAGAAAAACCCTTGCGTAGTAACCTCCCCAGCCCCAAGCGGTGGTTTTGCTCCAGTCCACCTCAGCGTCGCCGAGCCGCGTGACTTTCGCGGGTTTTTTCTTGAGCTTTAAGTAGCCTTCTTTGATGAACCACTCGTCTATGCAGAAGGCGCCTTTCATTCTTTTAGCTCCGTGGTCTGAAACAACCACTATGAGGGTGTCTTCGCCGGCTAGGGCGAGAAGTTCGCCTATTTCTCTGTCCAAGTGCTGATAGTAGTTTTTTATGGCGTCTTGAAACTTGTTTCCCGGCACGTGAAGGTGATGCTCCTCGTCGAAGAACTTCCAGAAGGCGTGGTGGATTCGGTCTAACCCGATTTCCACAAACATGAAGAATCCCCAGTCACGGGTTTTCATGAGGTGCTTTATGACCTTGAACCGCTTCTCCGTCATCTCATAAATTTCCTTAAGCAAATCCTCCTTCTTGTCGGTTCGGAACTCCACGTCAATCATGTAATCGCCAACTAAGTCCTGAATCTCCGCCTTCAACTCCTTCGGATAAGTGAAATCGTGGTCCGTGTCAGGCGTGATGAAACCAGCAATCAGCCATCCGTTTATCGGCTTAGGAGGATAACTCGGAGGGATGCCGATCAAGCAGGCTTTTCTGCCCTTTTCGCCGAGGATGTCCCAAACCGCAGGCTCCTTTATAGTCCTCGAGGAGGCAAGCCAAATTTCAGTGTAAGAGTTTTCTCTGCGGTGCCTAAAGCCGTAAGCGCCGAGTTTTCCCGGGGTTTTGCTGGTCATCATCACCATCCAAGCGGGAATGGTTATCGGCGGGTCAGAGCTCCTCAGTCTTCCGTAGACGCCCTTTTTCATCATCATCTGCATGTTTGGCATCACATCTAGAAACCTGCCGAAGGCAAGCTCTGGAGGCGCGCAGTCCAACCCAATGACCAAAACCCGCTTGTTCTTCATTCCGTCTTTGCTCCAGCTATTCAACAAAGGGGCTTTTCCATTTGAGCACTATGTCAGTTACTTCAGGTCTCATGAACTCAGGAGGCGGTCTTTCACCGCGCATAAACATGTCCCTGATCTTGGTTCCGCTGAAGTAGGCTCGGTAATCGTCGCCGTGGGGGCATGTCCTCTCGCTCACGGCTCCACCGCATTTTTTACAGTGGAAAAAGGTTTTGAAGAAGATGGGTGTGATGTCCAAATCCGGGAATTCGTCGAATATTTCCTGTGCCTCGTATGGCCCATAATATTTTCCGACGCCGGCGTGGTCCCGCCCAACTATCAGGTGGGTGCAACCGAAGTTCTTCCGCACTATGGCGTGGAAGATGGCCTCACGGGGACCTGCATACCTCATTTCTGTTTCAAGAACCGCCAAAACTGCGTTATCCTTCAAATAATAATTCTCAATCAGCGCATCGTAGGCTTCTAGTATAAGTTCATCCTTGAAGTCTCCCTTCTTCTTTCGTCCTATAACAGGGTTTATGAAGACACCATCAACGAAGCTTAAGGCAGTTTTCTGCACGAACTCATGCCCGAGGTGAGGCACGTTTCTCGTCTGGAAACCGGTAATTGTCCTCCAGCCTTTCTCTCTGAACAGAACTCTCGTTTCAGCGGGCTTCAACCGATACCTAGAAAACGGGTCTCTAGACGCGTTAACTAAATCTATTTTCCCGCCGAGCAGAACATCCTTCATGTCGAAGGCTTTAGCGATGCCGGGATGCGCCACCTCGGTTGTTTTGAACACCTGCTGCGCGAGTTCCTTCTTGTCTAAACCGTACTTTTCCTCCAAATGCAGAATCGCGATGCACTGCCCAGACTTGTCAACTAATGCTATGTCGTCCCCCGCGGTTAATTTCGCCGCTTTGTCCTTGGAGACATCGAGTAAAATGGGAATTGTCCACGGTAGGTCGTTTGCCAATCGTTTCTTGTGGAGAACGCTCGAATAATCTTCTTGTCCGAGGAAGCCTTCTAGAGGGCTGAATATGCCGTAAGCAATGTTCTCGATGTCTTTTGTCAGTTCAGAAGAGACCTCAACTTCAGGGAGTTCTTCAGCCTCTTCTATTGTCTTCTCTCGTGTTTTCTCGTCGAGAACTCTGTCGATGAGTTTTCCTCCGTGGGGTCTTGGCAAGCTGGCGTCACCTTGTTTAAACGATCTCAGATGTAGCCTAGTTTCCTGAGTCTTTCCTTGATTTTCTCCTCGTCTTCTTTGCTGAAAACTTCCTCTTCGCTTTCGCCTTCTTTGGCAAGTTCCTTTTCTACGAGGTGGGTTATGTACTCGGAGACTGAGGAGAAGCTTGTGTTCTTGATTTTTTTGCTTATTTTGTCGTACAGTTTCTTCGGTATTTCCACACTAACGGAATCTTTGTCTCTACTGCCCAAGATGCTGACCTCTTTAAATCCTTTTTTTACGAGCTGTAATTTAGCCCTAAGTTACTTATAAACTTTCCTTCAACGAGGCTTCATTTAAGCCTCAATAAAGCATAATTTATATAAAAACGACGACCAGAATATTAACTGATGCATCATGGTTAAGTACGTGAATATCCCCATACCAAAGCTTCTATACAACCGTCTAGTGAAGACGCTGGAAGGAACAAGCTACCGCAGCCCAACAGAATACGTGATATACCTGATAAGAAGCAAGCTGCCCGACCTAGAGTCTGAAGAAACCGATAGAAGACTCAAAGCGCTGGGCTACATCCCGTGAACATACGGATTAAACGAGGTTGCGATAGCAAATTTCCCATTTAAGCATACGTCAACCTTTGGTTAAAGCTATTAAAGCATATTCGTGTTTTCAATTAATGATGCTCACGCGAATTGTTTACGGTTAAATAGGCTTCAAATATGCCGAGGAGTCTAGTCTTCCAGTTTAACCGTTGTTTTCTTAAAGGGAGTTATCTGCTTACTGCCCATAGACTCCGCAATTTCTGATATATGCTGATCAGTCTTTATTAGCATACGTTTAGGTTTAATGAATCCATAATATATGAAGAAGGGAACTATCGGGAGGAAAAGTGCTACGGAAACTGTTATGACACTTATCCAGAGGTTTAATCCTAACGTGGTAATTAAAAAAATAGCTAGAAACCAGTCTATTATAATTGCTACAATTGTATAAGCAAGCAACAAACCAATTGCCAGAAAGAACTTCATTCCAGCTGCCGACTTCGGTTCAATTTTTCTGAAGCGAAAGTATCCGAATCTGAGGTCGTTGTTGCGCGCTTCGACTCGAAATCCAACTATATATTTGGTTCCTTTTTTATCCGCTCCAAGGAGAACATCGCTTCCCGCCATTTCATGATAGGCAACCTTATCGCGCCAACTCCAATCCCAAAACTTTACGGCATCCTTCGCGCCCAGAGAAAGCTTAAACGATTCCACGGGAGGAAGCCTTTTGAAGCCATCTGCCTCAAAGGCACGAATAACTCTATCCAGAAACTCATTCTTTTTAGAACCTAAATTAGCGAAAGTACACGTGCGGTATATCTTCTCTGGCTTTTGTCGATAGCCGAAAATGGTTAATTCCTTATCGTTCAAGAACCTACACCATTGATACTCATAACCATTTAATGCAAAGTACACCATGCAATATATAGCTCTATACCTATTAGTATTGCTACTATTATCTAACCTGCGGGGTCTAGTCGCGCGACAATTGCTGCTGATACAGCATATTTTTGTTAATCGCAAGCCCGCCAATTGCAACTAACGAACATTTAACGCCCGAACAAACCCTTAAACCTAGATTTACGCCCTGAACTTCCAGCTAGAACCTGAATAGGTTTACCGTTCATGTCCTTCGGAACGGGAATTCCAAAAACCGACAGAATGGTTGGCGCCAAATCATACAAGTTAGCCTTGATATCCAGTTTTCCCTCAACATGAGGCCCCTTCATAGCTAAAAACCCCGGAACCTCCTCAGGATCGTGGGTTCCGTCATGTCCACCGCTCCACATCGGCGCATCGTTTACATACCTCTTATCCGCCCTCTTCCCTGTTATTTCTGGGCGCCTAGCCGCCTGCCAACCGTGGTGAAAGAAAACCATGAGATCAGGTCCTTCATCAATGTGAGAACCCCAATAGATGTCTTCCCGTTTCTTCACCTTCTTTATGGGCTTTTCTCCGTCAATCTGTAAGTTTTCGAGAACCCGAATAATTTCCCCCCGCGCTTCCTCGTATTCTCTGCCTTGTTGGAGTATGCCCTTCGGTTCCCTGCCTTTCACGTTGAGCCATATGTCGCCGTAGCCGTATGAAACCGCCTTGCTCTTCTCTAAGTCTATTTTTCCCGCCTCTGTTTTCAGCATTCCGTGTTCCTGAAGGTAATTGTTTAGTATAACCGACTTCCACACGGGGCAGAAGCCGTGGTCAGAGAGCAGAATCGTCAAAGTGTCCTTCGGCGCGGCGTCCAAAAACCGCGCTATGATGCGATCCATCTTCACGTAGAACTGTTTAGCCTTTACGCTGAACTCGCCCTCCACATAATCCGGATGCTTCTCATCCAAATATTCCCAGAAGAAATGTTGAATCCTGTCGGTGCCCATAAAAACAGTCATAAAAAAATCCCACTTCTCCTCCTCCAGCAGATAGAGACCGACCTCAGCAAGATTATCTGTTATTTCATTAACCCTTGCGAAAAAGGAATCCGGATCAGTCTTAACCTTCTGAAGAACATCGGTCTCTAAATCCCCTGCAATCCTTTCTATGGCTCCAAATTTCTTCTCAAGCTTTCGTTTCACCTCCGGTGGGCAGGGAACCCCCTCAAGTCTAGAGAGGAAGCCGGGAATCATGAAACCGTTAACTTCCTCAAAATCAGCCATGGGCACGTTCAAAACGCCGACTCGCTTCCCATTCTCGCTTAAAATCCTCCAAAGAGTCTTAGAACCGATCATGCTGGGGTTTATGATCCTTCTCTCGTAGGTTCCGGGCTTTCTCATGGCGAAACTGAATATTCCGTGTTTCCCAGGGTTCTTTCCGGTCATGAAGGTTGTCCAAGCAACGGGCGTCTGGGCGGGAACAGGAGGAACCGAAACGCCCCACAGTCCTTCATCCTTAAACCGCCTGAACGTAGGAAGATCCTTAATCCACCTGTCCAGAAGCCAAGGACTCGCCCCGTCTAAGCCGATAACCAGAACCTGCATCTTGCTCATCAGGTTAAGCTATGCTCGCGATTTATAGGAGGGTTTTGAATTTGTCAATGATTCCCTTGATGCCTTCTTCTAAGGTGTAGCGGGTTTCGAAGCCTAGTTTTCTTATTTTTGAGTTGTCAAGCGTGTACGACAGCGAGTGCAGATGCTTCACCTTAATTTTTTCTATTTTTACGTTGGGAACCTGCTTCTTTATGATTTTGATGATCTTGCCTAGGGAGGCATTTTGTCCAACCACATTGTAGACTTCCCCTTTCATTCTTTTGTCGGCAGCAGCGAACATAAGCCCCCTAACGGCATCCTTCACATGGAGGTAAGGTCTCTTCGCGTTTTCAGCCCCAATCCACACAGTCAGCGGCATCCCTATGCACGCTAAATACACAAACCTGTCTACCACAGTGTCGAACCTCATGCCGATGGTGTATCCGTAAACTGTTCCAAGCCTTAACGCAGTAGCATTTAGCCCGCTTTCCTTGCAGGCTTTGAGGCACTCCCGCTCAGCCATAAGCTTTGTTTCTCCGTAGGGGCTAGCGGGCTTACAGTCAAAGTTCTCGTCAACCATTCCTTCCGTGGGACCATAAACGCTGGCGCTGGAGGCGTATACAAACTTAACTCCATTTCTTATGGCGTGAGTCAAGATTTTTTTCCAGCCTTCGTAGTTGACGTCCATAGTTAGTTCTTTTCTTTCAAAGGACAAGGGGGCGTTGGTGATGCCGGCTAGATCGAAAACAACCTCGACATCTCTGAAAGCCGCTTTTAAATCCTCGTCTTTTCTAATGTCACCTTCAATGAACTCGTATTTTACGCCTGCTGGAAGATTCATTATAGAGACATAGCGTTCCCTGAACATGTTGTCGAGAATCCTTATGGTTCTCCCTTCGAAGTCCTTGTTAAGCGGAAGGTCTCTAATTAGCTGAGAACCGATGTAGCCGGCTCCTCCCGTAACCAGAACAGCCATGGAAATCACTTGTGAGGCAGCTTATTCCAGTCGTAGGGAATCTTAGGGTCGTTCCAAGGTCTACGTTCTTCGTCAGGGTTCTTCGAGTCGTAGAGGCGATTCACAAAGTAGACCAGTAGGCTGGGTTTAGTTCCTATTGTCTGGGTTCCATGCCAAAAGATTCCCGGAACTCGAACAACCTGAAGTTGCTCCTCACTGGACACGTTCTCGTAAACCTTGTCATTTTCCTCGTCATAAGCCACAATCTTCATGGCTCCCTTCACAACGAGGAAGCAATCCACTTGTCCGCGAAGGTGACGGTGCCACGCTCGAATGATGCCTGGATAACTCATGCTCATGTTGACCTGAATGATGTTTTCGCCCTCTAGAAAGTCTTTCCAGTCCTCTCGAGCAGCCTCAGTGAAAAAGCCCCTCGCATCAACAAACTTTTTCAACGGTCTTACTTTTACTTCCATTCCTTATCCCCTCAATATTTTCCTCATTAGTGTTGAGATAGTTTTATTTTCAGAGATAAGGTTAAAGTATTTATTATATGTAACGTCGCGTGGGATGAAGTTGCGCAAGTTGTTGATAATCGGGGGAAGTGGTCTTCTAGGATTCAAATGTGTAGAAGCCGCGAAAGACTTTGAGGTTTTTGCAACGTACAATGCCCGTGAAATCGAGTCAGAACATGGCGAATTCTATCGACTGGATAAAACCAACAGAGATGGGGTTTTCTCCCTCATGAAGAAAATAAAACCGGACGCAGTAATTGACACAGCCGCACTGCACGACGTCAACTACTGTGAAACTCACCGCGACGAAGCCCACAAGGTCAATGTGGAGGGGACGCGGAACGTGGCTGAGGCCTGCCGGAAAATCGGCGCCAAAATGATTTTTGTGTCAACAGACTACGTTTTCGACGGCAAAAAAGGCTATTACACTGAGGAAGATAAGCCTAATCCGCTCAGTTATTACGCGGTAACAAAGCTGGAAGGGGAGAGGGCAGTAGCCGCGGCTGGAACAGACTACGCTGTTGCGAGAACCAGCGTGATTTACGGGTGGAACCCAGGTGAACTGAAGGGTTTAAAGTCAAGCTCAGGGAAATCAGTGAACTTCGTCATTTGGGCCCTTGGGAAACTGCAGAACGGTGAAGAAATCAGCATAGTCACGGATCAGTACAGCTCACCAACGTTAGCTGACAACCTCGCTGAAGCCCTATTAGCCCTCGCCAAAACAGACAAGACAGGAATTTACCATACGGCAGGTAAAGGATGCATAAACCGATTCGACTTTACAAAGAAAATAGCCAAAATCTTCGAGCTTGACGAACGCCTCATAAAACCCGTAACCACCGACATGTTCAAGCAGGTAGCTAAGAGGCCTATGCGATGTTGCCTAGACGTGAGCAAGGCAGAAAGGGACTTGAAAATTAAGTTTCTGACCCCTGAAGAGGGCCTAAAGAAAATGAAGAAACAAAGAGAAAGCGGAATGTGATCTACCAAAAATAATTAAACCATCACTCTCTTATTTCGTTCAGTGGTGTTTAAAATGAAAGGCATAATCCTACACGGAGGAAGAGGCACAAGGCTTAGACCATTAACTCACACTGGCCCAAAACAGCTCATTCCAGTCGCCAACAAACCCATCTCCCAATATGTGGTGGAAAGCCTGAAAAACGCTGGGATCCGCGACATAGCCGTCATCTTAGGAGATATTTACCCAGAAAAAGTTAAGGAATACTACGGTGATGGAAGCAAGTTCGGCGTCAACATAACTTATATCTACCAAGGCGAACCTAAGGGCCTCGCCCACGCGGTTGGAACGTGCAGAGATTTTGTAGGCAACGACCGCTTTGTGGTTCACCTTGGAGACGACTTAATCAAAGGCGGCGTAAAAAAACATGCAAAGGAATTTAAGGGTTCCAAATACGACGGCATGGTTCTCCTCTGCAAGGTCAAAGACCCACAAAGATTCGGAGTTGCCCAGTTCGATGCGAAAGGCAAACTTGTTAAACTCATTGAAAAGCCCAAGGAACCGCCGAGCGAATACGCCCTAGCCGGAATCTACTTTTTTGCACCACCAATTTTCGACATGATTGATCAGTTGAAGCCTTCTTGGAGGGGCGAACTGGAGATCACTGAGGCTATACAGCTTTTGTTGGATAACGGCTATGATGTGGGCTACCGGTTTGTGGAGGGCTGGTGGAAGGACACAGGTACCCCTGAGGACATACTAGAATCAAATCGGTTGATACTGTACGAGCTGGAACCGGAAATAAATGGAACAGTAGAAGACGAAGCTTCGATTCAAGGAAAAGTCTGTATAGGAGAAAACGCGGTGGTTAAGCATGGGGCCGTCATTAGGGGTCCCGTAATCATCGGAAAAAACACGCTGGTGGAAAGCGAAGTCTACATCGGACCCTACACCAGCATCGGCAACAACGTCACAATAAAAAAAGGCGAAATCGAAAACAGCATCATCATGGACTACTGCACCATAAACGTAGACGAAAAAATCACGGATAGCCTCATAGGGCCACGCTCAATAATAACGACGAAAGTCGGCAAACCAAAAGGATATCGGCTAGTCGTGGGCGAACGATCAAAAATAACCCTATGAAAAAGATTAGTCCGCGCCGGAAGACGAGAAAACAGCTAACAGTTTCTCAACAAGCTTCAGAAAGGGCTTGATTAGATAGAAGATGGGACCAAGTGCGCTCAGCATTTCTTCGAGGTTTCTTATGTCGTCTTTATCGATTGCCCCAATCAAAGAGAGGACTATCATGTAGGCGGCGAGAAAGATAATTCCTCCAGCCGCCAGTTCTATCCACGCGGAGTAAGACAACAAAGATGCTACCACATAAGCGATGGCGCCAGCAACCCCTGAAGCTAAGAATATTTTTGCTGATGTTGCCCAGTCAACGGAGACGTCGAAATGTTTTTTCACCCATTTCAGCATTATCATTAAGCTTGGTACTCCCGCAACCAGCGTGGTGACGATTAAACCCACTATCCTGAAACTGGATATCAAGAACAAACCTAGGGGCGCCCCAATACTAACCGTGATCAGATTTAGCAGCATGACGATTTTGGTTTTTCCTTGTCCAATTAGGAGATTCCCCAGACTTAAGCTTCCGACTCCTACGTACAGGGAGTTAGCAGCGATTAAGACTAGAAACAGAGGAGTACTGCCGTATTCAGGAAGCAGAGTGAACACTAAGGGTTCCGATAAAGCCATTATGGCCGTCGTCACAGGGATTATGATTAGGGCAGCGTATTTAATCGACGATTTAAACATAATTTTCAGAGTCTCCGGTTCCCTCTCGTAGCTGAATTTCGAGAACGCTGGAAAAAGTACAGTTATTATTGGCACTGAGAAAAATGTGATTAGTACGGCAAAGTTTACAGCCATTGCGTAGTTGCCGTACACATCATCACCACAGTAAATAGGTGCTATGAAGTTAAGGAATGCGGAAAGAAAACCAGCTAAAATAGATGAAATATAAAGGGGTAACCCATATTTGAGCATGGATATAAGCGGTCTGCCAAGTTCCAGTCTGTTGCTACTTGTTCCTTTAGAGCTTCTATGAAAAAATAAAAGAAAGATCGAGGCTGCGAGAACGCCAGTTGCAACAAAAGCTATGACGTAACCAAGAATCGCGCCGAAGGTACCGTATCCAAGAAACACAAGAAAAATACTCAGAAGAGTTTTTATGACGGACTGACATATCAAGATGAGACTGTAAAACTCCATTCTCTCAAACCCCGTGAACGTTGATTGAGCTGCTGTAATAAGTGATCCCGTGAGAACAGTAATGGACGCGATTTCGATCAGACTTTTTATTTCCGGTCGATGATATGCCACAGCTAAAAAATCTGCCAACAAAAAGCAAAGAATGAAAAAAAACACGCCAGAAAACAGTTCAAAAAGCATAGCTGAAGCTAAGATATTCCTTATCTCAGATACTCTGTTTTCCGATCGATATTGAGCTATGTACTTTACTATTGCACTGTTTATTCCAAAATCTCGAAACAGAATGAAAATTGTAATAGGCGCCACCGCTAGAGAATATCTTCCGTAGTTATCTTCACCTAAAAACGCGGGCGATCCAATAATTATGGTGCCCACAGCCAATACGATGTTTGAAATAGCCACCCCTAGAAAAAGATTAAAACTACCCTTAGCTGAAACTCTCCCTGCCCTAATCGCTTCACCCATCCAACGTTTCTCCTAATATACACAAACCTCTTTCAATGTATCCCTCTAAAATATAACTTATTCTTTCGATGGGCTTGCCTGCACATTGTATCAGGAGTAAATTCATATAAGTTTTAGGTCCTATCACTACATGTTATGTTGAAAATGGGTCATGCACGCGGCAGGGCCTTTTTTCCATTTCTTTGCTGGTCATCGAAATTGTTTTCTCTACTTCTTTGATTTTGGAGATTTCTTTTATGAAGCGTTCCTTCCATTGAGGGGAAATTCCTGCTTCTGCGCCTTCTCTAGTTCTGGCACCGCATTTGGGGCAGAAATATGCGTTTTCAGGAAGCGCTTTCGCAATTTGAACAAAACACTTCTACCGCCTACATTAACTAGAAAGAGAAAGAAAATAATTTTTATCTTAAACCTACTACGTGAACCAATACATGTTGATACCCGCTGGCTTAGAGAACATGCGCCGTTCGGTCAATTTGTCAGTTCACCTTGGCCTCACGCCTACGCTTGATTAAAGCGTAATATAGGATAAGGGCTAAGGGTATTGTTAGGATAGCTGCGATGCTAATGTACCTAATTATGGACACAGTTTCCTGCCAGTGAGTCCCAGCATAAAAGCCCGCACACGCTAAAATCGTGTTCCAGAGTAGGCAGCCTAACGCAGTGTAGAACAGAAACTTTGCTATGCTCATTCGCACAATTCCAGCGGGAAAAGAGATGAGCGTCCTGAAACCCGGAATCAGCCTACTTACAAAAACAGCTACCGAACCATAAGAGGCAAACCATTTCACTGCCGATTCAAGTTGTCCCTTTCTTATTGGGAGGTATTTCAGTCTCTTGATGCCTTCAAGTCCCAAGAGGGCGCCTAGGTAATAGTCAATGAGCGAGCCCGTTAAGCCTGCTACGGTTGTAACAACGATGATAAGCCATAGGTTCAGAAACCCTTGTGAAGCGAGATAACCTGAGAATGGAAGTATGACTTCGCTTGGAATGGGCAATGAACTGCTTTCGAGAAGCATAAGCAGAAAAATTCCATAATATCCTGACGTTGAGATAACGCTCAAAGCTCCTTGCACGACGTACGAAAACATGTTGGTCAATAAGGGCAAACTGGGGGTGGCGCCCTCTATCAGAGCATCCTCGATAAGATCGCCAACCAGAACTGCTAAAACCAACCCAACTGCTATTACGATTAATACTGAAGCTATAACTTTGCTCTTCAGAGCGGTTATTCTGCGTGTCTGTATTTTAGGCATGACTGAATGATTCACCGCAATCCTACATTTTATATCCTGTGAACATATGAGGTTCGTGAAGATAGTTTGGGGATTTAAAATTTATGCGTGTAGCTGCGAAGCATGTGCAAGTTTATAGTTGGCCAATGCCACACTCCCCTGATTTCAAAAATCTTTAAGAGCCGTGTTTTCTAGAATTGTTAGTCGTATGGCAAGGTGACAGAATGACAACAATGCCGCTTTCAGACAAGCTGATAAAAGAATTGATGTCTTTCGGCCTTACTGGAAACGAAGCAAAGGTGTATCTGGCTCTTGTTCAGCTCAAGAAAGCAAGTGCCCGCGCAATAGCGAAATTGTCGAGTATTCCACGCCAAGAGATCTACCGAGTATTGCCACAACTTGAGAAGCTAAGTATGGTGGAAGTGGTTGTTGATAAGCCAACTAAATTTCTGGCAATTGACCCTGGAAAGGTTCTCTCAGAACTAATTGAACATCAACAAGAAATCCTTTCAAAGCAAATCTCTGAGCTTAATAGGAAAAAGATTACGCTAGAAAATGAATTGAAAAAAGTGAAAGGTAGATCAGCTGGACTAGCAAGACCCGAACCTGTGCGCTTTGCGCTGATCTCGGGGCAGCGTCTAATCAGTGAAAAAATTCACGAAATGTTACAGAAGGCTAAAAGCGAGGTTCTGTGGATGGCTCCAAAGCTCGAAATCAGGCGCGCTGTCATATACGACCGAGACGAAATGCTTCGCAAATGTGTGCGAAGAAATGTAAAAGTAAGGATACTAACAGAAATCGATGAAAAAAACATCAATGAAGTCAACAAACTAAGCAGGTTTTGTGACGTAAAACATACTGCGGGGGTTACATCTCTAACCACGATAGTTGATACTAGGGAGCTTATCATAGGCTCCGCCGTTCACGCGGTTGAAGACTTAACAAGCGGTGAACTGATGCATGAACTATGGACTAATGATTCTAGTCACATCGCTGTTATGAAAGATTTTTTCGAAAAAGTTTGGAGCATTTCTGTCCCAGCCAAGTTGGAGATAGAGTCGATAAAAAGTGGAAAAGCACTTGAAACAACTGCTGTTGTTCAGGGTCGAGAAAAGGTGAAGAAGAAAGTACTAGATTTGATATCTGGCGCTCAATCTAGGCTGTTCATAGTTTCGCAGTTGGATGATGCAAGTGTTTCACTGATCACACCACAACTTGATGCCCTTAAAAATAGGAATGTTTCAATACGTTGGCTAACGGTTGTCAACGAGCATAACGCTGAGAATGTTCAAAAGTTAGCTGTGACAGTCAAGTTGCACTGTCTGAAAGAAAGACCGATGAGTTTTCTGTTGACAGACTCCGATTGCCTGTTCTCATCTACTTCTATACTTCAGATTCCAGACGAAATCGTTTGGTCAGATGATCATAACACAGTTAACGTGTTTTGGGCTTTAGCTGAAGAGTTGTGGAACAGACTTTCTGACGATATAACCAAGTGCCGATAAGAAATATAGTTTTTCCTCTTTTGAAAGTTTTTGATGCTTTGTTGTCACTTTGTCGTGTGACTGACATATACTTAAATTGGAGAACGAGTAATATCGCAAGACGCAGATAGAAAGCGCTGGGGTTGGCATATTATTAATCCACCCTTTTCCTTCCCCCAACCCCAGCAATAAAATGTCTGAACTCTATATTCTCGACGAAAATTCTGAAAATGAAAAATTGGAAGAAACTTGTCAGAGTGTCATATGACTGGCATGCGTTTAAAAGAGTGGAGCTCCTCCGTTAACTCGGTGACCTTGGATGAAAAAAATGTTGATGTTTGAAGAAGAAATAGAAGAGGAGAAAGGCAGCATACCAGAAATGATGGAAAACGAGTATACTATAGCGGGATTTAGGATACAGTTTCTAAATGATGAGAATGAAATGCATTTTTTGCACAAGGTAGAGGTTAGAAACATCAACTTTCAAGATTTGATGCGGCATCTGCGACACGGAGAGTCCGTTCTCATCACCCCCAAACTGCAAGAAAGCTCAATTGGAATGAAAAAATACGACCAAATACCCTGGTACTTTACCCACATATAATTGCCTGCTCTCCTCGATGGTATTGAGGTGTTAATGTTGGTATCTGAAAAAGTAATGCGGTTCCAAGATAAGAACAAGGATCTGAATCAGTTATCGCAACAGATTGTTCAGCAACTGGAAAGCGAAGGATACAAAACACAGTCGACCACCGCACCTTTGGGAATAGTCATCCAAGCTAAGAAGGCCGGGATTCTGCGCGACATAATTACTGCGGATAGAGCGTTCAGTATTCTGATAACGGGAAAGCCGAATGACTTTTCAATCCACATTGGCATAGGCAAGTGGATTCAGAACATTGCGGTAGCATCGGCTGAAGTAATCTTCCTGTCTTGGTTGTTCCTCGCCGTTGACATTCCAGAAATGCTTTGGACTCGGCACGTAGAAGACACAATCGTCAATGAAATAACGCAGATCGTAGGTTAACCCAAAAAGATCAACACACTTTCCACTTTTTTTTGGTTATTTCAAAACCGAAAGCTAAAGTTAATTTCATATCTGTTTGCTTTTGCAGTAACGCTTTTGTATTTTTTCTGCAAGCCTGCTGTCTTCTACTATAAAGGCACCTTCATAGCCGCAGTCGAGACATTTCCAAATTGAGGGTTGGTAGAAGACAGGAGAATTGATGTTTGCGGAACCGCATTTTGGACAGAACTTCCTTCTCCCCAAGGCTCTCTCAATCGATTTCTTGAAGTCCCACTTCTGTTTCCATAAGTTGTCAAGTTCACTAAACTTGAACTCTTTAGCTTGTTCTCCACATAATGGGCAATGTTGCCTAGGCTGGAGCTCCTTATCATATGGGCATTTAGTGTTCGGGCAAGTCCATGAAGTCATGTTTACGCACCATCAAAAACTAAGCCAGTCACAAACGTGCATATGTTACCAACCGTGCTTGATGATTGACGGCGGAATCGTTTCCTTCTTTCGTTTTTTATGTTTCTCAACATCCTTAAATCTATTGATTCTAACAACACTGCCTTTCAGTGAAACCCAATACTCGTTCATTAGATTTCGATGGTAAACAAACTTGTTCACTATCCTCTTCAGCTTTTTTGGGGACAAATTTTCAGAATTTACCAATATCTTATTGCCCCTTGGGATGACATCGACTTTGAGTTTCGATTTCAAGAAACTGGATAGGGCTTCTCTTTCATCTTCTATTTCACCCAAATCCACTTCCAACTTCTTTCTTCTTCTCAAAAACATTTCACTCAACCTCTCGCTTGAGAAGGCATCCCCACTTAAAAAGACATGGTGTGAGCTTTTTTCTCTTAGCTGTCTCCTGAGTTCTTTTTCGCTTTAATGCGTGTGCATCTTATTGTTAACAGCGCAAACTTTGTTAAGTGGTCCGAAAATATTGTTTCACACTAGCTTTAGGCGTATATAAAAATGAAGTGGAAGGCAGTTGTTGCGGTTTCGTTGATCTTAGGATTAATGTTTGCGATAAGTAATTTTAGCGAGGCGCAAATGCAGGTACAGTATTCTTTGGACCTTGAGGGAGTTACATGGAATCATTCAACTTTAAGCGTCCTCATAATTCCGCAGGAGAATGAGTCTTGGTGGAAGTCTTCATATCTCAATGCTACGCTTCGAGCCATAGACGAGTGGAATCACGCAATTATGGATTTTGTCTCCAATTATTCCGATTTTGAATATCTCTCAAGGCTTAGGATGGTTCCAACAGTAACTCATGCTTTAGATTCTGGTTTTGATGTTTACATTTCTTGGACAGAGGAGTCTCTGAATGCTAGCGCAGACGAAATAGGAGACACACGAATAGCATATGGCCTGCCATGCACCATGATAAACGCCACGGTCAGTCTCGCTGCAAAAACCTTACAGGGCTACGTTTTAAACGAGGTTGACATGCAAAACGTTGCTCTCCACGAATTGGGTCACAGTCTGGGTCTCGGACACAGCGATTATGTTGACGATATAATGTATCCGGTGTATACTCCCAGAGAAGCTGTTCGAGAGCTTTCCACACTTGATATATACGCGGTTTCCATGGTCTCAGAGTGGATGTCAAAATATACGCAGTTTAATCCTACAAGCAGTTGTCCACAAACATCTTCAGTTACTCTGCCATCAAGCATCCCATATCAATACTTATCGATATCATATGGAGACCTTCCACCTGTTCCCCTGTCTCAAACTCCGTTAGATTACATCCTGCAATTTATCCTACGTCCAGAATTCTTAATCCCCCTCTTGATAGCAGTGACCACGCTAATTTTTCTTGTTGCAGCTTCCAAAAGGCGAAAAGAACCACAGAAGATTCCAATGGAAGACATGCTTTCGCCGAATGTTTTTGTTCTTCAACTAAGCACATACACGCACAGAATAATGTATTATTAGATCCAGATGATGGCAGAACGAAGGCGTAAACAACAAGTTCAGGAGTGAAATGCGCGCGTTTTTCTGTTACTGTGGTGTTGCAGTCGAATAGACTTAAATAGTTTAGCACACGCACCTAAATTACGTAATTAATGCCTGGAGTTTGAGTTTTTGGAAAAAAAGGCGCCAAGAATAGGAGGCTTTACATACAGCCGCGGGCTTTTTTGGGGCCTTGTCGGGCTCATAGCGATTGTTGTTTTACTAGGCGTACTTTGGGTCGATCTTCAGTGGTCCATAGCTATACATGTATACTACCAAAAAGCGGATTTAGCGTGGTTTAAAATAACCTTCTACCATAACTATGTCTTCGTTGCAGCTGCCTTGTTCTCTCTCCTACTTATCAATCCTATGGTAGGACACAGTGACCTTTGGCGGTTCATAAACTCATTCAAAAATACTTTTTCTCCTGCAACCGAACGTTTAGGCGAGTCAACTGTTCCAATTCAAAATTCGCCATTAACGCTTGGTAAATTGCGTTGGGTTTTATGGCAACTCGCCAAATGGACGGGCGGTTTTATTTTCTTCGTCGCCACTCGCGGGAATCTCTTGTTTATTGGCAATGTAATGAATCCTATAATGATGACGGCGATGGGAATTGGCAATTGGGCAAACATTGGTAGAATTTTCATCCTCCCGTTGTCTCCTGCATCTGGAGAAGAAATTATCGCTCTTATGCCTTCCATGGAGGCTGAATACCGCATACTACAGGCCATAGTGCTAGCCTTTTTGGCAATCTCTATCATAAGAATAGTGCTGAAATTGCTCGCGAACTTCAGCGTCAACACTGTTGCAGTGTGGGTACGTAATTTTTTTGTAATCATGGCGATCGTTGTTTTCGCTGTCATACTTGGTGCCCCGTACTGGCTTATGAACGTCACAACACCCTACGTGTATGGCGCGGTATGGACTTTGTTTTTCGTTTTTATGTCTGCTTGGGCTCTCCTCAAAGTTTTTGGGTTAAAGATTCTTGAGAGGCGCGATTCCAGAAATTTACTTTTCAAGGGTGTAGCCGTTCTGCTTGCAGTAGCTTTAATAGTTCAGTTGGGAGCCGTCGCCTTCTTCTCTTTGAACTGGAATAATAACTACCTGCCGTATGAATGGTACCCCCAAACACAGAAGAAAATTACTGTGACACGATGGGCAGCAGGATTGAACAACATCAAAGTAGGATCCGTTTTGAGTCTACCCACAAGTAATGTCTCAACTATTTTAGGCTTAGTAAGGCAATGGGACCAAGAGGCAGCGTCTGTTACAATGACTAAAGAGATAGGCGCATACAACTGGATGGGTCTGGCGAGTTCAGAAATAGTATTTTTGAACGACACTGAATACTGGGTTTCTCCCACCACTCCAACTTTCCCATCGTCTGACTGGATTAGTGAGCATTTGATATACACTCACGCAGCGAGGATAATGGTTATAAACACCCACACTGGGGCAGAAGTGCCTACGCAGCAAGCCTTCAGCGTCAACTCTGAACCTCTGATTTACTATGGTGAACCCACGACTGCTGGTATAGGCGGTTTCGACGGTAGCGTCTACGTTCACGTTCCCGGGTATAATGAAGTACAAAACGTGTCTTATAGTGGTGAACCTGACTACACGCTGACTGGATGGCAGAAGACGATGTGGTTCATTTTTGCTGAGGGCCAGTTTGGTTTCGCCTTCGCGAACTATCCAATCGACATGCTTTGGAATAGAGACATTTTCAATAGGGTGGGAAGCATTCTCATTCCTGGCCTCGCTATGGATCCAGCTGCATATTTGGCTTCAGATGGGAAAAACATCTACTATGTGGTTCAAATTTACGTGGACTACCCTCTTCAATCTAGTTTTGCAGCCAGCCCTTATCTGAGATTTTTTGGCGTAGTGTTGGTGAACGTCTACGATGGAACCATGCAAGGTTATACGGTCTCTAACCTCATCGGTTCAAACAGTTCCGACTTCTTGACGGACTTTTACAGCAAGTATTACAGCAGTTGGCAGAGCGCTCCAAGCTGGCTGGAGCCCCAGTTGAGGTATCCAGAGATGCTGCTCGGTACACCTAACGTTCAGGGCCAGTTGGACTATGACTTTTTCTACCACGTCAACGATCCATTCGTGTGGAGATCTGGTTCCGAGTTTTACGAACGCCCTTCAGGCAACACTTTGCAGTATATCCCCTGGGCCATAGGAGAAAAGACCTATTTCGTAGGTATGCAGTTGGCCCACTTCAAGAGTGCGGCGAGTAAGAACTTGGCTGGAGTATACATCGCTTATGGCGGGGATAAACTGGGTCAGATAGACTTGTATCAAAATCCCTCTCTTTCAACCACGTTCATCGGCCCTTCCGCTACCGAGAATGCCTTGACAACTAACGGTGAAGTAAGGACGCAGCTTACTCTTCTGCCAAATTATAGGTTCGGTTCTTACCTTCTCTACTCTGTTGGAGGCAGCCTAGATTACTTTGTAGCTGTATACACTAATCCTGGAACCGAGGGAGTAGTTACTCAGCTTCCTTTTATGACCGCGATAGATCCGACCACAGGAAACGTAGGTCTTGGATCAAATGCTGCTGCAGCTTACTATAACCTGATTGGAGCTAATCAGACTGTTCCACCTGCTAACGATACGAAGACCCTCATCAAGGAGATTTCATCCTTGGCATCATCGATGAACTATACAATTGTTGACGTGACATCTGTCAATCCTACCATCTGGATACAAACCGGCAATATCTCTCTTAGCGGAACAGGAATAAATCAGACTGTGGCTGAAGTAGCTAATTTCCTTAGTACATACGGGCCAGGAAGTATCGCAAATACCGTCTATGAATGGATGGACAACTCAGGCAATCTGAACATCGGAGTAATTAAGATTCTCGGAGATAGAATTATAGAGCTATATTACGTTACTATTACGCCATAGAAATCCTCTCTTGACACTAATATTATGAGCAATAAACTTGAAATTTTCGTGTGATTAGCTAGATGTGTTGAGAGGGAACGTATGCTGTTTCCGCTTTGGTTTAAACTAATTAGCGCGCGTATGAGCATGATCTTACTTTATATTGAGACTTTGTCTTTTCTCCATCGGCGCGTGGTTAAATAGCTGGATATAAGGAACCAGAGCTGCGACAAGCTTGTTTTCAGCTTTTTTAAGGTGCTCTTGAAATGTTGTTCTCGACACTCGGTTTTTGCTAGCTATTGTTTTAACATCAGCTTTTCTCGGCAGCTTATAGTAGCCATTTCTATACGCCGTTAACAAAGCATCCGTCTGTTTCTCCGTCAAGTCCGAAAACAAAGCGTCAGCGGTAAGCGTCAACGAGCTCGCAATAAAGCCGTCGAAAGGAATCTTACGCAAAATCTTGAATACCCATCCCGCTTTCTCAAGTCGTTGCAGAAGCTCCCCTAAGTCTTCATGTTTAAACGCTATGATACGATGATATTCCCAGCCCTTTTCTAAGATAACCGGATAAACATGAAGAAGATCTAACGTCCCAATATGCTTGATCACGGAGTTTTCCATCATACAAGTACATTCATGTATGATTAAGTGAACCTTGCTGCGATCAGACGATTGTTCTATTAATCCATCATCGATTATGGGCAGTTGCTCCATCACAAACGAATACAGTTCTGGATTTTCCACAACTATTTCATAAACGTCATGTTCCCTGTTACACCAGTAAAACATCTTTACAGACGGGAATCTTCGTGATACATCGAGGAAGGGGCTATCAGCCGTTAGTTTTAATACAACCTCAAAGAGTGTCATAATTAAGAAATCATCTTTCCTCTATTTATCAGTTGAGCCGTCATTTGACGTGCACATTATACCGTCACATGACGGTATAACCCCTATGTTTCTCTTCTGCGTTATCTCTTCGTGGTGATGGAAATGAAAACGATAAATCCACAAAAAGGGGGCTCTTTGAGAGCAAGAGTGCTTCGATTATTGGGAACAAATAGGGGTTTTGAGGAACCTTCAAGTAGCCAAGAAAAAATCTTTCACGCCGGTATTTATGGAAACAATTATCAGAAGGAAATCGAAACAGCTCGGTTGGAAGCAGAACACAAAAAGGCTAAAGCACTAATGGAATGTCAAAAACGTCACTTCATCTGCTAGAAACAACATCTTGAAAAATCTAGTAATTTTCTGATGGTACCTTCCTTTTCCAGTGTTGTCCACCTTGTACCTTACAGGTGTATGCCCAATTGGGTATACGGTTTTTAACCCTCTTTGTTGGAGGTCCCTAATTGGTTGTCCTTATCCGCCGTCCGTTTGGTTGATTGGATATAAATTATACCATCGCATCGTGCTTGTATTTTAACTCAGCAACTTCCTCAGCCGCATGAACAGCTTCTTCAGCGGTTGCACCAGCCTTCTTAACTCCAATTATCTGTTAAAAACCTAGGTCCTCGGGTAGCGCCATATAGATTCTAATAAGATCTCAGTAAGCGTTTTTTTGCTCAGGTGTCGTGCAAAATCGGAGGCAACGATCATTCCAACCAGTTTATGTGCCTTTAAAACTGGAAGTCTCCTGATTCTATTTTTAACCATTTTCCTCGCCGCCTCTTGAATCGGAGCATCGGGATCAATAGTTATGAGAGGTTTCGACATTATCTCTGAGACTTTGATGTCCAACGGTGATCTCCTCGCCACGACCCTCCTGACGAAATCTCTTTCAGTAACTATCCCCCTCGGCATTTTGCCATGCATGACTATCAAGTCTCCTACTTGTTTTTGGCTCATAAGCTCAGCGGCCTCAAAAACAGTCTTCTGGCCGTCAATAGTTATGACGTTCTTCGTCATAAGGTCTTTTATTTTTGGCATTATAGCCCCGAGGAAAAATAATATTTTATTGGATAAAGCTTTTGTGCTTGTTTTCATCATCTTTCCATCTAAAGAAGCTTTTTCCTTCTCTATTTTTTCAATTTTTAGACTCCGTTGCATCGGAACAAGAAAAGTAAAAAAGATGCTCACATCGAGTCTAACGATTTGGGTACTTCTCTGAATGCAACTGTCCACCGGTTGCCCAGTTGGTCTTCGGAGCTTCGTAAATAATGACGGTAACTGCTTCCCGAGGAATGCCTAGTTCCTCAAGCACCCTCGTCATCCCTTCAACAACTTTCCTCTTATCCTCTTTACTCATACCAGCCCAAACAGAGACTTGAACCACAGGCAATTCAGCCACTCCAACGTAACAATATCTTTTTTCATTTATTAAGGCAACTGCTTGTAGCGATCAGTCTGTCCAGTTTATTCTCAAGCTTCAGGGATTATAAATCTTCTCTAGAGAGTTTCTTTTCAAGTTTATCAGACTCAAAGAGAGCCTGCTTCTCTGGCTTTTCAATCGCCAAAACCCTTTTCCAGTCATAAAGAATATGAAGCAGAATACGTAACGCATATAACTTCGTTTAACGTGCACAAGGCAGGAGACACCCATAAAAAATGGAAAAAGGAAAAGGCCTGTCCACTTTAGAAGCAGAAAAGCTGCTGCAACAGTTCGGTCCGAATGAAATCCCAACAAAAAAAACCCGTCCAATCGTAAAGTTTCTAAGCTACTTTTGGGGGCCGATTCCTTGGATGATCGAAGTTGCGGTTATCCTTTCTGCCGCTGTTCAACACTGGGATGATTTTTTTGTAATAATCGCCTTACTTTTTGTGAATGCTTCGGTGGGGTTTTGGCAAGAACGAAAAGCGGAAAACGCCATCGAACTGCTCAAGAAAAGATTGGCACTCAAAGCTCGAGTTTTTCGTGACGGAAAATGGCTTGAATTATCTGCAAGCATGCTTGTCCCAGGTGATCTCGTGCGCGTACGACTCGGCGATATAGTGCCCGCAGACATCAAACTAATTGAAGGACAATACTTGCTGCTAGATGAATCCGCTTTAACGGGAGAATCGCTTCCCGCAGAGAAGCATCTAAACGAAGTTGCTTACTCCGGCTCCATTGTCCGACAAGGCGAAATGGATGCACTTGTTGTTGCCACTGGCACGCGTAGCTACATAGGCAAAACAGTCAAGCTAGTCGAACATGCTGAACCTCCAAGTCACTTTCAGAAGACAATTATCAGAATTGGAAACTACCTAATCATGCTGGCGGTTGTTCTAGTTAGCGTTGTATTTCTGGTGGCTCTTTTTCGCCACGCAAGTGTACTTGACACTCTTGTGTTTGCGTTAGTGATGGTAGTAGCCTCGATTCCCGTTGCTTTGCCCGCAGTCATGACGGTGACCCTGGCAGTGGGTGCTGTGGCACTGGCTAGGAAAGAAGCGATAGTCAGCAAACTAGTATCTATTGAAGAATTGGCTGGGACTGACGTACTCTGCGCTGACAAAACGGGGACAATTACTAAAAACGAATTAACTGTTGGAGAAGTTGAGCCTTTCAAAAACTTCACCTCTGGCGACGTGTTGCTGTTCGGCACTTTGGCATCTCGCGAGGAAGACAAAGATCCTATTGACGATGCGATTATTGCCAAATCTAAAACACTGCAAAACATTACCGACGTGCTCGGACACTACAAAATAATCGCATTCACACCCTTCGACCCTGTCTCTAAAATGAGCGGAGCAACTGTGGAGGACCCTGCAGGCAACCGCTTCAAGGTTGCAAAAGGCGCACCCCAAGTCATAGCCTCTTTCGCATCTGAGGATCACACTGTTGTTGGGCAACTAGAAGAGTGGGTTCGCATCTTTGCGGAAAAAGGTCATCGCGCCCTAGGCGTGGCCAAGAGTGATGCGTCAGGTAAATGGCAAGTCGTCGGAGTGTTTGCAATCTACGATCCGCCGCGAGAAGATTCAGCAGACACGATAAAAACAGCCCAATCCATGGGAGTTAATGTAAAAATGGTTACGGGGGATCACACAGCCATCGCTAAGCAGATCGCTACGCAAGTTAACTTGGGAGGAAACATTGTTACAGCATCTTCCTTTGCAGAACTACACGGCGTCGATGCACAACGTCTAGTTGAAAGTGCTGATGGTTTCGCTGAAGTTTTCCCTGAACACAAATACAGAATCGTAGAGCTGCTACAGAGCAAAGGACACATCGTCGGCATGACAGGAGACGGAGTCAACGATGCCCCAGCCTTGAAGAAAGCAGACGCAGGCATCGCCGTTTCAGGCGCCACAGACGCAGCCAAATCGGCTGCTGACATTGTCCTAACTAAGCCCGGGCTTTCAGTTATCATCGACGGCATTAAGGAAAGCCGCAGAATATTCCAACGCATGAACAGCTACGCCATTTACCGCATCGCAGAGACAGTTCGAATTCTTATTTTTCTAACACTTTCCATTCTCCTTTTCAACTTCTTCCCAATTACCGCCATAATGATCGTCATTTTAGCATTGTTGAATGATTTGCCCATAATGATGATCGCGTATGACAACACGAAACTTTCTGAAAAGCCAGTCAGTTGGGACATGCAAAAAGTAATGCGCCTAGCCATTTTGTTGGGCATAATCGGCGTTTTCTCAAGTTTTCTATTATTCTACATCGCTCAAGAGATCTTTCACCTCGACAGATTAGTGATTCAGACACTAATCTTCCTCAAACTGGCTGTGGCTGGGCATTTAACAATCTATCATGCCCGGGCCGGTGAACATCCATTCTGGACGCGCCCTCTTCCTTCAGGTGCCCTGTTTTGGACCACCGAAACAACCCAGATTGCAGCCACATTGTTTGCCATTTTCGGAGTTCTCATGACACCCATCGGCTGGATCTTAGCCGCCATCGTTTGGGGGTACGCCTTGGTCTTCTTCTTGATTACAAATTATCTAAAAATACACACCTACAAACACCTTGTTCATGCCTAATATACAAAAATTACCGAGATTTTCCTTCTCCACCGATATCCCCATTTCTCTTCCTCAATTGCCATTGGAGTTTCTTTGTATCTCCTTTTTACGCAATAAGTTGTTTTCAAGTATGCGCGCCATCCCGTTGCTAAATTCTTGAGATTAACATTTACTCGGTCAGCGATTTCTGCGGATATTCCGCTTTGGCTGGACGTAATAATTCTAGCGCTTTTTCCTGGTAGAGATACGCCTAGCTATATACAGAACTCCACCCACGAAAAGAGAAATGAAAAGTCCCTGACTTAGATTATACAATAGACTCTCGTGGTCAAAAAGATTCGAAACAATGCCAAAGGCTAAGAAAAAAGCGACCATCCAGATTATGATTGCTGCATTTGGAATATTGAACCTGCTCTTCGACTGGGTTGAAGAAGACATCTTTTTGTCTGTTATGACGTTGGGGGTACCTTCTTTTATACCTTCTGCAAAATTGCTCGCCCATTTCCAGCGGCGCCAGCCAATACCCCCCACTCGCAAGATGAAAGAGCTAGCACAAAGAAGCTGATTTAGCAACACGCTGGCGCACACGTTATCTAACCCGAGTCTTCTTATTTTAATCTCTGTTTCTCATAACATCTTGTCTGAAATGTCGTCCTAAGAATCAACTTTTCGTCTTTTGAGGAGTTAGAGTTTATATTCTTCTATGTATGTTGGTGCGCTCACTTCCCATCCGCCCTTAGATTGGAGATAGTCCTTTAAGCTCAAGATCGATTCCTCTTCGCCATGGGTCAGGAAAACATGCTTCGGCGGAGATTTGAAGTTGTTGAGCCAACGGTGCAGGTCATTCATGCCGGCGTGGGCGGAAAAGGCGTCGATCTTTTCGATCTTCATCCGCACCGGATAGAGCTGCCCGTGGATTCTGACGGGAGAAACGCCGTCCAAGATTTGGCGTCCCAGCGTCCCAACCGCTTGGTACCCCACAAAGAGAAGCGTGGATTCTGGACGAGCTATCTCTCTGACTAGGTGATGCTTAATTCGTCCTCCTGTAATCATCCCCGAACCGGCCATGATGATAGTTGATCCTTTTATCAGGTTGATCGCCTTTGACGCTTCAACAGATTCCACGAGCTTCAACCCCGGAAAGTCAAAGGGGGATTGACCATCCTTGAAGAGCCCCAGTGTCTCTTTGTCAAAATATTTCTTGCATTGTTCAAAGACCTTCGTGATTTCGACAGCCATGGGGCTGTCGAGAAAGGTCATAATATAAGGGATCCTCTTCGCACGCGCTAAGCGGTTAAAATGATACAGAAGTTCTTGGGCACGCTCGATGGCAAAGGTGGGGATTAGGACATTCCCGCCAGCCTTTACCGTGTCGTTGACGATCTTGCAGAGCCGTTCATCAACGTCTTGGGGATTGTCATGGTTGCGATCTCCGTAGGTGGACTCCATGACCACGTAATCTGCTCGGTCAAAGACAGAGGGATTGCGGAGAAGAGGCTTATCCCACTGGCCGATGTCCCCAGAGAAGATGATGTTTCGCGACCCGTTCTCATCTTGGACAATGATCTCAATCATGGCCGAGCCAAGAATGTGGCCGGCATCGTGGAAACAAACTTTGACTTGATCATTCAGCGGAAGAAATTCTTCATAGGGAACATCCTTCAGGAGGGGAAAGCACTTCTCGGCATCCTGGACCGTATACAGAGGGATTTCTGGGTAAGGTCCCTTTCGGCCTTCCTTATCATGGCGTTTTTTCTTAAAGGCAGCATCTTCTTCCTGTATTCGGGCAGAATCCAAAATCACGATCGGAAACAGTTCTTTGGATGCAGGTGTCAGCAGGATATCTCCGGCAAACCCTTCCTTGACAAGCTTGGGAATAAGACCAGAGTGGTCCAGATGAACATGGGTGAGGAAGAGATACTGGATCTGGTCTGGAGGAACGGGGAAGCCCTTCCAGTTTCTGTAGGAATAGTCCCGTTCCTGAAACAGTCCGCAATCAACAAGTATCTTCAACCCGCCGGCGTCCAAAAAGTAGCTTGATCCCGTCACCTGACGTGTTGCGCCCAAGAATTTTATTTTCATGAACTTCTCTCTTATATTTTCTAGCCTATCAGTTTTTCGTCTCACTACTCCCGTGGAGAAGTACGCCTCCCCTCCTGTACTCGTTGATCGCCTTCCACATGAATGTGTCTATTCTTCTCGTAGTGTTTGTTCAGCATGCCGCAGATGCCGAACCTGTTGAAATCGAAGAGGATTCTGAGATTAGACAGTCGTTGTAGTCTGCGGTATTCGCAGAAGACGTTCTCTTTCACCACATTCTTTTGCCCTTCAATCTTTAAGCTCCTCTTGGTCACGATCCAAATATCCGAGTAAGTGCTGGGGTGGAATCCCCACCCAACTTTACCAGTAAAAACTTCCGGTTCCTGTTGTCTTAGCAGCTGCAAGGTCTTTCATGCGCTCGCTTTCCCATAGATCAAACTGACTGATCGATTTGTTGTGAGGAATCTGAGGATTCGGTTCTTGCCTCTTTTCCTCTACTCACGGACAAGATTCCTGCTGTTGTCAAAAGCACCAATGACGCATAGAGTGCGGCATCGATCCCTGTGATGAAGGCCGCAGTTAATCCGCCCGAAAGTTTTATGGTGCTAATGAATACCTGAAAGGCTACGGCTCTAGGAATTGAGGCCGATGCGACAGATATAGCTATAACGAAGCTTCCCACAACACCCACGTTCTGAAGAGTTCTCAGTAGGCCAGAAATGCTTCCGTAAGCTCCCGATTGAGCTCTTGCCATGATGGCGGAATTGTTTGCTGGAAAGAACATCGAAGTACCGAAGCCTGAAACAGCAGATGCTACCAGAACGATGAAAAGAGGCGAATTCGCATGAAGCGTCATGTAAATTAGTGCAGCAACTCCGAGAAAGACGATGCCTAAAGTAGCTATTTCTCTTGCACCGTATTTGTCTGAAAGCCTCCCCATTAAAGGACCGAAGAAACTTCCAACCACGTAGCCCGGTGTAAGCAAAATTGATGCGTTCAAAGGCGAAAGCCCTCGTATTCCCTGCAAATACATAATTATTAAAAAAGCAACAGACAAGTAGCCGAGACTAACGAAAAAAGTAGCCAGGGACGAGTTTCTTAAAACCTTGTCTTTGAAGGCTGCAAAATCGATCATGGGACTTTTTAGGTGCATTTCATGCCACATAAATAATGGAATCAGCAAGACCCCCACCAACATTAAAATCACGTTGAACATAGCCAAACCTTGCGAGGCGAAATCGGTCGCCCCGTATGATATGAGTAAAAGCGCCCCTCCCAGGATTATCATGCCTATTAAATCTATTTTTTCCTTCACCTTCATGACATCTTTAAGGTATCTGTGGCCAAAGAACACGGCTGCAATGCCTATGGGAATGTTAATGAAAAAGATGTATTGCCAACCAACGAACGTTGTGACAACCCCGCCTAAGATGATTCCCAGCATTGAACCGCTCGTCCATCCCAGAGAATTAAAGCCATAGGCTCTGCCTCTCATATTTGGCGGAAAAGTGTCAGCTATGATGGCGCCACTGTTAGACTGCATTAATGATCCTCCTAGTGCCTGCACTATCCTTGAACCTATTAGAAAAGAGATGTTTGGGGAAAATCCACACATAGCAGAACCGACAGTGAATATGCCGAATCCAGCATTAAACATAGTGCTTCGACCATAAATATCGCCAACTCGTCCAAGCTGAGTCGTTGTAACAGCGATTATCAGTAAATAGGCTAGAATTATCCATATAGTTGTGATGAAATCTGAACGCAACCCTTCAGATATTACCGGAAAGGCCAGCAACACGATGGTACTATCCAAGGCGCCCATCAGAGTCCCGAGAACAACGATGAACAATACAATACTCTGGTTTTTCACCATGCATGGGTATTGGAAAAGCATGTCTTTTTATGTTTTTCTACCTCCAGTTCTGTGAAATTTCGGTTGATGGTTTTCTTTGTGGAAAATCGGTTTACGGCTGATACCACGAACAAACTGAGAGGGCAATTGCTATTTTATGTCATGCCCGAAGGAGAAGGTAACGGAACTGGAAACCGTAAGCGTAAATAAGACAAGCGCTTCCTACAGCAATCTGATGGTTGGGCACTTTGGTCGTAATTGAAATCGACCCGTTGATGGAGGGGTCGTGAACGTGACGAATGAACTGCTTTTCAGAGTTATCTTCTCGATTCAGTGGATTATCTTCTTCGCCAATCTGACATGGGTAAGGTACTCAGCAAGGAAGTGTGCTGGTAAACAACCGATTGACCAGACGGCTCGACATGAAAGGCGGTTGTACATCGTAGCCCTTGCCTTGATTGCCCCCTTCTGGTTTGGAGGAATAATACTCTACGCCATACTTCCCAGTTGGATAATGTTTCTTTCGATTCCGTTGTCTGATTGGTTCAGGTTAATCATGATCTGCGTAACCGCTCTGAGCATTCCATTCACGCTTTGGGGTTATCGAACGCTTGGTAAGAATTGGGTTCACGCCTTGGAGCCGTCGAAGTTCCTACAGAGAAAGAGGGAGACACTCGTGACGAGCGGACCATACCACTATGTTAGGCATCCAATTTACTTGGGGGCCTTCACCTTCATAATAGCCCAGACTCTTGTGGCCGCCAATTGGCTTCTTCTTTTGCCTGCACTTGCCATAATCACGATATTCTACATGCAGATAGGTAAAGAGGAGACAATGCTGATTGATAGATTCGGCGACGAATATCGTGAATACATGAAACGAACCCCACGATTCATCCCAAAGTTCAGGCACGACAGATAAGTTCACAGTATCTGACATTTTGAGTAATCAACCAGCTTTTCACAATAAAACATCATCAACCGAAATTTCACATAAACCCCACTTCAACCGCAGACTTCACAGAACCGTCTCTTACAATCTTTTTTTAACTCGTAGATTCTTGATCGTTGAAAAACTTTATCACTTTCATGTGGTAATACTATTGATCGTAAGTATTAGTTCGTGGAGGTTAGTGTATGCCTTCATTGGAAAAAAAGAATAAGAGAAAGAAACAAAAACATTTGGCTAAAATTGGGAAATAACGCAAGTCTTTCCGACATGGTTCGAGTGGTGATACTTTGAAAAGAACGATTGCCCTAGTGGCGCACGATAACAAAAAAGCTGATCTGGTAGAGTGGGCTGAGTTCAACAAGGGAACCTTAGCTCTTCACAACTTATATGCAACTGGAGGAACTGGACAGAAAATCATCGACAAAACCGGACTAAAAATTACTCTGCTTAAAGACGGTTCTCATGGCGGTGACATGGAAATCGGAGCTTTGATCGCTAACGAGAAATTGGACTACTTGATTTTCTTCTGGGATCCTTTAGAGTCTCTTCCTCACGACGTCGACGTTAAAGCCCTTCTCAGGATAGCTGTCTTGTATAACGTGCCCACTGCATGCAACAGAGCAACAGCAGATCTAATAATTTCCAGTCCACTGTTTCAGAGTTCAGAATACAAGCCAAAAAAGAAATGAAACAAGCAACGTTTTTACGCAATGCGTGTGCAAAACCATTTTTTTAGCCTTTCGATCGGACAAAACGGGACAAATCCCAAAGAAAAATTCATGCGCCACTAAACCGCCAGTGAACATCAGGTTTTGCTAAGTAATAAAGGATCGCACCATAAATAGCGACGGATATACTTCCGATAGGAAGCGTGAGAATACCAACTATTATGCACGCAATCGCATGAGTCAATCCAAGGTTCCAAGCCCACTCTTTTTCATTCCAAAAGTCATACGCAATTCCGAATCCTGCAATTCCTAGAGTGAACAAAATGGGGCCCAAATATATCAGTAGCAACCATATCCATCTCACCGGTTGGGGAATCATCCCTAAAGTTGACCACAGCGGTGTCCAAAGTAATAATAAGAACCCTCCAATAAGAAAGTTGCAAAAGCCACCGACTAAACTTAGTTTTGCTGTGGTCTTAACCTCTGAAGATCTCTTAATAGGTATAGGTTGAACTTTAACCTCTCTTTCGATCTCGGTTCTTTTGCGAGCGACGTCATCAATCGAAATATACACGTCATGGGAAACGAGATAAGTTCTTAACTCAGAATTCGAGATCGAAGGCTTTTTCCTTAACTTGTGAATAATAAGTTGGTCCACTCTTCCACGAGATTTAGACGCGTCAAGCAGCTTATCTAGAATTCTAGGGGATTCAGATATAGCAGTCAACGGCTCCATCGCGATCACTTCTCTCTTTCCTTCCATTATTTCCAGTTTAATCCTCCTCTGAGCGACTTCCTCCAAAGACACCTCGAACCCTTGAGAGCTCAAATACGTTTTTAGATATAGGTTTGAAATTTGGGAGTCTACGTGCGTCTTACTAAATATTAGTTTGTCAATCTCGTCCAGCTTCTCTTCGTTTATTTTATTAGTCACAGTAACTCCCGCCGAATTTTCTCTATAAACTGAATGGAATTAAAATTTAATCCAACCAACCAACACTGCTTCTGACTAGCTGACGCCTGAATCTTGAAGCTGACATTGCTAACTGCGACCGTGAATTGACATTGCTATGCTACCGAGATTACAACCACTATGCTACTATGACTGAGTTTCAGGAAGTAATTGAGAAAGCAGTAATATAACTGAGACTCAGCTATTCAGTAATAAGGACTCGGGTAAAAACTTAAAACTTTTTTTACCTATAGGAAACCCTTATCGTTATAACCTTTAAGGGTCTTTTTTCCGATTTTTAAGCCCTCTTACGTTATAACGAGAGGAAGGCTTAAATATAGGAAGACCTATCTAGAAGATAGAAGAAAGAATAAGAAACAGGAAGATGGATGACGATGCCGAAGGTAAGAGAGAGAATAAAAGTTGGCTTTACCTTGAAGACAAAGGACATTGCAATATTGAAAGGGTTAGCTACGTATGCTGGAGTTACACAGGGAGAAGTCCTTGAATTTCTTTTGGAATCTGCGAAAGAAGACATTGACAATGTAGCTGAGAAGTTAAAGGCGGCATTCGAAGATGAAAGGAAGAAAGCTCTAGAAAGTATCAAAGAGATATAGGGTGACATTCTTTGTTCAAGCCAAGATTGAGATTACTCACTGTAAAGAAGGCATCTCGAAAAAAGCCTCAAAAGAAGCCTTCAATGCCTCGTCTGGTCGCCATTGGAAATTCAGTTGGCTTGGTCATAGGCAAAGCTTTGCTGGAGAGCATCAGATGGGAGAAAGGCGACATCATAGAGTATTCGTACAATGAACGTGAGAAGTTGCTTTCTATCAGAAACCTATCCGCCGAACAGAGGGAATACAATGTTATTCACAAAGCGAATTGAAAGAATAATTGAAGCTACTCTAGCCACACCTTATGTTTTGGACGAGGCTCAAACTCGACCAGTAAACTTCCTATTTGTGACTTTATCTGGAGGCGGAAAAAGTGCACTGCTTCTAGAGAAATATGGTAGCGTAAAAGGTGTCAAGGCACTAGGAGACATTACATACGACCGACTCACAAAAACCTATCTCCAAAAAATTCACAGAAATGAAATTAGGACACTGATATTCCCTGAATTCAACAAGATTATTGGAAGGAAAGTCTCAGTAGCAAGAAATACAATTGGAATCATCGATGAACTATGCGAGGAAGGCGTGCCTTCAATTGACCTACCTTATTTCCAACGAACATGGAACCCGCCAGTGCGATGTAACGTGATTATAGGTCTAACTCCGAGCTTTCTGAACGCTCATCTCGTGGATTGGTGGGGATATGGTTTTGCTCAAAGATTTCTGGTAGTAACATGGAATTATTCGAAAGAACAAGAAAAAGCTATACTCGCATACATCAAAAAGCAGCGCCATTTGATACAGAGGAAGTCTTCAAAATTCTTCAAAGAATCCGAAGTTGACCTGCCCCAGAAGATTGCACATAGATTGAAAAAGTATTCATTGAGAATATGCGAAGATATGACAGATTACATTGAAGCGCTGTGTAACTCAAGAGGATTAAAATTTGATAGAAGATTGGAAAGGGAACTGCCTTTCAGGACTCAGATGAGACTGCAAAAATTCCTTAAGGCGATAGCGCTTCTGAACGATAGTCCAGTTGTCAGACTATTGGACTTCTTGGAGTTCAAACATCTTTTCGAGTTCATGAATCTGAGGTTCAACAATTTGCAGGACTGAGGGATGAACATGGATAGTGTTCCAAGCTACGAGTTTCATAAGATTCTGCATGCATGCGGAAAGGGAGGTGATTTTTGTGGATTTCATGCCTGACAAAGAATTTCACCCCCTATTTGATAGAGTAAGCAGAAAAGTAGATTTGGAAGGAGCTGGGACTCCTGCGGAAATAAACGAACGGTTGAAAGAGAAAATCGAGGTGTATGCGTATCTTCGGAAAAAGAAGCGATTGGCGCCACGAGCAGCCAGACGTTGGATTTCTGACTTGAAAAGGCTGATGTTTGCAGGTTTCGGCAGACGCACAATCGACGAAGCCATTGCAAACCCACGAGGAGAAGTCGCCTTAACGCTGGAATACGGACGGGAAAACGCTAAGGAAATTCTGTTGGAACGAAAACGAAAGCGGATAGGCTCATTAGCAATGCGAAAAAGGAGGTGATTGAATGCTTTGGTCACACTTGTTCAAAATAGGAAAATACACTGTGCTGCTAAAGGCTCAGGTAATGAAAAAGCTTGACGTTAGGACAGCCGGTGTTTCCTCTAGGGTACCGAATACGGCATTACACGTGACATTCCTTGATTACGACAACATAGTGGATGAGAGGCTGATAGAAGAGCTTAGGTTTTTGCAAGGAGAGTTTCAAATCGGAAACTTCTACGTCTTGGAAACTCGAAATCGGGGAAGGCATGCCGTTTGTATAGATGCCCTTACGCCCAGAGACCAGAAAGAAATCGTTGACTTTTCTGGTTGCGATTTAATGTTCAAAAAAGCTCCAAGGATAAACGAATACAGGTGCTGGGTGTTAAGGTTTGCAAAGAAAGGCAACCGAGAAGAACCAAAGTACCTTTACACCGTTGAATCTCCACACGAAGGAAAGAACCTGCAAAGCAGAGGTCACGCGAAATACCTCTTGAAATTCGGAATCAAAATAGACCTAAAGAACCCTTACGGACCAGAAGAAATTGAGACACAAAAATACAACACTGGAAAGAGAACTGATTCAGAGACAGAAAAAGAAGCCCTTGGAAAAAGAAAAGGCAAAAGTAACAGTCTGAGCGGATAGGAGAGGCTTAAAGCCTATGACCCTTCACGATTTTTTAAGTCGTTTAACGCTTAGAAATTCTTCTAAACTGTTGCATGTCTAGATAATCTTATTGAGCTTTCCTAATATCTCTGCAACTTCTTTTCCTTTTTCTGTTAAACTATACTCAACCCTAGGAGGTCGGCTTTCAATCACTTTCCTTAATATAATCCCCTTTTCTTCCAACGTCTTCAACATACTTGAGAATGTTTGCCTACTAACCACAAAATTTTGCTTATATAACTCATAATATCCAGCTTTTCCAACTTTGCTAATATAGAGTACTGTCTCAATCACTCCTTTGCCGAATAGGAAACGTAGCTCGCTCGACAATTAAACCACATTACGGAAGGAAGCATGCAGATTTCAAAAGGAGATTACACTCTTTTGAGTACAATGTACTAAATTTTATATCTGGGTTAGAAGTAGTAGCATTGTGAGCTATTATGACCTTACTACTTTTAGATGGTGTTAAGTATAGTTTATGGGAGCCTAAAGACGAAGACGAGTTTGAAGAAATTGTGAAGGAGCATTCAAAAGAAATCTTCGGAAACGATTCTTTATACGTTGATGTTAAAAAGAAAATTAAATCCGAGGGTGGAATTGAGTCAATCCCTGATGGATACCTGATAGATTTTTCAGACGATTCATTGTGGATTGTAGAGGTTGAATTGTCAAGACATCCGTTACATAGGCATTTGGTCGCACAGCTAAATAAATTTACAAGTGCTATGAAAAATGCTGAAGCTCAAAAAGAAATTACTGAGGCAATATATTCTGCAATTAAGAGCGACGTTCTCTTAGAAGCCTTTGTAAAAAAGAGATTAGGTTCAAAAGACGTACATCACTTTCTATCAGAACTTATGTCTAAGGGCTTAGATATCATCATAGTTATCGAGGAATTAAGCAAGAAAGTTGAGGATGCTTTTCAAAACTTTAAAGTTCAGCCATATTTCATGGAACTGAAGACCTTTGTGAGAAACGGTGTTAGAATCGGGGTGCACGCACATCTAGTTAATTTTCCTAATGAGGAATGGGAAGAATGGCTACTGCCTTCACATGCAATTTATGATGAGAACAAAAAAGTCTTTCTTTGTAACTGTGGAGGAGAGGCTCATAAGAATAGCTCTACGTATAAGGTAGGCGAAATAAATGAACATTTATTGTTAGCACATGGAATCCCTCCCGATGAACAAGTTATAGACGGCTGGACAGACGATTTTGAGAAAAAAGCGAAAAAGTATTTCGCCAAAAAGTATCTAAAGACTTAACGTTATATGTTAGAAACGTTCTTCCTAAATCGCTTTAGCTTTTCTCAAAACTTTTCTAGCGAA
>CAZZLD010000010.1:0-53698 GCA_964655075.1 uncultured Candidatus Bathyarchaeia archaeon
ATCAGAAGAGCTTTTGCAACATCGACTCTGAAAATGTTGTTATGACCGTGATGAAAAAGGCTGAGGACGGAAACCAAGTCGTATTGAGGCTTTACGAGGCAGAGGACAAAACTGGCAAGATGCAGGTTCGCTTCTTTAAAACCGTGGAAAAAGCTGCGGAAACAGATCTCCTCGAGAAAGAGCTGAAAACCCTGAAAAAATTAGAGGCTGATGTTGGCCGCCAAGAGATAAAGACAATAAAAATGTGGACCAAATAAATAAAACCGATGATGACCCTAGCATTCAGAAAAGTTCAGGTTATTTATCTCATGCCTATCTTTGCTGCACCTGAGGTTGTTGTAGGAGCCTGAAAAACTCATTTCATCGTTTTACTGCGTAAAGCACATGATTTCACCATACTTTCCTAGCCCTGAGGAGAAAGATTACTCGGCTTAAGATTGACGCTGCGGAAAAGGCTACAACACCTACCGTAACCATATTGTAAAACAGCTGCCCTGAAAAAATAAACCTTAAGCCTATCGCTACATAAAGCAGGCTACCGTAGTATTTCCCCACCGGATCATAAATCTCGCTTGAGAAGCGACTCGTCAACACGAACCCGGTGAACACTGCCGCGATTACAACTAAAACCCAATTAGCGTAAAAACCCTTAGAGCCGAAAACTAGGAACATGGAGAAAACAAGAATGAAGTCCGTAGCCACATCGAAGTAGGTCCCAAACTTGGAGGAGACCCCGATTCTCCTCGCCAAATATCCATCCAAAAAGTCTGTGAAGAGCAAGAAAAGAAACAAAGCAGCCCCATAAAACAACATTCCACTGCTAACTAGAAAAACAAGAAGGGGAATAAAGCCAAGGCGTACTGCAGTAACTGCCGAAGGAACGCGGTAATTGATAGCGGCATTCCTCCGTTCAAGGAGTAATATCTCTTCCGGCTTGTCGGGCACTTTCTATCGCAGAGCTGTCTCTGGTAGACAAATCCAGACCCTTATAGAATGTGCCGTTAGCAGCTTGCACTTGTTGCTTCAAAGTATCTATGCTTTTTATGGATGTTCCACCTGAGCAGGAAATTATCACTGTGTTAATTCCATCAAGATTCTTCACTCTGTTGACATAGTTCACGATGGCCGTTCCAGGGGTACTGCCATAGCTTGGAAATCCAAGCACAAGCAAACTGTAATTCGAAAAGTCAGAAGGCGCTTGAGGACTAGCAGTGGTAATTTCTACGCGCCACTCACTCGAGGCGAGGCCATCTGCAAAAGCATAAGAAGCGTCCCTTGGAAAACTACTGAAACCAGGCTGGTACACAATTAATGCTGTCTTGCTGCCATCTGCATTAATAACGTCAATTCCGCTGACAACTTCCCTATTAATCATTCCAGTCATCAACAAACCCGCAAACGCCGCAAATGCAACAAGTGCCACAATTAGGATAAGGACAAACACGAGAATGATCTTTTTCCACATTTTCTGTGGCCAAAACCTCAAATCTACCACACCGCAATCAGGCTGTACCGTTTTTTATAAAATTTGTGCCTGCTCACTTGTGGCAGAAAAATAGGGGTTTGTGAGGGATATCTCCACTGTGAGTGGGGCTCAAATCTCTCTCGGCCCACTACTGCATTCTCCACAAGTCATAAAAACTGGGGCATGTAATACGAAAATGAGGGAGAGATGGAATGTCCAGGAAGAGTTTTTCTTGGATGGATTTCGTTCCAGTGACCCTCGTAAGCATTCTTTTTATCTTGCAGATCATCGTCGGTATTTATTTACTATCTGGCGTGTCTCAAATTGAGATTTTGGCATATGTTGGAGTAGGGCTTTATGCTTTTTCGGGATTGATTTTTGGTTGGCTTCCAGTAATTGAGTTTCGCAAAAAAGGCAGAGTGAAAAAGGGAAAAAGCTACATTCATACCACCCAACTTGTCGACACTGGAATATACTCCATTGTTCGCCATCCACAGTATGTAACCTTCATACTGTGGGCAATTGATGGTATGCTGCTTTTCCAACACTGGATTATTATCATGTTAGGTATGCCTATTGTCCCGTTGACGTACGTTGATTTGATCAAAGCAGATAAAGACGCTATTGAGAAGTTCGGAGATGACTACAAAGCCTACATGAAAAAGGTCCCAAGGGCAAACTTTTTACTCGGAATCATACGACTATTGCGACTGAGAAGAAAGTAGTCTCAGGCGCTTCAAAAGATCTTGTATAAGGGATGATCCCGTGTCAGAGGTTTTAGGTCCAAGGCTTTTGCGTTGTAGGCTACTATGGCATCGATCATGGCGCATACGGGAAAGATGTCTCTAGCTTTCGCTACGGAACCATATATGATGAAGTCGGAACCCATGCATTGAGCGAGCGTAGTAGCACCGGCTCTACACAATCTTTTAGCGTTCCGTCCCAGATCTTCGACCTTATTCCAGCATCCCACTGCACCAACTGGAGCAGTACCAACCGGCAGACCGAACTCCTCCTTTGCCAGGTAGATTGCTTGAACCCCGAAACCGATGCTGGGAACGTCCAAAATCGGCATTAAAACGAGGGGCTTTTCTATCCCGGCCCTTAAGGCCCCGTCCAATAGTCCTTCTTTTTCGTGTGTTCCTTTTAGAATTTGGAGCATTCCTTTTGGCTGTGTATTCCTGGGGTTAAACGCTTGGACGATAGCTGCTTTTAGTCCAGTTTTCTTAATGGCGTTAATCTCCTCTTCCCTCAATGTGTAATTGATGGAGTCGTAAATTGCTCTGTTTAGGAGCCCTATTTCTCCCGCGTATTCGGTTGCTTCGACCCTCACAGACATCTCAGGACCGTTTATTAGGAAGGGAGTGTCAGTGGCCTCTGATACGAAGTCAATGTACCTTTTAAGCGCCTTAGAGTTTCTTCCCACCACGTCAAGCATACATGGAACTCCGGTCTTATCTGACATTTCCTCTTGAATCTTGATTAGACGTTCAGCTTCTGACTTGTCAAAAATGCCTAAATCTCGGTCCTTGACTATCCTGTGGCCCTCGTGAAAGAGGCTGCCGATCAAAACCGTAGGCAACTCCCCTGGTTGCCCACCGATCCTTACACCTCCAATTTCAAAAATCCTTTGCTCCTTCTTAAACCTAAACAAGATGTAGCACCTTATAGGCTGTTTACAGCGTGTATCTCTATCCTAGCCTTTTCCAGACCGTATGCCACGAACTGGTAAGCTTCTGTCCAGTGGAACTCATCCATAAAGGTACCTGGCCCAACGAAGCCGATTTCCCCAGTTGTGTGGTGGGGCCCCAGAAGGTTTCTCAAGCTGTTCGTGAGCTGAATCTCAAGAGTGTTTGTTCCCGCCTTCAGAAAACGGGTTATCTCAATTTCGTGGGGCCGCATAAATATGTGTCCAGCTTCTTTTCCGTTCACTAGAACTCTTGCTACGGTTACGTTGAGGCCTTCGATCTTCAGCACAGCCTTGTCTCCCGTCTGCGGGCTCTTGAATTCCTGTGAGATCGAGATGGTGCCCGCGAAGAAGGGGTATCCCTGATTGACTAAATCGCCCGATTCGAGTTTCTCCGACTCATCAACCAGCTTGAAGCTTGTGTTCTTCTGATTTTCCACTCCAAAGTCTCCTACTATGTAGCAGCTTTCAATCTCTGTGCTAAAATCTGACCTCCCCGCGATCTCAACTAGATTTTTTCCTCGCTTAACCAGTTTGCTTATATCGATTTTTTTGAAGGTTGTGTCCACCCAGTAGCCTGTGTCCTCGTACTTGACTTCCTTTCCGTTCACCTTTATGGCGTACTCTTCAGGGGTTTCCAAGACCAGATAAATTTCCCTGCCCTTAGCAGAACCCAGACCACTATTGAACTCATACTGAACCTCAAAATCCGTCCCAAATCCCGCACCTAAAATGGTTCTATGGGCCTTCCAAGTGGGCAGAGTTTCTCCGTATCTGCCTTCTCCAAGTTTAACTCGGCAATGATCCAAAGTTAAGGCGTTCAAGTCAAACCGCTGATGAGCCCATTTGTCGCCCAAGGCTATTTCTTTGATCTTTCTAAACTTCGCGGTCTTGAGGGTAGCGGGCTTCTCTCCTTCGTTTAGAACGATTAGGTGGGAGCCGATGGGTGGAAAATCTAGGTTGACTGTGGTGTGGCCGTCTTTAAACTCACTCGAAACTGGAAATGTTTCGCCGTTGAACGGGTTCCACTCTTCCACTCGGCCGCGACCCATAATGTTGATCTCAGTTTTGAAGCTTTTCTCCCTATCCGTGTTGGCTAAGAAGAGAATCTGCTGGTCTCCGTCCCTCCGCAGCTGATACCAGACCTCACGGACAGATTTTCCCTTTGCATCGCTGATTTCAACCCTGAAAGGAACGGCTTTAAGAGCTTTTGAAAGTTCCTCCTCATTTTTATCCTCTATTACAATGGCCTTGTTGAGAAGTTCTTTGAGTTCTTTTGATTCCCTTCCGTCGATTAGGTAGGGAATGGGCTTCAGAACGACGAGCCTGCCACCGTTATCAACATATTCTTGAAGGAGTTTAAAGGTGGTTTCAGAAAGGATTATCGCGGGTGGCACAATCACCGCTTCATATTGCGATCTGCCTACAATGAAGGTTCTACCTTCGACACTTCCGTGACCTTTGATGATTTTCTCGTCCCCGAACTCGTAGTCTCTATGAAGTTCTAGGAGAGTTTTTGTAATCCACTCTAAGGATTGGTCAAATTTTCCAGCTTCTTCTGTGTTTAGCGGCGTGTAGAGTGCCCATGCGCTGGCTATGGGGTGGATGACCAGTATATCCGTGATTCTTTTTCCTCTTGTTAGGGCGTAGCTCAGCCTCGTAAAGTAGTCGGCGATTAGGCGGTTATACTTCCACCATGGCTGTTGATAAAAGAGGTTCGGCGGGTAGTCTCTTTTTCTCCGTCCCCTCATGGTATAGAGGCTAAGATGCTGGTTGAGAAGGTTTACGCCCAATACGTACTCCCAATCCCCGATCCATTTCCTATCCTCGAAAGACAAGGATTGGCCGCTGCAACCATAGGTCTCGGATAAGACCCTTTCCTTACCCAGCTGCTCCGCAACGCTGCTAACTTGCTTCACCTTCAGAGGATGGTCGATATTTTTGCCCAGATGGTCTATACCCGGGATGTGCATGTATTCGTAGTGGGGCATGGCAGCTCCTACGATAGATACCTGGGAGAGAAGCGTGTCTTCGTGGTAGTGGCCCGTATACTTCAATCCGTGTTTGTCACACCACTCGTAAAGCTGCTTGGTGTAGGCTCTGAGAAAGAGATCCGTCACTGTTTCCCAGTAGTCGTGTCTAATTTTCATGTGGTCTCCCACTTGGAAGAAAAGGCTTGGAAGGTGATCCCTTATGTCGTAGCCCTTCTCTTTGAAATACTCAGGGAGGTCTTTAGTCCAAGGCACCACGTAGATTGGTTCTTGACTTAGGGTTGGGCGTAGGAAAAAAGCAACAGCGTGGCTTGGTTCGTCAGTAAAAATCCCTGGAACTGCCTTGCCGAACCACTTCCCCACTCTTTCATAATAGGGTTCATGAGTGCTCTTTATGAAGGCTTCTATCGCCTCGGGGTTTAGGTTGTCTGTATAGGAATAGCCTCCAAACCACTCTTCGCCGATGGCTGCAATGCGCAGGTTGAAGTAGAGGTAGGTTTTGTCTGCTTCCTCCTTCTCTTTTCGCTTTACAAGTTTCACGTTCTTTGGAGTTCCGTCCTCCATATCGCACTTGAAGATTCTTATGGCCTCTTCTACTTCGTCCAGCCTTCCGCCCATCCTGAACATCAGGCCTTTCATTCTGTACTCTTTGCTTTGAGCGGGAACTATTCCTCCCGCGAATCCGCTTGGCCACTTGTCTTCATCGTACAGCCAAGCCTTCATTCCACGTTTGGCTGCCTCTCTGACGCAGGTTTCGATTCTGTCCATCCATTTCTTGGACAAATAGGTGGTGACTAGGCCCTCTCTCGCGTGCATGAAGAAGCCGCTCCATCCTTTTTCGTCCATTTCGGCTATTTGCCTGACCAGTTCTTCGTCTTCGAGTTTATCATTCCAAGACCAGAAGGGAGCTCCTCCATACTCCTTACTACAATTCTTGAAATCTGCTTTTTTCACGATTCCACACCCAAGGAGAGATTACTAGCATAAAGTCACAAGTTTCTTTAATATTTATCCACACTCATGATTTTATCAGAGGATCAAAGGTTTCAACCATGGAAACCAAAAAAAACAGATAACTTGGAGACGCGTATTGTGTTTAAAAGCGTCACAACGATGTTTTAAGGCGTAATGCACCTAGGTGGTTACTTGTGGGATCACAAGGGGACCTTCAGGGATGGCTACTATTTTCGCGTCGTTTCCAGTTTTATTTAAGGCTAAGGTTAAAGCCTCTTCAGGCGAGGATGCAGAGGTCATAAGCATGTCTTCGATGAGCTCATCTTTCACGCCTTTTGATACGACAATAACTTCAGCGTGATTTAGGATTCTTGCGAGAACTTGAGCTTCCCATTGATCGGCGATAGGCTCCTCCTTCTTTATGGCTTCCAGTACCTCGTCGGGGTTCCTAGCTGTTTCCATAATTTGATAGAAGCTGTCGTGTTCGACGCCGTCAACGCACTCAGCCATAATCACGATTACCCCGCCCTTCCTTACCACGAGTTCACCAGTAGCCATGCCCTTCACAGCCTGATACAGGTTTCTGTCCAGCGGGTAGCCGCCGTTAGTGGTGATAACGATGTCCGCCTTCCTTGGAGTTGGGATTCGGACCACACGTTCTAGGAAGCCAACGCCAGCCTCGTAGGCCTCTACGAAGTCTCCAGCAAAGACCTTTACGATCTTATGTTCCTTATTCAATACCGTGTTTACTATAAAGTTCGGCTTCACTATCTTGGCTGCTTCCACGGCATCCTCGTGTACTGGGTTCTCCTTCAATGTCCCGTAACGGGCCTTTGGGTGCCCAATCATTTTGAAGCTATGATTTTGAAACACGGATTTCCTGCCTGCTACTCCGGGCAGAATGCTTTTTCTTCCTCCGCTGTAGCCCGCGAAGAAATGGGGTTCTATCAGCCCAGTGGCTATTACGAAGTCCGCTTCCACAACCCTCTTGTTTAGTATTACGTCGGTGCCAAAGGAGGTTTTGCCTACATCAGTCAGTTGTTCTTCATCTTCTGCATTATGATTTACTACCTCCACTTCCCTCACCACATCTTTCCCAAGCAATTCCTTCAGCTCCTCCTTAGAGGCGGGCCGGTGCAAACCATTTGCGACCATTATCTCCATGTTCTCCGTTTTAAGACCAGCTTCCCTCAAAGCGTCTAACACGGGCGGAACAATCAGCGGATTAGGGGCGGGTCGGGTTATGTCACTGACAATTATGACAGCCGTAGCCTGCTTTTTTATGGCTTCCTTCAACTGCAAGCTGCCAGTCGGATGCTCAACTGCTCTCCTAACCTCGCCTTCTTCGTCCCAGACACCTTCTATGAAACGTGGCTCAACAACTGAGACTAAATTCGCTTGAGGAATATCCAATTCAAGAGAACCTCGCCCAAAGGGAAAACTTAACATCATGCCTGCCTCTCCACAATTTGCAAAGAAATTGAAGCTGCACGCATTATAAAGGATAACGGAGACATCAGTTTTGAAGAAGCGGAAGTGGACGAAGTAGGGCGAGCGTGAAAGCCCCGAACAAAACCCAAAAACGGTTTCCATCCCTCTGTGCAAGTTCACGTTTCTTGTGCGCTACTGAGATCACCATTCACCCTTTTCAAGCCTGCTAAAGAACCGCCTAAACTTCGTAAGTATCGCATACAATGCCAGCAACGATATTATGAAGGCGCAGAGCAACGCATACCTTGCTGATATCAATGGAGATAAGAAAAGAAATGGAATGCAAATTGCAAAAAATGATACCGTAGCCGTTAAGACAGTGACCATGCGACCAGTAAATCTTTTAACATGAAATTTCAGTGATTTCTTAATTTTTCGATGGTAAAGTATCTCAAATGTCAGAAGGAAAGTTATCGGTGAAATGGTCAAAACTGGTAGAAACATGCGTGTAAGGCTATCCCATACCACAGGCTCGAATGAAGCGCCTGGTGGATAGACTTCTCCGAGGCGAAAAAAGAGATAGTGAAAGACGATGGCAGTACTGATAATAACGGACGGTATACAGGATATAGCGTAAAGCCAGTCTTCTTCCTCTCGTGTAAGCTCTCTAGTCACCATTTTTAAATGTACCCCATGAAAGAAGCATAAGAAAGATGAGGGTGGGAAGCCAGAATTTTGTTTTTCATACTACATTTTTTGGTCAGTTTATTCCCTCCCAGCAAGTGATACTCATTTGTTATATGAAATTAAATGCTGACCAAAATATTTCCTATTATTGTCCATTTAATATTTTTGGTTGACTTTTCTATAACTCTGCCTTTTTTTGGCAACCCCAACGACTCACACCGCAAAACTAAATATGGTTTGTCTTAGTAGCCTGCTTTTTTATGGCTTCCTTCAGCTGCAAGCTGCCAGTCGGATGCTCGACTGCTCTTCTAACCTCGCCTTCTTCGTTCAAGGCACCTTTTATGAAATGTGGCTCAACAACTGAGACTAGATTCGCTTGGGGAATATCCAACCCAAGAGAACCTGGGAACCAGTGTCTTTCTTCGAGGAGAAGCGAGAACTTCCCAAAAACATTAAAAGTGGCTTAGGAATGTTGGATAAGGAGGATAGAAAAATGAAGGGAAGATACACTTCGCGGGAGAGATGCCTTAGGGCTATAGAAAGAGAAGAAGTGGATTTGATACCGTTAAACATCTGGATAAACTGGCCTGAACCGTTAAACAGCTTGATGAAACAGCTGAACACGAAGGAGTACGATAGGCTGATGGCCCATTTTAACATTGACTATAGAGGAAACTCCCTTAGAAAACATAATTAGATTATACGAAGCATCTGATAAGTACAGAGAGGTCTCATGAACAAGGTTTACTGGGATTCAAAATTTTTAGGAGATTTTTATGTTTGGATTCGGGAGATGACAAAGCGGGTGTATGAATATGCTTGATAGGAAAGTGGAACAGAGGATTCTGTCGGCGTTGAATCATGAAGAACCGGATAGGATTCCAATTTGGGACTACATTGATAACAACAAAATCTACAAGCACGTAGCTGGTGACGAAAAAGAGTACGACAAGGGAATGGTTAAAGTCTATCACAAACTTGGCATCGACCTTTGCAGAGGCTACGGAGCCTCCTATTCGGAGGAACAAGAGAGAGACACGCAAAATTGGGGATCCGACAAGACTAAAATCGTCTTAATCTCTGGTCAAACATCTTGGCTTGTGGACCCAGAAACTAGGCGACAAACACGCTGGATCAAATCTCTGGACGAGCTAAAGGACTACAATGTTCCCCCATTGACTGATGAACAAATGGAAGATTTGCTTAAAATTATGAAAAACAGCATAGAAATGTTCGAACCTTACACGATGTATGTGCCCGGTTGGGGATGCGGGTTCGATGACACGTTCAATCTTATGGGGCTGGAACTGTTCTCGATAGCCCTCTACAGGGAAAGAAAGGAGATAGACAGGATAATGCGTCAAATCAACGATAACTGTGTTATGCTTGCTGAGCGCATAGCGGAAGAAAAATTACAACCCATCTATTTCACTTGGTCAGACATAGCCTTCAAGGGCAGCACAATGGTATCGCCGAAGATACTCAAGGAGACCCTGATTCCCTGTCTTAAGAGGGTCTGTGACCCCTTAAAGAAGGCGGGGATCAAAGTGATCTACCATTCAGACGGATACATCTCAGATGAAGTAATTGACTACATGATCGAAGCTGGCATCGACGGCTTGAACCCTGTAGAACCGATGGCGGGCATGGACATAGGCCACTTGAAGGAAAAATATGGAGATAAATTAGTTCTGGTGGGGAACGTAGACTGTTCTCAAGTACTGCCTCTTGGCAGCGTAGAGGATGTCGTAGAAGCTACAAAGCAGTGTATACGGGATGCTTCTGCCGGAGGAGGCCACTTTATCGGGTCCAGCAGTGAAATAACCCCTTCAACTCCTGTTGAAAACATCCTCGCGTTCTATGAAACCTGCCACAAATACGGTAGATATCCAATTAAAAACTTCCCAGAAAAGACGTAAAGAAAACAAAACAATAAAACACAATTATCCGGTTTTCTCGATTCATCAAATTCTTAAAACTAACAATTATGTACCGCAGAGATGCTGTTAAGAGCCAAAAAGTAACTATATCGAGCGCACTACATATTTAATGGATTATGACTCAAGTGAAGGGAAATGAGCGTTTCGTTCGACAGAGCCGCAGAATTTTTCGACAGAACTAGAGGTTTTCCTCCCAGGGTAATGAATAAAATCTTGGAAATCTTAAAAGGAGAGTTAGAAGAGCGCGGGCGTATACTTGATGTGGCGGTTGGAACCGCTAGGTTTGCTAAGCCATTACAGGATGCGGGTTTTATGGTCGTTGGTGTAGACATCTCTAAAAAGATGTTGGAGAAAGCTTATGAAAAGGGAACTAAGAACTTGGTCGTAGGCGATGCTTGTAGCCTTCCCTTTCAGGATTCAACATTTGATGCTTCAATAAGCGTTAGCACTCTTCATCTAATTAGAGACTGGAAATTAGCTTTGCGAGAAATAACCAGAGTTACAAGGGAATCGCTATTCACCATTTTACACGAAGGTTCCGACTATAAAACAACTCCAAGCGGCGTATACAACGAACTACTCAAGAAATACGGCTATTCATATAACCATCCCGGATTGAGATTATGGGAGCTAAAAGAGATCATCAAACCAACAAAATCGCGGTTCGTAACCTCATACCAAATTAGCACAACCGAAAGCATTGCTTTCCTTAGCGAAAGAGTTTTTTCTTATCAGTGGAACGCTCCAGACGATCTACATAAAAAAGCTATGGAAGAACTGAAAAGAATGTTCGCTGAGAAGAAAGCGTATACTTGTGATGTTTATGTCCATAAGTGGGACATAAGCGAAATCCGAAATTATTTAGGAAGCTAGGTGCGCCGATTTAAAATGCGTCCTGTGTCCTGTTCCAGTCGGATTCGCAACCTTTACCGTGTTTGAACAGACCTCTTTTGTTCTATCTTCCGTTGGTAACCAGATTTGATGTAGGCACTTATTGAGTCCACTGGTAAGCCTCTCTCGATCTTAGCCATGCCGATGATGGGTCTGACGTCTGTTAAGAAAGCGTCGTTTAGGGTTCTGTTGGCGAGTATTATTTCATTCTCGTTTTGGTGCTCTATTAGAGCCCCTTGGTCAACAATCAGTGCCTTTGCGTAGGAGATGGTAAGCGAGTCAACCGTGTGAAGTACTGCGTGTATCCTGTTTTCAAGCGCCGAGCATTGGTCGATCACGTAGGTCCAATTCTTGGATTGATCCCTATTGCCGATCACCTCTCCGGTGACTAATTCATGAAATATTCTGAAGACCTGCATGTTTGGCTCCACGGAAAGGTCGTCGTCGGCTGCATATCTTGTATTGAAGTGAACGCCCCCAAGCAAGCCGTCTTCGATGAGCCTAGCCACAATATGTTCGACGTTTACCCCGTGGGCGTGGTGCCCCAGATCAATCAAAACACCTGCTCTGTCACCTAATTCTTTGGCTAAATCCTTGGCAACAGAAACGTCCGAGACAACGGTGTGATAGGTTCCAGGTTCAAAGAGCTTGTACTCGATCAACATCCGAACGGATTCGGGCATCCTTCGATATATGTCTTTCAACGAAGTCTTCAAACGTCGCTCTGAACTCCGCAGACTTACCTGTCCGGGATAGAGCGACCCGTCGGGAAACCAGAGGGTTAACAAACCCGTTCCATATTTCTGAGCTACCTCAGCGGAAATCAGGCTGTGTTCTATCAAACGCTCTCGTGTTTTTCTTTCCTTCGATGAAAGACTGCCGAACTGGGTTCCTTCAAGGAAATAGGTGGGGTTGACAGCGCCGATCTCTAAACCTAGTTTCTCTGCATATGCCTTCAACTTTTTGAATGAATCAGCACGGATTTCGTCAAAGGGAGCTTCATCGGGATCATCCCAACCGATATGAATGGCAACCCGCGGGGTAGCCCCCGTTAGCCTATGGACCAACGCAGCGTCATCAAATTTCTCAAAAACGTTTCTCGCAGCACCAGAGGCTATGTATCCACTAAACCTTCCCCCGCCAAACGGCCCAAAAACCCACGAAGGGACCTCAACTTCAAACCTTGAAACTTTTTCTTTCACCGAATCGATGTCAATTTCTTTATCCGCCAATTCCTCCCCTAATAAGTCATAACGTTCCTTCACTCTTTCCTTATCGGAATTTGCCATCAATATGTCTCCTAATTTAACTCGGCATACCGATGTGGATATTAAGTCTTTTGAAAGAAAACGTTTAACTTTGTCAACATGATTCCAAAACCGATAGGAACGGTGAGAACAGAGCATTTAACATTTCAGAAAGTTATAGCTTTAATAGAGAAACATGCATTAGAACAGGATAATTTCGTAGAGGAGGAAGACAATTGGTTGAGAAAACGGAGGAAGAGGAACTAAAGTCAGAGATCATTAAATGCGCGATTTCGCTCTACCAGAGGGGCCTCATGACAGGGATAGGCGGCAACCTAAGTGTCAGAGTGGAGCCAGGAGCCAACGAAATTTGGATAACGCCAAGCGGTCTTTACAAGCCCAAACTGCAAACGGAGGACCTAGTCAAAATTGACCTCGACGGAAATCTGTTGGAAGGAATATTCAAACCCTCCGCAGAATGGTATTTTCACGTGGCTATCTACAAAAAAAGGGCCGATGTCAACGCCGTCATTCACGCCCATAACCCTGTTGCAACTGGCTTGGCGCTAGCGGGAGTGAAAATAAAACCGATAACCGTTGAGGCCGCGTTAATGCTCGCACGAGTGCCGATTGTACCTTTTGTCTACCCCGGAACCAAGGAGCTGGGAGAAATAGTAGCCGAGAACATCATGGGCAATCGTCTCCTTCTCCTAAAAAATCATGGCGTCGTCGCCGTAGGATATGACCTCACTGAGGCTCTCTCCGCTGTTGAGATCCTTGAGGAATGCGCCATGATGATGTTTGTGGCCAGTCATTTCGGAGGAGCTGCAGTCATTCCACCTCACGACATCGAGCTGATAAAGAAGCTGTACAAAATATAGAAGGCCGTCGACACTATGGTGCATGGCTATGTTGGAAAACTTCTGCGAGTTAACTTGACAGAGGGAAAGACAAGGGACGAAATGCTGGACGAGGCCATTGCAAGGAAGTATCTAGGAGGAAGCGGTTTAGGAGCGAAAATCGTTTACGACGAAGTCCCCCCGCAGGTAGCTCCCCTTGACCCTGAAAATCGGCTAGTCTTCATGACAGGCCCAGTCACCGGAACCATGGCCCCTTCTTCTGGGCGATATGTAGTCTGCACCCGTTCACCGTTGACAGGCATATGGGCGGAATCCCATTCCGCTGGTTATTGGGGTCCTGAACTGAAATTTGCGGGTTACGATGGAATCGTGTTCGAGGGAAAGAGTGATTCTCCGGTTTACGTCTGGATACACGACGGAGAAGCTGAGATTCGAGACGCAGAGCATTTGTGGGGCATGGACACCTACAAAACGGAAACTACCTTGAAAGGAGAGCTCAAGGATGAAGACATAAAGGTTGCTTGCATAGGTCCCGCTGGCGAAAAACTGGTCAAAATAGCTTGCATTCTGAATGACATGGGCAGAGCCGCAGGCAGATGCGGAACTGGAGCCGTTATGGGCTCAAAGATGCTCAAGGCTGTTGCCGTCCGGGGGACAAAAATGTCCAAGATCACCTCTGCGAACGAGGACAAGTTGAGGAGGTTTCTGGGGATGATCTACATAACTATACGAGCTCATCCGACGGTGCAAATATATGCCTCACACGGAACAGACGGCGTTATGTCCATGATGCACGAATACGGGGACGTGCCGATCAAATACTTCACTAGGGGATCGTGGCCTGAGGGGATCGAGAAGATCACTGGCGAAACGATGAGTAAAACAATTCTTCAGAAGCAGAAGGCGTGCTATCGTTGTCCAATCGTCTGTCGAAGGTATGTGAAGGTGGATAAAGGACCCTACGCCGGAATGGAGGGCGAAGGACCGGAATACGAAACCTGCGCTTCTTTGGGCGCCCTCTGTCTCAACGACAACTTAGAGTCCATAGCAAAGGCCAACGAACTTTGCAACGAATACGGCATTGACACTATCTCTACAGGCAACGCCATAGCCTTCGCGATGGAATGCTACGAGAGGGGGCTGATAACAAAGAAAGACACGGACGGAATTGAGCTGACCTGGGGAAATCACCAAGCGATAATACAGATGATTCATAAAATCGGCAAAAGAGAAGGACTAGGAGCCATCTTGGCTGAAGGTGTGAAGCGGGCCGCCGAGAAGATTGGGGGCGGCGCAGCGGAATTTGCGGTTCACGTGAAAGGTTTAGAGGTCCCGATGCATGATCCGAGGGCGTTTAAGGGTCTAGGGTTACAGTACGCTACATCTCACCGAGGGGCTTGCCACCTGAGGGGTCTGGTTTATCACATAGAACAGGGGGAGAGGATTCCTGATTTGGGAATTCACGAGCGTTATGAGAGATTTTCAACCGACGGAAAACCTAAAATCGTGATTGCCATGCAGAACTGGTTCGATGTTATAGATTCGCTCATCATGTGCAAGTTCACCTTCCTTCCACCAGCTTCGGTTGCAGCCATTCTCTCCATGGTCACAGGATGGACCGTAAAACTGCCCGAGTTGTTAGAAGTCGGCGATAGAACTTATAACCTAAAGCGGGCGTTCAACATCCGATGCGGAATCACAAACAAGGACGACACGTTACCCAAGCGCTTGCTCGAGGAGCCCTTGCCCGACGGAGGATGTAAAGGCGAGGTCGCGAACTTAGGAGAAATGCTGCCCGAATACTACAAACTCAGAGGCTGGAACAAAGAAGGAATCCCGACAAGGGAAAAACTGGAAACGCTAGGTTTGCACGATGTGGCAGAGGACCTGTACGCTCAGTGAAGGCTCACGCAGACAAAACAGCCATTTCATCAAACAGGCCGTTTAACCGTGGATACAACTTCTTGTATACACTAAAATTTCTGTCGTAAATCTTTTTGGTCTGTAACTCGGGCACAAATGTCTCTCGTTCTCTGTAAATTCTTTCCACAGCCTCTTCAGCATTCTTGTATGTCTTAGCGCCGACGCCTGCCAACATAGCCGCTCCGAGAGCCACGGCTTCAGTCACATTTGGAACAACCACTTTTTTCCCAGAAATGTCCGCTTTAAGCTGTAACCAGAACCTTGACTTAGCCCCACCTCCGATGGCCCTCAGCTCAGTTACGGGTACACCGTGGCCTTCGATGGTTTCGATGTTGTCTCTCAGTTCATAACTGAGCCCTTCAAGGATAGCGCGAATAATTGCATTCTTGCCATGCGCGAGGGTGAGCCCCAGCAAAACTCCTTGAGCCTTTCGGTTAAACGTCGGTGTTCCGCTTCCCGCAAAGTACGGTAACAAGAAGAGTCCCATGGATCCCGGCGGGGCCGTTGCAGCTTTGCTGGTGAGCACATCATAAACGTCTATCCCTTTCTCCCTAGCCGTTTCCTTTTCTTGTTGGGCAAAGTGGTCTCTGAACCATTTCAGAACCGCCCCACCAGTAGGGTTAAAGCCGAACATGAAATACATACCTTCGACAACGTAACAGTGAACAGCGTAGCCTTCTAAACGCATTTTCTCCGTCAGGGTCAATCTTTTTTGGAGCATCCCTATGCATTCTACAGTTCCAGTAGCGTCTAAGGTCGGTCCAGTCTTAACTATGCCTGCTCCGAGGGCCCCGCAGGGCTGGTCGTGGCCACCAGTCACCACGAGGGTTCCTTCGGCGAGGCCTGTCTCTTCTGCGGCGGTGTGGATCACCTCTCCAACGGCGGTGCCGGAGAGCTGAACCTCAGGGAGTATGTCTTCATTTAAATCGGCGGCTTCAAGGATTTCGGCAGACCACTTCTTTCTTCTGATGTCAAACATCATGGTTCGCGTTGCCACGGAGGGGTCAGTCACGGGTTTACCGCATAATTTCAGGTTCACGTAGTCTTCCCAACACAAGAACCTCTCAGTTTTTCGGTAGACGCTAGGCTCGTTTTCGCGAATCCACTGGATCTTCGGCAACGTGTATATAGGCATGGCTGAGGTTAGGGGTTGCCCGGTTATCTGGTATATCTCGTCGGCTCCGAAGTTTTCCTCCCACCAAACCGTTTGACTCCCCGCTCTTGCGTCGAAGGTGGTCATACTCCAGTAAAGGGGATTTCCCCTTTTGTCCACAGGTAGAAAAGCTTCCCCCAGAACGCTCGTGCTCATGGCAGCGATTGATTTGGCGTCCACGTTTCCCCCTTTAATACTCGCTTTTATTGTGGCCCTAACAGTTTTCCAGACTTCTTCAGCGTTTAGCTCAGACCAGTCAGGTTTACGGTGGTACAACCCGTACTCTTGCTGATTTGAAGAAACGATGCTTCCGTCAGGAGAGAAAATGATGGATTTGCAGCCAGTGGTGCCTACATCGAGCCCAAGAAGGTACAAGCGTAATTCACCCTGTCACTGAAGGACAGAGTAGTAAGATCATCTTAAAATTATTTTTGAATACAGCGCGCGAATCGTCGAGAGTGTTTAGTGGAAAGCTTAATTTCAAAAGTCCCTTTGTTTTATGATCTTTGCGAACCTCGATATTTCGTGGGGGGTTGCGCTGAAGAGTTTGCCGGATGCTCCTCCTTTTTTGATGAGGTTCATGGCGTCTATTAACTTGTTTCCGCTTTTCATTTCATAAAACATGAAGCCGAAAAACGGAGAGTCTATGGAGATTATTATCCATCCAGACTCGCCCTTTTTCGAGATTTTCTCTTCCCATTTTTTCAGGTCTTCAAATGGATTCCTCGTCCACTGGTTAACTTGCTGGTTAACTGCAACGAAGCCGTCTTTTTCGTAGACAATCCGAGGAAATTTGTCTTCATCCTTGTAGGTTACGCAATATTGGAAGCCGGCGGAACGCACTGCTTCAAACTGGGGCTCCGCTGTGTCGCGTTTATAGAAGGGAGAAGCGTCTTGAAAGGGATAGTACCCGATGGGAACAGCAGCTTCGCCCCATTGTTTTGAGATCTGTTCCTTTGTTTTTATCAGGCTTTCAGTAAGGGTGCGTCCAGAAAGATATCCTTTCGCTTCAGTGGCTACGCCTATGCCCGCGCTGCAGATCATAGGTTCTATATAGGGCACTGACCCCCCGTCTTCGTAAGGAATGTAAACATCATCCATCCACTCAGGGATGTACTCGTAAAAGTCCACCGGAACCGCAACCCCAACTTTTACCCTCATAAGGGACGCCGACGGAAAGAGATTCGGCGCGATAGTCAGGTGACGCACATCCCCAGCATACAATAAAATAGTGGCGGGGATCCCGCCTTCCTTTGCTTTTTGAAGCAGTTCCCCATCAGAAAGCTCATTGTCCCACGGCGTCTCAACAACAGGGGCCGGGGCATAGGGTATTTCCTGCTTGATTGTTACTGCTGGTCGCCCTGCATCAATAATCACGAAGATTTTGTCGCGTTTCGAAAGGACTGGAATGAAGTTGTCGGAAAGTTGTCTGCCCCATATTATTTTCGAGTTCGTTTGGTCGGAGCAGTCAGCGACGACAGAAGCAAACTTTTCCCAATCGAAGTCAAACAGGGAAAGTATATTTTTTCGGCAGAACAGAGGAGCCCAGTAAAGAGTTAAGTTTGGATCGCTGTATGCAACGCCTTTAGCGTGGTCTTTCCACCTGTCGAAGATACGTTTTGTGGCTGTCCCATAGGTGTCGCCAGGCTTTAGCGAATCGATGATCTTCGTTGAAAACCCGAGTTTCTCCAATTTCGAAGCCATATCTTGAGGGCAGTAAAGAAGGCTTATCTCCCTCAGGCCAAGCTCCCATAATTTGTCGAGTTCTTCTTCTGCTATTGAAGTGTCTAACCCAAGAGATTTAGAGAAGAAGATTTCTGGGTAGCAGTAGCTTTCGATGAGCAGCTGGTCTTCAAGTCCGAAAGGCGTCGATGGGACCATAACGGCTTTCGCAGGCAGCTTTTCCTTGAAGTGAGAAAAAACGTCCTCGTAAAAGGCTGCAACTTCCGCTTTCTTCCTCACGGAAACGAGTCTCTTTCCTAAGATTTTTAGGAAACCCATGAATCTTCGATTTTCTTTAACGTTAGAACAGGCGAGGACATCGTAATAATTCAAAACGGAATAAACATCTACAATGTGACTTTCTCGAAAGGGTGCAATTCCGCCCATCCAGCCGAGACCCACATCCTCAGGCGTGAGAAAGCCGTCAATCAATTTCCTAGCATCGCACTCTTTTGGGAAGAAATTTGTTACAACCTCAGGGACCGATCTTCCTACAAAATAGGCGTCAAATTCTATTCCCTTTTCTTTTGCAAGCCAAGCGAGGGTAGCAGTTACAGGCATGCTCATGCTGCATCCTGCATCCGATAAGAGGAAGAGAAGCTTTTTCATTACAGTCACCCCATCCACTTAATCAACTAAGGTATATCATGGCTACCTCTATATAAAAAATGGCATAGGAGATCAGTTTTAAGAAATGATGGTTGCCAACGGTGCCAGTCGGCGGCGTTATTGTTCCAGTGGATAAGCCTACTTTGTCGACTGCCTCGGTAACGGTGGTTATATCATAACTAAAGTATAGATTCCTATTGCCATTAGGAGAAGCCCACATGCGATCTTCAGTGCATTCAGCTTTCTTTTTCCATGCTTCCGTATACCTGGGAAATATTTTTCGATAAAAACAACTACGAGCAGTATTATTACCATCGGCGCTAAGAATATAACATTGTAAAGTGCTAGTAAAGCTAGGGTTGTAAGGGTTTTTCCAAGCTTGGCGAGGGCAACTGCTACGAGCAAGTAAGGACCTCCAGTGCATGGAAGAAGGGAGAAACCCCAAAAGAGAGCTGCGAAGAACGTGGAGGTAATACTCATTTTCTTGCTTCTGACCATCATTATTGAATCTAGCATCTTATTTTTTATTCCTCCGGGTATTGAGGAATCGGTGCTTCCCCTTAAGCCAGAGTAGATGGTTCTTGCTGCCATGTAGAAAGTCAGCAAGACTGCCACGTATTTAAAATATAAAATGTAAACCGCCATCGTAGTCAATCCAACTCCGATAAGGTAGTAGGAGACGAAAATCGCCGCGATAAACGCTGAGCCCGTGGCGATTGCATGTTGTTTCCCAGCTTGTGCTAAGGTCAAGGTTATGAGTAACGTGAAAATTAAGAAGATGCAAGGGTTCACAGAGTCTACGATTGCTGAGAGTGCTACTATAAGTAGAATGGAACCCAAATCCGTGTTTTCCGTGTTACTAGCTTCATTCTTAAGTCCTATTGCGCCCTCTAACTTATCCACCTCATTGGGATATAAAGATCTGAGGTTTACCACATGCTGTCCGAAGCAGGATGGACAGCTAAGGCTAGGCGTTAAAATTCCGGAATAGGCTAAAATCGGGGGCTCAGTTGAATTTAGAACTTTCTGTTTAATTTCAGACCACATATCAATGTCTGGAACCCCCATGACGACTCCTCTAAGCTCCGCATCTTGAATTAACAACACAACCGGTAAAGAGCTAACTTTGATACCTACTGAAACGTAAATTTCGTTTAGTTGAGCTGCAGCAGTTTTATTAGTAACAATATCGAAAGTTGTCAACTGAGCGTCAGGGAAAAGTTCCTCAATTACTCCTTTTACATTAGTGCAAGCATTGCATCCTTCCATCCCATAGAAGATTATTTTCAAGGGCTTTTCAGGGTTTGCAGCGGATAAGGGAAGCTCCACTAAAAGAACTAGAAGTATTAAACATAAATAACTCCGTTTCCGTGACATAAGGCCCCTCCTTATACGTGGTGACAGGCCACTTGGTGGTCTTTCTCTACATCGAAGAAGTGCGGTCTTTCCTTACCGCATATCGGCATTGGGTAGGGGCATCTGTCATAGAATTTACAAACTATGGCGGTTTTAGTCTTCCTAGCCTTCTCCTTGACTGAGAGTGTTATTTTTTCCCGCCATCGAACTTCTGGGTTAGGTATTGGAACGGATTTTATTAGGAGCTTTGTATACGGGTGGACTGGGTTTTTTATAACGGTTTCAGCATCTCCTTTTTCAACAACAACTCCTAAGTAAAGCACTATGATATCGTCGCTTAGGTAGTACGCTGTAGAGAGATCGTGCGTTATATACAAGAAAGATAATTTGTGCTCTTTCTTGAGACGCAATATTGTATTTAGTATAATAGCCCTGATCGAAGCGTCTATCATGGATACTGGCTCATCTGCGACTACGACATCAGGTTCTAGGAGGAGAACCCTAGCGATTAGTATCCTCTGTCTCTGTCCTCCACTTAGCTGATGAGGATATTTCCCTAAAACCTCGTCTGGTCTAAGTCCAACAGTTTCTAATGCCGAATTAATGATATTATCCGCTTCGCTTGAAGATTTAAACAACCCAAAATTCTTAACACTTTCTTTAAGAAGATGATCCACTTTATAGAACGGATTATATGATGCATATGGGTCCTGCGGTATCAACTGAACTTTTTTCCAGTAGTTTTCACGCCCTCTTTTTGGGAGCTCCCAAATGTCTTTGCCCTTGTATAAGATCTTCCCGTATGTGGGCTTCAAGAAACTTAGTATTAGCTTAGCAATCGTAGTTTTTCCGCTTCCGCTCTCTCCAACCAGTGCTGTAATTTGTGGATCTTCGCTTGGTAGCGTAAATGATACTCGATCGACTGCTGTTAGAGACCCCTTTTTAAGGAAACTCCCTATCTGAAAAACTTTAGTCAAGTCTTTTGTTTCTAGGAGAGGCACACTAATCATGACTTCCCTCCTTGTTTATAGAGGTGACACGCAACGTGTCTTTCAGGTTTGACTTCAAGCAGTATTGGTTCCTTCTGCTTGCATATTTCCATGACGTGCGGGCATCTAGGATGAAATCTACAGCCCGGCGGTGGATTAATAAGGTTTGGCGGAAGGCCTGGTAAGCCCTTTAGCATTCTCCTTTTTTTAATGGAAGGAACCGCTGAAATTAACCCTTGGGTGTATGGGTGGAGAGGCTCTCTGAATATGCTTTGTATCTCTCCAACTTCAATGACCTTGCCTGCATACATGACAGCTAGTCTATCCGCGATCTCTGCCTGAATCGCAATGTCGTGTGACAACAGGATTATGGAGGATCTCGTTTCCTTTTTTAGATCCATCAGAGTCTCTAATACGCCTCTTTGCACGACAACGTCTAGTGCAGTGGTGGGTTCATCGGCTATGATCAAGTCCGGTTTCAGAGCCATAGCCATGCTAATTATACATCTTTGCTTCATACCTCCGCTTAGTTCGTGAGGGAACATTCCAGCAACACCGGGGTCCAGATTAACCCGTTTTAGCAGTGTTGAGATAGACTCTTCTAACGCTTTTGACGAAATTTTTTCATGAGCCATTATGGCGTCAGCCATTTGGCTACGGACCTTCATAACAGGGTTTAGGGCGTTCATAGCGCTTTGCGATATCAGCGATATGCGCTTCCATCTAATCCTTCTAAGAGACTCGCTTTTTAAAGTTGTAAGGTCCTCGCCGTCAAACAGTATTTCCCCTTCTTTAATGTACCCCGGTGGCCTGATTAACCTTAGAATTGACATGCCGAGAGTAGTTTTTCCGCAGCCTGATTCTCCGGCAACACCAACTACTTCATCTTTGTTCACTGTGAGGCTTACGTCGTCAACAGCTTTAACTGGACCCGCTGGCATTTCGTAGTAAACTTTTAGATTCTTGATTTCAAGGAGAGGTTGATTCACTTTCATCACTTAGTTCTGAGTCTTGGGTTAGCAATTTCATCCAGCCCTAGATGGAGCAAGAAAAGCGCTGAGAACAATAGGATCACAACTATAACAGGCGGCAGCCACATCCACCATTGACCTAAAAGAATTGCACTGGGCGGGCGAATAGCTCGATATATGATTATCCCTAATGTTATAGCGTTCTGCGGGCCTAAGCCTAATATCTCTAATCCGATCTCCGCAATCATCGCCCCAGTGAACGCAATTGCGAAGCTGGCTCCTATGTATGCGAGCATGTTGGGTATTAATTCTTTAATTATTATGTTGATGCTACTTAGGCCCGAGAGTTTAGCCATGTTCACAAATTCCCTCTTTCTAAGGGTTAAAACCTGTGACCTAAACGCTTTGGTCGGCCAAGCCCAATTAAAAGCTGTTAGAATCGCTGCCATCACGGGGATAGAGATTACTCTCACGTATGAGGATATAAGCACTAACACTGGCAAGGCGGGTATTACTAGAAAAATGTCGGTGACGCTTGCTATTATACTATCTATTGACCCGCGGTAATAACCGCTAATGAACCCTAGCATTACCGAAAACACCAGCGTAAAAACTCCTGCCAACAAGCCTATGTGAAATGATAGTCTGGTGCCTACTAGCATTTGAGCAGCCATGTCCCTGCCCATATCATCTGTACCTAGAATATGCTTCCATGAAGGTGGACTACTTAGCGGCCCAGTTGCTACGCGCCATGGGTTATAAGGTACAAAAAAAGGGCCTATAATTGTCATGAGGTAAATAATCACCATTATAAGCAGACCGGCAAGGAATCTCTTGTTTTGAAGGAGAACTCTTAAGCTTGCTAGTATTTTAGCGAGGCGGGCCTTGCTGTTTTGCTTAATCATGGCTTACTCTCCTGCGTAACTGATTCTTGAGTCTATTAGCGGGTAAATAAGGTCCATTATGAGTGTCGCTGTTGAAACGGCAAAAACGAGGAGCAGAGTTATTCCTTGTATAACATTATAGTCTAGACCCCCTATTGCCTGGAGCAACAGCTGGCCTAATCCCGGATACGCGAATATTACCTCGGTCAAAATGGCGCCTGATACTATAAAGCCTATCGAAAGAGCAAGACTGGTTACCTGCGGCAGTATAGCATTTCTCATCGCGTATCGCATAAATATGTTGTTTTCCTTTAAACCCTTGGCTTCAGCGAGTTGTATGAAGTCTTCGCCTTTAACGTTTAACATTAGTGCTCTCATGCCAATCGCCCACACGCCAATCGATGATAGTATTATTGAGAGGGCTGGCAGGGTTGCATGGTATATAATGGATGGTATAATGGCTATACCTTGGATTCCAAAGCCCACGCCTCCTGACGGAGGAAATAGAGGTATTATATACGCAAACAGGAATACCAAGACTAGAGCAAGTATATAATATGGTATCTGATTGAGGAACACGAAAAGTGGAAAGAAGAACTTGGCTGTTTTTGACTTCCTCCATCCAAGGGCAGCCCCTAAGATATTTCCTGCTACGAAGCTGATGATTGTAGCTACCATGAGAAGCCCTATGGTCCAGGGAAGCCTAGTGCTTATGAGCCCACTAACGCTTGCCGGGAAATAACTAATGGAAGGACCAAGATTTCCTCGAAGTAGTTGCTTAATATAACTGACATACTGCGTGAAAATATTTCCCTCAAGCCCAAATAACTTAGTATATTCTGCAACAACTGCTTCTCCGCCTGCGTTGATACCTGACATTTCTAATCTTTGAAGCATTGCCTGTATGGGGTTACCCGGAATCATCCGAGGGATTGCAAAGTTTATGGTTACTGCCAAAAATAATACTAGAATATATCTGGCAATTCTTCCCACCACATACCTTACTGTGTATACCACTCTGATGTGCCTCCCTAGGACTTTAAGGTCATCTAACTTTTATAAGAAATGGATATTATTAAATATTATACACTGTTAAATTGGTATATAAAAAGAAAAAGGGGATTTTTAGGTTTTAGGCTTTCGCATTCTTAGATAAACTGCTACGATGGCTATTACTGCGGCAACAGCTATGCCGATTGTCACGTACATCCAAATGTTGTATGAGGGCGCTTCTGCTGGTGCGCGCTCTGCTGGCTTGATTTTCAAGAGTATGAAGAGGAACTCTGGACACCAGCAGGAGGGACTTGCATAGGGATTATCTTTCGTTGGCCAGCCTTCCCAGTAATAACTGTCAAAGGGTACAAGCTTTCTATCGTTGACAAGAGGTAAATCCGGCAATTCGCGAAGCCATATTTCAGTGGCGTTTCTGAATAACTCTCCGTAGCTCGGGTCGTCAAGTGGAAGTGCTCGCATTTGATCCACGAGGCTGTCGAACTCTGGGCCGAGGGTCACAGTAATGTTAGTGAACTGCGAAGTACTAGTGTAATATTGTCTGTAGGTGACTTCTGGATCTACGGTGGAGGCGCATGAAAACCAAGTTGCAAGGTCGTAGTCCTCGATTAGAAAGGCGTTATAGAAAGGTACCCATGATAAGCCTCTGATAACGGTGTCTATCCCAGCATCGTTGAGTTCCCCTGCCACTACTTCAGCGATTTTCATCGTTTCGACGAAATCGGACAACGCCAAAAGCGTGATCTCAAGGCGCGTACCGTTAGGTGTAACCCAGATGCCGTCTGTGCCACGCGTGAAATTTAAGGACTCAAATATCGCTTCGGTTTTGCTAGGATTGTATTCAGTTGAATTATATTCCGCCAGGATATCTTGAATTGGTGCCACCCAAGCCGTATCCAGCATTGTTAGCGGATTGACCGAGGTTGTGTTAGAATAGCCTATACTTACTATGGCCTCTCTGTTTATGGCATAAGATAAAGCCCATCTTACCTCTCTTAAAGTCCAAGGATATTTGTGAGCAACCTCGAGGTATCTGGGGCATGCCATGGGGGTAATTGCATAAGGCGTTGTATTCTGCCAGGGTACAACGTAGGAATTCACGCTTTTAAGCAAGTCAAACGCGCCTGGAGATATGTCACATATACAGTCTAATTTATGCTGGGACATAGCCAACACACGCTGTTCCTCTGTGCCATAGTAAACATACACTATGCGTTTCGGGCCAGGCTGAACACCAAGAACGGTAGTGGCCCACCAGTCGTCCCTACGGTTGTAAACAGCATGGGTTTCGTCTACACTCACTAGCGTGTATGGACCAGTGAATACAGGCGGGTAGTTCTTGAACGTCAGTGGATCCTCATTTTCCCATATGTGTTTGGGAACGACGGGTACGGCTCCGCATATCGTGTCAGTGAATAGATCGGATAGATGAGCTTTCGGATCAGGACCTGTAAGATTAAATAGAACCGTATATGTATCGACCTTTGAAACGTTTGCAATTTCAGATTGGGCCTCAGGACCCCAAAGAAGACCCGGGTTATTCAAGAGCATATTATAGGTGAACACCACATCGTCGGCTGTGAACGACTCGCCGTCGCTCCACTTTACGCCTTCCCTCAGGTTTATTGTCAATTGTGTATAATTGTCATTGTATTCGTAGCCTGTTGCCAGCCATGGGACCAATGTTCCATTTACCGTGATTAGGTAGAAAAGATGTTCTGCGAGAATTGGGCGAAGGCCCGCACTTCTAATAGGTGCGTAACTGAATGGATTCCAGTTGTCCGTTGTGACGATTCTTCCTTCGTCGATGTCAACGTATAATGTTTCCTGGCGGGTAAACTCCTCTTGTGCTGCTATAGACATTTGCAATGGCGGTATAACGCTTGTTAAAACCATCATTAAGCCCAAGATTGCGAAGACAATGTATTTGTGGAAACTCCTTTCCAAAACATCCACCCTGCCTTTTGTTTTTTCACATGTTTTATATAAGCTTTTGGAGAAACCAAACTCAATGCTTGCGCTACAAACTTTTGCGCACGCGCAATTGGGGTAAAACTGCTGTTCCCATCGGGTACTATCCCTTTCAAGACGCTTGCCCCGTCTATAAGTACGGCACGGCGGAGCCCCAGTTTGAAGCAGTGCGTTCCGCCGGCTTCCAATATTGCGTAACCTACAAGGATGAAGACAAATTTCCTCGGATTGTCTACGAAAAAGATGATTTCATCGTGATGAAACAGAGAGAAATAAAAACTTCTAAAACCATTAGCTCGATTTTATCTGGTTTTTCGCTGAATATATGACAGCTACCTTACATTTAGAAAACGAAGACTATTTTTCCTGTTTTCCCTGTTGCATACAGTTCAAATGCTTTTTGGCCTTCCTCGATCTTGAATTGGTGGGTAACAACCTTTTCTAGGGGCACTTTATGTTCAACCATAAATTCCGCCATTTCTGGGTAAGTGCCTATGTTAAACATTCTTATGCCTATGATCTTGGCTTGTTTCAACAGGATCTGCTCTGTGGGCCTCAAAGTAAGTTCGCCCATGTTTACACCCACCACCGCAACCTTACCGTAGGGCCTTAAGGAATCAAGAGCGTTTCTCTGAGCAACTGGGCTGCCACTGCATTCGACTACTGCGTCAACTCCTGTTCCTTCCGTAAATTTCATAATTTCCTTTACAGGATTCTTTTTCGCGCCATTAACAGCCACATCTACTCCTATATCCTCAGCCAGCTTGACCCTTTCATCTGTAATGTCTATGCCGATAGTCGGAGCGCCCATGGTCTTTGCGATTAGTATTGCGGTTAGGCCCACGGGTCCGAGACCATAAACCGCTACTTTATGCAGTGCAGACAGCCCTAGCTGCTTTATGGCTTCATAAGAAGAACCAGCATTACAAGACAGTAATGCACCATCGATAAAGCTTAATTCTTTTGGAAGTTTGAGGCAGCATCTTGCTTTAGCCACCATGAATTCGGCGTCGGCACCGTTTTTATCGCCGCCGTAAATTCTTAAATCCTTGCAATATTGGTAGTCGCCTCTTAGGCAGTGATGACAAGCGCCGCATCCCTCGAAATGATAAACTATGACGCGGTCTCCCCTTTTTAAGGTGTCAACACCCTCGCCGACTTTCTCCACTACACCGCAGGGTTCATGTCCTGGGATCTTAGTGAAATCTATACTCCAAGGAACTTCATCACTTGATTCTACTTCGTACACATGCATGTCGCTTCCACAGATCGCCGCAGCCTTCATTTTAATTAGAGCTTCTCCCTTTCCAGGCTTGGGAACAGGGAAATCGGATACAAGAACTTTCTTGGAACCAGCGAACAACAATCCTTTCATGTAAATCCCACGCGGATATTTTGACAGCACTAGTATATTTTTTACTAAAAAGATAACGCTTTTGAATATATTAACAAGATCATGAATGAAAAGTAGGATTCCACTTTTTTATTGTAATGTTAGTTAGAGCCCAATTACGCCCCAACTTTTCACTTTTTTCTGGAACACTAGTTTCGCTGCTCCATAAAGGGCGCTTAGATCAATTAGGCGTGCACGAGCGATCTTCTTTAGGCTTGGAACATCCTTTAGTTGTTTCTTGAGGGGTTTTTCAAAAAGGGAGAAGGACTTTGAAATTTGACCGCCTAAAACGAGGCATTCTGCCCTGAAATCTGAAAGGACGGGCTTTAATATTTGACCTAGAGTGGCCCCCAGCTCTTCGAACACTTGCAAACTGTTTTCATCTTTGTATTTTAGACCACGAAGAGCGATTTCCTTTACGTCCTCCTCTTCCAAGTACGCTTCTCCCGCTAACTCTTTATACCTAGCAATGATGCCACTTCGAGAGATTTTATCTTCGACAATTCCGTCATCATAAGGCAAGCCTCCCACCCATGCGTGTGGAGGCACTCCTGGGCTCTTAAGCACCATCTGATCGCCAATCATAAAAGCTGATCCAAGTCCAGTGCCGAGTGTAAGGCCTACGCGGCGGTTATAACCCTGAGCGGCACCACGCCAAGCCTCGCCTCTTAAAAATGTCCAAGCGTCAACTTCAAATCGAATCAAAAAAGTTTCTTCTAAGTCTAAACGCTGAGTAAATTCACGCTTCAAATTCCAACCGTAAATTGCACCAAACTTGTGCTCCATCAAGCTAATGCCTTTTTCATAATCAAACGGCCCGGGCATGCCTATCCCTATGCCTGCCATTTCTAACCCCGAGTCTCTGGCTGTTTGAAAAGCTGACTTTAATACTTCAATGAAGGCGCCGATTATTGTTTCAGCCGATCCTAATGAGTTGATCGGTGTTTTTCGGAAGGTGTTCTCTAAAAGTAGGCCGTTTGAAGCGATGAGGGCCGACTTTAAAGATGTCCCTCCTACATCTAAAGCTATAGCATATTTTTTCATTGTTCTGGATTTTTCATCTAAAGACTGCATAGCGGTTTCTCACTTTAAAAGAACCTTTAAGATTTTACATGGATTCTGTCCCAAATTTAGAATTGAGTATTCTCCAACACATGCCGGAACAATAACTGTTTCTGAAAAATTTAGTTCATATCTTCTTTCAGGATGTTCTTTAGATTGCACAACAACATTGTCACCTTCGAACAAAGTCAGAATGTGAAATTTCCCTTTCGTATCATCATCTATTTTTGTCGTAAATTCTAGCCTGTGCACCACATAGAATATTTCCTTGAGTTTGCCCAGAAGGTATTCAGCCCAGTCTTGACCTGACCTAATTAACTTTGGTTTCTGTTTCAAGTGTTGGCTGACCCAGCGGGATGTTCTATGGAATTTTATCACGTTGAACGCATGCGAAGGATGTATTGGACGTAATCTTCCGTGTAAATCTGGTCTTAGGTAATCGTAAATGTGAAATGTGTATCCGTAGCTGTTGCCGATTTCCAGCACCAATTCGTTGCGGCCTGAAGCGTGAACTGTTCCCGCTGGTATTAAGAAGAGGTCGCCGGGCTTGCTGGGAATGCTGTTTACGTATTTGTCGTAGTCTAGGGGGACGCCCTGAGTCTCTGCCTTTCGAACCGCCTCATAAAACTCCTTTTCGTTAATACCCTCTTTTAATCCCAAAAACACCTTAGACCCTGGGGCGGTAAGAACGACGTAATAACTTTCATCCTGGCCTATTTTTTCGTTGAATTTCTCTTTAACGTAGGAAGCAGGAGGATGAACTTGTATGGCCATGTTGCCTCCGTCTATGTTGTCGTCGTAATGAACGCGTATCGGGAAAAAGTTGTTAAATCTTTTAACTGCAGAATCGCCCATGATTTTTCTGGGTTCTTTCAGCAGAAAAGTGAGAAAAGGGATTTCCAAAAAGGTGTCATCAACGGCGATTTTCAAGCTCATGTCAGGCGCTATAGCCTCGAAACTCCAAGCACAATTTACCATTGACTTGGGCAGCTTTCTAACTCTTTTAATCCACTGTCCGCCCCAAGGACTAGGAATGTAAAGAGGCTTAAGCCTTATAGGATATTGAGCAAGAACGGATAGAAGCCCATCGAACACCTCTCGGGTTACAAGTTTTGGTTCCTCAGGGATGTTGCCATCAACGTAGAAATCTATGTGGCGCAGTAGGTATTTTTTGTACCGCTCTAGCATGGGATAGTACACGTAATTTGTTAGTTTAAACAGGTAAACGGGTAGACCCACATCTGCTACTTGATCCGCTTGGGAAACGTCTTCTGCCTTCAAAAAGCCAAATTCTGTTCTCTGAGCGCGCTCAATAAACTCTTCGCGGGTTATGTCCACGTAGAAGACGAAATCATAGAAGGCCCTAAGGAATTTATTGGCTGCGCCACAGCCATAACAAATAACCACTTTTGGTGACGAAGCAGTGGATTTTGTATTTTTGAACTTATTCTTCAACGCTTCGATACTGCTTGGATCTAAAAAATCTTCTAAGTTTCCATCGAACACTTGGCCGAAAAATGGGTCCCATGTTAAAAGAGGATTAAGGATCTTTCCGATTTCACTTGACGATTTATAGTAGGAGGTTATGTCTATAGCCTCGGTATTGAAGCCTGCTTTTTTCAATGATTCTTTTACTTTGGGTACGATGTTTTGCCATTCAATTCCGAGATACCCGTCAAGGGCTAAAAGACAACCAGAAGAAGCGATACTCTGCTTCGCCAAATTGTTGATGAATCGGCAAACTTCGTCAAGTCCGATTACGGTGGATTCAGTCCACTTTTTGGGAATTTTGGGACGGTTTAGTGCTATTTTGTCCTTTGCTTTCAAGGGGTGCATCTTCTATTATTTAATGTGTCGTCCATATATTCCATGTTTTTTCCCAGTTTCCAGCATGGCAAAGAAGTTTTCTGGTTTCACTCCGGCATATATGCTGTTGCTGGAACTTAGGATGTGGCCGCCCCCGGGCGATAGGATTCTTATGACCCTCTTTGTTTCTCTCCGAATGTCTTCCGGGCTGCCGTGGACGAGAACGTTCTGACTGTCGACGCTCCCATTGAAACATATCCTATCTCCGAACGTTTCCTTCAGCTTCTTTAAGTCCATGCCTGCACTCTCTTGGATCTCCATCATTCCATCCATGTGAGAGTTTATGATGTAATCGTCTATTATGGGCCATAGGTTGCCGTCGGAGGAGTCGAAAATGAACAGTCCCTTTTTGTGGGCAGCATCAGCTAATTTCTTAAGACCTGGAAACAGGAATTCGTGATAAATCTTCGGTGACATCATGGGGCCGTCATTGTGAGCTATGTCTCCCCCAGAGTATATGAGTTCGGCGCCAAAATCTGCTGCTAGGCTAATAAGCTTCACCGTTTTCTCTATGTGTTGACTTAAGTATCGCTTCATCAGATTGGGTCGTGCGAGAAAAGCCATGAGGTAAGTTGGATACCATCCGCCGCCGTGAGGGGTAGCCGTTCCTTCTACAGCGAATTGGATAAGGACGTCGAGTTTTCTCCAAAGCTTTCCCAGATTCTCATCGTAATCATGAAACCTCGGAGCCATTGCTTCCTCATATTCCTCAGCGCCTGTCTCCTCGAGCTTCTTTACGTAGTCCTCAAATCCAGCGAGTCCTCTTCTTAATATGTCCGAATCTATGGCCATGGGTATCTGGATGTCTCCTGTCATTTTAAGAACAGACTTACCCTCAACCCATACGTAGGATGTCCCCACAACCTGGTGTTCGATCCATGAATCTTCCCCGATTATTTCAGGCTTAGGATCATCCTTAGTTGGAAGGAAGACCATCGGTCCAGCGTCGTAACCCAGCTTTTTAACTGTTTCATACTGGTCTTTAACAATAGCCCTCCTTACTTCTTCTGTCTTGCCTGCAGCCAGCATCCTCGCGGTTAAAAGGGGGTTCATGGCAATGCATTGTCTTCCTAAGATAGCATCAGCGGTTGGACCGGAGATGCCGTAGGGTTCGAACATGGGAACCTTGTCAGGTTCTTCGATGCACAGAGCGTGAAAGACTCTATCATGATGGGAGAGCATCAAATGCACCCGAGGAGAAAAATACTGTTAAAAGAATATAAGCATTAACGTTTTCCCGATTACTCAAGAAGATAGATAGCGGAAAGGTAACAAAGAGTTTAGGAGCAAGTCATAACTCTTATAAAATTAACGTGAACACCTTAGCATGGTGAAAAGCATGGTTGCATGTCGAATTACCACGGATTGGACGTATAAAGGCATGCGGACACTCATCCTGGAAAACGAGTACATCCGCGTCGTAAGCTTACTAGACAAGGGCTCAGACATCATGGAAATCCTCTACAAACCCTTGGACGTCGACTTTATGTGGCATTCCCCCCTCGGCTACAGAAATCCTTCGATGTTCGTAGAGTCCCGCGCCAGATCAGATGGCCCCTTCCTAGACTATTATGGAGGAGGATGGCAGGACATACTCCCTAACGCAGGTGGCCCTTGCACACACAGGGGCGTCGAATGGGGGCAACACGGTGAAGTATCACTCGTGCCTTGGAACTGCGTAATTGAAAAAGATACCTCAAGGGAGGTTGGCGCTCATCTAACGGTCGATTGTTGCCGCTACCCATTGTCCGTTGACAAATGGTTGACAATGCGTCGAGGAGAAAAATTCTTCACCGTCAGGGAGAAGTTGACGAACAAAAGCGAGCAGGACTTAGAGTTTTCGTGGCTCCAACACGTGGCATTCGGCGAACCGTTTCTGAGCCCGTCCACTGTAATCAAACTTGAGACTGAGACTGCAGTAGTCCACACCCCAGAGATACCTTGGAGTAGCCTGCCAGCGGGACAGAAATTCAGTTGGCCGATTGTTGAAGACAAAGAGGGAAAGGAAGTGGACTTAAGCCGCATTCCAAAAAGGGACTTTAGGGCCCACGACCTAGTCTACCTTATGGACCTCGAGGAAGGACGGTACGAACTGACAAACAAAGAGATGAAGTTAGGCTTCAGCTTGCTTTGGAACAAGAACGTTTATCCTTACCTGTGGTTTTGGCGACCTCTAGGCGGCGGCTGGGATCACCCGTGGTTCGGTAGGGCATGGGCCATCGCCTTAGAACCTTGCACAAGCTGGCCTGCCACAGGACTCGTAGACCAAATTAAGAAGGGAACAGCCGCTACACTCAAGGGCAACTCCTCCATTGAAACCGAGATAAAAGCCGAAATACATACACAAGGTTAAACAGATAAACGCGCGCACAAACCTAATACCCCGCACCAACCTCTTCTAGTAATTGCGTAATAAAAGTAATTTTATTTGGTAAGTTATCATTAGGTAAGTTAGGTCTTAGCAATGGAAAAGTTAGACAAGTTTCCTCCGTATTATGGTCCTGAATGGAATGAAAAAATAAAGGACTCTAGTAATCCGAATTTTTGGAAATACGGTGTTGCTAACCTTGTGTTTCTGGATTATGTCAGAGATAGAAAACTGATCCTAGATGTAGGTTGTGGCACAGGAGGTTCAACCTTCTTTCTAGCAGAGCAGGGAAAGGCAGAGCTGATTGTCGGAGTGGATGTAGTAAAGAGCATGATACACGTCGCCAAGATTAGTGGTATCAAGAAGGAAATAAGCCATAAGACTTGTTTTGTAATTTGTGACGGCAGATATTTGCCATTCAAAGTTTCATGCTTCGATGCCCTTATATCAAGAGGGGATGCGTTTTGCTTCCTTACCCCTCTGAAAGATGTTGTTCACGAGTTTAAACGAGTGCTATCCTCCAATGCAGTCGTAGTTATAGAGATGGATAATCGGAAGGATTGGAAGCCAGGCACCATTGTCTCAACCAGTTTTCAAAAGATGCCTGATGGGAGAATCGCTTACTTAGTGGAAGTAATTGATTCTAGACGAAACCACATAACCACTTCTTATATTTTGGACTCAAAGGGTAGAATTGTCAAAGACGTATCTGGCGATGCAGAGTTTACTAAGAAGGGACATAAAACATGGGAGTACCCTCTAGGTAATATTAAGAAAGAAACTATTGAAATTAGGCTAGGAGTACCAACCCATTGGCCAACAGTAAAAGAATTGTGCAGCCTATTCAAGAAAAGTGGCTATGGAGACATAGAAATAAAGGGCGACGGTTTGCTAATGAAGTTGATATTAAATGGTGAAAAACCAATCACCGGCGCAATGAAGAGGCAACCTGCTCTATTTCTCAAGATGGAACATAAACTAATACATTTCATGGATCCAGACAAATCTCCCACCATCATTCTAAAAGCCGTCAAACAGTAATAGAAACTCTGTTTTTGACAGTTGTGTTTCAGGCACTCACGTGCGATTTATAAGGAGAGCCTATCGTATGAAGGAAGTTGAATAGTTGTCGTGAAAGGCTGGAGAACATGGTTGTTACGTCGCTTAGGGGCCTCTTTAGAGACTTTTTTTCATTGGATCGAAACGTTAAGGCGCTCATTGTCGTATCAGTAATGGGTAATTGGATAATCGCTGGTTACATGTTTAATCTCTTTCTTCGTTTCTTGGGCGCGGATGACAGTCAGATCGGTTTCATTTTTTCTATTGGCGCTGTCACATCGGTCTTTGCAAGTTTCGCAGGAGGATGTTTAGCGGATAGATTCAACAGGAAATATCTCTACACTTTCGGAGTATACGGAATAGCCATAATGTACCTCTTTTATCCGTTAATAAACTCTTGGCAGCTTGTTATCCCAATTTATGTCGCGAACATGATTTTCACCTTTATAATGGCTTCTGCTTGGAGACCCTTAATGGCGGATTCGGTTTCGTCTAACAAACGGGGCTTCACCTTTGGGGTTTTGAGCACAGTAACCGCGATAAACTGGACTATTGGAAACGCAGTGGGCGGCTATGTAGCCGAAGCATACGGCTTCAACATCATGTGGTATTTAATCTGTTTTGCCCTCACAGTTCAGGCTACTCTTTCCCTCATATTTCTTCGAGAGACAAACCGAGGAACAGCCGACGAAAGAAAGCTTGATCTTTCGTCAAAATTCAACCTTTTCGACGCAAAGAACCGATCCCTTATTTTTGTGTACGTTATACTGCTAATCTTTAGCCTGCAGAGTGGTCTTGTTGGTCCTTTCTTACCTATTTATTTAGAGAATCTTGGATTTTCTGAGTCGATTGTAGGTTTGGTAGGTTCTTTATCCTTCTTGGCCCTTGGAACAACACTACTTTTTCTAGGGAGGATCTCTGACAGAATAGGAAGACGCCTTCCCATATCTTGCTTTCTCGCCATAGGAGCAATATTCATTTTTCTTTTACCCTTTGTCAAAAACGATGCTCTCATATTCATGTTGGCTTCCTTAGCTAATCTGGGATTGTCCACTTGGTATCTCTCATCAGCTATCCAGCCTTTAGTCGCTGATCTTTCCAAGGCAGAATGGAGAGGAAGGGCGATGAGCATTATGTTCACAGTAATGGGCGTAGGAGGAATCATCGGACCCTCAATAGGCGGTTTCATGTGGGAAAATATGCCAATTCACATTCCGTTCATATGTTCTTCGTTGATCAACGTGGCCTTGGCAATTTCGTTGATGAAGATAGTGCCCGAGCCTAAGAAATTACATGCTGAATTCAACCGACAAATAAAATAAAAGATATGCGTGCAGTAGAGGTTAGTATATTTTTGTTATGCGCTGAACAGCGGGGTCAGTAAAGATGTCTTTTTCATCTCTGCTTTTGGTTGAGAACTCCGACAGTACGGCTCCTTCATCTCCTGCTTGAAACCAATGTAAGGTGTCAGGGAAGAGCATGTATTGATGCCCAGGTTTCAACTCCACTTCGTGCCACACGGTGTAGTATTTCTCTCTTCCTTGGGGAGGAGCGCAGTGTGGATCAAGCGTCCTTTTTCCGGGAACATAGAGATACACCTTGCCCCAGCGGCAGCGGAATGTCTCCTCTTTTCCCAATTGTCCGTTTATGTTTGGATGGCGGTGTTCAGGGCAGGTCTGATGAGGAAACATAGCCATTTCCTTCGCGCAGCACCTTTCAGTGTTAACATAGGTTACTATTTCCAAACCTATCTGGGCTAGGTCTCCAAAACCGAAGTCCGCCACCTCTATGTTTCCTTTCTCCTCAGGAGTAAGGACAATCCCAGCCTTTTCAAAAAAATCTAGCGCCCTTAACTGAGCTTCCCTATATTCGTTCTTAGTCAGCATCAGTAACCACCTTTCTCCATCAATAAAGCTCTAGGATTCACTAAAAAGTTTTAACCTAGATGTAGTTAGTCTTCGTTGCTAATCTAAGAAGGAAGTCATAGTCTCGAGGGATATTTACCGTATTTTCTAAAGGCTTCATACATAGCCACGATGTTCGACAGAGGTTCGGCTTGACTTATCTCTCCGCATCCAATCAGCCCGCCGTCGAAGCTGCCAAAGGCTTCAATCACCTTTTTAACGTGGTTTTCCACTTGCTGCGGGGTGCCGAAGGGAAGTATCCGTTGACGGTCAAGATCGCTTCTAAAACAAATTTTCCCGCCGAACTTTTTCCCAAGCCGAGTGATTCCCATTATCTGCATCTGCACATTGATTACGTCCACCCCGAGCTCTATTAAGTCGGGAATAATGTCAACTATGTAGCCGTCGCTGTGAAAATGGACGAGTTTACCGCTTTTGTGAACTGCATCGAACATCCGACAATACCGGGGTTTAAACAGTTTACGCCAGAGCTGGGGATTAATCATCAAATTCTCCTGCGTTCCCCAATCATCGCCAAAAAAGATTTCGTCTACTTCGGTTTCGCCCCACCGTTTTATGCGTTGCAGGTTGTAGTTAAGAACGCCATCCATGAGTATACGTAATTCTTTCTGATTTCTGAGGAGGTCTATCAGAAAATTCTCGAAGCCCCTCAACCACCTCAAACGCTCGAAATAGCATATATAATCCACGGAAGCATATTTCTCGTGACCTTTTTCCCTCAGGTATTTTTCAGTTTCATCGAATGTTGTGCTCCCGAAAGGTCTGTTTTCCTCAAGGGGATCAGGAAACTCATAGGTCTTCAGGTTCTCCAAGTTTTCAAGAGGATACCCCTTTACCTGGCCAGCAACCCCGCCTACTGGATTCTTCCAAACACACCCCCACTCGTCTCTGAAAGATGCGCCCTTTCGATATATGGGATCTTCACGCATAGTTGCATACTGGTTTACAGGAGCGTAGTCTTGTGGGTACCGAAGGAAGATTTCGTTGATTTTTTCGCCGTGCCTCATGAAGGCTCCAGGCAGAAAAGCGTGAAATATCGGCACTCTGTCGGGCCCGCCAAATTCTATGGCCCTCAAAACACGTTCCCGACTATTCATGCTTAAATCCCAGGGAATTGTAGATTTTTTATCGTAATATTCACGGCTGCTAGGGAAATCTTACTATTAATAGGGTAAGGACGCACGTGCACTTATGAAGGTAAAAAAAATAAAGGATTAGTCTACACCCATCCATGTCTTACAGCGGTTTACGCCCTCAACAGCATCCTTGGCGGCGGCGTCGGCGCCGATCTTTTTGGCGTACTCTGCGGTAATGGGTGCTCCTCCGATGATCAACTTAACTTTGCTTCTGAGCCCAGCCTTCTTAATTTCACTAATTACGGTTTCCATCTCCGGCATAGTTACGGTTAGCAGAGCAGACATACCCAAAATATCTGGCTTATATTCACGCACTGCTTCCACAAATTTCTCTGCGGATATGTCGACCCCTAGGTCGATAACCTCAAAACCTGCCGCTTTCAGAAGCGTTACAACTATGTTTTTGCCTATGTCATGTAAGTCTCCTCTAACAGTGCCTATGACGACTTTGCCAGTAACTTTCAGGTCTCCCTTCTTCATGTAAGGTTCCAAAATCGTCATTCCTTCCTTCATTGTTTCTCCGGCCATTATCAACTCAGCCAAGAAATATTCCCTTGCTTCGTATTTTTGGCCTACTATCTCCATACCCTTAGCCATGCCGTTTACTACAGCCTTGTAAGGGGGGATTTTAGCTGCTAAAGCGTCTTTGCATGCCTTTTGCACACCGTTGATGTCGAGGTTTACGACGGAATCCCTCAGCCTTCCTAAAATTTCTTGCTCATTCATATTTAATCACCAGTGAACGGTCTTGGTTGGCTTATCTGCCAGCACCGCCTCAGTTTCATCAGACTCAAGTGTTTTTCTCACTCCCAACTTGTAGTGCCAGTCAAAGCAGCAGTAGCGGACTAATTTAACTTTTTTATTTTTAAGTTTTTCAGGCATCACTTCCTTTGGTGTACGTTTCGAAAAATTGGTAAGTTGGACAGTGAAGATGCATTTTTCCCATTTGTTCTTATCTTCGTCAACCTTGGAGTCGCCTGTTTTCTTAACTTCCAAGACTGTTCCTTGCAACTTTCTAACTTTCGTAGCCAACCGAAACACCTTGAACCTATAGTGGAATACATTTCTAATATAAAGAATTTACGCATTTATCCATTGCGTTCAGGCTATTATGGCGTTGATCACGGCGTACGTGAAAAAGGCATTCCTAATATTCGTATATTTAGAAAAATTCCCGCGGCACAAGCTTAAATAATTAAAACAAATATTAAGCGTAACTTTGAAGGTTAAAGGCTCATGACGAATAGGTTTGTTTATGGCGCTCAATATTATCGTCCTCCAACTCCTCCTCGTGCTCAAAGAGAGGAAGATATGAAGCGCATCCATAAGTTAGGGTTTAACACCATCAAAATTCAAGCCATGTGGAATTGGGTTAACCCTCAACCCGACGTCTTCGATTTTGAAGAGATAAAGGAAATAATGGATTCAGCAGAGGAAAACGACATCGGCGTGGTAATACTCACAAACTTTGATAACGCTCCCTACTGGCTAGCTCAAAAGCATCCTGAGGCAAGATACGTTAACAGCGACGGAGAGATCGTTGACCTTCAAGCAACGGGGGGTTGCCCCAGCGGCGGGTGGCCAGGTTTATGCCCAGACCATGATGGCGTTAAAAAAAGAGCCGAAATTTTCCTCAAAAGAATAGTTGGAGAGTTTAAAGATCATCAGGCTTTATTTTGTTGGCACGTTTGGGAAGAGCCCCACATGCCGCCCCTACTTGCGGCCTTGCGACCCTGGCAGGTCTTTTGCTGCTGCGAAAGCACCTTGAAGAAATTCCACGAGTGGTTGAAAAATCGATACAAAACCATCGAATCTCTGAACGACGCTTGGAACACCAAATACGCGGATTGGGAACAGATAAAGCCTCCTCCGAGGTGGCTTGGATGCTACTCCCTCCAGCTAGACTGGATGAGGTTCGAGGAATGGAACTTGGCAGAAAACATGGCTTGGCTGGTTAAAACCGTTAAGGCAGTTGACAAAAACCACCTTGTAATAAGCCATCTAGGAGGAGATGGGCCCTATTCAGATCTGTGGAAGATTGCTAAACCCGTGGAGCGATGGGGCTGCTCAGTGTTTCCGGGATGGCTAGGATATAATCTACACGAAATCGGCTTGCAGCTGGACACAGCATTAAGTTCAGCCCTTGGCAAAATTTGCTGGGTTGGCGAGCTGCAGGCAGACGCAACCGGTCCGCTCGGTAAGGGCATTTTCATTTCTCCTCGTCCTGGTCCTAGAGAAATAGCGGCTTGGAACTGGCTGGCCGTGGCCCATGGAATGAAAGGAATCGTCTATTGGCAGTATAGGCCTGAGACGCTTGGACCTGAGGCGCCGGGATTTGGACTATGCAGCATGGATGGAAGTTTTACAGATAGATCAGAAGTCGCCTCAAAAATATGTCGAATTCTCAATGAACACTCCATTTTCATCGAGGGAAAACCGCCAGAGGCGAAAGTTGGAATCTTATATAGCAAAGATGCTCTCAACCTAATATACTGCATGACGGGAAACCTGTTTGGAACGGAACCTTGGAATAGTTCCTTTAGGGGTATCTACCGAACTTTGTGGCAGAAGAACGTTCCTATACAGATAGTTAACATAGAAGAAACACCCTCGTCAGAAATGAACAAACTCCAAGCCATTTACTCTCCGATACCATTATGCATGAGTGAAGAACAAGCGAAAAAACTTAGGGGATACGTAAATTCAGGTGGGACGCTAATATCTGAGTGCCATGTGGCCCAATACAACAGCTACGGATACTGCAGCGAAAAAGTTCCAGGCATGGGTCTAGATGAACTTTTTGGATGCGTCAGAACTGGTGACAGGTCAATTACTGAGGAAAAAATCCTATTCAAAGATTGGAAAATAGAAGCGAAAACCTTCTGTGAAGCCTACAAAGTCTCAACAGGCACGTCTAAAGGCGTCTATACGGATGATTCAACGGCTGTTGTAGAAAACCACTATGGAAAAGGGAAGACCATCCTCTTCGGTTCGTTAGTATTTGAAAAACCTGAAAACAGTGCTACATTATTAGATTTGCTTCCAGAAAAGGTGGGCGGAGAGGTCGACGTGTTTCCAGATATTTTTGCTCGAACCTTGAGCACGGAAAAAGAGAAGGTTATCATTTTGATAAACACTAAAGAAACCTCCGTTAATGTGAAGGTTAAAGTGAACTGGGGCGGCGCTTTAAGTGGGCTTCGAGAAATATGGCAAGGTAAGAAGGTATCGTGTAAGGACGACTATGCGACTTTAACGTTGGGATCTCTTGAATCAGCTGTCCTACTTTAATGTTTTAGGATAAGACTTAATATCTTCCATGTTTCTCGACGGTTTGGACCATCATCTTCAGGTTTTCTAATTTTGCGTCTCCTGGCACTTCATCACCTGTGACGAGGACGTAACCTCCTCCTTCCATGCCCTCCTCCAAGCAGCGAAGCGTCTCCTTTTTCGCCTCCTCCAAACTCCCGAAGGACAAGACCACGGGATCAAAGTTGCCCATGACGCACAACTCCTTTCCATATAATTTCTTTGCTTCTCCGAGGGAGATGTCGCTTTGCAATTCGAAGGGCTCTATGAAGTGGGGGTTGGCTTCTAGTGCTATGGGAAGCAGGTTTCTTATTCTGCCGACCATGTAGAAGCCCACATACTTGTCCTCGTCTTCTCTCACCCGCTTAACCACTCTTTTGAGCTCAGGCAAAACCCACTTCCTAAAGTGAGCTGGATTTAAGTCAAAAGCGCCCCAAACATCAAGGCCCATCACCTCTGAAGGACACTCCATAAAAGCATCAACTGCTTTATATGTAACCCGCGTAAGCGTCTCCAAGAGATCGGAGACAGCTTCCGGCCTACGATAGAGGTCAACGAAAATTTCTGGTACGCCTCTAGCCCAAACTATATGGGAAAAAGCGCTGCCAATCCAGACGTTGGGAACCCCCTCACCGCCCATAGTTTTGTAGGCTTCCGTGATCTCGGTTAAATTTGGCTTTGATCTCTTCAGCCATTCCTCCCAGTAGGCCTTGAAGATACCATAATCTTTCTCAGTTTTAATTGGGTTTTCAATAGTTTTGCATACTGTAGGATCGTTGGGAATCATGCCACATATGGTTTTAGATGTGACGTTGCCAAGAGGGGTCTTCCATACTTGCTCTGTAATTTCTTTAGTCCCGGTCTTTTCTAGAAGCCGGGAACTATCTCCCCATCCGCTGGGCCACTTGATGTCGAAGCCGACGCCTGTCGGCCCCCGGAAATAGGTGGAGCCAACGATTTGGTGAGCTTCGAAAACTGCTCTCCAACCCGTCTTATGCAATAGCTTGTAAGCGAAGCGGTCACCGATGAGAGGAGCTACAGAAACCATGTCGGGAGTCTCGCCCCGAACAGCAGCGATGAACCTTTCCTTTTTATTCATGTTAATTCCCAGAGCACGTTTACTAGGATTCTGGTGAATTAAGGTTTTTGGTTAAATTTTTCTACCATTATTACAGCGACCGCGTGCGCATAATTTTATCCAACTGCCATTCAATTTTCCTATTTTTGGAATACTAATTTTGAAACTTGCAAAAAGCGTTTATAAATCAGGCTTATAGGCAGCACTCAAAAAAGAACCTCAGCGCAGTAGACTGTTTAGAAATTAATTTTAGACAATTGTTTCCGAGGATTATATTAATAACTCAAAAACATTATTGATCTTCTTTAGGTGGAAGAAGATAATGCTAGTGACTTGTGTTGGCATTCTTGTATGTGACATTATCGCTGCGGGTTTACCTAAGATATCTGATCCTGGAGAAATCATTTTTGTTCCTAGTGGTATAGAATTATGTATTGGAGGCCATTCCGCCAACGTTTCAATCGATTTAATGAAGCTAGGCTTGCCCAAAGGAGAGGTAAGCTCGATAGGTGCGGTTGGCATAGATCTTTTCGGCAAATTTATGGAAAAGGAGTTAAAGAACCACGGTGTAGTTACGCATTTGGAAAGAAAGGCAAACCTGAAGACCTCTAAGGACCTCATTTTGGTGGTTAAAGGACAGGACCGCCGATTTCACTTGGATGTTGGAGCAAATTGTTGGTTGGATCCGGATCATGTTCTGACTGTTTTGAAAAATCAGAAGCCAAAGATCTTTTACGTTGGAGCAGCTGGACTTTTGGGGAGATTCGATCAACATCTTGCGAGTATTCTCCAAGAGGCGAAAAGTCTCAACTGCATCACCTTTTTAGACCCCGTTATGCCTTATAAACATGGATGGGAACCGGTCATTTCCGCGTTGAAATGGATCGATATATTCCACTGCAATGATAATGAAGCTTCAAGTATGACTGGAATAGAAGAACCGGAAAAGGCTACGAAATATTTGGTGAATAAAGGAGTTAAACTTGCAATTGTTAGCAGAGGTGAAAGGGAGCTGATCGCCGAAACAAAAAAATTCAGGTTAAAGATGCCGGCATTTAAGGTATCGCTAATCGATCCGACTGGTGCTGGCGACGCCTTCTGCTCTGGGATGATTTACGGTCTGATCCGGTTGATGCGCCATAAACAAGTTGAAATTACTATGCTCCCGATAGAAAAACTAATTCACATCCTACTGGAAGGTGAGGCAGCCGGTGCCGTCTGCGTAACAGCGGTAGGAACTACCACGGCTGTTACTCGGGAAAAAGTCGACGAATTACTGAAAAAGCAGCGGTCATCGATTTTTGATAAAACCTTAGCTGTTTTGAGCAAAGACTAAATGACCGCGCGTGTGAGCTCTCGATGTACAATCATACCTTTAGTTGAGCATGAGAAGATGTCTAGATCATGATTTAGTATGGCGAAGCCCACATAGACCTTGCAATTAGAGCTATAGCGGCGCTGAAGGCTATTGTAAAGCCAACGCCAGTGAACAATCCGGCAACAATGACGCTATTGTTTGTTTGGAACCACTCTTTGCCCATTCTTTTTTGCAGGAATTTGGCTACTATTGCCCCTATGAGATAGCTTGTGGGAATGGGTATTGCCACCGTTGGCCCTAACGCTAAACCAATTAATGATAAGGGCAGATGCGTTATTTCAAGAACCACGAAAAGGACTGATGATATAGCCGCGGCACCGATGAGTAAACTTGGCTTAAAAAGAGACACATTGCGAGTGATGAATAGAGTTGTGATTGATGCTTGAACTGGCCATCCCCAGCATGGAAACAGTTTTGATGGAATTGGAGCAATCTTCCAGAAGGCTGACACGTATACAAAGCTCATGACCCAAGCAAGAAGAAAGGCGGGTATGTAGGCTTTAACATAGTCCATGGGCTTTGTATCAGTTAAGTCCGCAACCTTAAACAGTGCACACCAAAGTGAACTAACGTCACCTACAATTAAAGGTGCAAACCAAATATCTGGTTTAGTATATCCGGTGCTAATGTAAAATGCTTCTTGCACATATAAAGAGCCGGAATACGGAGCCACGTACCCCATGCCTGTGACTCCTACGGCTCTAGTTGATGCAAGGCTATAAATGAAAGTCCATCCTACGGAGATAGCAACGAGCACCAACACCCAAACTCTAAATCCTGGAACAAGTATCCAGACCAGTAGCACCGATGCTAGCGTTGCCGAAAGAAACATGATCAGTATGATTTTGAGAGAGATGTCTCCTCGTTCCTTTGTGGCTTTTGGCATTTTCCGCAGATCAGTTAAGGTCTTCAACAGATTCTTTGGATGCCTCAACAGCGAAAGTAGGACGACCGGTAAAATAAATCCTATGAGGGGACTTGCCCAAAAGCTCAATATCGATTTGTCCCAGATAGTCCCAAGGTCGACCCCCGGCACCCACCACTTGTTGAAGTAGCCAAAATTGTACAGCACCGCGTTTCCTATGAAGTAGAAGCTGAAAGATCCTATGAACATGCTTATTACTACATTGAATGGCAATATTAATCCTATAGCAATCACTGTGATGTCGGTAGCTATACCAAAAGAAGCGCCTGGCAATAAAGAGCCTATCCAATATGTGAAGTCAATCCACGGATAAGGTATTGGCATAAAAGATACTCCCCCAACGGCATAACTAATTGTTGGGATACCGTAAAGAATTGCGGCGTATACCATTGCGGCTATGGCAGATAAAGTGAGGATTCTGACTCTGTGGCTTTCCCTTCCAGACATGGTGAGACATACTTGAGCTTCAAACTGCTGTATTGGAAATGGTAATTTCTCAACTTCAATATATAGATGGCGGGTGAGAAATCCCATGGAAACAGAGGCTACCTTACCGAGAAGCGCCCCAGTTATGCCTAATGCGATAGGTATAAGCCAGTCTGGATGAAGAAATGTTCTTTGCAGAATAGCCGGTGAATTCGCTCGAGGAACCACCCAGTGAGGAATGGACGCGGTTAAACCGAATTGAGCGGCTATTGGGGATGATATAAAATAGGCGCTGTAGAGAAACCCGACGAACAATACTTCACCTACGGCTACCGAGCTTCCGTACATGAGTACGAAGGTTTCTTGCTTCGTTAAAGGTCGTCCTCTTCTCGCAAGTTCGGTGAAAACCAGAGCTGTTGTATACATGGCTGCCCAGGATGCTCCGCTGCCGGTTGTAAAGTAAAGCCATAAAGAGGCTGGCATCAGAATAACAGCCGCATAAACTATTCCGGAGAAGGACCTCCAAGTGAGCGGAGAACTACCCCTCGATTCTTCCTGAAGATATTGAACATCTTTTTCAGAACTCATCATCATACCTCTTTGACCATTCCTTGCTTCAGCTCAACCGCGCGTTTCATGTATTCTTCTTTATCTTCGCGTTTCAAGGCACGCCACACGAGCAACTGCTTTCTCACCTCGTCGACGAAATTCCTATTCGCAGTCTTCCAGACCCGCAGATGGCCCTCAAGTCGGTGAAGATAAACTTCAAAATTGTATCGCTTTTCTTTATCAGATAAAATGGCTTTGACGCGAGTTTCCTGCATAACGCCCATCTCAAATGGGGCTAAACGGACTTCCATGACGAGAAACTTATTTTTCTTTTCCTCTTGATAGGAAATGGCTTTTGTGGCGAAGACGGCGTCCGCTCGTTCAGTAGCGTGTGCCTCAAAGTACTCTTTGACAAACGCAAGTATTCCGAGCGCTTCTTTCTCAGTTGTCACAACAAAGGGCAATGGTATCGTCCATTGGTCCTCTTTAGGTTTAGTTGGAATCTTCCACACCCTTTCAATAGAGGGCGTAACGAGGCGTGATGCTTTGTAAACGGGATAGACTGTGGAAAGCAAAGTGACGGCCATAGATATAACTAGAGTTATGATCACCCAGGAGGATGAATAGTTAAGTGGAACATCTGCGGGGATAGCGTGCACCGCGATGAGAATGGGATATCCAACTATCCCCAGAGTGTAGCCTAAAACAGCGCCAATAACAGCATAGGCAATTGATTCAGTCACGAATAGGCCAGCCACATGCGTAGGCGAAAGCCCGATGGAACTATAGATTCCAATTTCCTTGACCCTTTCATGGACAGCTCCAAGCATGGAGTTTAACATTATAAACGCGGAGATAAAGAGCGGCACAGGGATAAGGGAAGCTCCTTGGAACGTGAAGCCGGTCCCCTTTATGTAATAGTAAATTGTTCCGGAGACGCCTGCGTAAACATTAAATTGAGTGAAAACGCTGGCTATTTCACTGGCAATGTTGTAGATCATATTTGGATCATACGGCATTATAGCGATGCTGCGGATGCTGCCACCCAAGTCCATCGCAAAGTCGTATGGAACAATAACGACGTTGCTCCAAGAGGCATAAACCAGTTTTCCACCTGGTTGAGATGAAGAAAGGGGAGAAAGTGATTCTTGGTCTAGATCTATTCTGGATTTCATCGCGTTTTCATCCATGATCCCGACGACGGTTACGTTTAACCCATCCCACGAAATTGTGTCGTTAACATCAACACCCAATGTGTTAGCTGTTGAACCGCTAATGATACATGTTTCCCCTGAGAAACTTTCCCAAGAGCCCCTGACTAATGTGTCAAGTTTTGTAAGGTTTGCTTCGCGTGACGTGACGCCGAGTACAACGTCAGGTGAAAATGATCCATTGGGTCCGATCAGTTTAAAAGTTAGGGGACTATTTGAGGCATACAGCCAAGACCGCGGGCATATCAGGGCTTGCCCGCTGTAGTGTGCTTCCAAGTAGTTTAGCAGGTCGTTGGATAACGGTAACCATGCGGGAGTCCTTATTAGAACTCCGTCGTAGAGGGTCACTCCGCTCTTCTCGCTAGCTCGAACAATGGAGAAACTGAAGAGAGATGTAAAGGAAATCATTGAGAAGGTGATCAAGATGACCGTGAGAAGGGTTAATGTGGTTCGAAGTTTCCGCCTTTTCATATTGGAAGTTCCAATTGAGAACGCTGTCGTAAGGGCGCTAAGCCGGCTTATCGAAGTGAAGTGTTTTCCTATTATCTTGAGCTGAGTTTCTTTTAGATACTTGAATGCTTCACCTAAGATTATTGCGAGGGCGGGGGTTAGCAGTACGAGAACTACAAAGCCCATTAACGTCATGTAAATGTTGGATGTTAAGTGGAAACCTGGGTGGACGAAGTACAATATCATCACAAAAATACCGAAGATAGCGGACATCGCAATTAACCTCCTAGAGCCTTTATTGAACGAGAAGACCAGACCTTCGACAAGAAAGGCAAATGGAATCAAAAGAACAAAGAAGAACACTGTTGTGTTGATTGTGTTTTGTATAAGGCTCCTTATTTCTTCGTACGTTTGCACTTCGAGGCTCCAAGCGTTGGAGGCGTTGGCAAAAAAAGCATCATACTGTTTGGCGTTCAAAGCCTGGTATGTCTGATTTATATATTCAGTTACTTTTTCGTGGGAGTTTTCAATACTTATGGGTCTGAGACCTTGGGATTTGGCTGTTTCGATGCGGCTTTGGGTTAGTTGATACATGCCGTCAACTACGAAAAGCAAGGGTGTATGTGTGAGATAAAGGCACTCGCCAGTACCCTTGATGGTATATCCGGAACCTTCGGGATTATCCTTGCTGGCGTTTAGTAACACTGCGAGAATACGCCCATCACTAGACTTCATTGTAATTTCAACGGTGACGTTAGGTGGGACAAACATAATGGCTTCGCTCGATGACTGAGTTTCACCCCAGAAATCAGGGGGGGCGTGGGTCAAAATGTTATTCACTTCAAAGTAAGACAGCGCCGGAGCCATACTGAACGGGTTTAAAGTGTCAGATAAGGCGATGCTGCTGCATTTGAAGACAGCAATGCTTGTCTCTACTTCGGCTTTATCGATTATAACTTGGGAAGACCAAAGGCTGTACTTTCCAAAGGCAGTTGCATATTCAACAGGACCAGAAGACGGGTTGTCGACGTAAGCTTGTATTGTATAAAAGCGGGTGGCCCAGATGCCTACTTTAACCGAACTCTGGAGCGCGCCCTTTAAAACAAATTCTCCTTTCTCATTAGACATCAAAACGATGTTAGGCTCATAAACAATACTTATAGGTTGGGCTTGGAGGACAACTAGGGCGTTGGGCACTGTGTCATACCAGCCTTTTGTGAGATTGTATGTTAGGACCGTTCCTTTCAGGGTTGGTAAACCGCCTCCGTTAGGATCAAATCTAGTAGGTGCTACTTTTGGAAGTATCTCCTCTTCACCATCAAAGCTATACAATGTGCAAAAGATGATGTCCAATTGTGGCTTGAGGTTTTCAATGTTCAGATTCTCAAATCTATCAAGAGGCGTGTCCCAGTATTTCTCTAGGCTGTAACTAGTAACATAACTAAAGCCAAGCCCGCCTGCCATAATGAATGGTTCGCTATCAAGCATGAAACGCCTTGGAACGTAGTTTCGCCAGCTAGAGGCATCTAAGGCGTTTGCAAACTTGCCACGGTAATCATCGTTTAATTGATATAACATAGGCATATAATCGTTTGATAAACGTTGAGAAATCCATGTGAAGCGTCCTGAAGCAAGGTCAAACTGGTAAAACTGTCCAACCCACATGGCTGCGACACTGTCAGACTCTGTTGAAAGGTCAAGATTAACGAAGAGTTTTATCTTCGCTCCAATCTCGTTGAAGTAATCATCCGCAAATTCCCTCGCTCCTGCTAACGCAAAGTTGTGCCCTGTTAAGGCAACAAGCATAAAAGTTCTTTCAGGTGCATACGTCTTTAGAAGCCTAGCCAATTCAAGAAGGGCTGCTATTCCCGGTGTTTCGTCTGCTCCGGGAGCGATAGATGGCACAACCGACATCGAGTCGTAATATGCGGAGACAGCGATCACTTCGCTCTTTAGCTGAGGGTCAGAACCATTGACTATTCCAATGACATTGCTTACCTGCCTCTCTTCGTACCTCATTTTAGAGGTAATCGTTGCAGTTACTTCGCCGTTGTGACTGACCAGTAGATTTTTGAGCTGATCCCCTACGTCCTTTTCCACGTATAGCCTCGGTATGTCTAATGGTATATCGATGCTTTTTTGCGCAGCCTCATCTGAAGTGGTGTTCTCAGGCGCGATGAATATGATAGCCTTTGCGCCTAGCGTTACTGCGTTTAACCAATTCTTTTCGCTGTTGAACTCCAAGAGTACAATACTTCCTAGAACATCTTTTCCGTTGAACTCAGCAAAAGACCCATAGCCTCCGTATATCAGCTTTCCAGATATTCCAGTTGAAGTTGTTTCGCATGTTTCGACCAAGTTTGGCCACAAGGGATAAGCCTTGAAAGTGAGGGATTCAGGGGATACAATGGTAATGTTAGCACCGTAGTCAAAGGGACTGAGGATGGTGAAGTTTTCAAAATAAACGTTGTCGAGTTGATATTCGGCAAACTTTTCCGCTATGTATTCAGCAGCGGCATTGGAGTTAGAATACCCGGATACTCTGGAATTGAGGCTTGAGAGAGTTTCTATATGCTTCTGTACGTTTGTCATGTTTATGCTGTTGATAAGGGAGTTGTAGTCAACCGTTACATTTGAAGAAAAATTCAGGTTGCTGTCAGCAGTTGCCCTGTACAATAGAGGAAACAACGAGGAGCATAGTATGAGCAGCAGGCAAAGGAGACGTTTCCGGTTCGAATGCAACATGATTCCTCACTTAGGAGACCCATTGGGATGTATATTAGTCCTTTGAAACTTTAGGTTACAATGTGCGGGACATATATATGAGCCCCGTGGCGAAGAGCAGTGTAGCCCACGTTATGATTATTCCAACGGCGATTGGGATTCCCCATTTTTCGTAGAGTTTCGTGCCGCCGATCTTTAACGTTGCATATTTTATTATGTACGCTACTAGCCACAAGAATACGTAGGATGGAGAGAGGACGAAACCAGCTAGAGGAATACCGATTGGATTTAACGGGAACCACATAAACCTCGTTCGTAGGAACATAAATGCTGCGACCAGAAACACGCCGAAGAATACTTGGACCCAGTCAACTGGATATTCCCATGCTGCTGGCACTCCTTGTGAGTAGAAGGATAGGCGGAGGGCTTGACCGGAACCCATGTCTCCTACGAATGCACCGTCTATGCGGCTGTACAGCCATCTAGCTTGTGCACCGAACTGATAGAGGCCCCACAAAGCGAGTGGAAAGCCTATGAGAAGGGCAACTATTATTCCGATGGAAATAGAGACAAAGAGGTCCCTAGTTCTCGTTTTTGTTACTGACGCTATCCTAAAGGCTTCCATAGAAGTTATAGGCGGTGGAAAGGCTATTGCAAAACCCCACCAAGTATACGTTCCGGCTAGCAGTAACGATCTATATGTTGTTTGCCTAACTACCTCGCTTTGAATGCCTGATGCAAAGCCCATTTGGTATAGTGTTGCGTCAATTGGGCTAATCATTTCATCGCCGTTGCCTAACCAACCTCCTGATTCACCTCGAAGTCGAGTAAAGCCTAGGCTTATCAAATTGAATAGTAAGAAGAATATGATTGTCATCCAGAAGGGCATCCCTCCGATGTACATTAGAAACATAGATGCAATTGTTGCTCCAATGAAACCAATCCACGCCCATCGGTACGGTAAGGGTTCCCCAGCTTCAATTTTGGGTTTAGGATGAACAATAGCCTTCAATGACTGGGCGATGTATCGCCACTGAAAAATCAGCGGTATTAGGCCTACTCCCAGCATACCCCCGTATCTTAGGATGTCTTGGTTATGTACAGCACCGTTAAAAGCTGAGTCCGCAAATCGCCATAACCATTGACCAGGAGCTGCATAATCCGGGTTAGCCTGTAGCGCCCCTGTTGCTACTTCGATGGGCGGAATTATCCAAAGGAAGACGAAGTGCAGAATTACTGCTGTGAGCAGAATGTCTTTGGGAACTAGAAAGGCGAAAGCTAACACAGCGATGTTTCCCCAGTTTACTGTTAAAACAGCCATTGGGAGTATTGACCAAAGCGCAGGAGCTAAATCCAGCTCCCCCATCACTGGAAGATTAAATGGAGGATACAGCGCGTTTAGAAGACTGAAAAGATTCGGAGGCCACACGAAGCCTATTAGCATTCCTATAAGTATGTTCCTAACGTAGGGTAAACGGAAAAAAGACGGAGTTTCACGTTTGTTTCCGGTTAAGGTTAAAATGGGAGTTGCTATAGGGAAGGGCAACGTTTCTATATCAATGTATTGCCGTCGCATGATGCAGCTGAGGAATAGACCTGCAAAGCATATTGCAAGGGAGAGTGATATCCAGTAGAACATCGGGATCAGCCATACGTCCCATGGAACCGCGGCACCCCCTGTAAGCGCGCCTATAACAAGATCCGGGTCCGTCGGCCCGAAAATGCTGGGCATGTACTTTAGTCCCTGTTGGCTATAAAGCGGATTCGCTATGGACATAATGACTTGGCCGTATATAGTGAACGTCCAAGTCGCTGCAAAGACCATAGCTACTAAGATCATCGAGTAAATAGCGGTATACTCTTGTGGAGAAAACTTGATTTTGGAGGCAATTAAGGAAAAGAGAAACATCGTGAAAATGCCGAATATTACTGAGTTCGCGGCTGCTTCAGGGAAAGCAGCTGTGAATCCGCCTAACATAGTTATTACAATGGTCCACATAATAACTAAGAGGGTTCCTATGGCGTACGCCCTAAGAGTTAAACCTTTTTCAGTTTTTTCAGCTTTTTCCAAGGCCTGATCCTTCCCATCTCCTTTTTATCCCGAGCGTTTTCTACGTTATTTTTTTATTTAAGACTTTCCGTTAGGAATATCATCCGGGTTTCCTTCTAGCATAGATGCCGGCACCAGCGATGATAAGCGCGAATACGAAGCCTACGCCTACTCCGAAGATGAAGTATGTCCCAGTTTGTGGCACGCTTCGCACTTTATACCAGTAGGTGGGGCTTGACGCTGCATTCCCGTCGTTGTCGGTAGCGACGATGTTATATCTCACCTTAGTTCCAGCTTTAAAACCCGGGATTGCACCTTGGTAAATGTCTGTTCCCTCGATTTTAGTCATAGTTGTGGTATTCCATGTGACTCCGCCGTCGGTTGAGTAATTCAAGAGAACTTGGCTGACGCCTGACGCGTTGATTGTTAATCCTGTCAAGGAATGCACCGTTGAATTGTCAATTACGGTTGTGTTAACGTTAAGTTCAGATTGCTCATCAATTTCTTGCCCGGCTAGGGATGGAATGACATCCATTATCACTGGGGGCGTTTTGTCCAAAAGATACAAGAGAGAGGCGGACTTGGTTCCATAAGTTATATTCATCCCAGATTCGTCGAGCAGCAACACATCTGTAAGTCGTATGGTGCAGTCTCCTGCCTTCTTAATGTAGAAGTCAACGCTCATCAGTGTCCCGTTGCCGGATTTAGAGACCCCAGCACCCGTAAGAGTGGCATTTGAAGGAGCTAATATGCCAGTATCATTGTTTATCGTTCCAGCGAGGAATTGGGTGTTACCCGCCGAGGTTAAGAACGACCCCTCCTCGATGCTGCCGGTTACAGCCTCCAATATGTCGGGGTTCCAAGTCAAGCCAACCTGCCAAGCGTGTAGACCAACGACATTTCGGATAGTAACGTTGAGGGTAAACGTGTCCCCGATAGTTAGTGGTGGAGCGTATATTTCTCGTGGTTCCAAGGCAACTTGAATGGATATAGTAAACCCTGATCCAACATTGCGTTCAAGGGGGTTACGTAGTTTCGTGGCTTCGTCTTCCATGGTGGGCGCTATGTTCTGGTCTGCTGGTGTGTTGGTGACGATGTATCCTGTGGTTTCAATCGTGTCGCCTGTGTTTCCATCGTAGGTTCCTTGGACCCATGGTGATGCATGGTTGTCGTTGTATTCTACTAGTTGTGTAATATTTATGGCGTATTCGGAGCCAGATATGGTTCCTCCAGCGTAGGTTGGGATCATGCCGATGTCTGCTCCAGGCTTCGTGGTTGAATCTGAGCGGCTGCCATTATAACTCCACCAGCCCACCGGATCCGCTGGACTCCAGATCAAGTCTGCAACGGTTGTCTCCACGGGCACCGTCTGAACAACTCCGTCTGTGTTTTTCCACGTGAAGCCCTTGTAGATCGCGTAGGTCCAATCCTCTTCGGTGTTTCCGGAGCTTGTGCTGTTGGAGAGTTTAAAGTCCATGAATAGTAGATTTTTTACCGTTTCGACGTTTTTCCAAGTCAAGCTAGCGCGATATTTTACCAGCGGATTCAAGTCTGGCTGATAGTAAACTCTTATTTGATATGTACTCGAGATGTTCGAGTTATAAACTGAACCCCAGAGATCTGAGCAAATTGGTTGAGTGTTTTCAAAGTCGATGAACAAGGGGCCGCTGTTAACGACTTTTAATTTCTCACCTATACTAGACGAGAACCAAGCGAAGTCCTTTGCATTCACCCAAAGGTTAGCAAAACTTATGGTGAACAGCTCCCAGCCAGCTTGACCTCCAGGAAAGGTAATGTTCTTCCCGTCGCTATAGAGAGTAATAGCGTGCTTCCAAAATATGCGGAAATAAATCTTTTCTACGCCGTCTTTGACAGCGGTGACGTTGTAGGTGTCGCCTGCTTCTTCTGTGTGAAGGCGGAGCCCATCGTATGTTGGGGCCTCTGCGGCGGGGTTGTTGTAGTAGATATAGTATGTGGTTGTGCTGTAGGCTGGCACGTTGGCTAGGAAGACAACGTTTGCTGACTTAGCGTATCCACCCGCCGTTGTCACGTTGTACACTTGGCTAGGCACCTCGGTCCAAGTAGCCCCGTCAAGGTAAACTACTCTAACTTCCTTAACAGGATCGGTACAGGTTCCAGATTCAAATGTTACGTGGACATCAGTGGGCTCTGACACACGGTCCACTCCAGCAGTTTCTGTCAGGTTTACTGAAACGCGGCTCAGCCAATTTGGGTTCCACCAAGTTAGAGCTGACTGCGCCGCTACTGGTTTTATAAGAGTGAAAGATGATAAGGCGCTAAATGTTGCCAACAAAATGAATAGAAAAATTATTTTAGGAGAGTTTTTGTTCATTTGGAGCACCTTTATTCATAATAACTATAGAAACTATTTAAAATTAACCGTAAGTCATATTGCATCAGAGCGAACATTAAACTATGCCTTGCAGACTAATCTCTTCTTTTTGCACGCGCATCTGCCCAAAATGTCTTCTTAGGAACAACTGCAACCAAAGTGACAATTATTAAGAGAGTTAAGATTAGTGCCGATGGAAACTCTTCTATTGTCACTTCGTGTTCTGGGTGGAGGTAAGTGAAGTAGAGGTAGGTGTTTGTCCCGTCCGTCCAGTTTTCCGTCATAAGTGGTTGCTCTCCGTCAACCAGAATAGTGTAATTGCCATTCCATAACTCTTGAATAAGAACGTTTGGAATTGCGATTTTGCAGAAACCGGTGGTGTAGTTAGGACCAGTAACATTGAAGCTAATTACTCTCTCTGATTGGTTAAGGTGAAAATTTGTAATTGTGGAATTACTGACTGTGGTGACATGATAGGTTCCTCCATTATAAGTAACATTATGGTCTATGAACATTCCAGTTGTAATATTTTCGAAAGTGAGTTTTACAAAATAGGGGCAGTAGAGAGTCGGGTCGGAAAGGGTTTCTTCTTCGCTGGAGGAACGAATGACGTAGGAGACGACCATTTCCTTGCTCGTCTCTGAAAGATAGGGGTAGTGGCCTTTTATGGCGTAGGCCCAGTAGTTTCCGTTCAGGT
>CAZZLD010000011.1:0-46502 GCA_964655075.1 uncultured Candidatus Bathyarchaeia archaeon
AGTCGTAACAAGGTGGCCGTAGGGGAACCTGCGGCCGGATCACCTCCTAAGAAAAAAGTTAGCTTGCAACAGCCAGCTGGAGGGGAAAAACAGCGCCTAAACCCTGAGAAATCAGCCTAGTGCTTATTTTGTGAATCTTCCGTTGTCTTTTGTTTTGGGGAGTTTGTGGATGTGTTGTTTGAGCCATCCTCTTTTCTCGGTTTTGTGGGCGTCGAATTCTGGGATGTAGGGTTTGATGTCTAGGAGGGGGGTTCCGTCTAGGATGTCTAGGTTTCGTATGTGGAGGGTGTTTCCTTCTATTTTGAGGAGTTGGACGGTGGAGATTCCGATGGGGTTCGGTCTAGCTGGGGCGCGGGTGGCGAAAACTCCGTGTAGTTTGTCGTCCATGTAGGGTTTAACCTTCAAGGCGGTTTTCTTGGCTTTGTGGAAGTGGTAGATTAGGGTGATGTGGGAGAAGCCTTCTAGGTCTTTTAGGCCTTCAGCATATTCGGGATATATTTCTATGGTTCCTTGGGTGTCTTTAGCGGCTGTGGGCTGTATGGGAGTACCCTGAGGCTCCCTGAAACTGGAATGAACAACGCCAATAGGCCTATACGCTATTTCAGCCATAACCTTCTCCCAGCTACACTACTTAAAACAACTTTAACCCAATAACCCTTTTCCAAACATTCTGCCACGCATGTGTCTGAAAAACAGCTTTTATATCTATTCTATGTGACCTCAAGCCAATTAGTTTATTTTAAGTAATATTAAATAAACCTATTATTAGTAAAGATGCTTCAGAAGTTTGTATGAGAGAAGTGGAGAATGGTTAATAAGAAGTTAGGAAAGATGGAAGCCTCCAAAGGTTTCATCCGTATACCTGCTGAGAGTAGAAGTGAGCTTATTGGAGATCTACCAATACCGTTCAAAACTTTAGTAAACGGAGAACCAGCGAGACTTGACAATTATGGGCGACTTTGGGTTCCTTCACTGAAAAGCAAATTCTCCGCAGGTGGCTGGATACGAATAACCAAAACTGAGGATGGCTATCAATTAGAGCCAATAGGCACCCGTAACATCAAAACAATGCAGGATAAACTATTTTTCAAAGCCAAGTCAATTTACATATACAATGACGATATTCTAGAAACTGATGTGATTGAAAAGAATAGTGTAGACCTTATTGTGACTTCTCCGCCCTATAATGTGGACATCCAGTATGAAGATTATGATGATACGATTCCTTATAATGAGTACTTAGTTTTCACAAGAAAATGGTTGACTGAATGTTATGGTTTTGTCAAAGACGACGGAAGACTGTGTTTAAACATTCCTTTAGATAAATTTAAAGGTGGTCATCAAAGCATTTATGCAGATATTACAACCATTGCAAAACAGATTGGGTGGAAATACCATTCAACGATTATTTGGAATGAACAAAACATTTCGAGACGTACAGCGTGGGGTTCTTGGCTAAGTGCTTCTGCCCCTTTCGTTATCGCTCCTGTTGAAGTTATTGTAGTCTTATATAAGAAAAGATGGAAGAAAACAAGCGGCAGTGGGAAATCAGATATTGATAGAAATGATTTTATGGACTGGACTAATGGTGTGTGGAATTTTAGTGGTGAAAGTAGAAACAAAATCGGTCATCCAGCACCATTTCCTGTCGAACTCCCCAGAAGATGTATCAAATTATTCAGTTTTGTTGGAGACACTGTGCTTGACCCCTTTCTTGGTAGCGGAACAACTCTAATAGCATGTGTAGAAACCAATAGAGTAGGAATAGGAGTGGAAATTAATAGAAAATATTGTGAACTGGCAAAGAAGAGACTAGAGAAACACGGCGAGTTATTTCAGCAAAAATTAATTTAAAAGAAGGATTGTGAAATGCCAAGGGAAAGTATAGAAGAACGTCAGAGGAGGGTTCAACAAAGTGGACAAAATTGGGAACGATACGTTGAGCTCTTTCTAAAAGAAAGCCTGCCTCCAAATATTAAGGTAAAAAGTGGGAAACAGATTAATCGAGATTCGCAATTGGGAAAACGTTTGTCAATACCACTAAAATCATCGTTGAGAATGGAAGAGGCTTGGGGAGACATTGATTTAGTTGCATACATCGGTTCTTTTCCAATAGCCATTATTAGTTGCAAATTGAGTTTACATGGTCGTTTCACAGAAACATTATTTTATAGCCTTCTATTTCGTACAATTTCTAAAATCAAAGTTGTTTTAGCTACCCCAGATGCAGGAAGAGGACAAACAGGAAAATGGACGTCAGAATGGGGAAGTTATGATAATCCTACAAAAGATCGGTTGCTTGCAGAATCATATTTAGATGGGGTCTATGTTGAAAATGTTCCAGAATTCATAAAGAACAAAAGGCCCAATGAAAGAACCTCTTTGGGAGGAATTGTAAAACCATTGAGTGCTTTGCCTGAGGACCTCGCGACATGGGGCGAAGAAATCTCAAAATTGCATCCATTAAAAGAAAAAACTAGCAATAGGCAAAAGAAACTCGCGTAGCTTTATGAAGTTGCGACCAACTATTTCCCCTTCTGTTTCCTAGGGCATGTTTGTGGTGTGTTTAGGCATGGATTGGGTTGTGCTTTTTTGAGGGCTTTACGCCAGGCTTTGACCCGGGCTGTGTTCATTTCGTCTTTAAGCTGCAGTTCATCCTGATCCGCAGCCTCCACACAAAATTCGCACCCATTGTTCAACAATAATTTTACCCCTCTAATGAACAAATAACACACTACACCAAATACGCTGCCCCCCATAAAAAGTATTTATACCCCCCTCCCCCCGGGTAGAGGGACTACGCAACAGCGCACCTACTTGCCCTTCACCAACTCAACCCGACGCTTACCCCTAGCAAGCGTAGAAACATAAACTATGCCTTCGATCTCCATCCTCATCAAAGTCTTATTAAAATCACCAAACCCCAAATCCTCATACTTACTCTTAAGCAGATCATAAAGATCCAAATCCATCAACGGACCTTTCCTTTCAAGAGCCTCCACAACCGCCGAAGAAAGCGGATGAGAATACCAAGTTCTAACCACCAACCGATTCAACCCCCCACCAAATCACGCAACCGGCGTAGTAGGCTTCTGCACCTGCCTAACCTGCTTCATGAAACTCTTGTACCAGCTCTCCATGTCCGACGAAATACTCGGACCGATCTTCTTCATAGCCCCCTGAAAATCAGCAAGGGGGACCTCCTTAGCCTTCACATCCCTGCGTAGAGCATTCAGAGCCGCCTCCCGGCAGAGAGCCTCAATATCAGCACCAGAATAGTTCTTAGTCAGAGTAGCCAGACGAGACAAATCCACATCCTTCATCAAAGGCATGTCTTTCGTGTAAATTTCGAAAATCTTCACCCTAGACTTCTCGTCCGGTTGAGGAACGTAAATCAGGCGGTCAAACCTTCCCGGACGAAGAATCGCAGGATCCAAAATATCAGGTCTGTTAGTTGCAGCCATAACAACAACATCCCGAAGGGACGTTACTCCATCCATCTCAGTTAGGAGCTGACTGATAACCCGCTCAGAAACTCCGCTGTCGCCGTAACCCAAACCCCGCCTAGACACCAACGAATCAACTTCATCAAAGAAGAGAACCGCAGGAGCCGCCATTCTACCCTTCCTGAAAACCTCCCGGATAGCCTTCTCAGACTCGCCGACCCACTTAGAAAACACCTCAGGACCCTTAATGGTGATAAAGTTCGCCTCGCTCTCAGTCGCCACCCCCCTCGCCAACAGCGTCTTCCCGCAGCCAGGCGGCCCAAAAAGCAGAATCCCCTTAGGCGGCCTTATCCCCATGCGATTAAACATGTCAGGGCTCTTCAGAGGCCACTCAACAGCCTCCCTAAGCTCCTCCTTCACCTCCTCCAAACCACCTATCTCATCCCAATGAACCGCAGGCACCTCAATGTAGACCTCCCTCATGGCAGTAGGTGTAATCTCCTTGTAAGCGTTCGTGAAATCCTCCATCCGAATTTCCATCTTCTCCAAGACCTTAGGAGGAATCCGCTCATCCTCCAAGTTTATTTCAGGCAAGTATCGACGCAGAGCTTTCATAGCTGTTTCACGACATAAAGCAGCCAAATCCGCCCCCGTGTAGCCGTGAGACGTTGCAGTCAGTTTCTTCAAGTCTACACCCTCAGCTAAGGGCATACCCCTCGTGTGAATCTGCAAAATTTCATACCGCGCCTGCTTATCCGGCACCCCAATCTCTATCTCCCTATCGAACCTCCCCGGCCTACGAAGCGCAGGATCCAAGGCACCCGGCCTGTTCGTGGCGCCTATAACAATCACATTTCCCCTTCCAGCCAACCCATCCATCAACGCGAGAAGCTGAGCAACCACCCTCCGCTCAACCTCCCCAGTCACCTCCTCCCGCTTAGGCGCAATAGCGTCCAACTCGTCTATGAAGATGATGCTGGGCGCATTTTTTTCAGCCTGCTGAAACATCTCTCGAAGCCTAGCTTCAGACTCACCGTAAAACTTCGACATAATCTCCGGACCATTTATAGAAAGAAAGTTAGCCTCCGACTCATTCGCCACCGCCCTCGCCAACAGCGTTTTTCCGCAACCTGGAGGACCGTGAAGCAACACGCCCTTAGGGGGCTCTATCCCCAGCCGCTGGAACAGTTCAGGATGCCGCATCGGAAGCTCCACCATCTCCCGTATTCGCTGAATTTCCTCGTGGAGACCCCCGATGTCCTCGTAAGTGGTGCGAGGTAAGCCCCCGGCTTCTGGGATGGGCTCACCTAAGATTTGCATATTGGTTTCATAAGTCACCCTCACGACGCCACGCGGTCGGGTCTTCGTCACAGTGAAAAGAATGGCGTGACCAAGCATCATAACCAAGGTAGTGTCCCCTTCCACGAAAGCCCTTTCCATAAGCCTGTTCTTCACGAACTTAGTAAAGTCTCGATCGATGTTAAGCCGCATGTCAACCGGCGCCAAAGTAATGGTTGCCGCATCCTTCACCTTCGCTGGACGCACTAAGGCGTACTCGTTTATCCCCACCCCAGCGTTTTTGCGGGTTAACCCATCGATCCTCATGAGCCCGCGGTCTTGATCTTCAGAATAAGCTGGCCAAGCTATAGCCGACGTAGTTCGTTTCCCGACGATTTCGATCACGTCGCCCGCGGAGATACCTAGTTTCTGCATGCTCCTCTGATCGATTCTGGCTATTCCCCGATACACATCACGTTGTTTCGCATCTCCAACTCTTAATTGCATCTCGCTCAAAGTTCTCGCCACCACTACATCTTCGAAGAGTACGTTCCTATATAAATCTTAAAGCGGGTGTTTAGACCCTCCGAACCATCAGCGTCTCAATTTCACTGATCTCATCCATTCCCTTAAGAACCTTCTCGATCTCATCTAAGCCGCCTCCGGTTTCCTCAGGAACCACAATGTGCACGATTAAGGCGACGAGGCCAAAGGCGATAGGTTCCTCAACGAACTTGTGAACTGAAGCGTATTTCGGCAGGCTTTTCTCTATTTTGATTTTTAAGGCATCGAGGTCAACCGAAACATCGGAAGGAAGAAGCTTGAGGGAAACCACGACTTTTGCCACGTTTCTTCACCCCTCTATGGACCCGTAAAACCGCACTTCGGACAACGGTAAGACCGCCCGAAGCTTCGGCATCTTGAGCACCGCCAGATTGTTATTTCTCCGCAGTTTGGGCATTGAAACTTGGTTGCCTTCGTTCCCGGCGGGATAATTCGGTTGCACGACATGCAAACCGGCATTGAAACGCTGACTTCCTTGCTCAACAGCATCACCTTAAAGGAAAATCAGTAATGGTCCACGCTCCCTTATATATGCTATCTTTCTTAAGAACCACGCAGGTTCATCATAAACCGCAGAAGGTCAGGAGCCGCCGTTACCAGAATCCTCAGAAGGTCCATCTTTTTCACTAAAGCTGAAAGGAGCCCGCCTTGAAAATCTATGTCACCCTTGACGGAGAACCCCTCTTGGAGGTTTTTATCCAAGACAAACTTGAAGAGTTTATCAACGGTCTTATCTGAAAGCCGATTTATGACCCGCCGCGCCAGACGCATCGTCCTAAACTCTCCGCCTAACTTCGACTTCCATAACCGCTCATACTTCTCCAAGAAAACAGCACCGTGGTTCCCGTTTTTCACCGATTCCGCCGCGACTTCTCCAGCAAAAGACGCGCACATACCGCCGAGGATGACGCCACCGCCAGTTGTAGGCTTCACCTGACCCGCAGCGTCACCAACAACAATAAAATTGTCGTCGAAAGTCCTCGAAATGGGACCAGAGGTGATGACGCGCCCCGAGCTGACTGCTACCCGCTTGGCTTTACCGAATCTGCGTTGAATAAGACTTTCCAGCTTTTCGCGGACATTAGCCCTTTTGCAGGCTAAGCCCACCCTAACGGAATCGGGTCCCAAAGGGATTACCCAAGCGAAGAAATCGGGCGCAACTTTGTTGCCCACATGAACTTCAGCGTAATCAGGGTCCACATTCACATCCTCCAACTTGAACTGTAGAGCAGGTAAGACCCCACTGGACTCCAGAGGCTTCAAACCCATTGCCTTAACGAAGCGAGAAACTGCGCCCTCCGCATCTATCACGACCCCCGTGCCTATGGATTCAGAAGAGCCTTCGACCACAATCCGTTTATCGCGCCTACTGATTTTCTTAACCCGCGATTCGGTTCTAATTTCAGCTCCCGCTCTGGTTGCTTGCTCAGCCAAAAACTTGTCAAACATGCTGCGGTCAACCGCACAAGCTACTGTCTCTTGACTTTCAACCGTGAAGGACAAGCCGGAAGGCGAATAAAACCGCGCGCCCTTCAGTCTGTTCTGAACAAAATCGGCGCTCAGAGGCACGCCTAAATCCTTTAATCCTTTAATGCTTAACAGGCCTGCGCAGTGGCACGGCACGCCTATTTCCGCATGTTCCTCGAGAACCGTAACATTAACGCTTCTCCTCGCGGCTTCTCGGGCAGCAATAAGCCCAGCTGGACCGGCGCCGATAACCACGACATCGCGATCAGTCATATCGGCTCAACACTCTGCTTCGAAGATAGCTCAACATTTAAATCTATTTGGAATAATTTTGATTGCTGAATGGTTATGTCAGAGTTTGAGTTTAAGCAGGTTATTGTTTTGCGAACCGACTTAGGAATGAGCAGGGGCAAGATTGCGGCTCAGGCGGGTCACGCCGCGGTTTCCTCCGCCGAACAAGCGAGAAAAAAGCATGAGGACTGGTGGAGGGCTTGGATTGCCGAAGGCCAATGTAAAGTCGCCTTGAAGGTGAACTCTGAGCAGGAGCTCGTCGCCCTCGAGAAAGAAGCCAAGATAGCGAAGTTGCCCTGTGCGTTGATCTCCGACAGGGGACTAACTGAAATTCCGCCGGGAACCGTGACTTGCTTGGGCATAGGCCCTGCTCCTTCTGTGTTGGTTGACAGAATAACGGGGAAACTTCCTCTTTTGTGAACATGCTGTGCGGTGGATTAGGGCGTGAGCCTGAAGCGGTCTCTTGGAAACAGCACCACTTCGCGTATGTTGCGGCTTCCGGTTAGGGCCATCACCAGTCGTGCTAAGCCAACGGCCCAACCCGCGTGCGGAGGCATGCCGTAATCGAAAACTTTCAGGTGATACTTGAAGGACTCAGGGTTCAGCCCCTGTTTTTTCATCCTTTTAATCAGCATCTGCTTAGAGTGGACTCGGGTTCCGCCGGAGGCGATTTCGATCCAACTCCACATGAGGTCGAAGGCTTCAGATATCTTCGGCTTGTCATCTTGGGACTTTATGTAGAAGGGTTTGGATTCGGTTGGCCAGTCGATTATGAAGTAGAAGTACGGGTGAATTTTGCCTAAGGTTCTGAATGCTTGAGTGGGGATGTCTTCGCCCCACGGAACCGTTACGCCCTCTTTTTTCAGCTCCTGAAGAACCGTCTTGTAAGTAAGGCGTTTAAAGGGCGTTTTTGGTACCTCAAGTTTATGCTTTAGAACTTCCAGTTCTTTTTGGCAGTTTTCTGCCACAACCTCGTAAACGTGATGAATAGAGTCCTCGAGAGCTTTCATAACGTCTTCAGCGTCCGCGTATGCTTCCTCCATGTCAATCATGATGATCTCGCTTAGGTGTCGGCGGGTATGGGACTTTTCAGCCCTGAAAACAGGGCCTATTTCAAAGACCTTCTCGAAGTCCATGACCAACTGTTCCTTATACAGCTGGGGGCTCTGCGCCAAAAAGGCTTCACGTCCAAAATAGGCTACTGGAAAAAGCTCGGTTCCTCCTTCAGTGGCGGAAGCTATGATCTTTGGGGTATGCACCTCCGTGAAGCCGCGGCTGGAGAAGAAATTCCGTAACGCCTCCAGTGCCACATGCTGGATTTTAAAGATTGCCTGGTTCTGGTCTCGGCGAAGGTCGATGACACGCGCGTCTAATCGTACGTCAACGTCCGCTGGAATTCTGCCGGTTATGTCCAGCGGCAGCGGATGCTTGGCCACAGCAAATATTCGTATTTCGCTTGGGGTTATTTCGGCTCCTCCGGGCGCTTTTTCCATTTTTTTAACGGTTCCTTTCACGCCGATGCTGTATTGCCGCTGTAGCGCGTCAGCCTTTTCCAAGACCTCTTTGTTGACCTTGCCTCTTGGTATGGTGATCTGAACTATGCCGTTTTTGTCCTGTAGGATTACGAATCTTATGCCGCCTAAATCGCGGATGTCTCGGACCCATCCTAAAACAACGACTTCTTTTCCGCTGAGTTCAGGTTTTACCTCGTTGGAATAGTGGGTTCTGCGCCAATCCCCCATTTGATCCAGTTTCATGGAAGCCCCTTCTGTCATCTGGCGAACTCGACTCTAAGGGTTATTCCGCGAAGGCTTTTAGCAATTTCCTTTAATGCCGTTATGTTTAGTTGGGGCGCTCTTTGTCTTCCTCTCTTTAAAATTACTCTTGTTTCAGTGCTTCCGTCAGGCAGCCAAATCGTGTTTATGGTTATGATGCTTAAAGGCGCGAACAAGTCTTCCAAAAACTTTCGGTCGTCCACTCCATACTCCAGAACTCGGATTCTTTTGCCCACTTTCTCCCCTAGGTCCTTGATGATTTTTCCGCCGTAACTCAGCACGCGGGCTACGTCGCCTTGCCCAACTACTATGGCTAAAACGCCGTCTGCTTCGAGTGCCTTGTAAAAACGAGTTTCTTGGAGGGGAGGATACAGAGTTTCAAGTGACAAAAGTATGCGCGCGGTCTCTAAATCGACCTCGCTTACTTCACCTGACCTTAGTTTCTTTTGGCAACTTGGACACAGTATTCCGCTTTTCAGGCAGAAACTGCATAGCGCCGTTTTCACCTCGTTCTTAGACCTCCGAAATAAAGGAGGGGAGCGGAGCCTTTGTTTGCCGCCGTCCTACTTCGCCAGCGTGATTTCGATGCTGCTGACGTTTGTAGGCGTCCCACCCTCTTCGTCGGGTGCCAACTGTTCTGTGCCGATGTCCACGTTTTTCACTGATACATCTGGCAGGAATCGACGTCTAACAATTTCAACCACGTCTACGGCTCGGCTGATGGCTCTTCCTCGAGCTTTTACGCTCACGGTTTCTGCTCCGCCGTGAAAGAGGGTTATGCAAGCCAGAACGTAGTTCATTACTGGCTTTCGCCCGATTAACACAGAGTTGCTCTCTGACATTTTCGCCGCTCACTCCTTAGTTTTTGCTGTTCGAAGCTTCCTATGGTCTTTTGTCGGCTAATAAATATGTTGCGGTTATAGGGCTGAAACTTTAATAAACCATCAGTTTGATGTAGAATTAGGCAATTTTAACCTTGGTGATCTTGTGAACAATGAAGTTTTAACCGGACGCCCCTTAAAGCTACTTTACTCGTTATACACGCGAAGTAAACAGGCAACCTCCTGCATTGTTCAGACAAAACAGGTGGAGTTGGCAAACCAGCTCGGGATAAGCCGCCAAGCGCTGAACGTTCACTTGCGGAAGCTCAAGGAGCGAGGTTGCATCCGAACGGGCAGAGGCTTCATCGCCATAACCGAAAAAGGCTTGACGTTGCTCGGGGTTTCCGCGAATCCCGCCTTCGTCTTCGTCAGGGTTTCTCCGATGAAAAGGCAGAAGGCATATCACCAAATATCGGAGTTGCCAGTTCAGAACGTTTTCCAAGTGGCTGGCGACATGGACGCCCTCATAATCGTGGAGCAGAAAAAGCTAGATGTGGTTCTTCAGGGTTTGCATTCAGTTGAAGGCATTCAAACTATGAAATCGTATGTTGCCACTCGAACTGTAAAATGACAGAAAACTAATTTCCCTAACGATTCTGTATCAAAAAAATACGCACGCATTTACCAGATTTTTAGCTTTTTAGCTATTTTTTGAATGGCTTGTTCACGAGTTAAGCCGCGTTCTTCCATTTTCCTAATTTCCATTTCGAATCTTTGCCTACCCCCGCCTATGGTGGAAACATAGGCTTCCAACACTCTTTCATAAAGGCCTTCTATTCCTTGCACAGGCATTCCTTCTTGAGTTTCCGTTCTTTTGAAAGGTTGTCCTACGAATGCTTTCTGCATGTTTATGTCGAACCAAGCTTTGGCTCTTGGGGTAAACAAATAGAAAAGAATCAGCAGGTTCGGAATAATCACTACGTGAGCAAAAATGATGTTAATCGCTATAATTGACAATCCCATAAAGCCGATTCCAATGAACAACGTAAAGAAGTTAGATATTATTCCTAAAATTCCAATGAGTATGAAAAGGAGATTAAATGCTATCCCAAGGAGGCGTGCCCACCCCTTGCTTTTTAAGAATCCCCAACTAACTATGAACAGAAATATTCCTAGACATATGGCGACAAGCATCAAGGTTGTGGCAATTGATATTAACATGTCGCTGAGTGTTCGGGGGTCTTCTGTTTGAAGATATCGTGCAAATCGGGAAAGCTCGGAGACATCCAAGTCTGCCAGAACCTTTCGAGTCCGAAAAAAAATCAATGCGAAAAAGAAGGATATTAAGCCACCGATCATCTTCAGGACGGCCAGTATAGCTATGCCCAACGGCATTTCTGGACCATCCCTAATGGTTGTCGTTAAAGTGGACTTGTGTGACCCCTCTGCAACCACGGTTAACCCCACGAGTAATTGGATGATAAAACTCATATATATTTTGCAAAAGGTATTCTTAGGGCCTGTAATACGTTGAGTTGAAATCGCACATGCATGGTTAACACTTTTTGATATAAAATCAAGGGAAAACTATATTTGCGTGTGGTTAATCTTGAAAGTGCGAAACGGTGGAATATGGGATGCCTGTCGCTGACTCCGCCAAGAAGGCTCTTGCTCAAAAGCATAGGCTCTACATGAAGATTTGCCGAGACTGCGGAGCGCGAAATGCCCCCTCGGCCACCAAATGCCGGAAATGCAGAAACAAAAACCTGCGGTGGAAGAAACGGGAAGTATCCCGCTAAAAACAACAACTGTTTTTTAAAAAGAAAAAATATAAGATAACGGAAGCAGCCTTTCTCTGTTTAGGGCCGGTAGTCCAGCCTGGTTAAGACGTCGCCCTCACACGGCGAAGATCGCCGGTTCAAGTCCGGCCCGGCCCACCATGAAAACGTATTTAAGAAAAGTGCATCTCTTTTGCTTAAATAAACATCGAGTTCTGATGGTTATGATTTGGATTGCCGTTGTCCTCGGAATTCTTCAAGGAGTTTTAGAGTGGCTTCCCGTCTCCAGCCAAGGACAACTCAGCTTAGCCATGATTTATCTGTTTAAGATCGACGCAGGGCAAGTTCTGGATTTTTCGGTTTTTCTGCACATTGGAACGCTGCTGGCGGTCACGATCTATCTCAGAAACGACATTACGAACTTGCTTAGGAGACTTCCAAGCTACCGTTTTGACTACGCAAACAAACAGAACAGGCTTGTTTCCTTTTTGCTTCTCGCAACCGTTCTCACAGGAGCCGTGGGCTACCCGCTGTACCGCCTCCTACACACGGCGGCGCCTTTGACAGGTGAAATCTTTATCGCTCTGATAGGCGTCGCGCTTATAGTTACAGGTCTTCTGCAAAAATACGCAAAGGTTGGTGGCGCGAGGCAAACCGCCGACTTGAACCTGAAGGACACGGTGCTGCTCGGCGTCGCTCAGGGTTTCTCCGTGATCCCAGGCATATCCCGCTCAGGCACAACTACTTCCTTTCTCATCTTCAGAAAATTCAGCAGCGAAGAAGCGCTGAGGCTTTCGTTTCTCATGAGCATACCCGCCGTCCTAGGCGCGGAAATCGGGCTGGCGCTGGTGGGGGGACTGCCAACCATAAGCCTACTAGAAGCCTTGACAAGCATCGCCTTCGCCTTCCTTTTCGGGTTACTTTCAATTCATGTCCTCATGAAAATCGCCCAAAAAATCAGATTCTGGGCTTTCTGCATCTTCCTCGGAATCTTAGCGTTAATTCCCTTGCTCGGTTATCTGTGATGAAAACAAAGAAAAACTTAAAGATAGGCTAGATGTGAAAATGTTGGCATACGTGCCGCGGTAGCTCAGACTGGGAGAGCACTCGGCTGAAGACCTTAATGCGGATACCGAGCTGTCGCCGGTTCAAGTCCGGCCCGCGGCACCACGCGAGCAAAAAGGTCTTAAGCCTGTTTCTCCTCACTTCTTGTTGGATGATGACGACCTAGAGTCACGGAGCCATCATGGGCTGTGAGAAAGACTCGACGGGCGATCTGACACCTAAACCACGTTTTAGACGAGGTGTGCACAAGATTTAAGAGGCTTAAAGCTTCACTGTCTCAAAGATTGGAGGATGGAACATGCCTTGCACGGTTGTGGTTTGCGGGTTCTTCGGCGACACGGGGAAAGGCAAAATCATATCCTACTTGGCGTTAAAGGACAAAGTCGCGGTTACTGCGAGGGCGGGAGTGGGCCCAAACGCAGGACACACTGTAGTCTATAAAGGAAAAAAGTATAAGCTGCGGATGCTGCCCAGCGCCTTCGTTTACGAGAAGTGCCGGTTGTTAATAGGCCCAGGCGTCTTAGTCAACACGGATGTTCTGCTCAGCGAACTGGAATTAACGGGAACCGAAAGCAGAGTGGGCGTGGACCCTCAATGCGCCATAATTGAACCAAAACACATCGAAGCCGACAAGAAGGGACATCTCGCAGGGGAGATCAAAACAACGGGTTCAGGCACAGGACCATGCAACGCTGACAGAGTGCTAAGAACAGCAAAACTCGCTAAGGATTTACCCGCTCTGAAACGGTTTTTAGCGGATGTGCCCCTTGAAACAAACAGGGCGATAGATGAAGGAAAAAACGTGCTCATCGAAGGAACCCAAGGAACCTACCTTTCACTTTTCCACGGAACCTATCCCTACTGCACATCGAAAGACGTAACCGCCTCAGCCGCATGCTCAGACGTCGGCGTCGGACCCACCAAAGTCAACGATGTCGTCGTCGTGTTCAAAGCTTACGTGACCCGAGTTGGCGGAGGACCACTGCCTAACGAGCTGTCGTGGGAGGAAGCCGAGAAAAGAGGTTGGGCTGAAGTTGCCACGGTGACGGGGCGAAAGAGGCGTGCTGCGCCTTTCAACTTCGAACTCGCGAGGAGGGCGGTTATGCTTAACGGCGCTACGCAGGCTGCTGTGACCAAACTCGACGTTATGTTTCCAGAGTGCGAGGGGGCCAAATCCTACGGTGAACTTCCCGAAAAAGCAAAAAGCTTCATCGCAAACATCGAAAAGGAGGTAAGTGTGCCGGTGACCCTTATTGGAACAGGTCCGGGCGCCTTAGAAATCGTGGACAGAAGGAAAGGCTAGATATGCCGGAAATTACGATTGATGTGTCTGAGCTTCACGGAAAGTACGATGACGAAGTGAAGGATCTAGTGGAGCTGCTGAAAGAGAAAGTTGGCGGAAGGGTTGAAGCCATAGGCAGCGAAGTTGTTTTGAGCTATGGGGAGGACGAAAAGCCGCCGGCGAAGAAGTACCTACGGGTGCTCATCCGAAAATTTCTGCACAGAGCAGAGTTAAAAGAGGATTTCCGCGTTATCTCCGGTAAAGAAAGCGCGTTTATAGTAAAGGAAAGGCGAATTTTCGAGGCAGAATAGGTTCTACTTCCGTTCTTTCTCCTTTTTCGCTTTTTCAAGAATCTGCTGAGCTTTAAGGAGGTAGCCCCGCGCCATCCAAGTTTTCTCGTAGGCTCCTTGAAACTCCTCTTTTTGAACGTTCTCTTTCGCATCTCTAAGTAAATCGCGGGTGATGGTGAGAACCGATTCAACGTCGACCTGTTTCAAGCGTACTTTTGAGTCCCACGAGGAAACTGAACCTGAGGTTTCTTCTTGCTGGGTTAGGGAAAAGAGGAAGAGGGCGTATTCTGAGTCAGCGGACGCTTGCCAAAGTTGACCTGAAAGCTTGTCTTCGTCCTTGTCCACGAGGGCTTTCACAGCTTCTTCTAAGCGGGTTATAGCTGACGAAACGGCTTCAACCAGTTTTTCCTTTTTCATCGTCCAACCCCGGTTCTCGAAACTTTTAAGTTGAAACGCTGCTTAAGCTTTTAGTTCAGGTGGAAGGTAAGTGCGCGATAGAAGATGGGGCATCCTCCTTTTCGTCTTGAGTGTGCTCGGTATGATGGGATACTTCTGTTGGCTCTTCCTAACGCCGAGGGACTGGGAGTGGTTGGGAATATCGGTGTGGGAGTGGGCTTTAATTGTTCCCGTCATGATTTTAGTCTTCGCCTTTCTCTTCGTGGTGGCTTGGATAGGAAAAACCATGGCAACCACGCCGCCTCCGCTGTCCGTGCATGAGCAAAATGCTGAAAAGAAGAAAGAAACCGAAAGGTAAAGGGAAACAGTTGAATGGCTGTTAATGATTTTTGCATACGAATCTAAAATCCATTCTATATATCCAAATCCGAGATACTGTTTAAATTCTGTTTATAGCATCGTGTCATATGTTCATAAACTGAGGGGACACGGGGATAAGGAGATAGACTATGTTGACTAACCAACAGAAGGAGACATCCGTTTTTAGTCCGTTCACAAGCAAGTTGAAAAAACGGCAGTTACGAATCGTCGCTTTATTCTGTTTGGCGTTTCTTATTTTCTCGTCAATCTCTGTCACGTCCACGGGCGCATGCAGGCTCCCTGTGGCTTACTTTAGTTACTCTCCGCTCGAGCCGATGGTTAACCAGATGGTGACCTTTAATGCTTCAGCATCCTACGACCCTGACGGAGGCATAGTAAGCTACAAGTGGGACTTCGGCGACGGAACAACTGGCAGCGGGATTATCGTGAACCACACTTACACTGCAGTCGGATCATACATTGTAACTTTAACGATTAAAGATAATCATTGTTTAAAAGCCGATTACACAGTCATTGTCGCCGTTTCGAAACCTACTCTAAATGTTCAAACATATGTAGGTTCGATGCACTTCGCGGGCGAAATCGCTGAGTTCTATGTCTTAGTGAGCCAATCAGGAAAATCGGTGAATGCAACTATGACTGCCTTGCTTTACTACGGTGGGGTTCTATATGATAATTTGAGTGCGTCGGTAGAGTACGTTGCTCAGGGGCTTTACAGAATACCTTATGAGATACCTCTAGAGGCTTCTGAGGGCTCATACGTATTGGTGGTTGAAGCAACCTATGGTGGAGTGCAGGAAATCGCCCTTGAAGGATTCTTAGTAAGCTCCACCTTAACAGGCTGGAACGCGACGCTGGTTGACATTCAAGAAAACATAGCCATAATCAAAACGGACGTTTCTACCATCAAGATATCTCTGGAGGACATCAACGCAACATTAGTGAGAATCGAAGGAGACGTTGCGATAATAAAGACGGAAATAGGCGAAATCAAAGTTAACTTGGATGAGATAAATGCTACGCTGATTTCTATCGACGGGAGGATCGTCACCATAGAAACGAACTTGGGAATTATAAAAACAACCGTGGAAAACATCAACTTAACCGTGACAAACATCGACGGAAACAACGTTGACATCAGCACAACATTAGGCGAAATTAAAGGAATCATCGAATCCATTAGAGACGACATAGCCCTCATCAAAACCAAACTGGGCGACATTGAAGCCCGCTTGCCGTCGACTCAAGCAACGCCTCTAAGTGTGTCTCTGGGAGCCATATTTGCTGCTATTGCCGCCATAGCGTCGATCATAGTGGTAGTGTTACTGCTTATTAAAAGGAAAAAACCTACAATTTTCTAGGTTACCAAGTACAAACCTAGCGTTATCCTTTTTTTTAAAAAAAAATAGATTTTTCTAGGCATTTTTGCTTATGCACGCGCGAGATCGAACGGCGCGCTCCTCAGCAACAAGATTAATCTATTATTCATGATACATGTTCTTTTTATGCGCGCCTTTATCTGTGATGGTAGAAGTTATCAAAGAGAGGTCAAGTCGTATGATTGAAAGGCTTATTCTAAAGAATTTTAAGAGCCATGAAAATTCTGACATCGAGTTTCACCCCGGCTTAGACATCTTCCTAGGCGAGGTAGGCGCTGGAAAGACCAGTGTTCTCGAAGCTATCTCCTTCGCCTTATTCGGAAGATATGCGGGAAACGTTACAAAAAAAGATTTGATCCGCCGAGGAACGAGGAGAGCTGAAGTCTCATTGATTTTCTCGACAAGTTCAGGTAGATACAAGGCCGAACGGATGATCTACCCAGAGAAGACGCAAACAGCCAAACTGTGGATCTCTGAAGGAAAAGACTGGAGCTTGGCCGTAGAAGGCACAACAGCAGTCTCCAAGTCCATAGAAGACCTCTTGGACGTGGATTCCTCCACTTTCTTGGCCGCCATCTACGCGTCTCAAGGCGAAATCAAAGAGATGCTGGAAACCCAGCCTGGAAAGAGGAGGGAACGCTTAGACAAGCTTCTGGGCATCGATATGTACGAAAGAATATGGGGAACCCTAGGTGACGCGAGGAACATAGTTCTAAACGAACTAACAGAAGCCCAAGAGAAGGCCAGCGGCTTCGACGTGCTGGAAAAGCAGATTAAGGACCTTAAAGCACGCCTTAAGAAAACCAGAGAAGAGCTGAGGATGCTTAAAACCTCCCTAGAGGAAATCGAGGGCAGACTGCAACCAGCAGAGCAGCAGCTAAGGACCTTTGAAAACTTGAAACAAAAGCTGAGTCAGCTTGAAACTCAGATAGAAGGAAAAAACAACGAGATCAAGAATTCCTCAGCTACGCTGAAATCCCTTGAAGAGAAGATTGAAAAGGCCTCAGAAGCCGAGAAAGTTTACGAAGAGAACAAAAAGTTCATTCAATTAGAAAAAGATTTGGAAAAAGAAAAGAGGCTAATAGAAACTGCGCTTCAACAAAAGAGAAGCTTGGAAACAGTCCTCCAAAAAGACAACATTGCCCTTAAAGAAGCAACAAAGAGACGGGCCAAACTTGAGGCTCAACTTGAGGAATTGAAAGTTCTTGAAAAGAGCCTAAAGGCACTAGAAAAGGAAAGAGAAGCCCTTCCAGAATTAAAAAAGGAACAGACTGAGCTTGAGAAAAAGCTGGATGATCTGAAGGAAGAAGCAGTCAAAGCGTTCAACGAGATCGAAAACGAAAAAAGAAAAGTCAAGAGAGTGACTGAACTCGGAGAATGCCCAACCTGCCTCCAAGTCGTGCCCGAGGAACATAAGGAGAAGATCAAGAGAGCAACAGAAGAAACTATAACCAGAATGAAAGCCGATTATGATGCTCTCGAGAAGCCCAGAAGCCACGTTCAGAAGCTGTTAGACGACTTGAGAAAGAAAATAGAGCTTGCACTGATGGCTGACAGGAAATACGCTGAGGCATCCGGCCAGATTAAAATGTTAGAAGGCTGCAGACAGGAAGTAGAGGAAGTTAAGGCTAGAATCGAGGAAATCGAGTCTGGGATTAAAGAAAACAGGGAAAAGATGGCTGAGATAAAGGAAACCCCTGAAACCTTGGCGAAAGTTACCGAAAAACTCCAAAACGTTATCTCAAAAGCAGAGCTCGCCAAAGAAGCTGAAAAACAAGCGGCGGCAAAAAAAGATTTAGAGACCATGTTCTTCCAAGAGAAAGGAAACCTCAAAGAACTGAAGCTTCGATTAAGCGAGTTGCAAGCCTCAAAAGAAAAGCACGCAGAGAAATATGATCCAAGGGAACATGAGGAAACGGAAACCGATGTTAGAGATCTCCAAGAAGACAAAGCCAAAACCAAGGAAGGAATAGAGCGACTGAACACTTCCATTGAGGACTATGCATCTCAGATTAAGCAGGTTGAGAAACAGTTGGGGGAAAAGGGAGAAGCTTGGAGACAGGTTGAGAAGCTGAAAATGGAGAACACGGTTTTAGAGGTTCTAAGGAAAAGCCTTAGAGAGGTGATTCAGCCTGTCATGAGGAAAAACAACGTGCTCAGTGTTTCTGAGGCATTCCAAACATTCTATCAGGAGCTTTCAAACGACAACATAGATTACGCCGCCATTGACGAAGAAGGAAACGTCGAAATCACAAGAAACGGTGAACCCTCCCCGGTGAACTCGCTGAGCGGCGGAGAAACCACCTGCGCAGCCTTGGCCCTTCGTTTAGCCATCTGCAGCTCCCTGACCAAGAACCAACTTTTGCTCCTTGATGAGCCGACCATCCACTTGGATGAACTGTACCGCGCTAAGCTCAGGGACTTTCTGAGCAGCCACAATTTTGAACAGCTCATCGTGGTCACCCACGACAACACCTTCGACTCCCTTCCAGCTTACATCTTTAAAGTGGAAAAGCAAAGGGGTAAGAGCATAGTTTCGTCTTTGAGTTTGGAAGGAGGAGCCTAGATGTCCTACATTAAATTGGATATCGAGAACCTGGAGGAAGCCCGAGAAAAAGTCAGAAAGGCCTTGCTTGAGCAAAACAAGAGCATAAATGAGATAAAAGATAGGATAAAGATTCGTCGAGCCGATGCCCGCAAATCTAGGAAGCTTTTCGCAGTGGATTCAGGCTTCAACAGTGCCTATGAAACCCCTTTCGTTGTTTTCAAGGCAGCAGTGGTAAATGAGAATATAGAAGTTGATAACAGTAGCAGCATCTACCTCTTTCACGTGAACAACTATCAAAACGACCGATTGAGAAGGCTTCTGATGCAACGCATATTATATGAGGCCTTAGCTAAAACTGTTGAGAGCGGAGCGGCTGACGGCTCCATGGTTCTAGTTGATGGAACAATCACGCTAACAGTTTTCTATCCCACTGGGAGGGACGGCGGGGAGTACAGGAAGCACTTCAAAAAACTCTATGAGGAGCTTTATTCTCCCCTTGTGGACCAATGTCTCAAAAGGGACATCCTCTTCCTAGGTTTTCTTAAGCAAACGGGGGGCACATATTTAGCAGAACACTTGGGTAAGAGCGATCTTTACGACATTCGCATAATGAACTCAATGCTGCGAGACAGCGGCCAATATATAGAACCCATCCCCATAGTCGACGCTCAAGCAAAGCGCTTCGGCATTCACCACAACTATGTTACTTTCTACTTGAACCTGAAGGACTGGAACTACCGCTTTGAACTTCTTGAACAGCAAAAAGGTCGATTTTTGGAGTGCATCGAAAACCTGCTTTTTTGGGCCACGAAAGCGCATTACGGCATGAATCCGATCTTCAGCAAGGCGGATGAGCATGCGCGTGTGACCAAGAAGGAGGCAAACCTCATGTTTAACTATGTCATTCACGATTTACCTGAAAAGGAGCAGACTAGACTGCGCATGGAGGCGCGGAAGAGAACACATTTCGGTTACCGAGTAAGAACGCCTAGAGGATTGATGTAGGGTTAAGGAGGAACTGTTTAGATGAATGAAAAAGAGGTTTTGGGAAGCGTATTAGGTCAAGAAAGACAAACCGAAGAGGTTCTAATTGTTTCTTCCGTAGAGAAGGCTGGAACCCTGCGGAGAGGAGTCATAATCGCCCACGACACGCTGAACGAGACCATATTACTGCAGGTGTCCAACAAAATCACTCGATCGGACATTTCTGACCAAGACCTTTACTTGATGAGCGAAAACGAGCGTCTAGCCTACCAAATTATCCAGCGGTCTCCGAGGAGCTACATCCTTCGCTGTGCTCTCGCGGGAGTAATTCGCGATGAAGGTGACGGCCCGCAAATATACGGCAGCCACATTAGCTTCGTGGCTGACAAGACCTCTGAAGTGCGAAGCTTAACCTCAGAAGAGCGGAAGTTGATCTACGAGCGGGGCGTCTTATCGGTGGGTAAAACCGTGGACGGCTCTCCGGTCACCCTTCCTATAAACGGTTTGCTTCAGAGACACCTCAGTATTATAGGCATGACGGGCTGCGGAAAATCTTACCTTTTAGGTTTGCTTTGCGAAGAACTTGCTAAGCATAAAGCTGCCATCCTCATTATCGATCCCCACAACGAGTACATCCCTATGGCACAGAGCATGCCTAAGGAGATAGGCAGGATGCTTTATAGCGTAGGCACGGCGGTGGGCTTGAACACCTACACGTTGGATGTGAAGGAGATATCGGCTTACGACTTCCAACATTTCACTGGCATGGGTGATGGCTCCGCCAGTGTTTTAGGGAACGTCATTCAAAACCTTAGAAGAACCAAATCAAACTACACGGTCTTCGACATTTTGAACGGCCTAGACTCCATAGCACAGGGCAAGTCAGCTTCAGAGGCTATGGCAGCCACGTGGGCTCGGAACTACCTGCGAAACCTAGCTAATACAGGCTTCATTGGCACAAGTGAGCCGCCGATCAGGGAAATGGTGAGTGCGAACCAGATTTCGGTTGTGGCCATGTCTGGGGTCAAGGAGAGAATCCAACAGTTTGTGGTGACCAGCATCCTTCAGAGAATCTTTGCTGCAAGAAAAGAAGGGGAGGTTACCCCTCTAGTCCTTATCGTTGAGGAGGCTCACCGTTTTGCTCCTTCTTCTACAGTTGAAACAGTGGCCAGCAGCACCATAATGCGCACGTTAGCGGCTGAGGGCCGTAAATTCGGCATCTGCCTAGTGGTGGTTTCGCAGCGGCCTAACAGGTTGGATTCCACAGTTCTCAGTCAATGTGTAACTAACATAGTGATGAAAGTGAAGAATCCAGCAGACCTCACAAGCATAAGGCAAAGCGCCGAGAGCGTCACCGAGGATGTGATTTGCGAGCTTCCGAGGTTCGAGAGGGGAGAAGCCTTAATCATGGGGGAAGCCTTTCCGATGTCCATTCGGTTCAGGGTTCGGTCGGACAGGAAAACTGAACACGGCGGCAAAAGCGTTGACTTCGAGAACACCTGGCTTGAGGAAGCTGAAAAAAGCGAGGTTAAGCGGGTTGATTTCCCGGATGAACTTTAGAGAACCTGTGGGGAGTTAACGTGAAGATTGCCCTAGCCGCGGACTTCCATTTAGACATGCGTCAATTCAACAAACAGGAGAGGTGGAGTGATTTTATAGATGCTTTCGTTAAGGTTACTCGAAAGGTTAAAGAACTCAATGTTGACGCTTACGTGATGGCTGGAGACATCTTTCATAAGTACCGGCCTCACCCAGGGGTCATCCGTAAGTTTCTAAAGGAAATCTCGAGTTTTGACTGCCCTATAATTTTGATTCGAGGCAACCATGATTCGCCTCAGATTCTTTTTGAAAGGCGCGGCGGAGACACCCTGCATCTTATCCGCGATGTGTCTGACGCGGTGTACCTTAACAGGAAAAATCCAACTTACGAGATGGGAGACACTTGTTTCATCGGGTTAGGCTATGTTGGTTTCAACGCTCGTCTAGAAATCGAGAGGCATGTGCAGGGCGTCAAAACCGACGCTGCGACGAAGATAGGGGTTTTCCATCAGCTTCTAGATTATCCTGGAGTGCCCGAGGATAGGGCGGATGTGGTGTCTCGGGGTTTTCTTAAAGGTCTCGGGCTCGATTATGTTCTGATGGGGCATTATCACGTGGCTTACTCGGAAGAGAGGTTGTTCAATCCGGGTTCCCCTGAGTATTGGGCTTTCGACCATGCGGAGCGAGTTGAAGTGAACTTGGACACCGGAAAAGAGAAGGTGAAGCCCGCTAAGAAGTGCGGCTTCTACGTCATAGAAACTGATAGCGGTAAAGGCGAGTTCGTTGAGGTGAAGCCCGCTAGGCCCATGTTTTACATCACCTACGAAACTAGCAGCTTCAACGAGGCAATTCACTTGCCAAAGATCAGAGAACATCTAGAGAAGTACAATATCGAAGGGGCCATGGTGAAATCCGTTATCCGCGGGAGACACAAGTTTGGACGGATGAACCTAAGCAAGAACCTAGCCTTAGAAAAACCTCTGATTCACAATATCGCCATAACGTTGGCTCCCTCCAGCGCTTTACCGGAGAAAATTGACACACCCAAGGCGCAAGCGGAATACCTGATTGAAAGAGGCATCGACAAAGCCGAGGCGCATAAAATAGCGGAATGGTTAGAACAAAACAAAGAAAAACTGGCTTCAATACAGAGCAACGAAATCCTACAGGCGCTAAGAGAAGTTCTCGAAGAAGAGAAAGCAAGATGAGAAAAGCGGAGTTGTACGTAACGGGAAAACATTAGGGGGACGGGAGGCTATTGCTTTGAGGCGGAAATACCCAGCGCAACCGATTGCAGGCGTAGGTGCCGTAATCGTCCAAGACGGAAAAATCCTCTTAGTGAAGCGGGGCGCTGAACCAGCGAAGAACCTGTGGAGCATCCCCGGGGGAATGGTTGAACTCGGAGAGAAGGTTCGAAACGCCGTCATCCGCGAGGTGGAGGAAGAATGCGGCTTAAACGTTGAAATTGTGAGACTTATGGACGTAGTTGACAGCATAACCGTGAACGAAGAGAGCCGCATAAAATTCCACTTTATCATACTGGACTTTCTCGCCAAAGTTAAAGATGGAACAGTGAAACCTGCCGATGATGCGCTAGACGCACGGTGGGTTCCACTGGAGAAAGTGGAAACATACGACCTGACGGAAAGCTTCCGGGAATTCTTCAGAAAACACAAAAATGAATTAACTCGTGCTGTGGAATCGGAGTCTCTTTAGAAAAAAAGATTAAGACTTTCAACATAGTCTTGTCCATAAACTCCCCTTTTAGCCATTTTGCGTGATGTTTATGCTTGTCCGAGCAAAAAACAGATTATAACATTCATCTTTAGGTATCCTTGCTACAACGCGATACGTGCCCGGCTTAATTTCTTCTCCATTCCAAATCCCCAGGTTCACCTCATGCGTTTGATTCCAGACGAAGGTTCTTTCGAGACTTTCTTTAGGTTTAATTGAAAACTCGGTAATGTTTTCGTGGTAGTGGCTATACCAAACTTGAGTAGGTATTGTCCCTGGGCGCTTATACTCCACACTGATCCATACTGGATCACTAAGTGACGACCTAAACGAATGTGCTATGAAACCGAGGTTTTGGAGAGTCACTGTAATTTGCATGTTCTCGCCAAGTTCGTAGGTGGACTTGTCAGTGGTAACCGAGAAAACCCATCTCGGAGTGACAATTACCCAGGTCGAATGCGTAACTGCTGCTGATATGACCATTACGATTGATACAAGGAGAAGAAACTTTTTCTTGCTCAACTTGCCACCAGCAATAAGAGAGTCAAAAGCAAAGACGAATAGCAGTTCCCAAGCGACTATGTAGGCGAATATAAACCAAAAGGGTAGAGCCAGCGTCTTATAATATAGAGATGCTAAACCCACAGCGGTTAGGATGAACAATGCCACACTGAACAATAAAATGTAAAATCTAATTTTGCATTTACTCATTCTCTCATCTCCTTCCTAGTTCTCTTTCTGCCCGTCCCTTGGGGCTAGGTGGTGACACACCTCCTCGAGGAATACTCCGTGATAGTTTCTATGTCCACCATTCGGCTACTTTCTTTCCAACGATGCCGTTTAAGAATGATCCATAGATGAAAGTGACCACTGTTGTTGCTATTCCTGGAAGCACCATGGATGGGACAATCACGAAGATGCCATCTACGATTAACAGTACAATGAACAGAATGAAGCCATGTTTCAAGACATCCCAGAAACTTGATTCTTCAACTGGGAACCATAACCATGACGTTATTGTGATGTTGATTTCCCCCATAATGACAAAGAGTATTCCGAGTCCTATTATCAACCCTATAAATGCCCCCAACGTTGCTAGTATTAGTAAACCGAAGCCCCATGCTATATACAAGATTGAGAATAGTAGAGAGAACGCAATTCCGTGTATGAAGTATTTTGCTAAGTCTTTCTTGTTCATTTTTCTCATTTCTCTACACGCTCCTGCACCCATATGTATATCAAAACGAAACCCGTGATAAAGGCACTGAAAATCGCTGGAACACAAAGGCTAAGACCGTATATCGGAATAGCGTTGATTACGCTTAGAGTTAAGAAAAACGTTCCCCAGAATGTCACAGTCGCGCATAACACCAGCAATACCGAGGGAAGTATAATCTTCAAGTAGATAGCACTTTCTTCTGGATTTTTGCGTTCACTAGGAATCATTTTCTCATCTACTTCCATGCTTGTTCTCTTTCTGCCCTTCGCTTAGGGCTAGACGGTGACACGCCTCCGAGAGGAATACCTCCAGCTTATTTTTTACTTCCTCTGAAAAAGCATATAAAGATTATGGAAGTGTTGTAAATAATTCAAGTAGGTGATAAACACATGAAGACAACAAGGAATGAAGGGTACAATGAGGGGGAAAACATCAAAAGGAATTAGAGGAACTCTAGCCTTTTGGAAAAGTTTTAAATATAACTTCCGTGTATTCTACGTAGTAAGTAAACTGCGTTTAAATTACGTAGAGTGTTTACAATGAAGTATCGCATCGTTGTTGAAAGGCCCTTCGGCAGAATCGAACTCGAAGCCGAAACGCTGGAGGAGATCATAGAACAGCTGCGATCCTTCCCCGAGTGGATGACCGTCATTGACCAGTCGATTCTGGAGCGCGCCTTAGCCCCTGAACCGAAAGACGAATTGAAGGGCATCGTGGAGTTCACGGTGGACGGCCCAGCCATAATTGTTCCACCTGAAAAGATAAACTCCAAAGAGGCGATCGGTTTGCTGCTTTACGCTTCTGGTCCTAACGGTTTAGAGCCTAAGGAAGTCAGTCGGTTACTTGCCCTAACCGGCATGAGCATGGCTGGCTACGCGGCCAGGATAAGCGAAATGAAGCGGGAAGGCTTACTCCTTCGGGAGGGAGACGCTTACAGGCTTACGGTTAGAGGGAGGAGTTGGGTTGAAGAAATTGTATCCAGACTTCGAGCCTAGGGGAAGCTTCGGTAGAGGCGATAAGCCTAAGCTGAAAGTCACCATCAGATATGGGACCCTCGAGTCCACCTGCGAAGGCTCAGCGGACGAAGTGTTGAAGTTTGTTTTCCAGTTCGTACGAGACATCTATCCTGATTACGAGATCGTAAGCAGTCTGGTTCTAACAGCCGACTTAGAGGAACTGCTCAGAAGACTCAAAGGCGTAGTATCCTTTCTTCCTAAAGGACGCCCTGTGATCCTGAAATCAACAAGCAAACTAACGGACTCAGACCTCATCCTCACCTATCTAGTGGCGGCTTACGCGGGAAACCAGATCGGCATGGCGGAAAAAGACAAGCTCTCCATGGCTGAGTTGCTGGACAAGACGGGAAAATCAGCGGGAACCATCGCAGGGCGCCTCAGCGAATTAGTCAACAGCCTCTACGTGGACCGAGTGGGCAGAGGAGAATACAGAGCCACGCAGTACGGCGTCAAAAAATTCATGGAAGACGTTCTGCCAGTCTTGGAGGGCGCAAAATGAGCGGAAAAGAAGAGTTTTCAGTGAAAGTGACTTGTCAAGGCTTCGAGGAGACCGTTACGGGTAAAACGCCTGAAGAAGTGTTCCGCGGAGTAGCGAAGGCCCTCAGCCAACATTTTCCGCTCTACAGCCTCGTTTCCACCCTTGTGTTTAAGCCAGATTACGAGCAGGTTTTCGATGAACTTAAAGGCTTAGTAACCTTCTTTTCCGGGGGCAATTTTGTTCTAGATTTCGGTCCTGAGGTTTCTGATTATGACACGGTCTTGATTTGCTTAGTGGCGGCCTTTGCGGGTTACGAGCTGAGCCTCTGCGAAAAGAACACGCTTACGATAGATGAAACTCACGGCGTGATCAAAGCCTCCGGTTTGCCTTATTCCCGCAAGACAGTAAACAACCGCCTAGGCGACTTGGCTAAGATGGGTTTAGCGCGCAGAATCGGCAGAGGCGAGTATCAGGTCACCGATTTAGGCGTCAAACACTTCTTGGAGCAGTCTCTGGAGGCTATTAAGGGGGAGGAGTGATGAACTGCGAAAAGGAGTTGTATGCCCATCTGAAAGTCGGCGACGCTGAAGTTGAGTTCAGAGGTGGTTACGACGAAGTCTGGAGAAGCATCAACCGTTTCCTAACGAAGGCTAAATCCCCCGCATCGCCTGTCAAGGCTAAAACCTCAGATTACGTTCCGAGGGAGGGCAGTCTAGGCGAGAAAGTTATGGCGCTTAGAAGCCAAGGGTGGTTTGATGCGCCTAAGACCGTTAAGGAAACTCATCAGCGGATAAAGGAGAACATGGCCTTCAACTGCGACTTTCCCACCATCTCGAAAGAGCTCATAAGGATGGTCAGGCGGGGAGTGCTGAAGAGGCAACTAACCGAAGGAGGATACGTCTACTCGGCGCCTTGGACGGTTCACCAGACCGAATAACAACTGGAGAAAACGCATTCCCGAAAAAGGGAGTGCGGCGGGTCGCTAAGTCGGTTTTCCCGGCTTGAGCGACAAACCGCTCGTAGGGGGTGTTTAGCGGATGTTAGCCCACCGCACCCAGAATAAAAATGAGTCGAAATCCCTAATAAGTTTGATGAAATCGCGGGTAACCACTTATCCGCGGCTCTGCCTAGCGTTGAGAAACCTGATTCTAGACGAAGTCTCCAAAGATGTGCAGAACGACCTGTTGAAGCTGCCCCAAGTGGTTGAGGCCATAAAAGAAAAGATGGTCATCTGTTCTGTTGACCGCAAAATCGCCTACGGTAAGGTTGCGGGAGTTGACGCTGGCAGCCAACGTGTACCCTTGGCTTCACGGTGGTTTGCAGTCATAGCTGCTTTGGTCTATGCGCTGCCTGACGCTGAGAGGTACTTCACAAATCCTGAACCCATTAAACTTCCCTACAGTTTCTCAAGTGAAAACTTCCATGAAGTCGTGAGCCTCAGGCGTGAAACTAAGCTGTTTGAAACCGCGGCAGGCTTCCTAATGAACCGAGAACACGTCGACCTCGTGCTCGTGGACGGCCCCCTAGCCTTCGGAAATTGGTGGACGAACAAAGGGGAGAAGCAGGATCGCCTCGGTTTGATTTCATCCATAAACCTGCTGCTTAACGTGTGCGCTGAACGAGGCATAGCTGTTGCGGGCATAGTTAAGCGGGCCACAGCCAGGTACTTGATTAACTATCTCGGTTTAAGGCAGCAAACCGCTCTCTCTGACGCTTTTGTTCTCCTTCAGACGTTGAAGCCTGGCGAAAGAACCGACGTGTTTTCTCCTAGGGAGGCTTTAAGAAGGACCGTAAGAGCGGCGCCCTTCATGGACAGAATCGATCACCCGATCTTCTCGTTTTATCTGCGGTCGTCATCCAGCAGCCTTTCGCCGCCGATAAGGGTCGACGTTCCAAAGTTCATGTTAAAGTCGGTTGATGCCATAGCTAGCTACTGTTACGCTACGGCTGTGCACGGCGGCATACCTCTTCCGATCGTGAAGGCAGACGAGGAGGTTAAGGTGACTAAGAACTTTGTGGACGCCGTCTACGCCGAGTTGATTCCTCGGTTAGAAAACCGGTTCGGCGCTTCTTCCTTAGCGGCTGGAATCTGGGGGGCTTTCCAATGAGGCTCGGGTACACCTTCAGCTCCGACGGAGACTACCGCTCCACTTGGATCACCTTAATCCTTGAAAAGAACAGCGAAGTGGCTAAGGGCGACCTAGCCTACGTGGAGCATCCTAAGAACGGTTTGCCCGTGGTCTACCAGATAACCAGAATCTCTTCGCATAAGGAAACTAGGGACTATGAGGAGTCTTTGCTGAAGGAAGGAAGCGTCATCAGAGACGAGGAGAGGACAACCGTGCGAGCTAGAGCCTACCAGTGGGGGTGGATGGACGGCGACGCTATAAGACCTTTGCGATATCCGTTGGTGCCGAACACCCCTGTTTTCAAGGCGGATTCGCAGATCATAGAGGAGTTCACGAAGCCGTCGTCCAATTGGAAGGTCACGCTGGGGGTTGATCCGAGCAGCGGCTTAGATGTGGAGCTTGACCTGTACTATTTGATTCGGCAGTGCTGTCTCATCTGCGGGGCTGTGGGCACCGGGAAGACAACCACGGCGATTTCCATGATCGCCAGAGCCGCTCAGGCTGAGCCGCCGGTTAAGTTCCTCATCGTGGATAAGGACGGGGAATACCGCAGTTTAGAAACTCTTTTCGGCGACAAGGTGAGGCGTGTCCCGTGGTATTCCTTTTTCCGAACGGATGAGATTTATCCTGAGGACATCATCGGCGAGTTCGGGTGGCAACGGGGCTGGTGGACTTCGAAGATACTGATGAAGGCTTTGGGTTACCTGCGGAGCGCGGGGCAACAGTTGACTAAGCAGAACCTCATTGAAGGAGTGCATGTGCTTTCGAATTTGAGCGTGGGTTTTACGAAGTCTGAGGCGGACTTTGAAGGCTACAAGAAACAGGTGATTGAGGCGGTCAAGTTTTCCAGCATGATCCCTGACGACTATGTTAACGCTATAGATCCTGTTAGCTTGCTGAGTCAGTACCGCATAGTGATCGTGGACTTGTCCCAAGGCTCCAACGGGTGGATTAAAAAGCACATGGTTTTAGCGCAGGTTCTAAGCAGAGTCTTCCACGAGGCTTTGGAGAATTCCAATTTCGGATGTGTCATAGTCTTGGAGGAGGCGATGTATTACGCGCCCCAATGGACGCAGTTCAGCATAGGCGACAAGGACAGCCGAGGCAAGCTACTCTCCATCGTGAAGGAAATAGCCACTAACGGCGGACGCAACGGCGTTGGGCTTTGGATCGTGACTCAGCGGCTTGCCACCGTGGATAAGACGGTTATTACGCAGTGCGCCAACAACATTGTTTCTCATGCGTTGGAGGACATCGACAAGCGACGGCTTCAGGAGGTGGTTGGAGACGAGTTCGTTGAGCTTCTGGGTTCTCTGCCTCAAGGCGAAGCAATTGTGAAGGGCACGGCGCTGAAGTGCAAGTTTCCCATTTGGGTTAAGGTCCTGCCTGAGTTGAGACCGGCGTCGGCGAGGTCCCCGCCCATGGTGAGGTTCAAGACAATGGCGATGAACGAGAAGCAGTTGGAGCAGAAAATTCTCGTAAAAGCAAAGGTGAGTTGACAAAGCATATGAGTTAGGCTTGCGTACGATTTGTTGGTTGAAATGAGCAGTGAACGATTGTTTAGAGCCAAGGTCGTGGCGTTGATCCTCTCGAAAGAGCCTGAGGAAGCCCTTGAACTGCTCAGCCGATTCTATGAAATCGAGGCTCCTGAACTGAAGGTTGGCATGCCTAAGAGACACGGAAAAAATCCGGCATGCTACACCGCCAAAGACCGCACTATCCACGTGGCTAACCGCGAAAATCTGCATAATCCCTTTTTGATTCTTCACGAATTTTACCACCACTTGAGAACGCACGTAAAGGAGCACAGAGGAACCGAGGGATATGCTGACAAGTTCGCGCGGGACTTCATCGAAGCCTACGATGCAGTGGATGCTTTAATTTCAACTACACGTAAAAAAGGAGAGGAGATTAAGGAAGATGAGTGATTGGAAATTCGTGTTGAAAGCGGATCCGACGGATTGGCTTTTGGAGACGGATAATCCTTCGGTGCGGTATTTCGCTTTGACTGATGTTTTAGATAAGTCTGAGAACGACTCCGAAGTAAAGAAAGCGAAGGGGGAAATTATGGAAGTTGGAGTGGTCCCTAAGATTTTGGCTAAACAGAAGGATGAAGGATTCTGGGAGGCTCCTGAAAGTTTCTACACAGCCAAGTACAAGGGAACAGTGTGGCAGCTCATTATTTTGGCGGAACTCGGAGCAAACGGAAAGGACGAACGCATTAGAAAGGCCTGCGAGTTTATTCTTGAAAACTCTCAAGACCGCGAAAGCGGCGGTTTTTCTATCTGGGTTAGTGCCAAGACAGGAGAAGGCAGGCATAGTGGAGTTATACCGTGCTTAACGGGCAACATGGTGTGGAGCTTGATAAGGTTTGGGTATCTTGGAGATCCTAGGGTTAAGCGCGGAATCGACTGGATTACGACTTATCAGCGGTTCGATGACGGAATAAAAGAGGCACCGAAAGGTTGGCCTTACGACAGATACAAGATTTGTTGGGGAAAACATAGTTGCCACATGGGCGTAGTTAAGGCGTTGAAGGCACTAGCAGAAGTTCCTGCAAGCAAGCGAGATGAGAAAGTGAAAGGCACGATCGAACGGGGAGTTGAATACATGCTTAAACATCACATTCACAAGCGAAGCCACGATTTGAGCCGCGTGTCTAAACCCGGCTGGTTACGATTCGGCTTTCCCCTCATGTACCAGACAGATGCTTTGGAGATTTTAGGAATATTGACTAAGCTTGGCTACAGAGACAAATACATGCAAGAAGCCGTAGATTTAGTAGTCTTTAAGCAAGACGATCAGGGCAGATGGATGTTGGAGAGCACTTTCAACGGACGCTTCCAAGCAAACATCGAACAGAAAGGTAAACCAAGCAAATGGATCACATTAAACGCTCTCAGGACATTGAAAGGATTTTATAGCTGAACAAATCATGCCATGAAAAATGGAAGAGACATGATGCAGAGCCTTTTTAGCTTTCGCCTCGCAGTTTAGCCAGCACTTCGTCTTCGATCCATTTTTCGCCTTTGCTGGTTAGTTGCCACTCGGGTCTCGCGGGGTCCGGCTTGAAAACCAAGCCTCTTTTCGTCATCTCGTTGAGGCGTCCCGGAACCATGGATTTTATGCCGCTGGACTCGAGCAACCGCGTGATCTGGGCGGCGGTCAACTTTTTTTCTTCAGATGCGTAGAGAACCATTGATATGGCCTCGTAGTGGGTGAGCCGCTTTCTGCTCGTTATTATCGGTCCTTCAGTGGTGAGTTCCACTATGCCTTCGAGCTGCGCCTTTACGGGGGGAGCCAACTTTGCGGAAATCAGGTTAGTTATTTCATCCATGAACTGCGGGGGCATGTCCTTTAACGTCTCTAGAACTTCACGGGGGCTGTCAGCCTCGATAGTAACATCGCCGAAAGGAGCCTTAATCCGAACTCGAACAGTCCTCACGCCAACCACTCCATACTGCTAAAACGAACATTAATCGAACTATCATCCTTTTTAGAATTTTGCCTTATTTCTCATCAGTTTGTTGGAAGAAGCCTATGTGCAAATCTGCGTGTCCAAACATATAAAACCGAAGACAAATAACTCAAGCTCTCTTAGGCACGATAAAAACTTTTGTCAGTAAGTCATCATGTTTTCCACTTAAATCTTTTTCAAAACCTACGGGATTTGAAACTCTTTCTTCTGGGTCATAAATCAAGCAATATAGAGTTTTACATTCTGGATGTTTTTGATAGTGGGCTATGTCAACGATTAATTCGTCCCCAAGTTTCTTTTTATCAAGTCCCTTTCGAGTCATTTTAGTTTCGATAGCAATTTGTTCTTGTTTTAGCAAAAAGTCAATACGAGTGGATTTGCCCGCATAGCTTGGAGTCCATTCTTCCTTTCTAATATCATCAAAATGTAGTCTTAATACACTGCGTAGTAGGTCTTGAACATCATATTCGTCAGTAATCTGCAGAGTATCACGATTGTCATGTCTTCTGTTGATTTCTCCAACAATCAAATGAAACCTAAGAAAGATTTTCTCGATTAGCTGATTCGCTTGTTCCACAACAGCGGGAGATTGATATTTAGAGAGAACATTATCTGCTTCAGCCTTGAACTTCTCAGCTCGAACAAATATATCCTTGATTATCTCTTCAGTCTCGGCTGAGAAGATTTTCTTTGAGGGATTTGAAGATTTTGTCATAGATAGTCGCATCTTCTGTAGCTGGAAGTGTAAGCTGGATATTGAGATTAATTGTTACGCCAGTCGGCGTTATGGTTGTCACTTCTGCTACTTCTGCAACCCTCTTCTCAGCTTCTACGACTTCAGCTTTCGGCGTAACTGGAACAGCTCCGAAATCGGCAAATTCGCATAATGTCTTAAATGTATCAACAAAAAGTCCAAGAGTGGATTTCTTCAATTTGGGTTTCTTTTCTGCAAAGAAATTTTCAAGGTTCCCTTTGCTTTTTTGGTGTGGCTGGGGATATATTTTAAACAGCTCTGCGTATGTTTTTCGTAAAGCAGAAGCCATTACTTGACTGGATTTTTCCGTTCTGAAATCTTTAAAACTTTGAGTTGGCACACCACTTTTGTTTAAGAAATCTATTGATTTCAGAACACGAATCATATACCAGTCGTTACTGCTGGTATAACCAATGGATTTTAGGTATTCTCTGTTAACTTTATCAGGCATTCCCAATTCTTTAGATTTCACTCTGTTTAGGTATTCTTTAAGTGACCCCATCTTTACTGTGTATGTATATGACATTTTCGTCACTTCTGAAAGACTATTTTCTATTGAATATATAAATCCTTTCGGAAGTTTGTCGAACGAGATGCCCAAGCTGTAGAATCTTTCCGTTCTAATAAAATTTTTCTTTAGAATGTTGAAAAAACGGTATGTCTATTTGCCTTTTTCTTCTAAATCATATTTGAAGCCTATTTGACCACAAATAAAACTATAGGGTCTTTTTCGGCATCAGTGCTTGTCAATGTTTAAATGAAGCTCTAATCGTCTTTATCTTGGTATGTCAGCTGCTGATGTCGCCGTCCAAGTGTTCCGCGAGCTTGAACCAGAAGACCTCAGGGTGCTTTTAGCCGTTGAACTCGGCATGAGCCGCCACCGATACGTGCCAGAGAAAACCATCCCAAACATCGCAGGACTCACTGAGCGAGAGCTGGAGTACCGCCTGCCCCGCCTGAGCCACTTCAAATTAATCCGCCGCTGGAAAGGACGCTACACCGGGTACGTGCTCAACACAGCGGGATACGACTGTCTAGCCATCAACGCCCTCGTGAAAGCCAGCATCCTAGAAGCCTTCGGAAAACCCCTAGGCGTAGGCAAAGAAGCAGACGTCTACGACGCGCTCACGCCCAAAGGAAAAAGAATCGCCGTGAAGTTCCACCGGCTGGGGCGCACAAGCTTCCGCCAAACGAGAAGAAGCCGCCAGTACGTCTCTGAACGCCGCCACATCTCATGGCTATACCAATCGCGGCTTGCTGCCGAAAAAGAATATGAAGCACTGAAACTGGTTCACCCACATGGAGTTGCTGTCCCTGAGCCAATAGCGCAGAATCGCCACACTGTCGCTATGGGAATGATCGAAGGCGCCGAACTTGTCCATTATATCGAAATCCCAGAAGCTGAAAAGGTGTTAGATGAGATTCTCCTAAACGTGCAGAAATGCTACCTCGAAGCAGGGATTATTCATGCTGACCTCAGCGAATTCAACATCATCCTAAAACCCAACTGGCACATCCTCATCATCGACTGGCCCCAATACGTGAAGAGAGATCATCCTGATGCGGAGCACCTGCTTAAACGGGACGTACACAACATCACGCGGTTCTTCAGACGCAAGTTCAACGTAAAAAGAAAAATCAAAGATTCTATGGCTTACGTGAAGGGCACGACTGAAAACTAAGCTTAAGATTTTTTTATCCTATTTCTCGCGGGCTATGTCAATGGCAATGTAGAGGATGTTGTTTCCGCGTACGAGGATGTTTCCGTAGTTGGCTATCAGCTGATCATTAACGTGCTCCGACGCGCCGTCGAGCATGAGGTTCATGTAACCGTCACACTGAATCATCTTTCCTCGGTACTCAACTCCGTTCTTCAACATCACCGAAACGTGGGTGTTAAGCCGCTTAATCAATACATTCAAAGGCTTCTTACTAGGCTCCATAGCTGCACCGCCGGACAACATCTAGCATAACCTTAGACTCCATATAAAAGCCTTATCTATTCCACATTTTCGCCCTCCAGACGTTACTAAAATAGGGAGTGGACCGACGTGAACCAAACGGAAACGCTTTTTAGACTTGCATCTTTTGTAAATATTGTTGATGCCTGAACAAAGACTGAACAAGCGGGTTAACCAAAATGAAAGCCTTAAAACAGGAGTGATCGTGAAGAATGGAGGCTTTAAAGAGACTGGACGCTGAAGGCTTAAACCTCATGATCATTAAGGGCGGTAAAACCCTTTATTCCAGTAAAAAAGACGGAATGACCCCGCTGTTAGAGGCAATAGACCTTCTAGGGCTGCGGAATCTGAAAAACTCCGTGGTTGCAGACAAAATAGTGGGCAAAGCATCCGCGCTTCTAATCAGCTACTTCAAAGCCAGCGAAGTTTACACTCAGCTTCTGAGCCGAAACGCCATAAAGGTTCTCAAGAAAAATGGAATAAAGTATGCTTACGAGAGAACGGTTGACAACATCAGAAACAAAGAGAACACGGACATCTGTCCCTTCGAGAAGATTGTCCTAGAAATAGAGGACCCACAGGAAGGATATAAAAAACTAAAACAGATTTGCGGATGATCCTCGTTAGTCGCCGATGATGCTTACACGCCTAACCAAAGCCGGCGGCGAAAAGGATAGGCTAAGCATCTGCAGATTTTCACTGATAGCTAAAGGATGCTTAAGCAGTTCTCTTATTTCCTTAACATGCGCAGCTCCAACAAGCGCGAGAACATTCGGTTCCTCTTGTCCCTCGTCTATTCGCTTAGAGGTTATCCAAGCTAGTCTAGCCGCCATGAGGGCGTTACGCTCCTTGATTAAGACCCTCCATATTGGAGGCATGCGCCTGCGGAGCACTTCAAGGTTTCTCTGGGACCTGCGAATCACCTCGTCTTTGAAGCCCCTTTCCCAAAGCCACGGCGTCTGCTCGTCTCCCAGAGTAGGAGCAACAGAGAAACCGCCGTAGGGAACTTCTTGAAGGGCTACAAGCTGCCTTATTCTCTGGCGGATTTGATTTTCAGACATGTCTATGAGCCAGATGTTTGCGTCAACGTTTCCCAAGGTTTCACTAGCCTCGATGAACTCACATTTGATTGTGCACATTCCACGTTTTGGACATATGTGACAAGCGCCGTTGAGGAAGTTAAACCGGCGTGGATCAAGTTCGATGGCTAAATCCTTTGTTCCAGTTGTTTCCACAGCTTCGTGGGCTTCTTTTAGGCTGCGTTTTGTGAAGTGGGCGGTTCCGAGAATGTGGATGTAGCGGTTGTAGTCGATGCTATAGATTTCTGTCGGCATGAGCGCGGCTCCTTCAGTCGATTTTTATCTTATGTTTCTTTTCTTCTGCATCCGGTTTGTTTATTTTTGGGATGCTCACTTGCAGCACGCCGTTTTTGTATTCTGCGGAGGCTTTTTCTGAGCCTACGTCTGAGGTGGGCAGTTTCACGGTCTTGTAGAACTTTTTCGCTTTGATTTCTGCTCTGCCTTCTGTTACGTTGAGCTGTATGTCGTCTTTTTCTACGCCCGGTAGTTCCACGTAGAGCTTTACGGTTTCTTTGTCTTCGAATACGTCGGTTAGAGGTTCGCGGACTTCCTCTGTGGCTTGCTGGGGTACGCTCATGGGTTCTGGGGACCAGAAGCGTCCGTGGGCGACGTACCCTCTGACGCCGGGTCTTTCGATTGGTTCGACGTCCCACTTGCCTTCAAGCTTTCCGCTTCTTACCTCTTTCTCGATGTCGTCGAATTCTCTGAGCATGCTTTCCATTAGCCTCTTGCGTATGAGCTCCATGTCCCGGAATATTTCGTCAAAATATGCCATGTGTTTTCACCTCCTAAAGTTCTTCTAATTCTTGTAAGGCTTGGAGCAGGCGCCGCAGGGCTAGGCTGACTAGCAGAAATTCGGCTTGTCCTGTTTGGGAACATCGGTATTTGCCGTTTTCTGATTTCTCTAAGAGACCGCTCTTGCGGAGTTTCCGTGTGCTTTCCCAGACGGTTTTTGGGTTTAAATCCAAGTCCTTCATGAAATCGGCGAATCCGAGGGTTAGGTCTTCGTTTTCGAATAGTCGTTTCATTATGTGGAGCCTAGTTCTGTTTGAGAGGGCGTCGAAGAAGGCTGAGAACTGGTCGAATTCTGTTTCTAGCGCGTTTAGTTCGTTTTCTAGTCTTTCCTTTGGCCAGTTGTCGGCTGTTAGGGGTACTTCGCATATAACTTTGTTGTTTTTTGTGAGGATTAGTTTCAGAGTCATTTTTGGCGCCTCGTTGTTACCTTTTGGTAATAATATTACTTTTTGGTAATATTTAAACCTTCCTCCCTTAGCAAGGGCTTTTATAATCCCTGTGACAAACATTCACGGGGAGGAGCTGCTTCTTGAAGGAGGCTATGCTTTATAAGCCGCTTTCGGAGGGAAAAGTGCATTGTTTTCTGTGCGCTCGGCACTGTAAGATTTCTGATGGCGGGGTCGGTTTCTGTTTGGTCAGGAAGAACGAGGGCGGTAAGCTCTACTCGATTGTTTACGGGAAGGCCTGCGCCGCTAACGTGGATCCTATTACGAAGAAGCCTCTTTCGCATTTTCATCCCGGCGCTTTGGTTATGTCCATTGCCACGGTAGGTTGCAATTTTCGCTGCAAGTTTTGTGACAACTGGGTGATCAGCCAAGAAAAGGAGATTAAAGGCTATGATTTTCCTCCTGAACAAGTGGTGGAGAGTGCTGTGCAGAATGGTTGTCAGGGCATCAGCTACACTTACACGGAGCCTACTATATTTTTTGAGTATGCCTACGATTCGGCGAAGCTTGCCCACAAAGAGGGGCTTTTCAGCACGTTTGTTACTAACGGGTACATGACGCGCGAGGCGGTGCAGACCATAGCGCCTTTTTTAGACGCTGCTACTGTGGATTTTAAGGGTGGGGGTGATCCTGAGTTTTACCGGACGTTTTCGGCGGTGCCTTCTGTGGAGCCTATTTTTGAGGCTTTGGAGGAGATGAAGAAGCAACGTATTCACGTGGAGATTACTAATTTGGTTATTCCTAAGTTGGGGGATTCTTTGGAGCGGATTCGCGAACTGGCGGTTTGGGTCAAGGAACATCTTGGAGAGGATACGCCTTTTCATCTTCTTAGGTTTCATCCTGATTATCGCCTCACGGACATTCCCTCTACTCCTCTGCAACATTTAGAAAAGGCTTATCAGACAGCTAAAGAAAGCGGACTTAACTATGTTTATCTTGGGAATGTTCCGGGGCATCGTTTTGAGAACACATATTGCCCTAGTTGCGGCGCGTTGGTGATTAAGCGTCTCAGCTTTGAGATTCTTAAGTGGAACTTAACAAAGGACATGAAGTGCCCAGAATGCGGACACAAAATTGCTGTAAAAGGAACTTTTCACGCCGGGGGCTACTCCCACCCCTACGCCTTAATCTAAACGGCACTAGAAGAAACAAATAGGCTACAAATGCGCCTTAGGCAATAACATCTAGTGTAAAACCTCACTGAATTACTCTGAGCTCAATAACGCCATAAAGAAAAGCAATTATATATTTGATGCTTGACTAATAGTAAATTCGAGGGAACATGGTTTGATTTCAGCATGTGTGTTGATAAGGTCTAGACGCGGAGAATTCGACGAAGTCGTAGATAGGATTAAGCAGTTTAAAGTTGTCAAGCAGGTGTTTCCGGTTTTAGGCAGATTCGACGTCGTGGTTGACGTTGAAGCCCCAGACATAGTCAGCATGGGAAATGCAGTGTTGAGAATGGGAAAAATAGCTGGCGTAGTTTTCACGGAAACCCTAGTGGAAGTCCAGCATGAGGAGGCCTGAAACGTGCTTAGCGCCTGCATATTACTGAAGGTGTCGCCAACCAAGGCGGATGACATTCTTGGGGCGATTCTGCAGATGAAGGGCGTCAAGAAAGCCTACTTCGCCTACGGCAGATTCGACATAGTCATATTCCTCGAGGCTGAAGACTACAAATCGTTGAGGAGAAAAACCGGCGAAATCAACTCCATCGAAGGCGTAAGAAGCACCGAAACACTAGCGGAAGCCTAAAGCTTTCTGTAACGGTTTATTCAGCGCTTTTTCCTGAAAAACTTTGAAACCTTATCTAAGATGCTTTCATATTTTTTGTAGGCTAGCCGGTATCCTAAGTCCTCAAGTCTTTTCTCCAGTTTCGGAACGCCGATCTTCTCCGGATCGTAGGTCACGATCACTTTTTCCATGAGGAAGTTCACGCGGGCTTCTTTGACGCCCTCAAGCTTATTCAGTTCTTTCTCGATGGTTAAAACGCAGGTTGGACAGTCCATCCCCGTAACCGGAAAAACCTTACGCCGAAATTCTTCCTTCAACGCTCTTTCCTCTTTTAGCTCGGGGTGAACCGCTTCAACAGCAGAGAGTTCGAAACCACCGTGACGGAACTTGAGGCCATAGCCGCAGCCGCAAAAATCGGGTGCATGAAGATGCCGAAGGGAGCTAGGATGCCCGCGGCGATGGGTATGAAAGCCGTGTTGTAGAAGAAAGCCCAGAACAGGTTCTGCTTAATCTTGCTCACCGTCCGCTTGCTCAGCTGAATCGACGTCACCACGTCCATCAGATTGTCCTTGATCAACACGATTCCGCCTGTCTCTAAGGCCACGTCAGTTCCGCTGCCTATGGCTATGCCCACGTCTGCCTGCGCCAGCGCCGGGGCGTCATTTATTCCATCTCCGACCATTGCGACAGTTTTTCCCTCTTGCTGCAGCTTCTTAATCTCGTTCGCTTTATCTTGAGGCAACACCTCAGCGAGGTAACGGTTAACGCCGGTTATCTTGGCTATGGCAGCCGCTGTGCGATTGTTATCTCCAGTGAGCATAACGACCTCTAGGCCTAGTTTCTGCAGTCGCTTAACCGCTTCAACCGCGTTAGACTTCAAAGTATCCGCAACAGCTATGATGCCCACAACTTTTTTGTCAACCGCCACAAAAGAAAGCGTCTTTCCCTGATCGAAGAGCACTTCAGCCTTTTTCTTCACTCCCTTGCTCATCATTATTTTCTCGTCTTCCATAAGTTTCAACGTGCCCAGCGTCACCTGTTTACCGTCAACCTTCGCTTTAACGCCGTGACCTGCAACAGCCTCAAAGTCAACCGGCTCAGCAAGTTTGACTTTTTTCTCCTCTGCCTTGTCCACTAATGCCATGCCGATGGGATGTTCAGAATGCCGCTCAGCGGAAGACGCCAAAAACAACAACCTGTCCTCGCCGAGGTTTCCCGCAGTGACGATGTCGGTTACAGAAGGCTCTCCCTTGGTTAATGTTCCCGTCTTGTCGAAAACGATGGTTTGAACTTTGTGAGCCTTCTCGAGGTATTCTCCGCCTTTGATTAGAACGCCGTTCTCTGCTCCCTTTCCAGTTCCGACCATGATGGCAGTTGGCGTTGCTATGCCTAAAGCGCATGGGCACGCAACGACGAGAATCGAAATGAGGATGGTAAGGGCGAAGGGGAAGCTTGCTCCTACGATGAAGTACCATATGAGAAAGGAGACAGTTGCTATGGTGAAGACCGCTGGCACAAAGTATGAGGCTACTACGTCAGCCAATCTTTGGATGGGTGCGCGGGCTACTTGAGCCTCTTCCACGAGCGTTATGATTTGGGATAAGGTTGTGTCCGCTCCAACCTTGGTTGCCCTAAACTTCAGCATTCCAGCCTTGTTTATCGTGGCGCCGATCACTTCGTCTCCAACCCCTTTCTCAACCGGAATGCTCTCGCCCGTGATCATCTTCTCGTCTACCGCGGAGTGCCCGGCTACGACTATGCCGTCCACGGGAACCTTCTCTCCTGGTCGAACAACCAAAATGTCTCCGACCTGCACTTGTTCAACCGGTACTTCCTCTTCCTTTCCGTTTCTGACGACTCTTGCTAAGGGCGGCTGGAGGTCCATCAGTTTTCTCACGGCTTCTGATGCCTTTCCTTTCGCAATGTCCTCTAGAAGCTTGCCCAACAGTATGAGGGCTATGATGAAGGCGGCTGTGTCGAAATAGACTTCACCGCTTGGAAAGACATTTGGCGCGAAGGTGACTATGGTGCTGTAGAGCCACGCGGCGGTGGTTCCTGTGGCGATTAGGGTGTCCATGTTAGCGGCTCGGCTCCTTACGGCGTCAACGGTTCCCTTGTAGTATCTCCATCCTGCGATGAACTGGACGGGAGTAGCCAGCGAGAAAAGCAAAAGATGGTTGAGCGAAGTGGGCAGAACCTTGAAGAAGCTGAAGGTGAGGGTTAAAATTCCTAAGGTTAAGCTGAAAGCAACCAGGTACTTCAGGTTTCGAAGCTCCACCTCAGGCTTCAAAAAAGTTCGGAGGCAACTTTCACTGCAGAAATAATACGTTTTGCCCCTAACTTCCGCCTTAAACACGGCTTTCTCTTCGTCAACGTACATGCCGCAAACCGGGTCCTTCGCCACCAGATCACCTCAGAACACAGAGTTTTTATCTGACCTACATTAAGTTTCTGTTCAAGCTGAAGAACAGAAGAATCGAGATATGAAGAGCAGAGAAAAGCGGCTCGGCGTAGGCATAGTTGGATGTGGTTCCATAGGAACAGTTTTAGCTCATGCCATTGATGAGGGAAAAGCCGGAGACGCTCAGTTGGTTTACCTTTATGATCGAACCTTTGCCAAGTGCGAAAAACTCGCAAGCACGTTAGCTGACAAACCAAGGTGCGCAAGAGCTTTTCAGGAGCTGCTTGACTGCGATGAATTGGATTTGATTGTTGAGGCAGCCTCGCAGGAAGCGGTTAGACAGTACGCATTGAGGACCCTTAAAGCTGGAAAAGACTTGATGATTATGAGCGTGGGCGCCTTAGTTGACGATGAGCTAACTGAGGAAATCAGGCGGTTAACAAGGAGCACGCGGAGAAAGGTATACCTCCCTTCAGGAGCAATAGCGGGTCTTGACGGATTAAAGGCGGCTGCGATAGGCAGAATAGATGAGGTTGTTTTGAAAACGAGAAAACCGCCTGAAGGACTAAAAGGCGCCTCCTACCTCGAAGAAAATAAAATTGATCTTGCCGCTCTGGAGAAGCCTAAGGTCGTATATGAGGGACCTGCGAAAGAAGCCTGCAAGCTGTTTCCAAAAAATGTGAATGTTGCGGCGGCTTTAAGCTTAGCTGGAATTGGATCTGAGAAGACCCGAGTTCAGATAATAGTTGACCCGTCGATTACGGAAAACATCCATGAAATTCACGTGAAGGGCGAATTCGGTAAACTAACTGTGCGAACAGAAAACGTGGTTTCCCCGCTTAATCCGAAAACCAGCGCGTTGGCAGTGCTTTCGGCCATCACGACTTTAAAGAGCATAACAGAAGACGTCCGAGTTGGCACGTAAAACTGAAAAAATGAGAAGAACTATATTAAACGCCACTTGTTAAAGATTCAAAACATGATGGAGACCGAGAAGATGAAGAAGATAGGCATAATCACCAGCGGCGGCGACGCGCCTGGCATGAACGCCGCGATTAGAACAGTTGTTCGCCTTGCCCACTCGAAAGGCTTCAAAATTGTAGGTTTTGAAAGAGGCTACGAAGGCCTGATAACGAACACTTTCAGACCTATGGGACCCCGATCAGTAGGCGGAATCGTACATCGCGGAGGAACAATACTTTACACAGCGAGATGCCCAGAGTTCGAAAAGAAATCAGGGATGCAGAAAGCCGCGGAAAACTTGGAGAAAGACGAGATTGATAACCTTGTCGTAATCGGCGGCAACGGCTCTTTTCAAGGGGCCTACGAGCTCAGCAAAATATGCGATACTGCCATCATCGGTGTTCCCTCAACGATTGACAACGATGTTTTTGGAACCGAAGAGACGGTAGGTTTCGACACCGCGGTGAACACTGCTATGCAAGAGATAGACAAGATTCGTGACACCGCTGTTTCTCATGAAAGAATTTTTGTCATAGAAGTTATGGGTAGAACCCGCGGTTTCATCGCCCTTGCAGTGGGTTTAGCCGTCGGAGCCGAAATAATACTTGTTCCAGAAGTCAAATTCAACGTGAACGAAATCTACGATACACTCGAGGAGAACCACAAGAAAGGAAAAAAATCCAGCCTCATCGTAGCTGCAGAAGGAATAGGAGACACTCATAAACTCACAAAAGAAATCAGCGAACACACCGGATACGAGGCTCGACTAAGCGTGATAGGCTATGTGCAAAGAGGCGGAAACCCCACAGCCCGCAGCCGATTTCTAGCCAGCGTATTTGGATCTAAAGCCGTTGAACTGCTTTCGAGGGAAGAGAGAAATAAGATAGTTGGACTGCAAAACGGAGAAATAGTCATAATGTCCCTTGAAGAATCATGCAAGACGACCAAACCTCTAGACGAAGAGATACTTCAACTCGCCAAAAAATTAGCGATTTAAATGGTGCTCCAGACGAGAAAGAACAAAAAGTTCGAAGCCCTAACCTCAAAATAAGAAAATTCTTAAGCTAACACGCCTAATTGCGAGCTATATGTTTCTGAAAAGCGCTACTCCTCCGCAGATCGAAGGAATCCCCATTGTTCTCACTGGATCAGCTACCGACATGAGCGACTTCAAGCTTAACCCTTTTTTGGCCTTCACAGGAGGATTCCCAACGGGCATTATCCCGAGGAGATTACTCAGAAAACATTGGTATCCACCGGTGCCCAACAACGGAGATGCCACTGCCAAATATGCGCCCTACGGAATGCGAAAAATTGAAGCCTTGCTAATCAGGGAGTTCGGCGCAGAAAATGTTACAGTCGTGCATCCGAATAATCTAGAGAAGGTTGTAGGACCAAAAACGAAGGTTATTGGAATAACTTCCATGGAGCCAGCTGGAACAGGTTTCGTCAGCCGAACTTACACGTCGCTTGTGGGCTTTGGCGGAGAACCCATGGCAACCGCAGAATTCAGAGACATGATAAACAAGCCAGTTCTGCGAAAATGGGGTGCCAAAATAGTTCTCGGAGGCTCAGGCGCATGGCAAATTCACAGGGCAAAGCTACAGAGGAGATATGGAATAGACTGCATCGTTATGGGTGAAGCTGAAAAGACAGCTTTGAAGATCTTTCGCATGGCTGTTAACGGCGAGAAGCTTCCACCGGTAGTTGAAACCAAGGCGCCAAATCTAGAGGAGATTCCATGCATCGTGCGCCCGTCGATTTTTGGCACAGTAGAGATTACACGCGGTTGCGGTCGCGGCTGCAAATTCTGCTCGCCAACGTTGAGGAGACGTTACTCCTTCCCCTTAGAACACATATTGAAAGAGGTGGAATTGAACGCGAAAAACGGCACAAAAATGATCATCTTAGCCAGTGATGACATCTTCTTGTACCGGTCTAAAGGAAAGTTTATGCCAAACCGTGAAGCAATCGTTACATTAATTAAAAGAATCGCTGCTGTGCCTGGTGTCAAATACATTCAACCCGCTCATGCGGCTTTAGCGCCTGTTGTCTGCGATCCTGAGATGATTGAAGAGATCGGTCCGATTCTTCTTGAAAAATCGCGGTGGGTTAGAAAGGGCACCAGATACAGCTCAGTCGAAATCGGCATAGAAACAGGAAGCGTTCGGCTTATGAATGAGCACATGAAGGGCAAGATGTTGCCTTACAAACCCGAAGAATGGCAAGATGTCGTGACGAAGGGAATCGAGATCATGAATGAGAACGATATCTGGCCCTTGGCAACATTGATCACTGGTTTGCCTGGTGAAACCGAGAAGGACACGATCGCCACGCTTGAGTTACTGGACAAGTTGAAAAACAACAAAGTATTCTACGTACCTTTATTGTTCACTTCGGAAGAAGACTGCATGCTCAGAGGAGCACGACACATGGATTTAAAACACTTAACGCCTCTGCAATGGGAACTTATAGCCACATGCTGGGAACACAACATAAAGATTTTCACCCCAAAAAGCTTCCATTGGAAACTAAGACTTGCTACGATGGTTTTCTACGCGCTGTATTACCGATGGAAACACGGCAGGAAAGTTTTGAGGCCGATAATGAAGTTCTCAGGATGGAAAAGATACCCTGCAGATTGAAAGGCTAAACACGTTATGAACCTAAAACGCATCTATTTTTCGCACGAGAAAACAACCTTTTGACATTAATAGTTGTTAAGTAAATATTGAGTATGATTTCCATCAAGCCAACCAGTGTAGAGCACTTTGTAATGCAAAGCTTTATATATCGCAAAGTAGTTTACCTGTTTCAGGTGAGAACTGTGACTCAAGAACCGAATCTGAGAGAAATTGAAAAGAAGGCGTATATGTCCTATCACCAAGACGGTCTGCTAGACATATTCGTAGGTGTATACATTCTAGGATTTGGCTTGGGAATCTGGGCGGATATAATTGTGGGTTTCTTTGGCTTCGGGTCTATAATGCCAGCCATTCTAATAGCGACTATACTTCCGATATGGATTGCAGCAAAAAGAAAGATTACAATGCCTAGAATTGGGTTTGTGAAGTTCGGAGCAAGAGGATCAAACAAGCTCTTCGCCATCTTTTTAGGCTTAATGGTGGTGGGTTTAGGTGTCTTCTTTGCTTTCGCTCTCTTTCAAGATGGACTCTCACCAGTGCTGGATTTGGTCTTTCAAAATGGGTTGATTCTAGTGGGAATTGGAAGTTTGGCTGTTTGCGTCCTCTTCGGGTATTCAATGGGACTTAAAAGACTCTACGCATACGGCTTACTAGCATTGATTGCTCTTGTAATCGGACATTTCGTTGGTATTTTCTTTGCATACATACTCATGGCGTTGGGAACTGCAGTAGTTGCAACGGGTGTTGCTCTGCTGATAGGCTTCGTAAGAAAGTATCCGCTGCAGGGTGACAAAGCCATTGCCGACTGAGGATTCCAGCATACAAAACATTGACCGATTGATACATGAACCTGCTAGATTAATGATTATGGCACAACTCTACGTCGTTCAGAGTGCAGACTTCCTATTCCTTCAACGTCAAACGCAGATGACCCCTGGAAACCTATCCGCTCACCTAAGCAAGCTAGAAGACGCTGGATACGTCGAAATAACCAAAGAGTTCATCGACAGAAAACCACATACGGCACTTGCACTCACGAAAAAAGGACGTAACGCCTTCAAACAATATCGCAGAAATATCAAACAGATTGCCGACAAACTCCCAGAATAGGATGGAGATTCTAGACACACAGCAAAAACTTATGCGAAATCATGGCAAGGCTCAGCCGGAGGTGATTGAAATGAAGGAGTATGAAATCCTCTACGATACTGGTGAGGCTAGGAAGCTTGTAGCGCAGATCAATCGTATGGCAAAGGAAGGATGGCAAGCTAAATCGATAGGCGCTTTGGGAGCTCCCACTGGTGTTCGTGCTGTTTACGTTTTGATGGGGCGCGAAAGTAAATAGATTTCAGAAGCGTGGAAATATCACTCGCAACTCTCCGTTTTTTCATTAGCCTGCTTTTCTGGTTTCCGATAGGTTTAGTCTTCTTCCTTTGGGTTTGGGATAGAAATTCTATGTTGGATATGTTTGGGGATTAAATTTTAATCCAACCAACCTGATTTCTCAGAAGGCACGAGCGCTTCAGAAAGCACTTATTCAGAGCACATAGCATTTTCACAATCAGGTCAAGAGAAGTAGGGTAGATATCAAACCCATATAGATAGAGTATTCGGAATCGAGTATACGCCCATAACTGCTAAATCAGGTCTTTTCCCATCCTACCCACACAGAACGATTTTTCCGATTAGCAAAAAATAGAGAGAAAAATGGCTAGCTTATAACTTCTTTGAGTAAACCAACTGAAATCTCTTTTTCTTAACTTACTGCTATTCTAAAAAGCTCTCTTGCCAGATCGAGGAATTCTGCCTACTGTGCTTCGCTGGCAACGTTTTCTGTCTTTTTCTGGTGCGGCTTATAAATAACTCCTGCAATGAGCAAAACTATTCCAACAACGGGCAATACTAGCGCAGCTTCTAAGCCTCTTACAAGATAGAGGACCAAGCCCAAAACAATTAATATTGGTCCCCCCACGAGGAGCCGCAACTTTATGTTCCAGTCCACTTTTACACCTCCTCCATTGTTGCTTCCAATTTTGCTACTTCCATTTTGTTAGTATTTCCTCTCGTTGAAAAGCTGCTGTGCTTATGAAATAAAGAGCGATATCAATTGCAGAAAGAATACCTGCGATGGTGAGAATCCCGTTTATGTCTAGACTTATTATGCGTATTTCGCTAGCAAGATAAATTGCCATGAATGGAAGGAAAATTAGTATCCCATAACTGTTAGCGCTGCGTACGTCGTTAACTCTTGATGAAACAATAACGCTGTATAATACGCTCATAACAACCGCAACGGGAACTAGTACTAGCAGCAAAACGCCAAATGTCCAGTTTGGAAAATAATTATAGCCAAGCTTCCCGAAAGTCACTGCATCAACGCCAACCA
>CAZZLD010000012.1:0-1949 GCA_964655075.1 uncultured Candidatus Bathyarchaeia archaeon
ACCAGGCGCCGTCCGCTCCAAGCCAAGGCTCCTGATAACGAAAGAAACTCTCCAATTCAGGCATCTTAGAAGCGACTATCAATTGGGGCTCTCCCTCTGGAGTGTTTGCCTTAGTTGGTTGAATATTAAATGCCGATATTGACATGCCAGCCATGATAATAAGCAACAGGGCGAGAGTGGCGGCCTTATGTTTCATCAACAAGCCTCCTCATCATAAAACCTCAAGTCTCTTTAAAATGTTTATGGAATCTTTTTCCCTAACTATGCATATGCTCATTTGTAATGTTTCGCCATCTCTTTGTTGAAGGGCAGAGCCGAGATATCCTCAATTACAGCTTCGGCTTGCTCGAAGGATTTCGTTCTTGGATCTTTTAAGAGCCATTCAAGGAAGAAGTCTTTACCTCCTTCCAAGAAACCTTCCAGCGCCCACTCCATCCTTAACATTCGAGGAATTATCACATGCAACATCAAAACTTTTGGAAGTGCTTTGACATTTATCCTTTGGACACCCTTTCCGTTGAGGATGGCAGGAACTTCTACAACCACATCATCAGGTACACCACTTATCACGCCTTCATTAGGAACGTTAACTTGAAACGTACTTTCTTTATCGTTAACGATAGCGTCAATAATAGGCACGTGCTGTTCTCCACTTATTAATCGGGGAAAAACTCCCTTTACTGGAATCGATGGATCATTATAAGCTCTGAGCATTTTTTCCATTTGATTCCCCAGATCCGCCACGTAACGAGCCCAACCAATCTCTGAATCAAACCCACCCAATGGACCATACCATCTTTTCTTCGTTTCAAGATCTGTGTGATACTGCCAACCGCCACTTCTTGGCGTGTCCCCGATAGGAAATAAGCCGAACCTCTTGTACATATCAACAGCAGCTGGGGACATCTGTACATCAGTATAATTGGGATCCCAACTATTCCAGAAAGCCTCTCCTTTAGTTTTGATCCACTCATCTAGCAGAGGGTAGGCATTTTCGCCCTTGTATGTGAAGGAGGTCATCCAGATACAGTGGTTAAAACCTATGGATTGAACTTCGTTTTTGGGGGGAAGCCCGATCGTCTTTGCCATGTCGATGTATCCAAAATGCCCGTGACAAAGACCTATCACCTTTATTTTTGTCTCTCTTGTTAGGAGGGTGGAGCCTTCAAAAACTGGGTTTGCCGTTTGAAACAACCATGCTTCAGGGCAGACGTCCTCTATATCCCTTGCGATGTCCATGAACAACTTCAGTTGGTTATAGCCTCCCATCGTAGGGTAATCCGAGACCATGTTGTAGTCTACGCTGTCTATACCTCGGTAATATCCGTTTTTTTCTGCAACTCTACGCTGAATCTCGTAATTGTTATGGCCACCAGCTAAAGCGGTGTTGATTACAAAATCGCAATCTTCTAACGCCTTTTTCCTATCCACAGTTTTTTCAAACTTCAGGTCTGCTTTAACCTCAGCTGCGTATCTTTTAGCTAGACCGTATACCGCATCAAGGCGTTTCCTATCAACATCCATTAACGCTACCGTACTGCCCCAAAGACTTTTTGTCAAACAAATATCCGTAATTAGATTTGCCGACCATGCCATGCTACCGGCGCCTATTATACTTATTTTTATCATCTCAAAACCTACCCGAACAGTCCTATTTGTTTGTACGCATATGAGGCATGTGTAATCTACAAGTCATTTAATCCACATTTTTACCGTTTTTATCTCTTGAGGTCCTATTGTGACATCCGGTTCTTTCAGGGTTTTCAGCTCTTCTTCGAGCAGATTTGTTTCCGCGGCTTTCTCCACGGTCTTGAAGAAGCGGATGCTTGTTTTGGCGGGTTTATCCTGTGCCTCGAAAAATCTTAGTACGATCTGATTTCCATCCTCGGCTTTCTTCATCACGGTCATAACAACATTTTCAGAGTCGATGTTGCAAAAGCTCTTCTGAT
>CAZZLD010000013.1:0-1840 GCA_964655075.1 uncultured Candidatus Bathyarchaeia archaeon
TTTCGAGCCTGAGCGGGTCGGCGAGGGCGTGGAAGACTATGGATTTGAATCTGCTTTGATTTTCCAAGTTTATTGACATGAATTCCTTTTAGTGGATAACAATATTTAAATATTGTTATTAACATGGAGTTTAGTTACAATCAGAAAAACCCTGTGAATGCAAGGAGGCGACAAAACATGACTGAAGAAGAAACATACCATGGTGTTCCCCGAAACAAGATACCTTGGGGTCCAACAATAGACTACGAAAAATGCATCACTTGCGGAAAATGCGTAGACTACTGCCACATGGAAGTTTTCGCATTTGAAGAAAAAGAAGGAAAAAAGGGGTCAGTCGTAAAAAACCCTAACGGTTGTGTAGTGTTTTGCAGAGGTTGCGAAGATATCTGCCCTGCCGATGCCATCACGCATCCGTCAGAAGAGGAAACACAAAAGATAATTGAAAAACTGCAGAAAGCCCAAGCTTAGTTGGTACACAAAGTTCAGAAGGACCGAAATGACCGACAAATTAGAACGTCTAACGGAACCTCCCGAAAAACGAAAGCTGCTGAAAACCGCCTGCGGAATCTGCCAAGCCCTAGAATTCCGAGAACAGGAAGCAAGGCAAGAGCAGAATATCAGGTTCTCCTTTTTCCCTCCTTCTCCCTTAAGTACATTTCCAACGATTGGGATTAGCTGAAAAGGGTTCCACATGACCGCGAACGTACAGAAACCCAAAAGCCGCCTCTCTTGGCTAAGCAAGTACCTCACAGTCTGGATTTTCTCGGCTATGGTTCTCGGAGTCGCTATAGGCTACGTCTACCCACAAGTCTCCAGCGTCATAAGCTCGCTCAGCATCGGGACCACTTCTATACCAATCGCGGTGGGCCTGATCTGGATGATGTACCCCCCGCTTGCAAGAGTACGTTACGAAGACCTGAGGAAAATCGTCACCGCTGAAGGCTCAAAGAAGATGCTTTCTCAATCTCTCTCTTTGAACTGGATAATCGGGCCCGCACTGATGTTTGTTTTGGCTTGGGTGTTCCTTGGCGGATACCCGGAGCTGAGAAATGGAGTAATCTTGGTAGGGATAGCGCGGTGCATTGCTATGGTCATCGTATGGAACAACTTGGCTGAAGGAGACAACGAATGGGCGGCTGTCATGGTTGCCATAAACTCGGTTTTCCAAATTTTGATGTACTCGATTTTAGCCTTCTTTTATATTACAATTGTGGGGTCTTGGATTTCGGGGACAAGCCAGGTGGTGAGCATTTCTCTAGTGCAGGTTGCACAGTCCGTGTCTGTCTATTTGGGCATACCTTTCTTCGCCGGCGTCGCGACGAGGTTTTATTTCTTGAAGGCAAAGGGAAAAGAATGGTATGAGAAGAAACTTATGCCAAAACTCGGACACACTTCGCTCATTGCCTTGCTGTTCACTATCGTCGTGATGTTTTCACTCAAAGGCGAATACATCGTAAACCTCCCGACGGATGTTCTGAGAGTAGCCGTTCCGCTGCTGGCATATTTCGTCATAATGTTCTTTGGAGCATTCACGCTGGGATATTTCTCTAAGTTGGGCTATAAACGAACAACTTCTTTAGCTTTCACTGCAGCCAGCAACAACTTCGAGCTAGCAATCGCTGTGGCAGTTGCAGTTTTCGGTTTAGCTTCCCAAGAAGCCTTCGCCGCTGTCATCGGTCCTTTAATTGAGGTGCCTGTTATGATAAGCTTGGTAAACGTTGCGTTCTGGCTTAGAAAGAGATACTATAAAGGGATGGAAAATTGAAGAAGGTGCTTTTTGTTTATTGCTTGTTCTGGACGACGCCGTACCACATGAAAACCTTAGCTATCACGGGTATTA
>CAZZLD010000014.1:0-1744 GCA_964655075.1 uncultured Candidatus Bathyarchaeia archaeon
GGGCACACTCGCCGACCAAAACCTGAGAATCCGTTCAATAAAAAACCCCCTTTATGGTAACGGGGCAATATTTGGGGTTCTTTTGGGAAATTATGGACAGGAAATATGTCCATAAATTAAGCCTTCACTTTTCTCTAGTCAAGTTTTCACGCTCTGATAAAAAAGCCTTTTTCTCCGCGTGTTTAAGCCTTTTTCTCCGCGCATTTAGAAACTCATTTTATCTAGTGAAAAATTTTCGTCAAAATAAAAAAGGGAAGTTATTTCGCCGTCCCTCGCCGAGCTTACTCAGGCGGGGAAAGGACGATATATCCGTTCTTGTAGCTGGTTTTAACCCGCAGTCCTTCGCCTTTTGCAGTCCTGTATAGTGCGGCGATTTGTCCCCTCGTTATGTCCTCTACCTTGAAAGAGTTGTGTTCGTTCTTCACTCTTTCGATTAGCTCTTTCCACTGACCTTTCTGCGCACTCTTCTCGTGTTCTTTCTTAGCCTCAGCAGGTTTCAGCTCGGTTATCTTAGGCATTTGTTTTTTCTCCTTCTTGAGGTTTTATCCTCACCAGTATTATGCACTTACCTTATATTTAACATTTTCTATCCATCCATCCATTTTACATATAAACTCATAATACTCACAGTATTATTGATTTTTTGCATTATGCTGCTAACTTCCATCCATTCATCCATCCATCTTAGCGTTTTTATGCTAAGTCTGTTTTGACTTCCTAGTTAGCATTTTTGTGCAAAAAAGCACGTCCAGTGCGTACGCCGCTCAGATGAACCACAAAATTTTTATCCCTTTTCGGCAACTACTACCCGAGGTGACCTTCAACGAGCGATACAAACCCCTCTGACAGCGATGTATCAACCCACAGGCAACTTATGAGCGGCAAATTCACACCGTTTAATAAAATGAAGAAGGAGGAGTTGCTTGAAGAGTGTATGATGTGGCGTAACATCTGGGGCTGGATACCTAGTGCAGTGAAGTACTATGCATCAAGAACAGGAACAATGGTTGGGCTACAAGTGCGTAACTATCATAGATTTGTAGGAGTGCTTCTTGAAACAGCGTGGGAGCTGAAATTCCTAGAAGTTGGCATATATGAGAAAGTTTACGACCAGAATGACGGTCAATACTACTTCGAGCGTAAGATAGTGAAGTTACCCGTCGGACAGATTGTGGCGTTTGATTGGATAGCAGAGCGTACACCTGCGGAGGAGCTGTTGGGAGAGGAGGAAGAGGAGTCCGTGGAACCTGAATTAGGTTAAATGATTATATTATTTAACGTTTCTCAATCCGTGACGGAGTGAGGGTAACCTTTTTATTTATGGACAGGTTTTATGTCCACGGAGAAAAACTCCAATGGTAATGAAAACTAAGGAAGAGGCAAAAGCTAACTTCGAGGCAAGTATCGCATACATACCTAGCAGATACGAGTCAGGTGTACGAAAAGCAGACTGGGCAACACCAGCCGGCTCAGACCAAGCAGAGAAGAACTATTCTGACGGAGTAAGCAAAGCAGTTGCTAACAAGAGCAGGCAGAAAGCCGTAAAGAAGGTTTCCAACACCGACTGGCAGAACGCCGCCGCAACCAAGGGCGCTCCTATCATAGGGGAGCGTATCAGGGGTGCGCTCGACAAGTGGTCTGCTGAATGGGGACCGATGTACGACAAAGTTCAATCAAAGGTTAAGACGCTTCCTCCCAGCACGACTGACTTCAGGCAGAACATCAACGCAAGACTCGTTCCGAC